>JBGSPX010000046.1:0-114220 GCA_041738345.1 Proteocatella sp.
GAAGAAAGCGGCAACTAGTTTTGTCGTTTTTTTTTTGCATTTTTTTATATTTCGTAAAAAAAGAAGGATATTCTCCTAAATAAATATTAAGAGTATATCCTTCTTATTCTGTGAGGCTATCGCCTATTTCCCGACAGCCCCTTTTATAATTTTATAAGAATTTCTTTACAGCTTTACCATTTAGATAATCACAAAATTTTCCTTGATAAAGTTCATTTGCTGTCATGTAGGCTTCTAGCTGATCTTTTATCTTCCACCAAGACATTCCATAGTTACAAAATAATGTATCTTCTTCTGGAGCTCTTCCCACAAGTCTTTGAATTACTATATTAGGGCTAAGATATGCTAAGAAATTAGCCGTTCTTTCTATATAGTCCTCTACTGTGCCAAATTTAATTTCTCCCGAAAGATACTGCTCTGCCATCTTAGTGTTCTTTACTATATAAAGTGAATGGATTTTAACTGAATCTATAGCAAGCGCACTTATTATCTTTGCACTCTCTATAACATCATCCATATCATCAAATGGTATATTTAAAATAACATGGGCTACAATTTCAAAATCATATTTTCTTATTCGGTTAACCGCATCTATAAATTCTGCTAAACTATGACCTCTATTTATTTTTTTTAAGGTTTTATAATTTACCGTCTGAAGTCCAAGCTCTATAGATATATCTTTTTGATAGGTTTCCTTTATCATAGATAAATATTCTAAATGCTTATCGTTTATAGAGTCTGGTCTAGTCGAAACCGATATAGCTACCACATCGTCTCTAAGTGATTTTTTTATCATATCTTTAAAATCATCAAATGGTAAATATGTGTTAGTATAATTTTGAAAATACGCTATAAATTTATTAGAATTATATTTTTTACCTATATATTCAATATTTTTTTCAAGCTGTTCTTCTACAGAAAGCTTATTCGATAAACTTTCAAACCCTGCACCTACATCTCCACAAAAAGTACATCCATGTGTTCCTACTTCACCATCTCTATTTGGACATGATATAGGTAAATTAAGTGGTATTCTATATACTTTTTCTTTATATTTTTTTTGAAGGTATTCTGAATAACTTTTATACAGCATCTTACACTCCTTATTCAAACTCATATGCTAGAATCGCAGCTCCATATACAGCAGCAGTTTCAGTTCGTAATATACGATCTCCAAGCGTTACAATCTTAGCGCCTGCTAATGTAAAGGCTTCACATTCTTCTTCTTCTAGTCCGCCTTCTGCTCCAATTATTATCCCCACTGAGGATATTTTTTTATTATCTAAGCTTCTTATATAATTCTTTAGCGAGTTTTCAGTTTCCGCTTCATAAAATAATATATTTATCTCATTATTATTCATATCTGAGATTACATCAGCTATTTCCATAACATTTTCTATCGTTGGAACTTTGAGCCTTTTAGACTGTTTCGAAGCTTCTTGCGCTATTTTTTGCCATCTTGAAATTTTCTTATCTTCTTTTTCTGATATAGAGCTTACGCAACGCTTAAAATTACAAGGCACTACTCTATAAACTCCAAGTTCTGTAGCTTTTTGAACTATAAGCTCCATTTTTTGTCCCTTAGGAATCCCTTGGTATATAGTTATCTTGCAATCAAGCTCTCGCTTTTTTTGAATTTCTTCTAAAATTTTAAGTTCTATTTCATCTTTAGAAATACTTATTATTTGAGCTATAAATTCTTTTTCCTCATTGCTGAATATTTCTACTTGATCATTTTCTCTAAGTCGTAAAACTTTTGAAATGTGCTTAATCTCATCTTTATCCGTAATAAGCGCTTTATCCTCTAATCTAAAGTCTACAAAAAATCTATCCATTTTAAACCTCCTGTTATAACGGCAGTTTTTTTGCAGTTATAGCACACCATTCACCTTTAGTTTCTACTTCTAGAATCTCAAATTTCTTTTCAATTAATTTTTCTTCTATCATTTCTCGCTTTGGTAAAATAATTCCAGAAGATATAAAAATTCCATCCTCTGCAATAAATTCCCTAACATCCTCAAGCAGTATCATTATTATATCTGCCATTATATTTGCTACTACTATATCTGATTTTTCTTTTATTACCTCGGTAAGATTTCCATGTAGGATTTCTATTTTATCTTCAAGTCCATTAAGTTCAATATTTTCTTTTGATACTCTTACTGCTACAGGGTCTAAATCCACACCCACTGCTTTTTTTGCGCCAAGAAGTACCGCTGCCATAGCTAGTATTCCACTTCCACAGCCGATATCAAGTATCTTGTCTTCTTTTTTCAGATTTTTTTCAATCTGATTTATACACATACTTGTTGTTTCATGAGTTCCTGTACCAAAAGCCATTCCTGGGTCTATCTCTATTACAATTTCGTCAGTTTTCTTTTCGTAAGTTTCCCATTTAGGTTTTACTACTATTTTATCTGTAACATGAATAGGCTTAAAATATTGCTTCCACGCATTTTCCCAATCCTCTTGGTGCACTTCACTAAGTTCTACAGAAAAATCTCCTACTTCAAGTCCAAAATCTTGAAGGTGTTTTATCTGCTCTGTTATATCCATTATTTTTTCTGGAAGACTTTTTTCCTCTTCAGAAAAATAAGCCATTATCTTAGTTTGAGAAGTATCTCCTTCTAATAGCTTTTCATCAATATAATCCCAGTAAAGTTCATCTTCTCTTAATTTTTCAACATCAATAGGTTCTTCTATCGCAACTCCTTGAGCTCCGTGTTCATAAAGTATGTTGGTAACCGCTTCGACTGATTGAGAATCTACTTTTATCAATATCTCTGTCCAATTCATTTTTACTACCTCTTCTAAATTATTATTTTCTTATATTATACCATATATCACAAATTTTAACATTTAAAAAAACTCTAAGTGCTCAAGTGCTATATAAATGATATAATTATAAAAAATATACTAATAGAAGGTGATAATTTGAACAAAAATATCCTTGTAATTGACGATGATATAGATCTTTGTAACTTAATAAAAAAATACTTAGAACTAGAAAATTACTGCGTATGCCTAAAACATAACGGTATCGATGGTTTAACTGAAGCTCTTTCTCAAAATTATGAACTTATTGTGCTTGATATGATGCTCCCTCAAAAAAACGGTTTAGATATATTAGAGGAAATACGCCAAAAAAGTAATGTTCCTGTACTTATACTCACCGCAAAATGTGATGAAGTTGATAAGGTTTTAGGACTTAGGCTTGGTGCAGATGATTATCTTACAAAGCCCTTCAGTATGAATGAATTCTTAGCAAGAACCGCTTCATTAATAAGAAGGTTCACCTCCCTAGGTAGCCAAAATAATATCTCAGCTCATGATAATAGTGAAATCACACTCGAATTTGAAGGCCTTTCTATATTTCTAAACACCAGAACCGTAATTGCTAATAATACTACTGCAGAACTTACTGCAAAGGAATTTGAACTTTTATTCTTTCTTGCAAGTAATCCAGGTAGAGTATTTACAAAAAAACAGATTTATACTCAGGTTTGGGAGGATGAATACGCGTTTGATGATAATAATATAATGGTTCATATTAGAAGACTTAGAAAAAAAATAGAACCTTCTCCCGATACTCCAAAATATATTTTAACAGTGTGGGGAGTAGGTTATAAGTTTGGAGGCACTAAATAATGACTATTTATTTAGGATTAATACTCATTTTAATATTGATAATAATCGTTCTTTTAATATATCTATATTCCTTAAAAAAATCTATTTATATTATTTTAAATCAAACCAAATCGCTTAATCAGAATAATTTTAAAAAAATATTCGTAAAAAACAATTCTCTTTTATCACAATTAGCACTTGAAATAAATAAAATAGAAGAAAGGCATAAAACTTCTGAAGTTGAATCAAAAAGAATAGAAAGTGCAAATAAAGAACTTCTTACAAGTCTTTCACATGATGTTAGAACTCCACTTACATCCCTACTTGGATATCTCGATGCCTTAAATGATAATATCTTAAATGAAGATGAGAATATTCACTACATAAATATTTCAAGAAAAAAAGCTTATGACCTTAAACAGCTTGTAGATAAGCTTTTTGACTGGTTTAAAATAGATTCAAGCGAAATGAAGCTTCAGCCTAGTGTTAACGATATCTGTGAACTCACTCGAAATATACTTATAGATTGGCTCCCAATACTTGAAGCTTCTAATATAGAGTATGTCTTTGATATTCCAGATTATGACATAACTACCCTTATAGATTCCCAGGCTTATATGCGAATCGTAAATAATATTATCCAAAATAGTATCGAACATAGCTTCTGTAAAAAAATAAATATTTGTATTTCCTCAAAACAAGATATTATTAATCTGCAAATATCCGATAATGGAGTTGGCTTAGATGAAAAGCAGCTTAACCATATATTTGATAGGCTATATAAGGCGGATTCCTCAAGAACAAAACAAAGTAGCGGACTCGGTCTATGTATTGCTAAACAGTTAACTGAATTGATGGGTGGTAACATATCGGCTGACAGTACATTAGGAAAAGACTTGATTTTTGAAATAACCTTCCCTGTTATAAAGAATGACTAAGTCATTCTTTTTTAAGTAAGGAAAAAGTAAGAATTTAGAAATGTGCTATTAAGATTTAGGTATTATCATATTAAGTAAGGAAGGTGATATCATGAATTATATAATTGAAACAAAAAATCTATCAAAAAAATTTGAAACTCAAATCGCAGTAAACAAAGTTAATCTCCATGTTCCAAAGGGCAAAATATATGGACTTTTAGGAAGAAATGGCGCTGGAAAAACCACTATTATGAGAATGCTTTTAGGCCTAGCTGCTCCAAGTGAAGGTGAAATTTTATTATTTGGAGAATCGCACACAAAAAATAAATCTGAACTTTACAGAAGAATCGGTTCCCTTATAGAATCTCCTGGCTTTTATGAAAATTTAACAGGATATGAGAACCTTAAACTACTATCTAAACTCAGAGGCCATCATAAAGATTCTAGCGTTGTAAATGCGCTCAAAATTGTAGGCTTAGAAAATGAACTAAAAAAAACTTATTCAAACTATTCCCTCGGAATGAAACAAAGACTTGGTATAGCAGCCGCTGTAATGCATGATCCTGAGCTTCTTATACTAGATGAACCTATAAATGGCTTAGATCCTGTTGGTATCACAAAAATTAGAGGCTATCTCGAAAAACTTTGCCACGAAAGAAATGTAACCATATTTATATCAAGCCACATACTTAGCGAAATAGAACAACTTGCTGATATAATAGGCGTTATTCATGAAGGAAAGGTTGTAGAAGAAGTTTTTATGAAAGATTTAAATAAGCGAAATAGACAGTATGTTGAGTTTATAGTTTCTGACATAAACAAAGCCTGCCTTCTATTAGAGGAAAAACTTAAAATTAATGATTATAGCGTATTTGAAAATAATACTCTAAGAATTTTTTCAAGACTCGAAGAAAGGTCCGTTATTAATAAAATTTTTATAAATAATGATATAGATGTTTTCAAATTAAATCTAAGTGAGGAAAAATTAGAAGATTACTTCAATTCTCTAATAGGAGGTGACAGCATTGGTTAGTCTATTGCAATGTGAATTTATGAAATTAAAACGCTCTAAAATGACAATTATAAGTATACTTGGAGCTATGGTAAATCCATTCATGATTCTTGTCGAAATTTTTAAAGAACGCTCCAATAATCCAGATGTAGTTGTAACATACTACAATATATTCAGTCAGTCAAATATGTACATGATTCTAATTTTTGGGCTCATCGTCTATACAGTATTTGGCGCTTATATATTTGGAAGAGAATATACTGAAAACACCCTAAAAACAATTCTAACCATACCCATATCAAAATCAGCCCTTTTGATATGTAAATTCTTAACACTTATTATATGGTGCATAAGTCTTTCTTTATTATCTTGGTTATTTTGCTTAATAGTTGGAATTCTAGCTAATGCTAGTGAACTCACTCTAAATATAGTATTAATAAGCCTTTTTGAATGTAGTTTTGGAACATTTCTACTTATATTAATGCTATCTCCAATTATATTTATAACTATTTGGACTAAAGGTATAGTTATTCCAGTTATTACTTCAGCGGCTATAGTTATGATAAATGCAGCTCTTACAAATGAAACTTTAGGTGCCTTATTTCCATGGTCAGCTATATATCTTTTGGTTACGAATAAAATAGTCGACACTGGCTATCCGATTATACTTTCAGTTTCTATTGTTTTTATTACTATACTCGTTGGCTTTTTACTTTGCTTTTATTACTTTAATAAAGAAGATATAAAATAGAAAGGAAATAAAATGATCGAATTAATTAAAGCCTGTATTTTTGGAATCGTAGAAGGTATCTCCGAATGGCTCCCTATAAGCAGCACAGGTCATATGATACTCCTAAATAAAGTTATGCCTCTTAATGTAAGTGAAGATTTTTTAAATATGTTTCTAATTGTAATTCAACTTGGTGCTATATTTGCCGTAGTGCTTATATTTTGGAACAAAATATTTCCATTTGATTTAAATAAAAAACCATTTATAAAAAAAGATATTTTTATCATGTGGTACAAAATAATAATTGCCTGTATTCCCGCAATTATTATTGAACTTGCTTTTGGCGACTACATCGATTTGCTTTTTTATAACTATGTTACTGTTGCTACAATGCTTATTCTTGTAGGTATAGCTTTTATAATTGTTGAAAACTGGAATGCAAAAAAAACACCCACGATTACAAATTTAGAAGATCTCAGCTTTAAACTTGCATTTTATATAGGTATATTTCAAGTAATTGCGGCTGTATTTCCTGGAACTTCAAGATCTGGAGCTACTATAATAGGTGCACTTTTACTTGGAATATCTCGTCCGATAGCCGCAGAATTTACTTTTTTTCTTGCTATTCCAGTTATGTTCGGGGCTAGCCTTATGGAAATTATAAAATTTGGCTTTGCTTTTTCAACTCAAGAAATCCTTATACTCAGCGTCGGAATGATAGTGTCTTTTATAGTTTCAATTTTAGTTATAAAATTTTTAATGAGCTACATCAAAAAACATGATTTTAAAATATTTGGCTGGTATAGAATAGTTTTAGGAATCGTGGTATTTTTAATAAGCTTTTTCTAGATTTCAAAAAAGCTCATTATTCCAATAAATAGGAGTAATGAGCTTTTATAATTTAAAATAAAATTTTAATAAGTTTTTTCAAGTTTTATAGAAAGTTTTTGAAGCATATCTAATGTCATTTTTGATAAATCAAATTCAGGTTTCCATCCCCATTCATTTCTTGCTGCAGTGTCATCAAGTGAATTAGGCCAAGAATCTGCAATTTGCTGTCTTATAGGATCTACATTATAATCTAGTACAAAATCTGGAATATGTTTTTTTATTTCTATTTCAAGATCTTCTGGTGCAAAGCTCATAGCCGCAATATTAAATGCATTTATATGAATAAGTTTACTTCCATCTGCTTCCATCAAATCAAGTATAGATTTTATTGCATCTGGCATATACATCATATCCATCTTAGTTCCTGCTGCTATATATGAAGTGTATTTTCTTTGCTTAATAGCCTCATAATATATATGCACTGCGTAATCGGTAGTGCCTCCACCAGGAAGTGCTTTATAGGAAATAAGTCCTGGGAATCTTACGCCTCTAGTATCTAAGCCAAATCTTTGATGATAATAATCACAAAGCAGTTCACCTGCAACCTTAGTAACCCCGTACATAGTAGTTGGTCTTTGAATCGTATCTTGCGGCGTCATATCTTTTGGAGTAGTTGGCCCAAAAGCTGCAATAGAACTTGGTGTAAATACTGACGCTCCAGTTTCTCTTGCTACTTCAAGCACATTGAATAAGCCATTCATATTTATATCATAAGCTAATTGAGGTTTATGTTCCCCTACAGCTGAAAGAATAGCTGCTAGATGAACAATTTGATTCACTTTATGTTTACTGCTTATTTCACCAAGCTTTTTGGCATCTAATACATCTATCGATTCATATATTCCGGTTTCTTTAATAAAATCTGGGCAGTCACTCTCTATAGAGCTTGCTATTACGTTTTCATTTCCATAAACATTTCTTAAGGTCATTATAAGTTCTGTCCCAATTTGTCCAAGTCCACCTGTAACAAGTATTTTCTTTTTCATATTAAACTCTCCTTTATAAACTAGCTTCTAACTCAGCTTTAGTTAGTTTAAGTTAACTGTTCGTCAAAAAAATACACTTTCAAAAGAAAACGCTTTTTCTTAATACTATTATATATCCTTTTGCAAAAAAAATCTACTAAATTATTAAAAATAATTTAGTAGATTAATATTATTTTTTATTTTCAAATTGAGTGTCAAATCTAAACATATAGTACATAAGCGCCATAGTGCCACAAACGACATAACAATCTGCAACATTAAATACAAAAACCCATATTCCTCTAAAATCAATCATATCTGTAACAAACCCAAGTAAGGCTCTATCTATTAAATTTCCTACTGCCCCTGCAATTATAAACGAAACAATAATATTAAGCAGTTTTGACTTCTCATTTGTTCTTTGAGAATGTGCATATTTTAAAAGAAGTATCATTGCAAACACAGTTGCAATCAAAAATAATAGAATTTTCCCATGAAGCAGTCCAAAAGCTGCTCCACGATTTTCAACATAAGTTAGATGAAGAAAATCTTGAATTATAGGGATACTTCCCATATTCATAAGACTATTTCTCGCCCATAATTTTGAAATTTGATCTATTGCTAAAAGCCCTATTACAATAAATATATATGGCATTCATTCCTCCTAGATTAAATTCTTTTTTTAGGTATGAAGCCTATTTTTTTGTACACTTTACTCACCATTTTTGCAGCTACAGCTTCTGCTTTTTGAGCTCCAAGAGAATAAACTTCTTCAAGATAAGCTTTATCCGCAAGATATTCATTTGCTTTTTCTCTTACTGGTCTTATGCCCTCTGCTATTATTTCAGCAGCATCTGCTTTGAAATCCCCATAGCCTTTGCCTTCGTATCTTAAAGCTAGTTCTTGAGGTGATGTATTTTCGAACTTTGAACAGATTTCAAGAAGGTTTTTTATTCCTGGCTGCTCATCTGAATAATTCACAACTCCTATTGAATCAGTAACTGCTCTTTTTACTTTTTTAAGAATCACATCATTTGAATCCATAAGGCTTATATATCCATTTTCATTTTCATCTGATTTACTCATTTTTTTAGTAGGTTCTTGAAGGCTCATTACTCTTGCCCCTACCTTTGGAATATATACTTCTGGAACTTTAAATGTCTCTGAATATCTATTATTAAATCTTTGAGCTACATCTCTTGCAAGTTCAAGATGCTGCTTTTGATCTTCTCCTACTGGTACTAAATCTGTAGAATAAAGAAGGATATCTGAGGCCATAAGCACAGGATACGTAAATAGTGCAGAGTTTAGATTTTCTCCACCCTTAGCTGATTTATCCTTGTACTGAGTCATTCTTCCAAGCTCTCCCATATATGTCATGGTTTGAAGTACCCATGCCAGTTCTACATGCTGTGGTACATGAGATTGAATAAATATAGTACTTTTTTGTGGGTCTATTCCTGCTGCTAAGTACTGAGAAAGCAGTAATAGCGTATTTTCTCTAAGATCCTTTGGAACCTGAGGAACTGTTATCGCATGCATATCTACTATACAATAATAGTTATTGTACTCTTCTTGCAGTTCTACCCAGTTTGAAATTGCTCCTAAATAATTTCCTAATGTAATTTTTCCAGATGGCTGAATACCACTGAATATTGTTTTTTTCTCAGACATAAACCCTCCTGCTATCTCTTTCTGTATTTTTGTATCATATTATGAAGATATTTATCTATCTTTTGATTTGCTATTTTAGGATTTAATTGGTCATGTATAACTCTATATAAGAAGCTCTCAAATACATACACCATTATTTCATTTAATTCCAAACCTTCTTCTTTTGCAAAATAGCCTTCTTCTATACATTTTTTCATAGATATACTATCTCTGTAGAATAAATCTTTTCCATCAGCTATTTCTCTTATATCATGATCCATTTCGCTAATATCTATAGGAAAAAGCTCATAATATTCCTTTATATAATGATTTATAGAATTTGAAACCTTTGCAAAAAATATAGCATAAAAATTTTGAGGATGCTCAAATCCATTTCTATAAAAACATTCTGCGATAATTATATATCTTTCTACGGGATTATCTATTCCTTCTAGTTTTACTGGAAGCTCACTTACATAGTCTCTAAAATAATCCATCGAAGCAAATAAAAGTAAATGGTCCAAATTTTCAAAGTAATTGTACAAGGTTGCACTGTTATAACCTGCTATATCCGCAACCTTCCTTATTGTAACTGCATTAAGACCCTCTTCTCTTTCTATTTGTTTCACCGCGTCTATAAAATACTTTATTATTCGCTTTTTCTGTATAAATTTCTTATCAATAGCCGTTATTTCTGAATTATTTCTCTCTATCAAATTTCTGCCTCCAATTAGTCTTTACTTCCATCTTTTATAATTATATCACTATATATTTATATTTCAACATTTTAGCTTATATTTTTTAATCAAGTTTATTAAATAGTTGTTTACATTTTCATCAGCTTCATGAGCATCTAATTGATGATGTATTACTCTAAAAAGAAAACTTTCATATATATAAGTTATTATAGAGTTAAGTTCATATCCTTCTTTTTCTTCAAAATACCCTTCCTTTATACATTCCCTTATTGCAATATTTCCTCTTGTAAATAAATCTTTTTCTTGCATCATAGCTTTTACATCTTCTGTCATATTACTTGTATCTAGTGGGTAAAGCATATAATAATCATCAATATACTCTCTTGCTTTGACTGCATTTTTTGCAAAAAATATTGAATAATAATTTTCTGGATGTCTAAACGAATGTTCCAAAAAGCACTGCCATATAATTATATATATTTCAAGTGAGTCAGTTTTCCCTTTAAGTTTTAGTGGTAATTCTTCTATATACTCTTTAAAATACTCCATCGATGCAAAAAAAAGTAGATGCTCTAGGTTTTCAAAGTAATTATATATCGTAGCGCTGTTATAACTTGCTATATCCGCAACTTTTTTTATAGAAACTGCATCTAAGCCTTCGCTTTCCTGTATTTTCTTAACAGCATTTATAAAATATTTTACTGTTCTTCTTTTTTGCATAATTTTTTTATCAATATTTTTTCTTTTTTCCAAAATTTTATCTATCAAATTAAAATCCCCCTAAACATAGTCTATACTTCATATCATCTCAAGTTTATACATTAATGTCAATAAATAATATAATCATTTTTAAATTTTAATTTATACAAATGAAAAACGCCCAAATATTATTAATATAATATCTAGACGTTGTTTTAATAGATAATTAATGGGATTTATTAAAATTTTGAAACTGCTCAGAATTTACAAAACTAACATTATAACTATTTATATTTTAACTTTAAATACGGTTTGTTCTTTTACGTCTTCTGTAAGGGCATCTAGTGCAACACTTACTCTGTGATATCTAAGCTTCCATTGCTCATCTTTTGGAGTATTTGGATTCCCAAGAGGATATGGAATTGATATTGTAGGTACTATCTTATTTGCTCCTACAGTTTCTGAAACTGGTACTATATTGCACATATGAACAATTGGCATTCCTGATTTTTCTATTTCTTTTACCATCGTTGCGCCGCAACGAGTACAAGTGCCTCATGTAGAAACCATGATAACCCCATCCACTTTATCTTCCTGAAGTTTTTCTAAAATTTCCTTTGCCATTCTTGAAGCTTCTGCTTGAGTAGTTCCAGTTCCTACAGTTGTGTAAAAATATGGGTGAAGCTGCCCAAATTTATTTTCTTTTTCAAGTGCTCTAAGCGCATCTAATGGAACTATTACATTTGGGTCAGCATCTGCTGCTGCTGGATCAAAACCTGCATGTATTGTTTTAAATTCGCCTGATTTTAGAGTTTCCATGCCCTCAATAGAGTATCTTCCCCATCTTGTAGATGAAGCCGATTGAATTCTATCAGGGTTATCAACTGGAACAATTCCACCTGTGTTTAATATTGCAATTTTCGCCTTGGAAAGTTCTTTTATTGGCATTGCTACTGGAACCATATCTTTTTCAGGAATAATAAGTTCAGTTTGAAATGCTTCATTGTTAAGCTTTTTAATAAGCATCTCCACGCCTCTTTGAGCTGCGGTTTTTTCATCAGCTCTCCAAACCTGATGTCTTATTCCTCTTGGGAAGTAACCTTCTTCTTCCGCAGATAGAGTTTCTTCATTTCCAAGCATTTTATTTGCATAAGCTGCCATGACTTTTACATCACCTCTAAGTTTTGCTGCACTCTTTCCGCCCACAAATATAGGCATATCTTTTTTAAACATTTGAACCCCAGGATTTTCAATGTGCATTGATGTTAAAACCGGAACATTGTATTTTTCCTTTACTGCCTTACATATAGTTCCACATGCAAATCCATATCTTCCTGCTTGAAAAGCTGGCCCTGCAATAAACATATCAAATTCTTTATCTTCTAAAAATCCAAGGATGGCTTCAACGGCTTCCTTTTCTCTAGAACCCATAAAGTTATCTCCACATATTACGGTATGCGTTATCTGTGCATTTAAAATTTCATTCATTGCCATCGCTGGTCCTACCGTACCCTCTACAATTTCAGGAGCATAATCAGCTTTATCTTCTCCACCTATACCTGCAAAGAATTGATTTATATAATGTATCGCTTTTTTCATCAGTTTTCCCTCCTTAAAATTCTTTCATTGTTTTTGTTGACCAGCCTGCAATCTGATCTCCACAAAACATCGCATTGTTTTCCATTATTATAGAGCCATCGTCTCTTACTGAAGACCCCATAACTTCATCATAAGCCCATCCTCCAGAAAGACCATCTCTTGCTAGAGACTCCAGCTCTCCTATAACAATTTTTGCTGGTGGAAGTTCTATAAGCTGAGAAACATTTCCCGTTGAAATAAGTGCATCTGCTTTTTGATCTAATGTAACAAGAGGCTGTGATGCGCCGTCTCTGCCTGTACACTCGTTACTTATTCCTACCACTTTTACCCCTGCATCTTCAAGTACTCTTATGCATCTTATATAATCTGCATCTGGATTTCCATAACCTTCTTCTGTAACTATCGCGCCATCAGCTCCAAGCGATTTTGCCATCTGTGCTACAAAGGTAGCCGCTCTTTCCTTTTGCTCTAGAGAAACATTTAGATTTGACATTATTACTCCAAGGAAATTTATGCTCTTTCCATGCTCCTTAAAAAGTTCTTTTATAGTGGGAAAGTTTTGCATATCATAAGTTGACCATTTAGAAGATGCTGGCATAAAGCTTCCTGATATCATAGCTCCATCAAGAACTTCTGTAGGATTCATAAATGTAGGTACATATTTATTCATATCCCAACCATACACAAGATCATTGTAACCAAGCTCTTCCATTTGAGACTGAGGCTGCATAACAAGCACTACAGACGGAAGTTTTGAAAGTTCTTGAGAGCGTTTCATAATAGGCTCAAGTTCATAAGTTTCAATTTCTTCTGGCTCAAGTTCTTTAACTGCATTTCCTATATATTCCGCAAGTTTATGAGCTGCCCATCTAAGAGCCTTATTCTTTTTCTGCTGCTCATATCGTTCAAATTCTTCATCTGTATCAGCTACCATACATATATTTATCAATTTAGAAAAATATGTATATTTTGCACCAGATTTCATATCTATAAGTCCATCGCCAAAACTTCCCCAATGTTTTCCAACAGCAAGTACGCTACAACCTTTTAATGCATGTACTCGTCCTTCTCCTGCATTTGAAATTTCTCCTGTAACTCCTGGAAAAAGAGTTCTTCCATCAGGTCTTACTCTTGGCTCAATAGCCTCTTTAACTGGAACTATTCTAATGTCTTCTCCAGGTTTTGCAATCATTAAATCCACATCAGTTATATGACTTTCCTCTTCTTTTATAAAGTCAAGTGCTGCTAACTTATCTATCGTTAAAATTCCTTTACTATAAGCAGTATTTTCTCCAAAAACTACATCTTTAACATAAAAGTTTCCAATTTCTAATTTCATCAAAATTCCTCCTCTAATTTAATCTATCAGCGCTTCGCTCAAATCATGCACCGAACTAAAATTTTTACTTGTTTTTGAAACTTGTTCTTCTCCTACTATGGATCTATTTTCTAACGCTACGTCTTCTTGTTTAAGTGCCTTCAATAACGATACCATTCCCAAAATCATTACAAAGGCAAATGGAAATGCAGCTACAAGTGATATAGTTTGAAGCATCTGAAGTCCATTCGAACTTCCTATCATAAGCGAAAGCGCTAATGCCGATTGAATAGCTCCCCAAATAAGTTTTTTGCTAGCACTTGGATTTAAATCTCCATTTGAACTAAACATAGCAAGTACAAAGGTTGCTGAATCTGCTGAAGTTATAAAGAAAGTACATAATAATACTATTGCAATTATAGAAATAAGCGTTCCTAATGGATATTCTCTCATTACTACAAAAAATGCTGTAGAAGTGGATTTTATAGCTTCTCCTGCAATTCCAGTTCCTAAGTTAAGCCCCATACCGCCAAACACAGCAAACCATATAAAGGATGCTAATGTCGGTGCTAAAAGAACTCCTGTTACGAATTCTTTTATAGTTCTGCCTTTTGAAATTCTAGCAATAAACGTCCCTACAAAAGGTGCCCACGCTATCCACCAAGCCCAGTAGAATATAGTCCAAGAACCATACCAATTTGAACTTTCAAAAGCTCCAAGCTGAAAAGAATTTGCAGCTAAATCTCTAAAATAAATACCTAGTCCTTCTACAAAAATATTTAGTATATATACAGAAGGTCCTACAATAAAAGCTATTATCAAGATTAATCCTGCAACTCCTACATTTAGATTTGATATAAATTTCATCCCTTTATCCAGCCCTCTAGCAGCTGAAAACATGAATATTGATGTTACAAAAATTACTATAAGTATCTGCACCACATTATTTTCTGGAACTCCAAATAAAAAATTAAGCCCACTGTTTATTTGATATGTTCCAAGTCCTAATGATGTTGCTACACCTGCCACAGTTGCAAAGACAGCAAGAATATCAATAAATTTTCCTACCCAACCATTTACTACTTTTTCTCCAAGTAATGGTATAAATACACTACTTATAAGCCCTGGTTTATTCTTTCTAAACTGCATATATGCTAGTGCTAATGCTAGTACACTATAATTTGCCCATGGATGAAGTCCCCAGTGAAGAAATGACTTTGATATTGCAAATTCTTTTGCCATTTCTGTCCCTGATTCAGCTCCTAGAGGAGCCATGAAATGATTTAACGGTTCAGCTGCACCCCAGAATACAAGCCCAATTCCCATTCCTGCTGAAAAAAGCATTGCAAACCATGAAGTTGTTGTATATTCTGGTTTAGAATCATCTGCTCCAAGCTTTATATCCTTATACTTTGAAAAAAAACCTATCCAAACCGCAAATATAACAAACGACGACATCGATAGTGTATAAAACCATCCAAACTCGTTTACTAAAAAACTAAAAACATTATTTCCTACAAATTCAAAACTTTTAGGAAAAAACATCCCCCATAAAACAATTGATATAGTTACTATTAATGATATGTAATATACTGAGCTGTCCTTTTTTGAATTCAGTGAAGATTTGTTCATAAAAATTCTCCTTTTTATAATTATTAATATATGGATTCAATTTTTATCCTCCTCTTATTCAAATTTCCATAATTAATAATCGTGATTATTAAACAATTCTACTCGTATATTTCTTGATAATATAATATCAAATAAATCGCACCCTCGTCAACCCTATTATTGAATTTTTTGATAATTATGAGAAATTTTTTTTATATTATTCTTTCCAATCAAAACTATGCCTGAAAAAACACAAAAAAATACAGTTAACTTTTCAGTAGAACTGAAATTTTAACTGTATTTTGAGGAAATTATTTATATTACTTCGGTAATCACATAGTTATTTTTCATTAGCTTCTATCTTTGCTTTCTTTATAAGATCAGTAAGTATTGGCAGTACCTTTCCTACATCTCCTACAAGGCCAAGATCTGCTACTTCAAATATAGCTGCATCTGGATTTTTGTTTATAGCAATTATAAGTTCTGACTCTTCCATTCCAGCAACGTGCTGAATAGCGCCTGAAATACCACATGCCATATATACTTCTGGTCTAACCGTCTTACCTGTTTGTCCAACCTGTCTATCCTTATCAAGCCAACCTGCATCAATAACCGCTCTTGAACCTGAAACAAGTCCACCAATTGTGTCGGCAAGATCATAAAGAGGTCCTAAATTATCTGGTCCACCAACCCCTCTTCCCGCTGATACAAGCATTCCAGCTTCTTCTATATTAGCCTTAGCTTTAGTTTCTTTTACATACTCTAATACTTCTACATTCATATCAGATGCTTCTAATTTAGCATCAAATTTAACAATTTCACCTTTTCTAGACTTGTCTGATGCCATTTTCTGCATAACCCCAGGTCTAACTGTAGACATTTGAGGTCTAAAATCAGGACACGCTATAGTTGCCATTATGTTTCCGCCAAATGCAGGTCTAGTCATAAGTAGATTATTAGTTTCTTCTTCTATATCAAGACTTGTACAGTCTGCTGTAAGCCCTGTATGAACTCTTGCTGATACTCTAGGAGCAAGGTCTCTTCCTATTGAAGTAGCTCCAAAAAGTACTATTTCAGGTTTTTCTTGTTTTATTATTCCAACAAGTGCTTTTGTATAGGGTTCAGTAACAAAAAGTTCAAGCATTTTATTATCTGCTATTACCACTTTATCTGCTCCATGATGAATTAAATCATCTGCTAAACCTTCTACCCCATGGCCTAAAAGCGCTGCGGTAACTCCAACTCCTAATGTGTCTGCTAGCTCTCTTCCTTTTCCAAGTAGCTCCACAGAAACCTTTTGAACTTCTTTATTTCTTTGTTCTACGAACACTAATACGCCTTTATATTCTGAAAGGTTCACTTTGAATACCTCCTGTTTCCTTTAAACAAATTAATTCCCATAATAAAATTTATTTTATAGACTCAATATTACTAAATTAGATATTTTTCTTGAAGTTTATCTACAATGATTTGAGCTGCTTCTTGAGGTGAAACGTCAAATAATTTACCTGCTGTTTTAGCACCTTTAGTAAATGATTTTTTAACCTTTGTTGGAGAGCCTTTAAGGCCAAGATTACTTTCTTCAACCTCTATGTTTCCTACATTCCAAACTTCAATTTTACTTTCGTCAAATGCTTCAAATATACCTTGTACATTCATATATCTTGATTCGTTTAACTCTTTTAGCGCTGTTATAAGACATGGAGTCTGAACTTTTATTTTTTGGTATCCATCTTCGAACGCTCTTTTAACTACTATTGATTTATCATAAGCTTCAATTTCTTCAACATAAGTTACTGATGGTAATCCAAGATGTTCTGCAATTTGTGGCCCAACTTGTGCTGTATCTCCATCTATAGCTTGTCTTCCTGCTATTATTAAATCAAAATCTATATTTTTTAGTGCGCCTGCAAGTGCTGATGATGTAGCCCAAGTATCTGCGCCTGCAAAAGCTCTATCTGTAAGAAGGATTGCTCTATCTGCACCCATTGCTAAAGCTTCTCTAAGTGCAAGGTCTGCCTGTGGAGGTCCCATTGTAAGTACAATAACTTGTGAACCATTCTTATCTTTTATTCTAAGTGCTGCTTCTAAGCCTGCTTTATCATCCGGATTTATTATAGATGGCACTCCATCTCTTATTAGAGTCCCAGTTTTTGGATCAAGTTTTACCTCTGTTGTATCAGGTACTTGTTTTATACAAACTACTATATTCATTTTATTCCTCCTAAATTCTACTTCAATAAGCTTCCTGCAATTACCATTCTTTGAACTTCTGAAGTCCCTTCATAGATTTCAGTTATCTTAGCATCTCTCATCATTCTTTCAACTGGATATTCTCTTGTGTATCCATATCCACCGAATAATTGAACACATTTAGTAGTAGTAACTTCCATAGCTGTTTCTGCAGCAAAAAGTTTAGCTGTAGCTGCTTCTACGCTGTATGATAATCCTCTATCTTTGCAATCTGCTGCTTTATATACAAGAAGTCTTGAAGCTTCTATTTTTGCTGCTAAATTTGCAAGTTGGAACTGAGTATTTTGGAATTGTGCTATAGATCTTCCGAACTGTTTTCTTTCTTTAACATATGCTATTGTTTCATCAAGTGCTCCTTGAGCTATTCCAAGTGCTTGAGCTGCTACTCCAATTCTTCCTCCGTCAAGAGTTTTCATTGCAATTTTAAAACCTTGTCCTTCTTTTCCTAAAAGGTTTTCTTTTGGAACTCTTACATTTTCAAATACAAGCTCACAAGTAGCAGATCC
Organism: Proteocatella sp.; assembly: GCA_041738345.1. Lineage (GTDB taxonomy): Bacteria > Bacillota > Clostridia > Peptostreptococcales > Filifactoraceae > Proteocatella. The sequence continues at coordinate 18,480 of JBGSPX010000046.1, forward strand.
TCTAATTCCCATTTTCTTTTCTTTTGGTCCAAAACTAAAACCTTCCATACCTTTTTCAACTATGAATGCTGATATGCCTTTAGTTCCTTTTGATTTATCTGTCATCGCCATAACTATATATGTATCAGCGTACATAGCATTAGTAATGAATATTTTTGTTCCGTTTAAGATGTAGTGGTCCCCATCAAGAACTGCCGTTGTTTGCTGTCCCGCTGCGTCTGTTCCTGCATTTGGCTCAGTAAGCCCAAACGCTCCAAGAGTTTCGCCTTTTGCTAAAGGTATTAAATATTTTTGTTTTTGCTCTTCAGTTCCAAAATCTACAAGTGGACCTCCACCTAGTGAAGTGTGTGCAGATACTACAACTCCTGTAGTAGCGCATACTCTTGAAAGTTCCTCGACTGCCATCGCATAAGCCACATAATTTGCCCCAGCTCCACCATATTGTTTTGAAAATGGTATTCCCATAATTCCTGCTTTTACCATTTTTTCAACAGTTTCTTCTGGAAATCTTTCTTCTTCATCAATTTCTGCTGCTAAAGGTTTAACTTCATTTTCTGCAAATTCTCTTAGCATCTGTCTAAGTAGTTGTTGCTCCTTAGTTAAAGTAAAATTCATTTCGTTTCCTCCTGTTAATTAATAATTAAACAATTTATTGTGCAAATTAAACTCCTTATCCTATCTAGAGATTGATAAGGAGTTTATATTTGTTATTTAACTTTTTAAAATTTATCTTTTTACTATTAAGGCAGTTCCCATTCCACCACCTATGCAAAGTGTAGCAAGTCCTAATTTTTTATCAGATCTTTTCATTTCATATAGTAATGTTGTAAGGATTCTTGCTCCAGAAGCTCCTATTGGATGTCCTAGTGCAATTGCTCCACCATTAACATTTACTTTTTCCATATCAAATTCAAGCGCTTTTGATACTGAAAGTGCTTGAGATGCAAATGCTTCATTCGCTTCTACAAGTTCAATATCTTTCATTGTAAGATTTGCTTTTTCTAACGCTTTCTTAACTGTTGGCACTGGTCCATATCCCATTATTGATGGATCAACTCCACAAGTTGCATAAGACACTATAGTAGCCATTATTTCAAGTCCAAGTTCCTCAGCTTTTTCTTTTGACATAACTATAAGCATTGCAGCTCCATCATTTATACCTGATGCATTTCCAGCAGTTACTGTGCCGTCTTTTTTAAATGCTGGTTTTAATTTAGCTAATTTATCAATAGTCATATTAGGTTTTATAAATTCATCCTTATCTATAACTACATCCCCTTTTCTTGTAGATATAACAACTGGTACAATCTCATCTACAAATTTACCTTCATTTTGAGCTTTTTCTGCTCTAAGCTGACTATTTAACGCAAGTTCATCTTGCATTTCTCTAGTTAAGCTATATTTTTCAGCAAGATTTTCAGCAGTCATTCCCATATGGTAGCCTGCAAATGCATCTGTAAGGCCATCGTTAACCATAACGTCTACCATATTAACATTACCCATTCTTGCTCCCCATCTAGCACTGTTTGTAACATAAGGGGCATTACTCATACTCTCAGAACCACCTGCCAAAATTATATCAGCATCACCAAGTGCTATAAGTTGAGCTGCTGTAGAAACTGCTCTAAGTCCTGAACCACAAACTATATTTATAGCCATAGCTGGTTTCTCAACAGGAATTCCTGCATCTATACTTATTTGTCTTGCGACATTTTGTCCAAGTCCTGCTGAAAGTACATTTCCAATAATTGACTCATCTATCATATCTGGAGTAATATTTGCTCTTTTTATAGCTTCTTTAGCTGCTATAGCACCTATTTGTCTTGCTCCCATAGGAGTAAGTCCTCCACCAAAATTACCTATTGCTGTTCTTGCCGCACTTACTATTACAACTTCTCTCATAAATTTGCTCCTTCCAAAATTAAATGCTATCATTTTATAATAATTATCAATTAAACATTAATTGGAAATACTGCCTATGTATAAATTTTTTTCAAAAATAAGCAGCATTTCCTTGTTATAAATTTTATATTTAAAACACTACCGTTAACCTTAACTATCTATAGTTCAAAAAACTGCTATAACGTTTTCACTTATTAAGTATACTATATTATATTCAGTCAAACTATGTCAAGGTTTTTCTTTGTTATTATAATAACATTAATTAAGGGGCGCCCTATAAGAAACTACCTAAACAGATTATATATTAATAATTATAGAAACCTACTTTAGTTTTTCTTCCAAGTTGATTAGCTCTAACCATTTTTCTTAAAAGTGGATGAGGTCTATATTTTGAATCTGCAAATTCATTATATAACACTTCCATTATTGCAAGACACACATCAAGTCCTATAAGATCTGCAAGCGCAAGTGGTCCCATAGGGTGATTAGCACCTAATTTCATTGCTTCATCTATATCTTCTTTTTTAGCAACGCCATCTGCAAGTATTCCTACTGCTTCATTTATCATTGGTATAAGTATTCTGTTTACTACAAATCCTGGTGCTTCTGAAACTTCAACTGGAACTTTTCCTACTGCTTTTGATAATTCAAATACTTTATTGAATATTACTTCATCTGTCATCTGTCCTTTTATAACTTCAACAAGTTTCATTGCTGGAACTGGATTAAAGAAATGCATTCCTATAACTCTTTCTGGTCTGCTTGTTGTAGATGCAACTTCTGTAATTGAAAGTGAAGATGTATTTGTAGCCAGTATAGCATCTTCTTTGGCTATTTTTTCAACATCTGCAAAAGTTGATTTTTTTGTTTCTATATCTTCTGCAATGGCTTCTATAAATAAATCTGCATCCTTACACTCTTCAAAAGTAAGTGCTGTTGTTATGTTTGAAAGAATTTCTTCTTTTTTAGCTTCCTCTAATTTACCTTTTTCAACTTGTTTTGACAAAATTTTTGTAATAGAAGCCATAGCTTTGTTTATTGAAGCTTCTGATCTTCCTTTGAATATTACTTTATAACCTGATTGAGCAAAAGTTTGAGCGATTCCTCCGCCCATTGTTCCTGTACCAACTACACAAATTTTCATATTTCTGCCTCCAATAAGTATTGTTTTTTTATTATAAAATTCCGTTAACGTTTCCAATTTCAATTATCACATATTGATAAATAAATGTCAACATCTTTGGATATTTTATTTTTATATTTAAAATTTTAGAAATTTTTCATTTATTTACTTTTAAACTCTGCTTTTCTTTTTTCTAAAAAAGCTTTCATTCCTTCTTTTTGATCTTCTGTCGCAAAACAAAGTCCAAATAAATTTGCTTCTATGTCAATTGCTGAATTTATATCTGTTTGGTAGCCTCTATCTATAGCTTCCTTACTGTATCTCACTGCAATCTGTGCATTTGATGCAATTTTTTTAGCCATCTCAAGTGCAATTTCCATAAGTTTTTCAGGTTCTACAACTTCATTTACAAGCCCTATTTCTTTTGCTTCCTTTGCACCTATTATATTACCTGTAAAAATAAGTTCTTTTGCTTTTCCAAGACCTACAAGTCTTGAAAGTCTCTGGGTTCCTGAAAATCCAGGCGTTATTCCAAGAGTTACCTCTGGTTGTCCAAACTTAGCTTTTTCAGATGCAATCCTTATATCGCATGCCATTGCAAGCTCGCAGCCTCCACCAAGTGCAAACCCATTAACTGCTGCAATTACTGCTTTAGGGGTAGTTTCGATTTTTCTAAACACGCCTGCCCCATGTTCTCCAAAAATTTTTCCCTGCTCAGCATTTAATGTACTCATCTCAGATATGTCTGCTCCTGCCACAAAAGCTTTGCCCTCTCCTGTTAAAATTATAGCATTAACATTATTGTCTTTTGAGGCTTCATCAAACGCTTCACCAATTTCACTAAGTACCTCACTGTTTAATGCATTTAGTGCTCCAGGGTTGTTAATCTTGATTATAAGTACATTTTCAACATACTCTTTTAAAATAAATTTTGCCATTTTAATTTTCACTCCTTTCACTCTTTACTTAATTATAACAACAAAAACTCAAAAATGTAAACAGATTTTGATAAAATTTTAGCATTATTATTTTTAATGTTAATGTTCACAGTAAATAATATCATTATTTTCTGAAATATTCAATCATTGTTAATCTTTTGTATTTTAAGTATATCAATTGAACTATTTTTAAAAATATGTTAAAATTGTAGTTATAAAAAGTATAGAAAAGGAGTTTTTAATGAAAATTTCTACAAAAAGTCGCTATGCCCTTAGGATGCTTTTAGATTTAGCCGAACATAAAAATGAAGGTTTTATTGCACTTAAAGATATTGCGACAAGACAAAATATCTCAAAAAAATATCTTGAGCAAATAATACCGCTTCTCAATAGATCTGATATCCTTCAAGCCAGTCGTGGAAATCAAGGAGGCTATAAGCTTGCAAAATCTCCTTCTGAATACACAGTTGGCGCTATACTTAGAATAACAGAAGGTAGTATATCTATGATATCATGCCTAGATACTACTCCAAATACATGTGAAAATATTGAAAACTGTATGACTCTAGATGTTTGGAAAGGTCTTAATGATATTGTTAAAGAATATCTTGATTCTATAACGCTTCAGGATATTTTGGATAAACACAAAGATAAAAACTATATAGAGTTTCATATATAAAAATACTCATTATTATAATAATGAGTATTTTTATATAAACTATAATTTTATCTATCAAACATTTATGCAAACATTGGTGTAGAAAGATATCTTTCGCCTGTATCTGGAAGCATTACAACTATTGTCTTTCCTTTATTTTCTTCTCTTTTTGCAAGTTCTTTTGCTGCATAAAGTGCTGCCCCAGATGAAATTCCTACAAGAATGCCTTCTTTTTGTGCAAGAATTCTTCCATTTTCAAACGCTGATTCATTTTCAACTTGAATAATTTCATCATATATAGCTACATTTAATATATCTGGAATAAACCCAGCCCCTATTCCTTGAATCTTATGTGGCCCTGGATTTCCACCTGAAAGCACTGGCGAATCTTTTGGTTCTACTCCTACAATTTTTATGTTTGGGTTTTTAGATTTTAGATATTCACCTACACCAGTAATCGTTCCTCCAGTACCTATTCCAGCTACAAATATATCTATAGTTCCATCAGTATCTTCCCATATTTCTGGACCCGTTGTACTTTTATGCATCTCCACATTTGAAAAATTACTAAATTGACTTGGTACAAAGCTATTTTCAATTTCCTCTGCAAGCTGATTAGCTTTTTCTATAGCGCCTTTCATACCTTTTGTTCCGTCTGTCAATACTAGCTCTGCTCCATATGCTCTTAAAAGATTTCTTCTTTCAACGCTCATAGTTTCAGGCATTGTAAGGATTATTTTATATCCTCTAGAAGCTGCAATGGCTGCAAGTCCTATACCTGTATTACCACTTGTTGGCTCAATTATAACCGTATTTTTATTTATAAGTCCTTTTTCTTCTGCATCTTCAATCATTGCTTTTGCAACTCTATCTTTTACACTTCCTGCAGGGTTGAAATATTCCATCTTTCCAAGAATTGTTGCTGAAAGATTAAATTCTTCCTTGTAATTTACAAGTTCAACTAAAGGTGTTTTCCCAACTAAATCACTTACATTTTTATACACTCTCATATTTTTCTCCTTTTTATAATAGCGTTTTGTTATCCGTTTTTATTGCCTACTATTTAGGTAGGTTTAGTATGTTTTAATTTTACTTCATCAAATTACTTTTGTCAATATATTTTTAATTTTTTTCCAAAATAAAAAATACTCCAGAATTTCTAAAGTATTTTTAGCTTATTCATATTTTAACTTATATCTACCATATACCAATTAAACGTTGCATTACTAAACTTACTACAGTAATTCCTATCCAACAACAGAGTCCCATTATTATAGGTTTCCCTCCCGTTTTTATAAGCTTTACAATATTTGTATTTAGACCAATAGCTGCCATTGCAAGAATTATAAAGAATTTACTTACTTCTTTTATTGGAGAAAAGATTTCCATCGGTACTCCAAAATTAACCGCAACAGTAGTTATTATCGATGCGCCTACAAAATACAATATAAAAAATGGAAAAATCTGTTTTAGTGAAACATTTGAAGCTTCATGCTTTGCTTTTTTGGATCTTAAAAAAGCTAGTATAAGTGTTATAGGAATTATGGCGAGCGTTCTTGTCAGCTTTACTGTAACTGCTTTATCAAGTGTTGCCGATCCAAGATTATACATGCTATCCCAAGTTGCAGCCGCCGCCGTAACACTAGAAGTGTCATTTATAGCCGTTCCAGCAAATATTCCAAATGCTTCTCCTGTTATGTGTGAAAATCCAAGTAATGCTCCAAAGTTTGGAAATATAATTGCTGCAAGTACATTAAAGAAAAATATTACCGATATAGCTTGCGCAACTTCTTCATCATCAGCATCAATCACAGGTGCCGTTGCTGCAATTGCAGAACCTCCACATATCGATGAACCTACCCCTATAAGCGTAGATATTTTTTCCGGAATATTCATCCACTTATGAAGTACATAGGATATCAGTAAAGATGCCGAGATAGTCGCAATTATTATTGGTAGCGACTGCTTACCAGTTTTAAGAATCACACTCAGATTAAGACCAAACCCTAAAAGGATAACTGCATATTGAAGAATTTTTTTTGAGGTAAATTTTATTCCAGCTTCAAAACTTCTACGGTCTTTTAAAAAAAGTGTAACTACCATTCCTACTATAATAGCAATTACAGGCCCTCCAATAATCGGATAAAGTTTACCTAAAATAAATGATGGTAACGCTATTAAAAAGCAAAGTAACATCCCTTTTGCATTTTTATTAATAAAACTCATATATTATTCCTCTCATTCCAATAAATTAATTTTGTCCATAAATAATATTACTCCAACATATCCATAAAGTAAAATTATTTATAATTATAATTGTATAATTATAACTTATTGTAATAAAATCATAATATATAAGCATTTTTCGATTATAATCAAGAATCTTTATTACATTTCAAAAGTTTTGTTGCTCCTTCTAAATCAACACATTCAGCATATCTTTCGTTCCACATTTTTTCATTATAGTATCTATACGAGTCTTCAGCATTTAAAAATTCATTATCTAATGTAGTATTAGAATAAGCTGGAACAATAACCTTAAAGCCATGCTCAAATCCCGCTTTAACTGTAGCATCAATACAGTAATCTGTCATAAGCCCTACTACCATAACTTTAGTTTCATTTTTACGTTTTAAATATTCTAGTAATCCTGTTTTAAAAAATGCACTATTTACATTCTTTTCAAAAATCTTTTCTTCTACAATAGGTGCAAAGTCCTCAAATATTTGGTATCCTTCTTTACCTTTTGTAAGTTCTTCACCTTCACCATCATCATGAACTACATAAATTACCTCAACAGAATTTTTTCTTGCAGTTTCAATAAGTTCTTTTACATTAGCTACAAATTCCGAATAATTATATAGATTTTCTGTAGTAATAAGTTTTTGAGTATCTACCACTAAAAGTACCATAAAGCCTCCTCTTATAATAAAAAATATAGTCCAATTCAATTATCATATAGCGTTTAAAATTTAAGTTCTATATCATTCCATACATTAAAATTTTCTTTTTCTGGATTATTCAATGTATAAGTTTCCTGATCAAATATAAGGGTTGTAGCACTATTTTCATCATAGTTTTCCCATATACAAGTAGCGACTTTCCCTGGATTGCCATATTTTGCAAAATTTAGCCAAGCATTATGCATCTCAAACCTAAGCTTACTTTCTATATTTTTATCAGTGCCTTTCCACAGCTTTGAAAACGTATTAAGTGATATTGGAATCTCAACACTATGCATCGCATTGAGTCCTTTACTTTTAAGATATGGGGGTGCATAATCAAATCTATACATCCATACATCATTATATTTGCTCTGACCATTTGCAGTTTTTATGGCATCTATTAAAAATGCTCTATCCTTTGCAAGCAGATTCATCTGATTGGCTAAATCTCCAGATTTATTATATAATTTTTTTAATTTATCGATGTGATTTATGCAGTTATTAATTTCAAGCATTTTTTCTGTCATTTCCCAATCATAAGGAAACCATTTCATATTTATAAATACGCTTCCCTCATCATGATTCGTTCCAATTATAAGACTTACATCTTTTGCAGCTCCTTTTGCACATGCTGACACCGAACTTTCAGGAATAAGCTCATCTATGACTGGCCCTGGTTGAAATATTCCAGGATATATAAGGCAGCTATTATCAAGCACATACTGTGCGGCTGATTTCATCTCATTTACATCGATAGTTTTAAGCTTAATTACTTGATCTTGTGACATTTTCATCTGTTTTAAAAACATATCCATATTTCGCTTTGCAGATGAGCTATTATGAAGACAATCAGGAAGTGCACTTTGACTTATAGCCTTATTAAATAAGCCTTTTGCATAAGGTGATGCCATCATATGACAAACACTAGTTCCCCCTGCACTTTCTCCTGCAATTGTGATGTTATTACTATCGCCCCCAAAGGCTTCTATATTTTCTTTTACCCATCTTAATGCCGTAAGCTGGTCTGAAAATCCACAGTTTGAATCAAAATCTTCATTTTGATTTTGATATGGTGTAAAATCATAAAAACCAAGTACTCCTAATCTATAATTTATACCTACAAAAATAACCTCATTTCTTGCAAATGAACTTCCATCATAAAGTGGGTCGCTACACTCGCCATAACTAAAACCGCCGCCGTATATCCAAACAAATACTGGAAGCTTATTTTTTTCTGTATCTGGTTTCCATATATTTAGATATAGGCAGTCTTCACTTTCACTAACTCCGGTATCTGGTGCTTTTGTAAACTGTATAGGTCTATTTCCATGAGCTTTACAGTTTTTCACACCTGTCCACGGTTCACATTCAACTGCTCTTTTAAACCTAAGTTCTCCTACCGGTGGCTTTGCAAACGGAACTCCAAACCATTTTATTAGGTTATCCTCTCTAAAACCTTCTAATTCTCCATATTTTGTTTTTACTATAGTATTCATATGTATCCCTCAACTAGTTTATTTTAAATCTGATAACTATATTATACCGCATAAAAAAAATCCCACAAAGCTTATGCAGAATTTCTTATAGAAATTATTTTTTATAACACATGATTTAGTATCGCAAACAGAAGTACTATTGCAAGAACTTTATGAAGCATAAGCCATTTTTTCCCTTTTTTATTTTTATATTGACCATACATTCCAAGTCCTACTTGTAAAAGCATGGTTAACGCTGCAAGACTTCCTGTTACGCTCACTCCATATCTATTATACTGAATATATGCGTGAATCATAATAAACACAATTGCCGCCATCCCAAAATAACGATGATTTTTTACAAAGAATTTCATCAACTTAAGATAATATTTATATAATTTGGGATGTTTTTTAAGTTTATCCCCAAAATTTCGATTTATAAATTTAAATGCAAAATTGAGCATTGCAAAAATATAACACGCTATAATAAGTTGTCCAAAAAGTTCTCCGAGTTCTCCCATAAAATTTCTCCTTATTAATATACAAAACCCAAACTCCTATATAAATAATACCCTAATCTTAAATATTTAACCAAGAAATTTGTCTATTATACGCCTATTGCTTGTCTATTACGAGTAGATATCCACAGGTTTTTATAAGGTTTTAAAAGTAAAGAAAATCCCTGAAATCAATGATTTCAGGGATTTGTATATATATCTGCATAAGCAGAATATTATCTTTTTGAGAACTGAGGAGCTCTTCTAGCTGCTTTAAGTCCGTATTTCTTTCTTTCTTTCATTCTAGCATCTCTAGTAAGGAATCCAGCTGCTTTAAGCGTTGGTCTTAACTCGATATCTGCTTTAAGTAAAGCTCTTGATATTCCGTGTCTGATAGCTCCTGATTGTCCTGTAAATCCACCACCGTTAACATTTACAAATACATCGTATTTTGATAATGTATCAGTCATTTGAAGTGGTCTACGAACTTCTCTTCTAAGAGTCTCATATCCAAAATATTCGTCAAGATTTCTACCGTTTACTACTATATTTCCTTGTCCTGGTAAAAGTCTTACTCTTGCAACAGAGCTTTTTCTTCTTCCAGTTCCATAATATTGTACTTTAGCCATGAAATTATCTCCTTTCTAAATTATACCTCTAATGTTTCTAACTGTTGAGCTGCATGTGAATGCTGTGGTCCAGCAAATACTTTAAGTCTCTTCATCATAGGAGCTCTTAATTTGCTTTTTGGAAGCATTCCGTTTACAGAAGCCGTAAGAACTTCTTCTGGCTTTTCTTGAAGCATTCTTCTTAAAGGAGTTTCCTTCATGTTACCAATGTATCCTGTATGGTGTCTGTATATTTTTTGATCTAATTTCTTTCCAGTTACTGCTACTTTTTCAGCATTTACTACTACTACAAAATCTCCACCATCAACATGTGGTGTATATGTTACTTTATGCTTTCCTCTTAAGATAGTTGCTATCTCAGTTGAAAGTCTTCCTAATGTTTTTCCCTCTGCATCGACTATATACCATTTTCTAGTAACTTCTGCAGGTTTAGAAATATAAGACTTCATTCTTATTCCTCCTTAAATAAATAAACCAACTATAGTGTATGAATAAAGTCCGGGGCAGTGGACATCTAATTTACACATTCTTTAAGATTATATCGGATTTATACCTCATTGTCAATATTATAATAAACATTTTTTAAAAAAAGTCCCATCGAAGGTGCCGTCGGCCCCGCATTTTCCCTATGCTTAGAATCCAAAATTTCTTTTACACCATAGGTCTTTCCTCTTCCGATTTCCACAAGAGTTCCTGCAATAATCCTCACCATATTATATAAAAATCCATTTCCAGTTATTTCCATTTCTATTATATCATTTATTTGGCTTAAATTTATACTGTAAACAGTTCTTACAAAATTTTGCGCAGATGAACCTTCTGATTTAAATGCTGAAAAATCATGCTCTCCTACAATAAATTTTGCCTGGGCTTTCATTTTTTCAATATCTAAATCCCCTTTTACATAATATGCTCTATTTTTTTCAAAAGCTCGTTTAACATCCCCAGTTTGAATCCTATAAAGATAAGTCTTTCTTTTAGCACTAAATCTTGCATGAAAATCTTCACTAACTTCTAAACTTTCTAATATCCTTATATTATCACTAAGTACCGAATTTAATGCATATTTAATCTGTTTTGGGGGTATATTTGAAGAAGTGTGAAAATTTGCAACTTGAGAAAGTGCATGGACCCCCGCATCAGTTCGTCCTGAAGCCGTAAGGTCTACCGTTTCTCCAGTGATTTTAAAAATTGCACTTTCAATTTCAGACTGAATAGTTTTAGCATTATTTTGTTTTTGCCATCCAGAAAATTCAGTCCCTATATACTCTATTTTTAACATTATATTCATAGTTTCATCTCCTGATTTAGACTTTTTTTATTATAACAAATTAAATAGGTTTAATCAATTGAGATTTTTCACACTTTTTTTACATATATGTTGCAAATATTTGACAATTGTAATATAATATGAAGTGGAATATATTATACGTAAGGGGGTAAATATGTATGGTGCCGAGAATTCTTCTTTTAATTGCATTTATAATCATATCTTTCAAGTTTTTTAAAGTTATACATATTGAAGTTTTTAAAAAAGAGTTATGCAACGATGACTTCTATACTGGTGGTATTCAAAAAAATACAAGAAAAGCACCAAGTATACAAAAAAAGATTTCAAAAAGAAAAACACCACAGACAGCTCGTCCTGCATATATCCCATCAGCATCATATACGTCTGATAATAGAAATTCCAATTATAATTCTTATTCAGCTTACAAAAAATCAGTTTCTTCAAAATAAATTCAAAATCAAAGATGGAATCCCCATCTTTTTTTGTTAAATATTTTTAAAGGAGATTACTATGACATTCAAACCCCCTTGGAATTTAAAATCAAAACTTAGATACGTAAAAAATCATATAAAATATAATTTTAAAATAAATAATGTTATTTTATTTTATTTTCTTTCTTTTTCAGCCGCTTTTTCTCAAGGTATATTCAATATGTTCGCTGGATTATACCTAATTGAAATAGGCTACGAAGAATCTGTTGTTGGAAATATTTTAGCTTTAAATACTTTAGCTATTGCGCTTGGCTCTATTGTAAGTGCCTATCTAATTGAAAGAATCGGTCGTAAAAAAAGCTTTTATTTAAGCTGTTCACTTATTTCAATTTCCACCGTACTTATAATGACTTTTAGTAGCCTTTCTACTATATCACTGTTTGTAATAATAAACGGTTTTGGACTTAGTATTAGAGCTACTGCTGAAGGTCTTTTTTTAGCTGAAAATACGACACCTTCAAACAGAATGAAAGCTTATAGCCATAATTTTGTCGTTACATTTTTAGGGTATATGTTTGCCTCATTTATAGGTGGTCATATGAGCAATTTTATGACAGATGTACTTAAAGTCAAAAATCCTATATTTTATATAGCCTTAGCTTCCTCAATATTTACAATGTTATTTCTGTTTCCAATAAGTAAAATTTCTGAAAATACTAATTCTAATCCTCGCTGTCTCAAAGATTGTTTAAAGGGTTACAGCGTCATAAAAAAGCCTAACATAAGTAAATATCTTTTCTACTATTCACTTACAGGTGTCGGCGCTGGAATGATAGTTCCATTTTTTAGCGTATATCTCAAGTATTCTATGAGCCTAAATGACAAAACTGTAGGCTCTATATTATCCTTTGCTCAATTTGGATGTATTGTGGGTGGTCTTATGATTCCTTTTCTTACAAAAAAAATAGGACGCCATAAATCGACGATAATCTGCCAATTTCTAAGCCTTCCATTTTTAGTAAGCATTGCTTTCGCTAACAGTATTGTTTTTGTTTATATAGCCTTTTTTATGCGCAATGGGCTTATGAATATGGCAGCTCCACTTAATACTAGCATTTTTATGGAGCTTGTCAGCCCTGAAGAACGTTCTAATTTTAGCAGTCTACTTTCCTTGTTTTCAAGTTTTTCAAGAGCTATAGGCATAAGTATCGGAGGATATTTAATGCAACATGTAAGTTATAATTTCCCATATTATTTAACTGTATTACTTTACCTGAGTGCAATAGGCGTTTTTATAAATGCTACTAAAGCTGAAAAAAATGGCACCGCTTAAGGATGCCATTTTTTATATATTATTCTTCTTCGTGTAAATCTTCTTTTATTGGCTTCATTGTTGGGAATGGAATTACATCTCTTATCGATGGAGAATTAGTTATAAGCATTATAACTCTATCTATTCCTATTCCAAGTCCACCTGTAGGTGGAAGGCCTACTTCTATAGCATTCAAGAAGTCCTCATCCATATCATGTGCTTCATCATCGCCAAGTTCTCTTTGCTTCATCTGATCTTCAAATCTTCCTCTTTGGTCGATTGGGTCGTTAAGCTCAGAGAAAGCATTTGCAATCTCCCAAGTATTTACGAACGCTTCAAATCTATTTGTAAGTCTTGGATCCTCTGGATTTCTCTTAGAAAGTGGAGAAATTTCAACTGGATGATGTGTTATAAATGTAGGTTCTATAAGATGCGCTTCACCAAACTCTTCAAAAAGTAAACTTATTACATGACCTCTTGTCATTTGTGATGCTGTAAGTTCTATTCCTTTGGCCTTAGCTGCTGCAATAGCTTCTTCATCTGTTTGGATTTCGTCAAAATCAACACCTGCATACTGTTTAACTGCATCTATCATAGTCATTCTCTTCCAAGGTGGTTTAAAGTCAATATCTTTACCTTGGTAATTTACTACTGTACTTCCTGTTGCTACTTCAGCCATATGTGCTACAAGGTTCTCTGTAAGTTCCATTATCTCTTCATAGCCCACATACGCCCAGTAAAGCTCCATCGCAGTATATTCCGGATTATGCTTTATAGACATTCCCTCATTACGGAACATTCTTCCCATTTCATAAACTTTTTCAAATCCACCCACTACAAGTCTCTTTAAATATAGCTCATTAGCTATTCTAAGATACATATCTATATCAAGTGTATTGTGATGCGTTACAAATGGTCTAGCATTAGCTCCTCCCGCAATAGTATTTAGGATAGGAGTATCCATTTCAATAAAGCCTCTCGCATCAAGATAATCTCTAAGTGCTTTTGTCGCTTTATTTCTTGTCAAAAATGCTTTTTTAACTTCTGGATTAACTATAAGATCCACATATCTTTGTCTATATCTCATATCTTGATCTTTAAGTCCTGCATGCTTGTCAGGAAGTGGTTGAAGTGATTTAGTTAAAAGCACTACTTCTTTTGCTCTTATAGAGATTTCTCCCTTTTGAGTTTTAAATACAGTTCCTTTTATTCCAACTATATCTCCGATATCATTAGTTATAAAATCAGCATATTCATCATCACCAATTTTATCTGCTCTTACATATATCTGAACTCTGCCTTCTGAATCTTGGATAGTAACAAAAGTTGCTTTTCCATGTTCTCTCATAAGCATTATTCTTCCAGCCACTGCAACATCAGTACCTTCAAGTTCATCAAATTTATCAAAAATATCTATGCTATGGTTTGTGAAATCAAACTTTTCTTGAACATAAGGATTTTTTCCTTTTTCTTGAAGCTTCTTTAGCTTATCTATCCTTACCTGCACAAGTTCGTTATGATTAGCTTCAATTCCCATTTCTTTTTCCTCCTACTTTTATATTATATTTTATGCCAAATGGCATATCTTCATCTAAAAACTATCTTCTAATTTCGATAACTTTGATTTTTGCAGTTCCATTAGGTACTTGTACACTAAATTTTTCGCCAGCTTTTTTACCTAAAAGCGCACTTCCTACTGGTGATTCATTTGAGATTCTGTCTGCTGATGGATCAGCTTCTGCTGAACCCACTATTGTATATTCTTCAATCTCTGGTGTTTTCATTGAAGAATCTTTTATTTCAATTTTAACAATTGAACCTACAGTAACTTTTTCATGGTCAATTTCTGACTCATTTATTACTCTCGCCGCTCTTAACTGCCCTTCAAGTTTAAAAATTCTTTCTTCCATCTGAGCTTGCTCATTTTTTGCTTCATCATACTCAGCATTTTCTGAAATATCTCCAAATGAAATCGCTATCTTTATTCTCTCTGCAACTTCTGATCTTTTTACAGCTTTAAGATACTCTAATTCATCAACAATTTTATCATAACCTTCTTGGGTTAATAGTATTTCCTTGCTATTTTCCATTTTCGAACACTCCTCCAAAATATATATTATTTACCTTATTTTGATTCAATGTATATTTTTACTATTATACATAACTAGCAATCAGGTGTCAAGCTAGCTTGATACTCTCTAAGCATACCGATGACTTCATCTGAATCACATATCTTATTTATGTCATTCCTCATTTTTGCACTTCCATACATACCTTTTAGATACCATCCTAAATGTTTTCGCATTTCTCTTACAGTCTTATCTTTTCCTTTGTATTTTATAGAAAGATTGTAGTGTTCAAGCATCACTTCAAGTTTCTCATAATCACTTATTTCCACTACATGATTATGTGCTATATATTCTTTTATCTGCCTAAACAAGAATGGATTCCCTTGAGACCCTCTTCCAATCATATAAGCATCTGAACCTGTTTTTTTCATTATATTTATAGCATCTTCTATTGAAAAAATATCTCCATTTGCTATAACTGGTATATTTACAGCTTCTTTTACTTTTTGAATTATATCCCAATCTGCTTTTCCACTGTAATACTGCTCTCTAGTTCTTCCATGGAGCGTTATACAATCTGCCCCTGCATCTTCTGCATTTTTTGCAAAGTCTATAGCATTTATAGAAGTATCATCCCATCCTTTTCTAAACTTAACTGTCACGGGAAGCTTAGAAGCTTTTTTTACAGAATTTATTATTTCATATGCTAATTTAGGATTTTTCATAAGCGCTGAACCTTCACCATTTTTTGTTATCTTTGGTGCCGGACATCCCATATTTATATCAATAAGCTTAAATCTATCTAGCTCACTCAATATCTCTGCTGACTTAGACATATATTCTGGTTCATGCCCAAATATTTGAACTGCCACATCGCCTTCTTCTGGCTTAACTTCAAGCATACTAAAGGTATTTTTATCTTCATAACATAATGCTTTGGCATTTATCATCTCAGTATATAATAAAGAAGCTCCGTATCGCTTACATATAACTCGAAATGGAAAATCGGTCACACCTGCCATAGGTGCTAGGAAAGCTTCTCCCTCTGTTGTAAAATTGCCTATTTTCAAAATTATTGCTCCTTAATTACTGGTTCTTTTCATATATCAATCTTAAGCCTTCAAGCGTAAGATTTTTATCTACAATTTTTACATTCTTAGTCTGAGAAATTATAAGACTTGCAAGACCTCCTGTTGCAACAACCTTAACCTGTTCTTCCTCTGACTCTTCTATCATTTTTTCTACAATGTTATCTACAAGCCCTACGTATCCATAAAATATTCCTGCTTGCATAGCTGTGGTAGTATTTTTTCCAATAACTGTCTTAGTTTCTACTATCTCAACTTTGTGAAGTTTAGCTGCTCGTTTAAAAAGTGCTTCACTTGAAATTTTTATCCCAGGTGTAATTGCCCCACCTAGATACTCTCCTTTTGCATTTATATAACAAAATGTAGTAGCTGTTCCAAAATCTATCAGTATAAGTGGTCCTCCATATTTTTCATAACCTGCCACTGCATTTACTATACGGTCTGCACCTACCTGACTTGGTGTTTCATATTTTATATTTATACCCGTTTTTATTCCAGGTCCAATTACCATAGGCGCTTTTCCTACATATTTAGCTACAAAATTTTCAAGAGAATGCATAACCTCAGGAACAACTGAAGATATTATTACATCCTTTATATCGCAAAAACTTACTCCTTCTAGTTGAAATAATTGAGCTATCATAGCTCCATATTCATCAGAAGTCTTATTTATATCAGTACCTACTCTAAAGCTATTTTTTAATTCTTTATCTTTATAAACTCCTAAAACAATATTTGTATTACCTACGTCTACAACTAATAACATCGCTTTTTCTCCAAATTTAATATATTTAAAAAATTAATTTTTAATTATCTTCCTAAGTGCTGCAACAGATGCCGCTGTAACCATTGCGGCTACACACATTTCTGGCACACCGTTTGCTGTAGCTATTCCAAGCAAAAATGCTCCTGCCCCTCCATCTGGAAGTCCCATAGCACTAACTATTTTCTGTGCATAAATTATATAAGCAGAGCCAAGTACTAAAACAGTATTAACTAAAGTACCAAACGCTCCAGATAACAATAATACCACCTTTTCATTCTTTATAAGCTTCTTCGCTGATACAAAGAAGTAATACGTTAAAATTCCAATCATAATTCTTGGAACAATAGACACAAGTGGATTCATAAAAATAAATGAAATTGGGGTTGGTGTCATAAAACTTTTTATTAGTGAAGATATGCCAAATATAAGTCCTACCATCGCACCTACAAAAGGTCCTTCCATTATAGCTCCAATAATAACTGGAATATGCATGGTGGTTACATTAGCTACGCCTAAAGGTATAAACCCAAGTGGTGTAAATCCTAGTAGCGCCGATACAGCCCCTAACATCCCAATAACTGTCATTCTTCTTGTCTTACTTACAGAAATACATTTTCTTGCTTCCATTTTACTTTCCTCCGTTACGACTCCTTAAGGATGTCGTTCTTTTAAATTTAGTTAACATAAATTGTGATTTGATTTTCACTTGAAATATCAATCAACTTTATTATTATAAGATATATTTTTAATTTTTTCTACTTTTTATTTAAATTATTTAGAAGTTTTTTTGATATCTTCATATGATTTTATATTTTGAACACTTTTTGCATGCTTTATCGCAGAAATAACAGCATTTTTAGTTGCAAGTTGTGCCGCAATGCATATACTATCAATATTTCCCTCTAATTCCCCTGTAGCTGCTGTAAATATTGTATCTCCATCCATAGATGTGTGTATCGGACTTATAGACTGTGCTAGACCATTATGAGCCACCTGTGATACTTTCTGACATTTAGCTTTATCAAGTTTCGCATTAGTTATTATACAACCTATAGTCGTATTACTGTTTAAAAATGCTTCGCTATCATCCATATCCATTATTATTTTTGCACTATCTGCAAAGTTTCCGTTCTTATCAAGTGCCCCTGCAATAATTCCAGTATCATCAAATACATCTCCAATTGCATTAACTGCAATTATTGCCTCTACAATTACGCCATTTTTTAGTTTTATTTTTGAATGACCTATTCCACTTTTCATAGAATTTTCAGCTCCTAAGATTTTGCCAACCGTTGCACCACAGCCCGCTCCATAATTTCCAATTTCAAAACTCAAATCCAAATTCTCACAAGCAAGCCTCCCCATTTCCATATCAGGTCTTATTTTAGAGTTTCCTACCATCAAATCAAATAGTATAGCTTGACACACTATCGGTACATTTACATCTCCTACCTTAACTCCACAACCTTTTTCTTCTAAAAAATTCATAACGCCGCAGCCTGATTCAAGTCCATAAGCCGAACCACCAGAAAGTACTATAGCATCAATTTTATCTACAGTTTTATCTGGTCTTAAAAGTTCAGTTTCTCTAGACCCTGGTGCAGAACCTCTTACATCTAGCGATGCCGTTGCTCCTTTTTCAAAAAAAATAACCGTAACTCCTGTAAGTGCCTCCTCATTTTGAGTTTGTCCAACCTTTACATTCTTAATTTCAATATTTGCAATAGTTTTCATATTAACCCCTTTCACTATATATATGTATAAAAAATGGGTTGAAAACAAAGTTTCCAACCCACCACTCTTAAATTATTTTTCAGTTTTTTGTTCTGATTCTGATTCTTTTTCTTCCTCTAACTCTTCTACAATTTCTGAACCTTCTATAGCTTCTTTTGTTTCTAACTCAGAAACCTCAGTTTCAACTTCCTCTTCTTCCGAAAGATCAAGTTCCCCATTAAATGCTGCCAAGTATTTTTTTGCATCAAGGGTTTCAAATTTAAGAAGTGCCTGCGCTACAAGGTGAAGTTTTTCTATATTCTCGTCTAAAAGCTTCATTGTTGTATTGTAAGCCTCATCTACAAGAAGTTTTATTTCTTCGTCTATTATAGATGCTACTTCTTCTGAATAATTTCGCTTAGTAGCAAAATCTTTTCCCAAAAACACTTCGTCAGATGGATCTACAAATGCCATTGCTCCAAGCCTATCGCTCATAGCGTATTTAGTTACCATGCCTCTTGCTATCTGTGCAACTCTTTCAAGGTCATTACTTGCTCCTGTTGAGATATCATCAAGTACAAGCCTTTCTGCTACTCTTCCACCTAAAAGATGTATCATATGCTCTTTAAGTTCTGTTTTTGTCATGTAGAACTTATCTTCTTCTGGAAGCATCATTGTAAATCCTCCAGCTCTTCCTCTTGGTACAATTGTAACCTGATGCACTGGATCTGAATTAGGAAGAAGTGTTGCCACAACTGCATGACCTGCCTCATGGTAAGCTGTAAGTTTTCTCTCTTTTTCGCTTATAACTCTAGAAGTTTTTGCAACTCCTGCAATAACTTTTGTTATTGCTTCTTCTATCGTCTGATCGTTTATCTTAAGTCTTCTTTTTCTAACAGTTAAAAGCGCTGCTTCATTCATAAGATTTTCTATATCTGCTGGCGTAAATCCTGGAGTACTCTTAGCAATTTTCTTTAAATCTACATCTTCATCAAGAGGCTTATTTTTTGAATGAACTTTTAGTATAGCTTCTCTTCCTTTTACATCTGGTGCGCCTACCATAACCTGTCTATCAAATCTACCTGGTCTTAAAAGTGCTGGGTCTAATATATCTGGTCTATTCGTAGCTGCCATTATAATTATACCTTCGTTGATTCCAAAACCATCCATTTCAACTAGAAGCTGATTTAATGTCTGTTCTCTCTCGTCGTGTCCGCCTCCAAGACCTGCACCTCTTCGTCTTCCCACAGCATCAATCTCATCTATAAAGATTATACTAGGAGAAGTTTTTTTAGCTTGCTCAAAAAGATCTCTTACTCTTGAAGCTCCAACTCCGACAAACATTTCCACAAAATCTGAACCAGATATTGAATAGAAAGGAACGCCTGCTTCTCCAGCCACGGCTTTACTTAGATAAGTCTTTCCAGTTCCTGGAGGACCAACTAAAAGTACTCCTTTTGGAATTCTAGCTCCAAGTTCTATATATCGCTGTGGATTTTTTAAGAAATCCACAATTTCCTCAAGTTCTTCTTTTTCTTCATCAAGCCCTGCAACATCTTTAAACGCAATCTTAGGTGCACCGTCTTCTTTGTGCATCTTGGCTTTGGATTTTCCAAATCCCATAACCTTTGACCCACCACCTTGAGACTGCTGCATAAACATATACCATACTCCAACCATTACAAGAAGCATTAACAGCGTTGGTAGCATACTCACTATCCAAGATGGCTGAGGAGGTTCTTGCCCTGTAACTTTAAGTTTCCCATTTTCTGTCTGAGCAAGAATAATTTCTGTCAGCTTATCATTGTTTATTGCATAAGGTATAAGGGACTTAAACTCGACATTATCCTTCTTTAATTTACCACTGACTTTGTTTTCCATTATCGTTATTTCAGAAACTTGCTCACCTTGAAGCTTTGTGTAGAATTCTGAAAATGATAATTGTTGAATTTCCTGCGCTGGGCTACCTAGAAGATTTATCATAGATACTATTAAAACAACCAATAGTATATAAAACGTCGCCCCTTTAAATAATCTCTTCAAATTCCTGCTCCTCCTTGTGGATCGTTGTTTTTGTAATTCAT
This sequence comes from Proteocatella sp., assembly GCA_041738345.1. Lineage (GTDB taxonomy): Bacteria > Bacillota > Clostridia > Peptostreptococcales > Filifactoraceae > Proteocatella. Next base: position 39,401 of record JBGSPX010000046.1, read on the forward strand.
ACTAATTCTTGATATCTTTTATACTGATTCTTATAACTTCTTCAGTAGTTTCTGATATTTTGGCTTCTTCACTTATGCAGTGACCTACAAGCCATAATATCTTTTCATCATCACAAATTATCGGTATATTGTTTCTATTTTCAAGAGGTACTTTGCTATCAATAAGAATGTCTTTTATCTTTTTTGTGCCTCCTAGACCAAGTGGTTTTATTTTATCTCCATTTCGTCTATTTCTTATTACTAGCTTACCCGATATTTTGTCCACATCAAATGATTTTGAACTAGCTCCTGTAGAAAACATTTTTGATTTTTCTTTTGAAATCCGATGTGCTTCTATTTTTATTCCCAATTCTTCCAGTATAATAACTTTATTTATAGGAATTTCCACTTCATATTCAAGTGGAGTAATTTTTATTTCTTTTCTTGTAATATAAAGATAGTTTGATTTTTTATCTGCAATTATTCCTTTAGGCAGATTTTTTTTTGCATCATTTTTTTGATTTTGAATAAGCTCAAGTACATCATCTAGATGCACTGTCTCAAGTCCATTGTAGCTTCCTTCTAAAATTTTATATGCATTTCTTATTATGCGCTTTATAATGCAGATATCTTCTAGTTCTAAAAGTTCTAAGTCTATACGCACTGTGTCATCATCAAGTATACTTGCAATTGTCTGAAATTTTTCTTCAGCGCAAGCTTCTATAAACGCACTGTCCTCCCGCAAACTATTCGCCATTCGAGAAAGGATTTCTTTTATATTTGATGCATACTCATTTTGAATATATGGAAGCAAATGAATTCTTATTTTATTTCTGGTATATTCATCTTCAAGATTTGTGTGATCGATTCTAGGTTCAAGCTCATGTTTGCTACAATAATCTACTATGTCATACTTTTGAACATCCATAAGCGGTCTTATTATTCCATCGGGGCGTCTATACTCCATCCCCTTTAGCCCATTTAAACCTGTACCTCTCATAATACGCATCATAACAGTTTCAGCTTGATCATCTAAATTATGTGCCACTGCTATTTTATCTGCCCCAAGCTCTTCCTTAAGCTCAAACAGCATATCATATCTTATAATCCTTGCCGCTTCCTCAAGCGTAAGTTTATTTTCTTTTGCATAAAAAGGTACATCCGTAGATTTAATAAAGCATCTTACGCCTAATCTTGTACTTAAATCCATAGTGTAAAGTGCATCTTTATGAGCAAGCGTTCCTCTTATCTGATGATTTAAATGCGCTGCATAGATAGTAAGCCCATACTCTTCTCTTAATTTACATAAAACATGAAGTAGACATACTGAATCCGGTCCACCCGAGAGAGCCACAATAATCTTGTCATTCTTCTCTATTAGATTTTCCCGTTTTAAAGTCTCAACAACCTTGTTCTCTACCACTTAGGCTCCAACTCCTTTTCCTGCTTGCTATACTACTTCGATTTTCATAATGTTTTTACCTTGGAATAAACCTCTCAAAGATATACTATACTCTATCTCTAATTTAATATCAAATGGCTCATTATTTTCCTCAAAAAATATTCTGTTTGTAAGAATTTCTAAAGGAATATTTCCCATCGGTGTAACCATTATACTTTCAAAACGCTTATCTTGCTCAAAAATCATGTTAGAATCATGTTTCCCGATTCTTTTAAGCTCCACCTTATTGTTATTTATCTTTATTTTGGTAGTTGTTCCTTCTAGTCCAGAAAGTTCACTTTCCTCATAAACCAGATATGCGCTATTATTTTTTTTGAAGTATTTAGCTTCAGTAACTAATTCAATAACATCTGACGTCTGAGCAACATTATCATATTGTACTGTTTTTATCTTGATTACAACTTCTCTCAATATATTCACCTATTTCTAATTATTCTAGTATATCATATCAAAAAAATACTGGTTTATCAACAAAAATCAATATTTTTGTATTTCCACAACAGAAATATTATCAAATGGTTTTTGAATGAAATTTTGACCTATGTTCATAAATCGTTCAGGCATATCCGAAACAAAATATCTATAGTCTGGTTTTTCAGTTTGCGCATTCAATAAATTCTTATCTTCTAACATCTTCTTAAGATCTAATGCAGTTTCTTCTGCTGGATTCACAAGTCTTATTTTATTTCCTGTAATCTTCTTAATTGTATTAACTAAAATCGGATAATGTGTACATCCCAGTACTAACGTATCTATATCGGTTCCATTAAATGCACTTAAATATTCCTTAGCTGTAAGAAGTGCCACTTCAGTCTCTGCCCATCCCTCTTCTACGATTGGCACAAACAGTGAACACGGTTTTGAATATACATCTACATTTTTTATAAGCTTTTGAATTTCCGTTTCATAAGCCTTAGAAAATACAGTACCTTCAGTTCCAATAACACCGATTTTGTTATTTTTAGTACTTATAACAGCTCTTTTGGCTCCTGGTTTTATAACCCCAAGAATTGGTATATTATATCTTTCCTGTGCTTTTTCTAAACTTCTTGCACTCGCTGTATTACAAGCTATTACAATAGCTTTTATATCATTTTCTAAAAGAAAATTTATAGATTGAAATGTATATTTTGTAACCGTCTCTGAAGATCTTGTTCCATATGGCACTCTTGCTGTATCTCCAAAATATACAATATTTTCATTAGGAAGTACTTTTGATATTTCCTTAAGTACCGTAAGTCCTCCAAGCCCAGAGTCAAAAACTCCAATAGATTTTTTTCTTAAATCTTCCACTTTAAATTCTCCGTTTCTATGCCTTAAAAGACAGTTCTATAAGTCTGCTTATTAACTCTTTGTATGATATTCCATCATTTTCTAAAAGTTTTGGATACATACTTATTTTTGTAAATCCTGGCATAGTATTTATTTCATTGAGTAAAATACTTCCGTCATTTTTATCTATAAAGAAGTCTACCCTTGCAAGCCCTCTACAATCAAGTGCTTCATATGCATTTTTTGCAATCTGCTTCATGTCCTCAAGTTGCTGTGGCGTTATAGGTGCAGGAATAACTAAAGTAGAGGTACATTTTTTATATTTTGTATCATAGTCATAAAAATCATCATTAACTACAATTTCTCCAGGCGTAGATACTGTAATATCACTTCCAAAACCAAGTACTGCAATTTCAAGTTCCCTTGCATCAATGCCTTCTTCAATAACAATTTTAGTATCATATCTAAGCGCAAAATCCATAGCTTCTTTTAAAGTTGCTTCATTTTTCACTTTAGTTATACCTACGCTCGAACCCATATTAGCTGGTTTTACAAAAAGTGGATATTTAAAATTTGATATAGCATTTAATATCTCATTCATATCATACCCATTTTTTGCAATATAATACTTACTTTGCAATATTCCTTTTAAGTCTAAAATTTCTTTAGTTTTAGCTTTATCCATACAAAGCGCAGAACTAAGAACTCCACATCCTACATAAGGAATTCCCGAATAATCTAAAATTCCTTGAACTCTACCATCTTCTCCATAAGGTCCATGAAGTACTGGAAAAATGCATTCTAGTTCTATCTCGGAATCTGCAGAATATATGCCTACAGGATTATCATTACCAAGAATATCTACTCTAGCTGACGATACATTTTTTTCCCATGTACAATCCAAAAGCTGCATTATATCTCCAGTAAAATGTTTGAATTTACCTTCTTTTGTTATCCCTATAAGATATACCTCAAATTTTTCCATATCTATGTTATTATAAATTGAATGTGCTGATATACAAGAAACTTCATGTTCCTCAGATTTTCCACCAAATAAAATTCCTACTTTCATATTTCACCTATTTTCTCAAATCTTAATTTATAATGTCTACCGTAATTGCTTCTGTTGTCGTTTTTGTAATGTATACATCCTTGTATAATTTAGAAAAATAATCATATGCCATCTTCAGCTCTTCATCATTTTCAAATATTCCAATCACTGTAGAACCAGAACCTGTCATCATAGCTTTTTGACTACCAAGTTTTTCTAAATCTTTCACTATAGTTTCCATTTCAGGAACTAATTCTAAACTGAAATCATAAAGTGCATTATCCATATATTTATATATCGCATATTTATCATTTTGGTTTATTGCGTTTACAAGTTTTTTCGTATTCGGATTATGCGTTATAAGCTCAAACCTTAGACGTCTAAAGGCTTCTGCCGTCGATATTCCCTTAGCTGGTTTTACAATAAGTAGTTTGAAATCCAAAGACTTAAGCTCTGTAAATTCTTCGCCTATTCCTTCTGCCAGTTTTGTGCCACCTGCAATACAAAAAGGTACATCTGCTCCTAATTTAAGCCCTAACTGCATAAGTTCTTTTTCAGAAAAAACATTGGAATTAAATCGATTTAATGCAATGAGCACACCTGCAGCATCTGCACTTCCGCCACCCATTCCAGCACCAGATGGAATATTTTTTTGAATGAAAATATCGTATCCATCCTTTAACCCAGCTTTTTGGTTAAAAAGCAAAGCCGCTTTATATGCAGTATTCCTTTCATCACAAGGAATGGTTTTAGAATCTGATGTTATCGTTATGCAATTAGTTTTAGATTTCTTTACAAAAAGCTTATCAGCAAGTTCTATACTTTGCATAACCATAGATAAAAGATGATACCCATCATCCCGTTTTCCTTTTACTTCCAAAGACAAATTTACCTTTGCCCTTGCAATAACATTTATGCTATCCATATATTTCCTCTTTCAATATTCTACTAGTATTCTATTATACTATTACTTTTAGCATTTTTCTATATATTTAGCAACAAAAAATCACTATTCAATAGCTATTGAATAGTGACTGTATTTAATCCCTGATTAATTTAAGTTGTACATTGGATGTAAGCACATCCGAGTAACTATAGGAAACTCTGCTTATTATATCGCCTTCATCTCCATATTTGACAATAAATATACTTGGATATATAGCCTCTAACATTCCAGTCTTAGTAATTATTTTTTTTCTGCCTTTGTTGGCCTTGACCACTATCCTTTGTCCTACGTATTTACCTATTCCTTTTTTGATATCCTCTGTAGTAAGTGCCTTATTCAAAAATTACACCCCCTCAACATTCTGTATCTATCATAACACAATGGCGAGGGTTTTGTCAAGACGTAATTTTTTATTGTATATCAATTCAAGTCACATGTCAATAGTTATTTCTTATTATTTTCTACTTTTCGCTCTAAGATTCTTATCAAGGATTTTCTTTCTTATTCTTATTGATTTTGGAGTAATTTCAACAAGCTCATCATCAGTTATAAATTCAATAGTTTCTTCAAGAGACATTCTTTTTGGTGGAGAAAGCTTAAGTGATTCATCTGAACCCGATGCTCTCATGTTCGTAGCTTGTTTTCTCTTACAAATATTTACATCAATATCTCCAGATTTAGCATTTTGTCCAACTATCATTCCTTGATAAACATCTTGCCCTGCATCTATGAAAAGAATTCCTCTATCTTGAGCATTAAATAGACCATAAGCCACAGCTACTCCAGTTTCCCATGCAACAAGTGAACCTATATTTCTAGTGATTATATCACCTTTGTACGGCTCATAACACTCAAATAAAGTATTTAGTATACCATTACCTTTTGTATCCGTCATAAACTCTGAACGGTATCCTATAAGACCTCTAGTAGGTATAAGGAACTCAAGTCTTACATAACTTCCTTTAGATTGAGTCATGTTAACCATCTCACCTTTTCTACCACCTAGTTTTTCCATTACAGGACCCATAAATTCATCAGGCACATCTATTATAACTCTTTCGATTGGCTCTAAAAGATTTCCTTTTTCGTCACGATTGTAAAGTACCTCAGGTTTTGAAACTTGGAATTCATAACCTTCTCTTCTCATTGTTTCCATAAGAATAGTAAGGTGAAGCTCTCCTCTTCCTGAAACTTTAAACGCATCCGCAGCTTCAGTCTCTTCAACTCTTAGCGATACATTTGTTTTAAGTTCTTTTGTAAGTCTGTCTCTAAGTTGTCTTGAAGTTACAAATTTTCCTTCTCTTCCTGCAAAAGGACTATCATTTACAGAAAAAGTCATTGCAATAGTAGGCTCTGAAATTTTAACAAAAGGAAGTGCTTCTTTTGTATTAACATCAGTAATAGTATCTCCTATGTTAATATTTTCAATACCTGCTATAGCAATTATATTTCCTACAGTAGCTGATTCAACTTCAACTCTGTTTAGACCTATATAATCATATACCTTACCTATTTTAGCTTTGTATCCTATCTCAGGATCAGCATAATTTACTACATACATTTCAGTTCCAGTTTTTATAGTTCCTCTTTGAACTTTTCCAACCCCTATTCTTCCTACATAATCATTATAATCTATAGTAGAAATCAAAATTTGAGGTGTTCCGTCATCATCGCCAACTGGCTCTGGTATATGTTTAACTATTATCTCAAATAAATCATGCATATTTTCTTTCAAGTCATCTGGATCAAGTCCCGCTTTACCTGCTCTAGCTGATGCAAATATAAACGGCGAATCAAGCTGAATTTCATTAGCATCCAATTCCATAAATAGTTCAAGAACTTCATCTACAACCTCATGCGGTCTAGCTTCTGGTCTATCTACTTTATTTACACATATAATTGCTGGAAGCTCAAGTTCAAGCGCTTTCTTTAGAACGAATTTAGTCTGAGGCATAGGTCCTTCAAATGCATCTACTACAAGCACAACCCCATCTACCATCTTTAGTATACGTTCAACTTCTCCTCCAAAATCAGCATGGCCAGGAGTATCGACTATATTTATCTTTGTATCATGATACATTACAGCCGTATTTTTAGAAAGAATCGTAATTCCTCTTTCTCTTTCTAAATCATTAGAGTCCATTACTCTCTCATTAACTTCCTGATTTTGTCTAAATATTCCACTTTGCTTTAAAAGCGCGTCTACAAGCGTGGTTTTACCATGGTCAACGTGGGCGATTATCGCTACGTTTCTGATATTGTTTTTACTACTCAAAGTTACACATCCTTTTTTTAAATAAAAATATATATTAACAAATTAAAAATCAAATTAAATCAAATTTTCCACAACTTATATATTATACCATAACCTCATATACTATGCTAATATTTTTTATTTTACCCTTTAATATGAATTTTACTCATAAAAAATATATTAATTTAAATTATAAATATATTAATTCATAGTAGAAATATATGCTTTTTTTTGGTAACATATAGTTATTACTACAATATTATCAATAAATTTTAATATTGGCTATTAAAAAATAGCCAATTTAATTTTTATAATAAAAATTTTAAGGAGAATAAAAATGGAAAATAAAGTATTAGCAAAAGTTGGAGCTTATGAGGTTACTCAAGAAGATATCGCACATATGATGCAAAACCTTAGTCCACAGGTAGCATCTCAATTTATGGGCCCAGAAGGCGAGCAAAGACTTCTTGCTGAAATAATAAACCAAAAACTATTATTATGCGAAGCTGTAGAAGCTAAATTTGAAGAAAATGCAGATTTTATAGAAGAATTTTCAAAAGTAAAAGAAAATTTTCTTTCTCAATATTCAGTAAAAAAAATAATAGGTTCAGTTACAGTAAGTGACGAAGAAGCAAAAAAATTCTACGAAGAAAACCCAACACTTTTCGTAACTCCACCACAAGTAAGAGCAAGTCATATACTTGTAGCTGAAGAAGATATTGCAAATGAACTTTATGCAAAAATTCAAGCAGGTGAAAGTTTTGAAGAACTAGCTATAGACAACTCTACTTGTCCATCAGGCGTAAATGGTGGAGATCTTAGCTTCTTTGGAAAAGGTCAAATGGTTCCAGAATTTGAAAATGCAGCATATGAACTTGAAGTAGGTCAGGTTTCAGCACCTGTAAAAACTCAATTCGGATACCATATAATCAAGCTTACTGACAAAAAAGAAGAAGAACTTCACTCATATGACGAAGTTCACCCAAATATTGTTCAAAACCTTACAGCTCAAAAACAAAACGAAACATATTTCAATCATTTAGCAGAATTAAACACTAAATATACTGTAGAAAAATTCTAATAAAAACTATTTAAAACGATTAAGGGAATATTGTGAAATCAGAAATTCATTTCATAATATTCCCTTATTTTTTTTGCAAATTATAAAATCACCTCTTGATTTATTCAAATAGCTATGCTATTATTTATTAATCGATGAAATACAATTGTGTTTCACAAGCGGACTGAGACCCTAATAATCATAGCAGAGGTGTATATTATGAGTTTAGTAGTGCAAAAATTCGGCGGAAGTTCAGTCGCCGACAAAGAAAAAATCTTTAACGTTGCAAATATAGCAACTAAAACATTTTCAGAAGGAAATGATGTAATTGTAGTAGTTTCTGCTCAAGGCGATACTACAGATGAACTTTTAGCTAAAGCAGCTGAAATAAATCCAAATCCTACGACAAGAGAAATGGATATGCTCCTAGCTACAGGAGAGCAAATATCCATTTCTCTTCTTGCCATGGCAATTCAATCCCTTGGCTTTCCCGTAGTCTCTCTAACCGGATGGCAAGTTGGACTTCGTACTGATTCAAGTTATTCAAGCGCAAGAATAAAGAGTCTTACTAATTCTCGAATACAAGAAGAACTTGCAAATAGAAAAATTGTTATAGTCGCTGGCTTTCAGGGTATAAACAAGTCGTACGATATAACAACCCTAGGTAGAGGCGGAAGCGATACCACAGCGGTGGCACTTGCCGCCCAACTTAGAGCTGATATTTGTCAGATATATACAGATGTAGACGGTATATACACCGCAGATCCTAGAAAAATAAAAAATGCAAAGAAACTGGAAAACATATCATATGATGAAATGCTTGAGCTTGCTACAATGGGCGCTCAAGTACTCCATAACCGCTCAGTTGAGCTTGCTAAAAGATATAATGTTAATCTGGAGGTACTTTCCAGTTTTTCAAAATTACCAGGCACAATAGTAAAGGAGAATGACAAAATGGAAAAAATGTTAGTCAGAGGCATTGCAAAGGATGATGATGTAGCAGTAATAGAGCTTATAGAAATAAAGGACGTTCCAGGAATAGCCTTTAAAGTATTTTCTTTAATTGCAGGAAAAAAAATAAGCGTAGATATCATACTTCAGTCTACAGGCAGACATGGTACTAGAGATATAAGCTTTACAATAGCTAAAAGTAATGTAAAAGAGGCTATAAATGCCCTTGAAGAGTTAAAGCCAGTGCTAGGCTTTAAAGAAGTTTCTGTAAACGAAAATATAGCTAAAATTTCAATTGTAGGTACAGGTATGATAAATAATGCCGGAATTGCCGCAGAAATGTTTGAAGCGCTTTCAAATAACGATATAAATATCCAAATGATATCTTCTTCAGAAATAAAAATTTCTGTAATCATAGATAAGAAAGATGCCGATAGAGCGGTTCAAGCTATTCACGACCAATTTTTTGATTAAAAAAACTTTCTCATAAAAAATGCTCCTATAGAAAACTGTAAATTTACAGTCCTTTATAGGAGCATTTTGGTTTATATAGATACTAGTTAATCGTTCTTATACTTCTATAAACATAAAGTACGATATCCGGTTTATATTCAAGTGCATAATCTGTAACCGATTTATCTTTATAATATCTTGTATCTAGCATTCTAGTTTCACTTGCCATAGTAGACATAAATGCTGAAAATGGAATTCCAAAAGAATCTTTTACTATAAGAATTTTTTTGCCATTTAAATTTTCTTTATTCTCAATTATAACTTCAGGATAATCCGCCCCAAAATAAGATACATATCTATTTGTAAATATACTTTTATCTTCAAGAATTTCATTTCTTATTATTGCCTCTTTAAAATTCCCTTCAAAAGTTTCGATTTTATTTTTCTTTTTAACTGTAACTTTATAAGTTGTATCATAATTTGGCGTTATAAGCGAAAAATCATCTACTCCACCAAAATACTTTCCTACTCGTCTTCCCTGAGAACCTAAAAAACTATTATTAAAAGTATCTATATTATAATTTGAAATATCTGTATACTTTTTTTCAGAGTCAAGATCTAATTTATAGAGGGTTTTTATTTTTTCTACAACCTGCCCTACGCCCCAAAATGACGTTTGTATCGTCCAATGATGATCTGTATTATAAAACATATCATCTTTATCAATAGGTGCTCTATCGATTAAATTTCGAAGATCTATCGTGTTTACATTGCCATTTTTTAATTGAGATACAATTTTATCCGAATTTTCATTTGAATAATCTATTATCGCTGAGTTTAACTTAGTATGCCCCTTTATAAACTTTATAGGAGTTTGAACATACAAAAAATTTATTCCATTTTGAGATAACACTTTGTTCATTTCTACAATTTCAGCTACTGCCTTAGTATTATCTTCTTTAAATGCTACAAAATGAAGTTTTTCATGATTATCTTTTATTATATTATAAGAACTATCTACATCAATAATATAATCCTTATCTAACCCTTTTTGAGTAAGACCATAAATATTTACAAATGTATTTTGCCCAAATACATTTGAAGAAAACCCATTTTCAATTCCTTTTATACAACCTTTTAGAATTCCACTTACACTAGAATCCACCTTATAACTGCTCTTTAAACTCAAATATGCATCCTTTGCAACATCCTTTGCATTTACTGTAACCGTAAGAAGTCCTGTAAATCCTAAAAAACCTATAAAAGTCAATACAAGCCCTTTTTTCAATGTAAATTTCATAGTATTTCCTCACTAAAAATTAAAATATATAAACGGATTGTAAGTTCCCTTTATCAAATAAGATGTTGCAATTAAAAAAAATGTTCCTAATACTAATACATAAACAAATTCTAAACTCTTTGCAAATACAGAGTTCTTTTCCAAAGAATGATATCCTTTTTTAAATCCTGAAATAAGTGGAAAAGATGCCATAATTCCCATTACGTAAACTGTCCAATTATCGTGCAGATAAAGCATAGTTATGCTTTCTACTGGAACATCTCCATTCAAAGAAAGCATTGCCCTTATAAAATCGTATGCTTCCGATATGCTATTTGCTCTAAAAAGTATCCATCCAAAAAACACTATAATAAGTGTATAAATATGACCTATTAAAAAACTTTTTTCCAAGTACTTATCTAAACCCGTAAATTTTTCAATAATTATAAGTATACCAAAATATATCCCCCATGTAATAAAAGTCCAGTTTGCACCATGCCATATTCCTGTACATATCCAAACTATAGCAATATTTCTAAATTGCTTGGCAAAACTAACTCTTGAGCCTCCAAGTGGGATATATACATAATCTCTAAACCATGTCCCTAGCGAAATATGCCATCTTCTCCAAAAGTCAGAAACTGATTTAGCCATATATGGATGATTAAAATTCTCCGAAAAGTGAAATCCGAATAATTTTCCAAGCCCTATAGCCATATCTGAATATCCTGAAAAATCGAAGTAAATTTGAAGCATATATGCAAGTGCTCCCATAAAAGCCATAAGTGCAGATAAGTTTTCTGTTGGAAGACTGTATGCCTTATCCGCAATAAGTGCAAATTGATTAGCAAGTATTACTTTTTTCGCAATACCCATTATAAATCTAGCTATTCCGTCCGAAAAATCATCAAGTGTAGCACTTCTTTCTCTAAGTTCCTTAGCTATAGTCTCATATCTAACTATTGGTCCTGCAATAAGTTGGGGAAAAAACGATATATAAAGTCCTACATCCATAGGATTCTTAAACGCTTTTGCTTTTTTTCTATAAACGTCAATAACATAAGATATCCCTTGAAACGTGAAAAAAGAAATACCTATAGGAAGTGCTATTTCTGGAACAGGAATACTTAATTTAAGCATTGCATTTATATTTGATATAATAAAACCAGAATACTTAAATATTCCTAAAATCCCTAGATTAAAACAAAGCATTACCGTTAACACTGGCTTTGTTTTAAATTTCCATTTATTAAATTCGTCATCCTCATCTAAAAGTCTTCCGAATAAATAATTCGCAAGAATACACCCAATCATAATAAGTACAAAAACAGGTTCTCCCCACGCATAAAATGCTAAACTAAATAAAAGTAATAATTTATTTTTTGCATCATGCGTCTTTACTATCTTATAATATAAAAATAATAATAGTGGCAAAAATACAAACAAAAAAAACGTGCTAGAAAAAAGCATTTATAACTCCTTCTTAAATATGATTTAATTCTAAATCTAATCCTTCAAAAACTTCTCCAATTTTCTTACGTATAGCAAGCGTTGCCCTTACATCCTTACTTGTAGCATCTCTGTTTATAAGTACAAGTTTATTTCCTCTATAGTAATCAATAAGACCCGCTGCTGGATATACGCCAAGAGAAGTCCCACCTATTATAAGCACATCTGCATTTTTAATATGCTCTATAGCATTTTGAACAACATCATTCTCAAGCCCTTCTTGATATAAAACTACATCAGGTTTTATAATTCCACCACATTCACAACGCGGCACACCTTCTGAATTTAAAATAAATTCTACATCATAAAATTTTTTGCACTTCATACAATAATTTCTATGCACTGAACCATGTAGTTCAAATACAGCTTTACTTCCTGCTTTTTGATGTAAACCATCTATATTCTGCGTTATTACTGCGCTAAGTTTTCCTCTAGCTTCAAGTTTTGCTAATCCAATATGTGCATTATTAGGGACTGCGTCAAGAAAAAGCATTTTATCTTTATAAAACTTAAAAAACTCTTCAGTATTTCTCATAAAAAAATCATGTGATAGTATAACTTCAGGTGGATATTTATATTTTTGATTGTAAAGTCCATCTACACTTCTAAAATCAGGAATTCCGCTTTCTGTTGATACTCCGGCGCCTCCAAAAAATACTATTCTTTTAGCATTTTCTATAATATCTTTAAAAACCGTGATCTCGTTCATTGCTATTCCTCCATTTTAAATTAGAATTATAAAAAAGTCACATCTTCCTCAAGAAGTTGTGACTACTTTATATATTTATGATGTTATATTGCTTTTTTAGCAGTTTCAACTAATTGAGCGAAACCTGCTGGATCATGTATTGCCATTTCAGAAAGCATTTTTCTGTTTATTGTTATGTCAGACTTCTTAAGTCCATTCATAAATTTAGAGTAGCTTAATCCATGCATTCTAGTAGCTGCATTTATTCTAGCTATCCACATTTTTCTGAAATCTCTTTTCTTAAGTTTTCTGCCTTTATATGCATGAGCTAAAGCTTTCATTACGAATTCATTAGCTGGTCTATATAATTTACTTCTTGCGCCTCTAAATCCTTTCGCAAGCTTTAGTATTTTTTTATGCTTCTTACGAGCGTTCATTGCTCTTTTTACTCTTGCCATTTAATCTATACCTCCTCTTTTTATATATATGGTAGTAATCTTGCAATTCTTGATTGATCACCCTTAGTCATTATTGCTGATTTTCCAAGGTTTCTCTTAGTCTTAGAAGACTTCTTAGTTAAAATATGTCTCTTATAAGCTTTTGATCTTTTTAATTTTCCGCTTCCTGTAGCTCTAAATCTCTTTGCAGCTCCACGGTGAGTTTTCATTTTTGGCATTATTGTATCCTCCTCGCTTAATTTTTCTTTGGTTCTATCATCAATATTAAGTTGTTCCCTTCAAATTTCGGTTCCTTATCTGGAACTCCAGAATCTCCAAGTAACTCAATAAATTTATTAATAACTTGATATCCTATTTCCTTATGACCAAGCTCACGGCCTCTGAATCTAACAGCTACCTTTACTTTGTCTCCAGCTTCTAAGAATTTACAAGTCATTTTCGCTTTAGTGTTAAGGTCGTTAATCTCAATTGCTGGTCTTAATCTAATTTCCTTTACTATTACTACTTTTTGTTTCTTTTTAGACTCTTTATCTTTTTTCGCTGCTTCATACTTGAACTTACCAAAGTCCATTATCTTGCATACAGGTGGAACTGCATTTGGCGAAATTTTTACAAGGTCTAGATTCTTTTGACTAGCCATTAATTGAGCGTCCTTGGTTGCTACTACTCCAAGCTGCTCGCCATTCTCATCGATAAGTCGTATTTCCTTATCACGAATTTGCTCATTCATTTGTTGTTCTTTAATAATTATTCACCTCCAAATTTTTAAATGCTCAGCTTTTTCTTTATTATTTAAAAAGGCGGATAGTATATACTACCCGCCCAAAATTACAATTTAAAATTACTTTGAATAATCTTATTTTAATTTTGTAAACCCTATACGCTCTAAGCAATAAGGTGAGAAGCGGTCTTCTACTTAATCAACAATAGCTATTATACACTTATATAGTTATAATGTCAATATTTATCTAAAATATTTTTTTACCTCGGTAATAATATCCATACACCTTTTCAAAATCTTGATCTGAAAAAACCTTCTGAGCCACAAGATTTTCTTCAGGGACATCTGCGATTACAATTTTACATCCTCTTGAAAGTCCTTTGCATAACATACCTTTTAAGAGTTTTTTACCGTAATCTAGATTTCGATATTTAGGAGAAACAAAAAGGTCATTTATTATCATATATTCATCTATAAATGTCACAAATCCCATAGCTATAACCCGTTCTCTATCTACAATCGCAAAGAACATATTCTCAAGCATATTTTTTTCAAGATTATTCTCAAAAAAACTTCTCTGATTTGTATGCATTTCAGTTAAATACTGGTAATCACTAAGCCATTCATCATTAAGTTTAGTATCTACAAAAATACCCTGCTCGATAAAATTGGCAAATGCAAAGAGTTCCTTCTCCCTGTTCTCAAGATTTAGCGCGAGTACTATTCCTGGATTTGAAATTTCAAATCCGTTTCGCACCATTTCCATCTCCAAATGCTCAAACTCTCTAGAAAAAACTATTCTGTAATATGGATTTATATTGTTTTTCGAAAGTTTTTTGAGATGTTTATCAAGAATACCTTGTATGTCATCTCGATTTGGAGGAACTATCATATTTAGAGTACAGACATTAGTAATATTGAAATATCTTATCAAAAAGCCATTATCGATAGTTATACTCGATGAGGGATTTGCATCCATCAGCAGTTCTTCTATTCGCTGTATCATCTAAAATCAACCTTCCTAATCGTATTTAGGATATTATAACACAAAATCAAATTAAATTCTATCTTTTGCTTCTGAAACAATCTTCTCAATAAACTCTTGAGTATTTAAAGAACCAAGTTCCCCATTATCTCTAGATCTTACAGAAACATTGCCTTCTAAAACTTCTTTTTCTCCAACAATTATCATATATGGTACTTTTTCAAGTTGAGCTTCTCTTATTTTGTATCCTATTTTTTCAGCTCTATCATCAATTTCTACTCTTACGCCTGCTGCAAACAATTTTTTATAAACCGCATCTGCGTAATCCATAAACTTATCAGAGATAGGAAGAATTTTAGCTTGAACTGGAGAAAGCCATACTGGGAATTTTCCGGCATATTGTTCAATTAAAATTCCGATAAATCTTTCAATACTTCCAAATGCAACTCTATGAATCATTATAGGTCTATGCTTTTCACCATCTTTACCTATATAAGTTAAATCAAATCTTTGAGGAAGTTGATAATCAAGCTGAATAGTTCCACACTGCCAAGTTCTTCCAATACAGTCTCTTAAGTGGAAATCTATCTTAGGTCCGTAAAATGCGCCATCGCCCTCATTTAATCTATAGTCAAGGCCAAGCTCCTCAAGCGCTGCTTTAAGTGCTGCTTCTGCTTCATCCCACATAGCTATTTCCCCAAGGAAACTTTCTGGTCTTGTAGAAAGCTCTACATGGTAAGAGAATCCAAATTGTTTGTAAACCTTATCTATAAGCTGAGCCACGCCTTTTATTTCATCCTTTATTTGCTCAGGAAGCATAAAGATATGTGCATCATCTTGAGTAAAGGCTCTTACTCTCATAAGCCCATGAAGTGCTCCTGAAAGCTCATGTCTATGAACTCTTCCAACTTCACCCATTCTTATAGGAAAATCTCTATATGATCTCATCTTAGTTTTGTATGCAAGCATACCACCTGGACAGTTCATAGGTTTTATTGCAAAATCCTCTTCATCTATCTGAACAGTATACATATTTTCTTTGTAGTGGAACCAGTGACCAGAAGTTTCCCAAAGCTGTCTATTTAGAATAATTGGAGTTTCTATCTCAACATAGCCAGCTTCCCTATGAACCTCTCTCCAATAAGTCATAAGCTCATTTTTAAGCACAGTTCCATTTGGAAGGAAGAATGGGAATCCTGGGCCTTCTTCTAGAATTGTGAATAAATTAAGCTCTTTTCCTAATTTTCTATGATCTCTTTTTTTAGCTTCTTCAAGCATTTCAAGATACTCATCAAGAGTTTTCTTCTTCTCAAATGCTACTCCATAAACTCTTTGTAGCATCTTATTACTTTGATCTGCTCTCCAATAAGCCCCTGCCACACTTGTAAGTTTAAACGCCTTTACCTTTTTAGTATTTGAAAGATGTGGTCCTGCACAAAGGTCTATAAATTCTCCCTGCTTGTAGAAAGATAAAGTTTGGCCTTCTTTTGCTAAATCTTCAATAAGTTCTATTTTGTAAGGTTCATTTCTTTCTTTCATAAGTGCAATCGCTTCAGCTGCTGGAAGTTCAAATTTCTCTACAGGAAGTTCTTCTTTAACAATTTTTTTCATTTCTGCTTCAAGCTTTTCTAAATCTTCTGGAGTAAGCTTGTAGTCAAGGTCTATGTCATAGTAAAATCCATTTTCAACTGCTGGTCCTGTTCCAAGCTTAGCTTCTGGAAAAAGTCTTTTTATAGCCTGTGCCATAACATGAGTTGCAGTATGCCAAAAAATATCCTTACCATCTACATCTTCAAATTTAAGAAACTCTATCTTTCCATCTTCACTTACAACTTCCTCAGTTCCAAGTACTTTACCATTATATCTTGCCCCTACTATAGCTCTTGCCAATCCATCACTTATAGAGTTTGCTATATCAAATATTTTTACGCTTGATTCAAATTCTTTTATTGAACCATCTTTAAGTTCTACCTTAATCATAATTATTCCTCCTATTTAAAAAAATGGTATAAAAAAGCCCATAGGAAAAAATTTCTCCTATGGGACGCATATACGTGGTTCCACCCAATTTTGTACTCTTAATGGCTATAACGGGCCTCCCGCTCACTATTAATGAGTGCTCCAAGGTGGTTTTCACAATATCTTTTATTAGGAACTTTCAGCTAAATGTTCCCTCTCTGAAAATAAAACAAATTGTTACTCGTCTTGTCAACGCTTTAATATGTTCATTTATATATGACAATTATATTACCGTAGCAAACATTTGTCAATATTTTTACCAAATAAATTGCATAATAATGGCTTGAACAAGCCCTATAGCTGCTCCTAAAAATCCACCTAAAACCTCAATATGCTTAAGTTCGTTCTTCGCAACCTTAAGAATTATATCTTCTATTTTTTCAAGTTCAAACTGATTTATTTTTTCTTCTACAATTTCACCTATGTTTACATTTTCCTTAGCCTTTTCCACAAGTTCTTCAGATTTTTCTTCAATAAAAATCCCAACTTCCTTGTCAATTATATCTCCAGCCATTCCCATAACCATAAGTTTTATTCCTGCAGGAAATCTATTTAGCTTTTCATCTACAACTGTTGCAAGTTTACCCTTGATTTCTTCAAAAAGCCACTTTTTATTTTCATCAGTAAGTAACCTCTGCCCTATATCATCCATAGTTACAAGATCGTTATGCACAGTTTCTCCAATATTTTTAGCTATGTCAAATCTTCGCTTAGGAATAAGTCCTACTATTTCCATACCAAATGGAAGTTTAACAGGCTTAAGTAGTCTAAAAAGCAATTTTATCGCAATTACATTAGTCATCCAACCAATAAGTCCACCTACTATAACCATAAACAAAATTTTTAACCCTAGTTGCATCTACTCACCCTTTACTGCCTCAAATATATTTCTCAAAACTTTATTTATAAACTTAAAACCTTTTTCTTCAGAAAATATTTTTGCAAGCTCTACAGCCTCATTTATAGATACTGCTGCTGGCACATCTTCAAAGTAAAGCATTTCAGTAGTAGCTACTCTTAAAATACTAGCATCAATCTTTCCTAATCTTTCAATTTTCCATCTTTGAATATTTTCTGAAATCACCGTATTTACATCCGCTTTGTGTTCAAAGTATGTTTTCAAAAGTTTTTCTACATACTTGGCTTTTTCACTTTCAATGCTGTACTTTTCAAAATATTCTCTCACAAAAACCGCTTCATCTTCCTTTTGCATTGTCATTTCATACAAAAGTTCCACAGCTTTTTGACGTTCAGTTCTTCTACTCATATTATCTCCATTATTCTGATACTGCTTTATTTTTTTCTGATTTTATAACCACTCCATGAACATGTACATTAACTTCATGAACTTTTTTCTCAGTCATAGTCTCAATTGCATTCTTCACATTTTCTTGAACAGCCTTAGCTACATCCGATACCTTTTTACCATATTCTGCCACTATAATTATAGTTATAGAAAGCCTTTCGTGTTCATCCAAGGTTACTGAAACTCCACGATTAAATTTGTTACCTGTAACCATGTCCAAAAAAGAATCTACAATCCCACTATAAACAGACACTACCCCATCAACTTCATTTGCTGCTATATTTGATATTGTAACAATTACATCCTCTGATATATTAATGTTTCCCATCTCTGTCATTATCATAACCTCCTAAAAAGTTTCCATATATCCTAAATAAACAGGATTTAATCATACATATCATTATATCAAACTTTGAATAAACTAGCAAAATATTTTTATTCAGTAGCTTTGTCAATATTCTTAATATGAGATTTTAATTCATCTATATAATTTGAATCCTTAAATTTTTTAGCCTGATAAATTGCATTAGTTATCGCAATTGCTTTTGAATTTCCATGAGCCTTAAGTACTACCCCATCAACTCCCAAAAACGGCGCTCCCCCTATTGCATCTGCACTAAATCCATCTTTAAGCGATTTTAAATCACTTTTAATCATAGCTCCAGCAAGTTTACCTTTCGCAGAAGACATAAGTGCATCTTTCATCATTTTCATGATTGTAGAAGCTACACCCTCAGTTGTCTTAAGTACTATATTTCCAGTAAAGCCATCCGTAACTGCTACGTCCACAGTTCCCATTGGCATATCTTTACCCTCTATATTTCCATAGAAATTTATTTGAGAACTTTCTTTCATAAGCGAAAAAGCCTCTTTAGTAAGTTCGTTCCCCTTGCCTTCTTCAGTGCCATTATTTAAAAGTCCTACTGTAGGGTTTGATATTCCAAGTACATTTTGTGCATAAAGCGAACCCATAACTCCAAATTCTAGAATATTTCTAGCTTTACAATCTGCATTTGCTCCAATATCAAGAAGTACCGTATACCCTTTAGGATTTGGAAAAAATCCTGTAAGTGCAGGTCTATCTATACCTTTTATTCTTCCTACGACAAAAAGACCACCTACAAGTATAGCCCCTGTGCTTCCTGCACTCAAAAATGCATCCACCTGCTTATCTTTAAGTAGTTTTAGTGCTACTACCATAGAAGAATCTTTTTTACCTCTTATAGCCTTTGTAGGCGATTCATCAAATGCAATAACCTCAGTAGCATTAACTACCTCTATTCTACTTCTATCTTTAGTTTTTTCATCTATTATTTTATTTATCTCAGCTTCTTTTCCAACAAGTACTACTGTAACATCGCTATATTTGGAAACCGCATTCACAGCTCCTACTACAATTTCATAAGGCGCATTATCTCCGCCCATAGCGTCTATAGCTATTCTCATAATTTCCTCCGAGTACAAAATATAAAAAAGCATGTAGTGTCCACCTACATGCCAGTTGAAATTACTTCTCTGATTACTTCGCTATTACTTCTCTGCCTTTATAAAATCCACAATCAGGACAAACCTTATGTGATAATTTTAATTCGTTACACTGTGGGCATTTTACTAAACCATTTGCAGACATCTGCATGTTAGCTGCTCTTCTTGAACGAGTTGCAGACTTAGCTGTTTTTCTCTTT
The DNA here is from genome assembly GCA_041738345.1 of Proteocatella sp. GTDB lineage: Bacteria > Bacillota > Clostridia > Peptostreptococcales > Filifactoraceae > Proteocatella. The sequence goes on from JBGSPX010000046.1 coordinate 59,479, forward strand.
GGTACTGCCATTTATGTCCACCTCCTTTTACTTAATCATTTCTTTTAATTTATCAAATCTGGCATCAATGTTATCATCAGACATACTGCATTTGCACTGGCCTTTATTGAAGTTACTTCCACATACTGGACACATACCTAAGCAATCCTCTTTACAAAGTAGTTTATAAGGTATCTGATCTAGAATCTCAATAAAGCAGAGATCTAAAAGATTAACATGATTTTTAGAAATAACATAAGTATCATGTTCTTCTGAATAAATCTCATTCCCCGATACCAAATATACAATTATATCTTCATCGACCAACACATCCATATCATCTAAACATCTAGCACATGACGTGATAGTTGTAGCTGATACGTTTGCATTCAACACCAATTGATCATCTATGTTTCTGATAATGCCTTTCAAAACAATCGGTGCTGAAAATTTAAGATTATATTCATTGTTATTAGCCTGCTCCACATCAAAGCTGACATCCACTGTCAAAGTTTCTCTTTCACCAGTTAATACCTTAGTCAAATCCATCGTTTCTCACCTCTTATTTATCACAAATATTATACACAAGGCATTAATATTTGTCAAGTACAATCACCTTACAAATCAAAATCAATAAGGAAACCCTTATTGATTTTGATAATCATATATATATAAAATTATTATACTAATTCTAATGTGTCTCTAGCTATCATAAGCTCTTCGTTTGTAGGTATACAAAGCACCTTAACTTTAGAAGCTTCTGTAGAAACTATTTTTTCTTTTCCTCTAACCTTGTTTTCAGCTTTATCGATTTCAATACCTAATCTTTCAAGGCCACTACAGATTATTTCTCTAGCATCTATAGAGTTTTCTCCAAGTCCCGCAGTAAATACTATTACATCTACGCCACCCATCTCAGCCATGTAAGCTCCGATGTATTTTTTAACTCTCTTGTAGTAAGTTTCAAGCGCTACTATAGCTCTTGCATTACCTTCTTCAGCTGCTTTTTCTATATCTCTAAAGTCTGAACTTACTCCTGAAATTCCAAATACCCCAGACTTTTTATTCATTACATCATTTATTCCATCTGCATCAAGATTTAATTTTTTCATAAGGAATGTAACTATTGCAGGATCCATATCTCCACATCTAGTTCCCATGATTAACCCTTCTAGCGGAGTAAATCCCATAGAAGTGTCTACAACTATACCTCCATCAACTGCTGCTACTGAAGCACCATTTCCAAGATGGCAAGTTATTATTTTAAGGTCTGTTATATCTTTTCCAAGTATTTCAGCCGCTTTATGACTTACATACTTATGAGAAGTTCCGTGGAAACCATATCTTCTTACGCCGTAATCTTTGTAGTACTCATAAGGAATTCCATATAGGTATGAAGACTCTGGCATTGTTTGATGAAATGCTGTATCAAATACTGCAACCATAGGTACAGTTGGAAGAATTTCTCTACAAGCATTTATTCCAATAAGATTTGGTGGGTTATGAAGTGGAGCAAGCTCTATACACTCTTCAAGCGCCTTAACTACCTCATCAGTTATAACTACAGAATCAGCAAATTTTTCTCCCGCATGAACTACTCTGTGTCCTACAGCATTTATTTCATCCATACTCTTTATTGCACCGTACTCTTCGTTTACAAGAGCCTCAAGAACTAACTTAAGTGCATCCTTGTGATCATTCATAGCATGCTCAATTACTTCTTTATCTCTTCCTGGTATCTCATGCTTAAGCACTGAACCATCAATTCCTATTCTTTCTACTAAACCTATTGCAAGAACAGACTCATTTGACATATCAATAAGTTGATATTTTAACGACGAGCTTCCGCAGTTAATTACTAATACTTTCATCGATTTCCCTCCATCTTTATATATGTAATATAATAAACATATTATTTCATAGTTAAAATTGGCGGGAATATGTGGGAATCGAACCCACCCAAGAAGCTACTAACCCCTCGAACTGGTGTTGAAGACCAGCGGGCACACCAGCACCCATCTACTCCCAATCGTTATTTATATTAACATAGATTTTTACCCTTTTCAAGCTATTTTTTAATATAATAACGATTTTTTTCATTTTTTATTAAAAAAAACTATAATGTGTCTATATTTAGAAAATTAACATCTTTTCGAAAATACGTAATAGCTTATTAAATACACAAAAACTTGACCTGCCATTATCATAGATAAATACATCGCATAAACTTCTTTATCTAAAATGATAAGCATAAAAATTGCTAAAAATTGAGCCATTATCGACACAAAATAAGTAAAATATCCACTTTTGTGTGCAATATATATATATCTTTCCTCATTTTGAGCTATTTTATATTTTTTCATAAATTCAGGCTTCTTTGATAATCTATAAAATTGAACTAATTTAAATGTTGATACAGTACAAAGACCTACTCCAAAACTAGAAACTGTAGTAGTTTCACTTTGTCTAATAATACTTAGAACAATTATCATTATCCCCGCTACAAGAAGCATCACAAACCACATTATTTGTCTTTTAAAATTACTCATTTATTTCCTCCTCATATATAAATACATCTTCAATCTTAACCCCAAAAAATTTAGCTATCTTAAATGCAAGAATTATTGAAGGATTATATTTTCCTTTTTCTAATGAGATTATAGTCTGTCTTGAAACTTCAAGTACATCTGCTAACTCATCTTGCTTAAGTCCTCTTTCTTTTCGTAATACCTCTAAATTATTCTTCAAAAATACATCTCCTTTCTAATTTTTTATATTTTTTACAAAATAAATCAAAGTAAAGTTAACTTTACATACATAATACTCTCAACTTTACTCAATGTCAAGTAAGCTTTACTTTATTTTAGAATTTAAATTACGATATACAATATTTTGATGTATAATAAAATAATCAAGCATCATATATTTAATAACTAAATGGAGGTAATAATGTCTTACACTTTATTAATATCTGCTATAGTAATTATCGCTTGCATAGTGTTTAATAAACTATCTAGCAAGCTTGGAATCCCAATGTTATTTGCATTTATAATACTTGGAATGTTTTTTGGTTCTGATGGATTTGTAAAAATAAAATTTGATAATTATCGGTATGCCGAAAATATTTGCTCAGCTTCACTTATTTTCATAATGTTTTACGGAGGTTTTGGTACAAACTGGAACGAAGCAAAGCCCGTAGTTATAAAATCCATTTTACTCTCCACTTTAGGTATAGTTTCTACAGCTATAATAACCGGCATTTTCTGTCATTACGTACTTAATTTTCCATTATTAGAGAGTATGCTTCTGGGCGCTGTCATAAGCTCCACCGATGCAGCTTCCGTATTTTCTATTTTACGTTCAAAAAAATTAAATCTAAAAAACAATACCTCTTCCATGCTTGAAATAGAAAGCGGAAGTAATGATCCTTTTTCCTACATGCTCACAATCATAGTTCTTTCTATAATGAATGGTAGCGCTAGTAAATCAGAGATTATAATAATGGCATTTACTCAAATTTTATTTGGTATTCTATTTGGAGTTTTAATTGCAAAAATAGCTTTATTAGCATTAAAGAAATTCAATTTTATAACGCCAGGATTTGATGCCATATTTGTTTTTGCAATCGCACTTTTAGGCTATGCTCTACCCTCACTAATAGGCGGAAATGGTTATCTTAGTGTTTATATAGTTGGTATAATAATGGGAAATTATCATATAGAAAACAAAATATCTCTAGTTCATTTTTTTGATGGAGTAACTGGATTAATGCAAATGCTTATATTCTTCTTACTCGGACTCCTTTCGTTCCCTTCTCAAATGCCAAAATTAGTAATTCCAGCTATTTTCATTTCACTTTTTTTGACATTCATAGCTCGTCCAATATCTACATTTGCAATATTGACTCCATTTAAATGTCCTTTAAATCAACAATTGTTAGTTTCATGGTCTGGTCTTCGAGGTGCTGCCTCTATAGTATTTGCAATCATGGCAACTACAAATCCAGCATATACCAGTAACGATATTTTTCACATGGTATTTTGCATAGTTTTATTCTCTATATTAATTCAAGGTTCTCTAATTCCACTTATTGCGAAACGACTAGATATGATAGATGAAGAATCCGATGTAATGAAAACCTTTAATGACTATCCTACTTATCAGTAATATGTTTTGATAAAAAAAGTATGATTCTAATCATTATAGAATCATACTTTTTATTATTTTTTTATTAAATTATTTATAATTTATGTGGATCATAATTTTCGATAAACCCTTGCCCTAATACCGCTCTTACTTCAGCTATTGTTACAAACGCTTTCGGATCTACACCTAAAACAATCTCCCTAAGCTCTGGAAGCTGATTTTGAGAAAGCACAACAAATAGCATTTCACTTTCTTTTTTTAGATACATTCCTCTTGCCTTTATCCCAGTAGCGCCTCTTCCTATTTCATTCATTACAAGTTCTGCAATCTCTGCCGTTTTAGGAGAAACAATAAATACAGCTTTAGCAGAATGACCACCTTCTAATACTATGCTTACAAGTTTTGTAGTTACAAGCACCGAAATTATAGCATACATAGCATTTATAGGTCCAAATACAAAGAGTCCGCTTACTATTATAATTGCATCTATAACAAACATAACATTCTCAATTGGAAGCGTAGGATTTTTAAATTTAAATATAGCTGCAAGCATATCAGTTCCACCTGTCGTTCCCCCTGCTTTAAGCACAAGTCCCACTCCCGCACCTACAAGAATTCCTCCAAAAAAACCAGCTAACAGCAAATCATTTCCTACATCTATTGGATTTGGAATAATTTCTGTAACCCAAAGCGCCGCTGAAAGAATTATAACTGCATAAAGTGATTTTTTGGCAAACCCAAAACCTCTTTGTCTTATGCTAACAACAAAAAGAGGCACATTTAATACTGCATTTGTAAGCCAAATCGGTATCCCATTTGCTATAAACGGCGATGTTAATTTTTGCACCAAAATTGCAATCCCTGAAATTCCTCCTGTAACAAGTCCAAGAGGTGATAAAAACCAAGTTATTCCAAGCGCCAGCAAAAAAGATCCTAACACAATCATTATCATCTCATTTGTGGTAATATTTTTCCTTATCATATCTTTTTGAAATTCCCTTCAAATTTTTCCTTTAAAAAGTTCCTGAACTCATTCATATCTATATCTTTACAATCTACTTTCCTCAAAATATGTGCCATATTTGAATTTATATAAAACATAAAGTAATCACAACTTTCCAAAACCTGATAAAATTTATCATACTCCATTTTATTTGACGCTTCTATACATGGAGCACTTATCTTAAGCTTATCTTTATAAAATTCCAAAATAGTTGTAGCTTCAAAAAAACCAGTTTTATCAGTCTTTATTCTCTTATTCTTCACTCTCTCTACTTTTAAAATAAGTACTCCTATCGTAATTCCAAATACTAGCAAAAAATGTAAGGCCATCGATGAGAATACAAATCCTCCACTATAATTGTGAGATGCCATAGTTGCGAAAACTAAAGATATCCCAACAAGTATAGGAATTGTAAATCGGTTTTTTTTGAACATAGATATGTAAAGAAACTTTCTGTAATCAGCAGGTTCCATTTTAGTTTCAATTTTAAAAATAGTTTCGTATGCCATTATAAATCTCCCTAAATTTATTTTATGTATAATTATATTATTTTATCAGAAAAGTTTAAAGTTTACAATTTAGAATAAAAAAATACCTAGATATAATATCCAGATATTTTAATAATTCTATTTAAAACTTACTGTTTCTTCAGTAAGTTTTTTTAGTGTTTGGCACTCACTTACAATATCCTCACTTGCAAAAATAGCAGAAATAAGTGCCACGCCATCTATTCCAGTTCCTGCAAGCTCTTTTATATTATGTTTTTGAATACCACCTATTGCTACAACAGGAATAGATACCGCTTTGCAGATATCGCTTAGCGTTTCAAAACTCACATCATTTGCATCAAGCTTTGTAGAAGTTGAAAACATAGCTCCCACCCCAAGATAATCCGCGCCTTTTTCTTGAGCTGTAAGTGCCTCACTTACAGAATGTACCGATACTCCAAGTATCATATCTCTTCCAATTTTAGACCTTACATCATATGCATCCATATCACTTTGACCTACATGAATTCCATCGGCATTACATTTTACTGCGATTTCTACATCGTCATTTATAATAAATGGTACATCATAATTTTTGCACACCTGCTTAAGTTCTAAGGCTTGATTCAAAAAGTCATTATACGAAAGCTCTTTTTCTCTAAGCTGAACACAGCTAATTCCACCTTTTAACGCTTGTTCAACTTGAAATGACAATGACTGCCCATTAAGCCATGTTCTGTCTGTAACTGCATAAAGTAGCATATGTTCCCTATCTAATTTCATAATTTGCACCTGCTTTCAAAATACCTGAATTCAAATTATAAAACTCATCTATAATATAATTTCTATAAGTAGAATTTCCATCAACTTCTTCCAATCTTTCAAATGCACGTTCTCCACAAAGTCCCATAGCACATACTGCCGCTGCACAAGATTCCAAAATACTTTCTAAATTTGCTCCTATAAATGCTCCAAGTACCGCCGAAAGCATACATCCACTTCCCGTAATTTTACTCATCATAGGATGGCCATTCCTTATAATATATGCTTTTTCTTTATCCGTAACAATGTCAATAGCTCCCGTTATAATAATTACGCAGTCCATCTTCTTAGCAAAAGCCTTAGCAAAATTTACAATAGAATCCAGATTTTCACTAGTTACTACATCTGCAATATCTGCATCTACGCCCTTAGTAGTGCCACTTCCAAGTGCCAAAGTTTTTATTTCAGAAATATTTCCTCTTATAACTGAAAATTTAACCTTTTCAAGGAGCATATTTGCCGTATCAGTACGCAGTTTAGATGCCCCAGCCCCTACAGGGTCTAAAATTACAGGATGATTGAGTTCATTGGATTTTTGACCAGCTAATACCATAGACTCAATAGTTCTTTGATTTAGCGTACCAATATTTATATTTAATGCACTACATATAGAAGTTATCTCTTCTACTTCAAGTGCATCATCTGCCATTATAGGCGCGCCCCCACAGGCAATTAAAATATTTGCACAATCATTCACCGTAACATAATTAGTTATATTATGTACAAGCGGGCTAAGATTCCTTACATTATCAAGCATTTTTCCAAACATAAATTCCTCCATATCAAATTAAAATCAAAAAAAACGAAGACCCCTTAAGAATCTTCGTATAAAATCATACTCACTTCCTACGTTGGCATTATCCAAATCAGGTTTAAGGGTCGAAGCTTAATAGCTTCCTCTCAGCCCGAAACACGAGCTCCCCTGAAAATATTCAGTTTTAAATCTTTATTACATTTTACTGACCAAGAAGAGCCATTGTAAACGCTTCATCTGGTTCAATAATCCATTTTCCATCTTTTTTAACAACTTTTATATCTATTTCTTGAGTTTTCATCGCTAGATTTGGATTTTTTGCTGTTTCTGTAAAAATTTCTTCATACTGCTTTTTTACCTCAGCTTCGGTCATTTCCGCTTGAGTAAGATTTTCAAAAGATTTTTTTAGCACACTTTCAATAAAAGTCTGCATAAAAGGCTCTAATTCAATCGCAGTAATCTTAGTTTTTACATTAACATGCTCCTTATCCACTTCTTCAGTAGAAACAATCTCGTAGCTAAGTTTTCCAAAAAGCGTGCTTGCTATAAGCTGCGTAGAAAGTCCACTTTCTTCATCGCCAATTTGCATAGCGTCTAAATCAAGATATTTTCCAGAAGTTTCAAAATCAAGTATTTTTAGTGCCTCAAATGTATCAGATACTACTTTTTCAGCTTTTTTAACTGGACTACAGCCAGTAAATGCTATAACCATAACAAAGGCAAGCAGTAGAGCTGATATTTTTTTCATTTTCATAAATTCCCTAACCTTACAATATATTTTAAATCATACTTTTATTCAAACTAATTATATACTCTAGTCATTCTCATTAAGCCAAGCGCTTAATATCTTCATATACTTTTCATTTTCTTCAACAAAAGGCATATGACGGCTAAATTCAAATAACTCCCACTTAGACCCTTTTATAGAATCATTCATAAGTTTTGCTATAAGAGGAGTACATAAGTCCATTAATCCACTTATGATAAGTGTAGGTGCAGTTATATCCTTTATTTTTTCACGATATTCCCAGCCCTTAAGTGTGCCTGTAGGTGTAAATTCATTAGGTCCCCAAGCTGTAACATAAGCTTCAGTCCCTTTAACTTTTGGACGAGTCAAACACTCTGGGTCATTTGGGCTAGGGTCAGCACAACAATGACGAAGCATGAACTCATTATTTGCCGCTGCATAAGCTTCATCAGAATAATCTCCAGTTGCTTCAGCTTTTGCAATAGCATCTTGCATTTCTTGAGGAAGATAAGTTACCATTCTTCTCTGCTCTTTTTCCCAAAGATCTGCTGATGGAAGTGTACTAGAAAGAATAACACTTGCAATTCCTTCAGGCTTGTAGTCGCATAGATACTCAATTGCCTGCATTCCACCCCAAGACTGTCCTAGAATATGTACCTCATCGAGTCCAAGATGTTTACGAAGTGCAGCTAGTTCTTCAATCCAAGTTTTTGAGTTCCAAAGATCAGGACGAGATGGTGTAGCTGAAAGTCCACAGCCAAGTTGATCATACATTACGATAGCACGACCCTCTTTGGCAAGTTCATCAAGTACCTCAAAATAATTGTGAGTTGACCCAGGTCCCCCGTGAAGCAAAATAAGTGGTTTTTTATTTCCAGTGCATTCACCTATAATACGATAATATGTTTTGTATTCCAAATATGGCATATAGCCTTCTACTATTTTCATAAGTATTCTCCTTAGATGTTATTTTTAATTCTGTTTAAATTATAACACTAATAATAATTTTTTGCACCCTAATGAAAAAATAATTTACATATTTAAATTCATTTCTTTTTAAATGTCCCAAATCCTCTAGAAACAGATTTACCAAGCCCTAAATATTCAGGCATCTCAAAATTAACCTTAAATTCGCCTTTAAAAGCTATTAGCGCTTTATTTTTCAAGGTTACATTTACAGGAGTTACATTCACCCAGCAAAAAAGCTCTTTTTTAACAGTATATTCAAGTCCCTTTGACATCGAAATAATATTACCTATAAGAATTTTTTTGAGCATAGCTTCCTTTTCCATCTCACTTGAATTCCTATACTTTACTATATTTTCTTGATTTAGCGCAACCCAAGGAGATACAAATTCATAACTTACATAATCATCAGTCTCATTATAATTACAAATTTTAGTAGTTACTTCTCTATTGACAGAAGCAAACACCGTTCCACTTATATTTATATCCTCACAATCAAGTGCAATTTCCCTTACAATTTCAGATGCTTTTCCAAGCCCTATAATCATAGGTATATCATCTATAAGCTTGTATTGCGTAAGAGGATATCTATATATGTATCCAGTTTGAGTGTGATTGTGAAGTATATCTGTCTCAATATATTTGTTTCCAATATATCCCCTTAATTTTTCACTCCCTCGTAAATCCAGTTTTAAATCACTGTATTTTAAAATACTTATCTCAAGTTTCATCAAAGTTCCCCTTTATTATTTTTTGAAATATTTTTTGCATATAGCTTTATATACAAATATTAAAACAACTAAACCTAATGTAGTTGCAGCTATTACAAACCAAGTCGAAAACTCAGAATATCCTACAAGCGAAAGTATAATCGCTAAAAAATAAAGTGAACTATAACAAAGCCACATTATTCCATTTGCCTTATTGTATGCAGGGATATCTGAAATCTTTTTAGGATCTACTTTCGTACCACTCCAAAAACTTACAGGTTTTTTACTTTTAAATGCCGAAAATCCAATAAGAAAAAATGTAATTGCACATATAGCAATTGGCAGTATATAAAGTATATTTTCCATAAATCCCCCGTTATTTTATTTCAAAAGTTTTTCAATATCATCTTCAAGTAATTCTGGCAAAAATGCTGGTGAATATCGTTTAACTACATTTCCACTTTGGTCTATAAGAAATTTTCCAAAATTCCATTTAATATCTGATTTCTTGTTAGCAAGTGTAAATATCTTTATCTTCTTTTCAAAAGCCCTAGTTTCTTCATTTCCAGTATCCTCAGGAGCCTGTTCTTTTAGCCATACATATAGAGGGTCTGCGTTTTTACCATTAACATCTATTTTTGCAAAACGGGGAAATTCTGTACCAAAGTTTAATGTACAAAAAGAAGTTATTTGAGAAATATCTTCTGGAGCTTGGTGCAAAAACTGATTACAAGGAAAATCCAGAATCTCAAAGCCTTTATCTTTATATTTTTCATACACATCTTGTAACGCATTGTACTGAGAAGTCAAACCGCATTTAGTCGCAGTATTCACAATAAGAAGCACCTTACCTTCATACTCTCTTAGTGATACCATTTTATCTTCATCATTTTTTACCATAAAATCATAAATATTCATTTTCACTTCTCCTATCAAAAATATAATTTTGAGTTATATCTAAATTATACTATTTTTAACAAAAAACTACTAGTTTTTAATAAATTAAAAAAACTTTAATCATTAGTATGCTATAATTATTAAAGATTTACCTCGTTTGGCCTTTAACTTTAGATTTCAGGAGGAATTTCGGATGAAAAAATTTATATTAATTATAATTCCAATTATTTTGTTTTCTTTATTTGCATTTACATATCTCTCAAACCCTAGTATGCAAATAAAACCCTATTCTTTGTCAAAAAAGGAAGAAGCTATTTTAAAGTTAACCTCAGATAATAAGGGTGAAATCTATGAATATCGTGTAAATAAAAATATAGCTAAGATCTCAGTAGATATTTTAGATTTAGATAAGGATGGAAACTGGAAGCCATCTAGAAGTTTAATCGAGACTAGTTCTGATTCTAATTTAAATAATAAAATTTTCATTTCCTACGATAGAAGCGGTGGTGATTTTATGGTTTCCTTCCAAAATAAAAACTCATTTGGTTCTACAAGTGGTACGTTATCTGGTATCACGCTAAATGAAAATCAAATAAATAGAGTAATAAAGGAAACTAATAAGCTAAAAATTGTTGAGAATGAGCCAATACCATTATTACTTTTTTTTGAGCAAGATGATAATATTCACATAACCGATATGCAATCTTTCTACGATACTGAAGCTTTAAAAAAATTAAATAATGTGCAATGTATAACCATTTCTTTTTTAACAAAATAATATGTAAACGCTATCTATAGTCTGAAACTGTTCATGAAAAAGACTTCAAGATTTATACGCTTGAAGTCTTTTTCTCACTTTAATATTTGCTTATTTTAATACTTTTCATAATTTATTGGAATTGAATCATATTTTGCTTCTACTATAAATTTTCCAGTTTTATCTATTATCCCGTATTTGCCATTTTTCTTTACCACCGCATAATCTGGCTCAAAGAAATTTTGCATGAAGTTTTCATCACTCCATTCAAAGCTTGCTGGGATAACTATCTTATAGTCTTTATCCACAAAACCCATAGTTTTTTCATCTTTTGTAAAGTTAGCCATTCCATTATAGAACTCGCCTACAAATTTAAATCCTTCTGGTGCAAAATCAAATCCTAAAAGTTCTCGTTTTTTGTTTTCTCCATCTTTTTCTGCCCAAATTATTTTCCCATTTTTATCTAAAATCTGTTCTTTATTGTCTAAATAAACTCTCATATTAGTATTTTTGTAGATATCTATAGAATCATATTTAGGTGCTAATATTATCTTATTATCAAAATTTGAAACTCCTACTTTACCATTTTTTTCTATAGTAAACATGCCAATTTCTATATTTTTTTCAATTTCATAAATGCTATAATTTAAATAATCATTTATCTGTGCAAGTTTCTTCTTGTCCTTATCTAAAAATACAAGTTTTTTGCCATCTACAAGTGCATATGCAAAGTTTTTGCTATTTTCTTTGAGTTTTATTACATCATCATATTTTGCTTCTATGATGTATTTTCCAGTTGTATCTATCATCCCTTTTTTGTTGCCCTGCCATACATATGCATATCCATTTTCAAACCCATCTGCATGTGTAAAACTTGGTTTTATTATCATTTTTCCAGTTTTATCTACATATCCCCATTTGCCATTTTGTTTTACCTGTGTAAGGTTATTTGTTTCTTCAAATGTTTTTTTGTAAACAAACTCTAGCATACTTGAGCCTTCGTCCATAGCTTCAAATTCTGGTTTTACTACAAATTCTCCCTTTGTATTTATTATTCCACATTTAGCTCCTATTTGAACTGCGGTATGTCCATCATTTTGAAATGGATTTGCATCATCATATTTTATTGGAATTACAATTTTTCCATTTAAATCTGCATAGCCTACTTTTTCGATTTTCCCGTCTTTATTAGTTTTTGCAATCAACATTCTTTCGCTTTTTTTCGCACCTTCTATGCTAAGTACATCATACTGGTCTGAAAAGTAAGTTTTTCCATTAGCATCCACAAAGCCTCTCTTATTATCTTTTTCAATTACTGCCAAACCATATTCAAACTCGCCTACCATTTGGTATTCTAATGGAATTATCTCTTTTCCATTTTGGTCAACCGCCCCCCACTTTTCACCAATGCTTACTGGAATAAGTCCCTGTGCAAAAAGTCCTGTTCCCTCTGGAAATGGAGTGCTTCTTATTATTGCCTGTGCTGGACTTGTCATAATACACATAGCCATTGCTAGCGCTAATACTTTTTTTAGGTTCATAACTTCCTCCTCAATTTTAAATTACTCTATATTTATTAAAATATAAAAGTGCAATTTCTACAAGACTTTCTTGTTTTTTCCCAAACATTCTTGTAACTTGCGATTTGAAATCATTCATAGTTAAATTTTTCTGTAAAAGTGAACCCAAATGAGTCCTATATTTTTCTGGAATATCATTTTTATTATTTAACTCTTTTAAAATTACTGCTCTGTCAATAACTTTTATCCCTTCCTGTTTTTTTACAGTTTCTTGTTTTGTAACTTCTTGTTTTATAAGTTTAATTTCAGATTTTACTATTTTCTGAGGTATGCATTCTAATATATTTTCTTTTATAGCAGCTTTAAGTTTTGGATTTAAATGCTTTACTTCTGAAACTGCACTTTCAAGTCCTCTATCCTTTGATATTATATATATTTCTCCAACTTGAGAATCAGCTGCAAAATATCCCAAATCACAGGCAAGTTTAAAATCTAATGAGTTTTTACCTGATAATCCAGAAAAAATAACCTTTACATCTATTCCTAATTGGCAATAACCATTCAATAAGCTTTCAAGAAGCTTACATAAAGCATCCTTTGAACAATGAATTCTAACAATACTTTCTTTACCAAGCTTATCGATTCCCATAAGTCCATGGATTGCAGTATTTTCATAATCTACGATAAATATCTTTTTCATAGCTGCCTCGATTCTAAAAAGATAGTTTTTTTGCACTTTTTCTAATTTTCTAAATATTTGTACCATTTTTATTGCGTGCTCTATTATTTTTTACCCATTTTGGGTATAAGTTATAGCAAAGCTTTAACTAAAGAAAGTAGGTGACCTTTAATGAAAAAAGTGAATCTGTGGATTTTAATTATATTATTTTTACTTTTTTCTTTTTTATATACATTTTTTTCTAGTATAAATTCTGTAGACAATATTGCTATAGAACTTACTGATGAGGAAAAAACATGGCTTAAAAACCATCCAGTCGTAACCATAGGATTAGACCCTAGTTATGCCCCTTTTGAATTTAATGACGAAGGTGAATACAAAGGAATGTCTATCGATTATCTAACTTGGATTGAGGATCAACTTGGAATTGATATTCAAATAGTAAACTTTGATTCTTGGAGTGCCCTTTTAACTGCTGCTTATGAGCAAAAAATCGATATGACTGGTGCAATTATAAAAACTGAAAATCGAATGCCTCATTTACTATTTACAGATACATTCTACAGCAATAGTGATGTAATTCTTGTTAGAACTGATTCAAAAACAGTGACTGAAAATGACCTTAAACATTTAAAAACAGGAGTTATTAGAGATTATTCGGTTGCTTTTTATTTAAGAGAAAAGTATCCTGATATGGATTTAGTAGAAGTAGATAATATCAAAGAAGGCCTTAGAATGCTCTCTTTTGGAGATTTAGATGCTTTTGTAACGGATTTTTCTCAAGCCGCCTACTATATTTATAAGGTTGGGTATCAAAATATTTATGCGATTGAAAGTTCAAAAATTTCGCTAGATGGTGATCTTCGTTTTGGTGTAAGAAAAGACTATCCTATTTTAGTAGATGTTGTAAATAAAGTTTTAAGAAGTATGCCTACTGAAGTTAAGCTTCAAATTGACCAAAAATGGATTGGCCTAACACTCAAACCTACACTTTCTGGCAAAAAATGGTATGGACTTTTAGTTACAGTTTTTGTACTTTCTTCTATAGTAATTGCTTTTGTGTTTATAAGTTATCTTTTAAAAAAGGAAGTTAATTCAAAGACTGCACAATTACAAAAAATAAATCAAACACTTGAAGAAAAAGTAAAAGAGCGAACAAATGAGTTAGAGCAAGTTATCGAAGATTTAAATAGAACTCAAAATCAAGTCATTCAATCTGAAAAAATGGCTTTTTTAGGAAAACTTGTAGCAGGTGTAGCTCACGAAATAAATACTCCACTTGGTGTAATTTTGACATCTTCTAGCTATTTAGAATCTACAAACGAAGAGTTTTTTGTTGCTCTTGAAAATAACGCTATATCAAAAGAAGCACTTCTTAAATACCTTAACAAAGTAGATGACTCTGCACATATAATCCAAATAAACAGCCAACGTGTCTCACTTTTAGTTCAGGCATTCAAAGAGCTTGCCATCGAACATAAACACGATTCTCCAGCTCCTTTTAATCTAAAAGCTTATTGCGATATGGCTATTAGTAGTGTTAAAAATCAATATGAAACTAAAGATATAATTTTTGACAATACTATAGATGAAAGTATTGTAATCACTCATTATTCTAATAGTATACTCTTAGTACTCACCCAACTTATATTAAATGCAGTGCAACATGCATTTGAAAATAAAAAAGATGGGGTAGTGAGTGTAAGCTGTGAATTTTTAGATTTCTCTGTAATTCAAATATGTGTGTGTGATAATGGAATTGGTATAAGTAATGATATCAAACCTCAGCTTTTTGACCCATTTTTCACTACATCTTCTGACATTGAACATATGGGACTTGGACTTCATATCGTATACAATATAGTAAACCAACAATTAAACGGAAGTATTGACCTATTTGATATGCCTGGTGGCGGCAGTGTCTTTGAAGTTAAAATTCCACTTTCGTAGAAAAGAGTGACTATGTTTAAATCAATTAAAACTTCTATAATTGTACTCTTTACAATTATACTTGTATCTACAAATATTTTGGTTATAATATATGCCCTTGACAAAAGCCATTCTATGATTGAGGATGAAGCCTCCAAGGGTCTTAGTGGTATGCTCACCGAAACCAACAAACTTATCAAAAGTAGGATATCTGCTGAAATGGTATTTTTAAATGAAGTTGCCGAAAAACCAATAATTGATGATAATACCCCTTGGATTGATAAAGTATCTTACCTTCGTGAAAAAGCTTATTCTAGAGGGTATACTATATTTGCATTTATTGAAATGAATGGAATTATTACTAGGTATGATATCGAAAAATCTAAGGGAAATGCAAGCGGACGTGATTATTTTGAAAAAGCTAAAAATGGAACACCTGCAATTTCAGATATAATAATCAGTTCTGTTACAAGTGAACCCATTATAGTTATTGCAGTTCCTGTCATAAGAGATGGAAAAATAATTGGCGTTTTAAATGGAGTACGACCTCAAACTGGTCTTAATAATATTATAAGAGATTTTAAATATGGAAATACTGGTTCTGCCTTTATCATAAATAAGGAAGGTATGATTATGGCACATACTAATCTTCCTTATGTATTAGAATCTGTAAACTTTATAGATCTTTTGTCAAATGATAAAAAATTTGATACTACTAAATTTTCATCAATGATTAAATCAAAAAATCCAGAAGTAGCTATTTTTAATGATTACACGGGGAAAGAAAAAATTTTTGCTACTAGTGCTATTGAAGGCACTAATTGGATTTTAGTAGCTACTGTTGAAACTGATGATATTTACGCAAATGTTGAGCGATTAAAAAATATCCTCTATACTGCACTTATAATAATAGTATTTATTGGAGGAGTTATTACCTATCTTGCAATCAATAGACTTATATCTCCTTTGTACAAAATTACAGAGGAAGTCAAATCTATATCTGATGGTAATTTAAATACCCCTATAAATGAACAACTTATAAACTCGAAAAATGAAATAGGAACTCTAGCTTCTGCGTTTGAAAATATGAGAATTCAGTTATCTACTTCATTTAGCAATATTCAACTTGATAATGAACATTTGGAACAAATGGTTAATCAACGTACTAAAGAACTTGTTGAAACTCAAAAACAACTTACAATGGTATCCCTTATAAAATGGCTTGCTCATAATATGAATACCCCACTTGGAAATATAATTTCCCTCCAATCATTTTTAAGACATCATAGTAAACAAGATTTTTGTGAAAATCCTGATAGTGTTAATGATGTTCTTGATATGATTGAAAATAATACTGACAAACTTGTATCTACAATGAATTCTTTAAAACGAATTTCTGAGATGGATAATACTTCTCAAAATGAAACGATAATGCTTCATGAGTTTATTTTAGAAAATACTTATTTTTTGATGAATCAAAATATAAAACTAGATTTAGATTTAGAAAAGTCCATCATTATAAAAACTAAACCCTCTGTTATATTCCAAGTTTTATCTATTCTTATAGAAAATGTGCTTACACATGCCTACGAAGAAAATTCTGTAGAAAAATATTTATGTATTAAATGCTTCCTTGAAAATGAGTATGTCTATATCAAAGTTATAGATAAAGGTAAAGGTCTTGATGCAGAATATCGAAATCATATATTTCAACCATTTTATGAAAAATTAAATGGTAAATCCTCTACTGGACTTGGTCTTCAAATTGCATATCATCAAACAGTTTCCATACTTTTGGGAGAACTTTATTTTGAACCCTCTGATAAAGGTGCTTGTTTTGTAATAAAGCTTCCTTTAACCAATTAATTACATTTAAAAATTGACATAAAAAAGTGCTAGATCACAGTTTGATTCTAGCACTTTCTCGTATTTATTTTGCTTTTTTTACATTTTGCTTATTCTCAATCTGTTTTTTGAATAAGAATTTTAGAATTACATCTCTATCGGTTGATGAAATATCTACATAATTTAATACATATATAGTATTTTCTCCTGAATTATATATCTTTCCAATTCTACATAAGATAGGATTAATTCCTATCTGTGAACCTAATTCCTGACTAAATTCCACTTGGAAATTTCCCCCAAGATGTTCTGCTATTTTAGGATTTTCTAGCTGATGCACCTGTAATACAAGTGTATCGCCTCCAAGCTTTAACATCTCTACTTCCATTTTAAAATTATCTTTTTTTAGTGTGATATTTTCATTTAATGTAAGTGCAAAAAACTTATCTGTAGGTGTATATGCAATTTTAGTTATTTCTATATTTTCTGGAGATATTGCTGATATTGTGCATTTGAATTCGTATAAATCTTTATTTTCGATAAAGCTAACCGCAGGAAGAAATATTTTTTTTACATTCCACTCTGGATTATATAGGCTTGATGAATTTGGAATAAAAATTGCGTTTTCTTGTTTTATTATGAGGTTTCCTTGTAATGATATTATAGTTTTATAATCTCCAAAATAGAATCTTAAAGAAGCATTTCCTATGAATTTTGATTGCTTCATAACTATAGCATTGGTATTTTCATAGCTGTCTTTTATTGCGTTTATTGCTGCATTCACAATTAGCGGATCAAACTGTAATCCACTTTCTTTAGCAAGTTCTTCAATTATTTCTGGAGCTTCTTTTGGCTGTCTTCCTGGCCGTCTTGTCATCATTCCATCTATTGAATCTGCTACGGCAAGAATTCTACTCATATACGGAATATCATTGCCTATAAGTCTAGCTGGATATCCTGCACCATCATATCTTTCGTGATGGTGTTTTACTATATATGGCACATCATTAAAATATGTCATTCCATAAAGAGCTGATTTTAAAAGAAAATAACTTTTAGTTGAATGTGTTTTTATAAGTTCAGCTTCTTTATCTGTAAGTCTTGTTGTTTTATTTATAACTGCATCAGGAATAAACATTTTCCCTACATCATGAAGTAGCGCTGAAACATAAAGGATTTTTCTGTCTCGTTCTCCCATTTCAAGTTCTGCTGAAATTTTATTACACCAATCAGCTACATTTGACATATGATTTGGCATAATAGAATCTTTAGTTGAAAGCATCTCACAATAGGAGTCTATTATATAAAATAATTTTTCATAGTTTGTTATCATCGCTTGAATATGGAATAAAAAATGCTCGATATGTCCAAAATTTATACTGTTTATAATTTTATCATAATCTGCCTGGGTATCAAAATTAATACACATTGAGGCTGCATACGATTTTTTTTCCACTATAGGGTTTACTGCTGAAACAAAAATTCTACTGCCTACAAACTTTGTTTCTACGATTTCTTTTATAAGTGGTTCAAACTCCTCTTCACCATTTTGTTCTGGATTTGGTTCTGTAATTTTTGTCTTTATGTCTTGGAACAATTCCTGTGTATGTACATAAACAAATCCTTCATTTTTCTCAGGTTCTTTTTCTAATACTTCTTGTAGTTCTTCAAAAGTAACAGTTTTTGCACTTATAACGGTAGAGTTATACACATATTCTAATCCTGTATAGTCTGGATTATATACAAAAAACTGTACATTTGGACTCTTTTCAAGAAACGGATTTTTTTGTATGTAATCATCAAAAAAATATGAAAAATCTAAAAAACCGTCGAGCATAAATGCCTTCATAAGATTACGTCCTTTCTTCTTCTTTTTGTTTGTAAGTACAACCTACCAACACTTAGTTATCGACCTATTTCTTATGTTTCTTTAGCTATTTTATAAAAAAAGAGTGCCGAACAACTAAATAAATCAATGTGTTCGGCATCCTCTTACTTTTGTACTAATTCTTACTACCATTTATTGGATAAGTTTATTTTCTCCCATAAACTGATTAAATGTCTTTCTTTCAAAGCTTGTATTTGTAAGTTTTTGTACAAGGTTTGATGCTTTTGAAACTTTTAATTCTGGTGTTTTTGCCTCATATTTCCAAGTCATAAAGCTTTCTAGTTTTGAAAGGCCTTTATAGTTTGAATTTTGCATAGCAATTGCTTCTTGAATTTGTGATAGTTTTTCAAATCCAAAATCTGGTTCAAGTACTTTTGCAATAGCCATAGTCACTTTCCAGTTCGAACCTACAAGCTTGTTATCTAGTGCTTTTCTCGTTTTTTGGATTCTTCTTTCTGCATTTGTATATGTGCCTTCTGATTCTGCAAAACTTGCACCTGGAAGTACAATATCTGCCCCTTTAGCCATATCTGACATATTGATATCTTGAACTATTACAAACTCTAGTTTTGAAAGGTCTATTTCCTCTATATTTTCTCCAAATGACATAATTCCTTTTACTGTACCATTTTTGATATTTGATATCAAAGTGTCTCTATCTGTACAGATTCCTAAGTCTACTAAGCCTTGGCTATTTGCATTTTTCTTAAGCTGAATTATACCTGCTCTTGGTCTATTTATATGCCCTGCCATTACTGCGGTATTAGTAAGTGAAAGTGCGCCTTCGTAGCTTATTTCGCCTTGACCATACACTATCATTGCGGTTTTTGCATGTGTATACATATCTGCAATTTTTTTAGCGTCTTCACTTATTTTTACTGATGCCAGTTCTGCTTTATGTGAAGATACCTCAAGTTTTGATTTTTCAGCTACAGCTTTTTCTATTTGAAGTAGTATATCTGTGCTATCTGTAATTATAGTAATCTCAGCTATTTCATCTAAAAGAGTTTGCTTGTCATTTATTACTACTAGCTTTGCTCCATTCATAACAGCTTGTCTTATTTTTAGACCTACTATAGTGTTGTTTGCCATTATATCTGAACCTGCTACAATTATGACTTCTGCTGAAAGTAATTCATCGTAGTTACTTGTAGACGCATCTGTTCCAAGAACCTGCTCTATTGCCGATTTATTTGTATTTAAGCTATATACATTCTCTACGCCAAATAGTTTTTGTCCTAGAGTTTTTACTGCAAATATATCTTCATTTGTATATTTGTCTGAAACTAAAATCGCTAAGCTTTCTGGCCCATTAAGCGCTACAAGGCTCTGTGCTTTTTTAGCAGCTTCTACAACTGCACTTTCTAGTGTAGCTATTTCTAGTTTTTCTCCTCTTTTTATCATTGGAGTTTCTATTCTGTCAAAGTTTTGGGCTATATCGTATCCAAATCTTCCTTTTGCACAAAGTCTTCCATCATCTACTTTGCTATTTCTATCTGATTCTACTCTTAAAATCATATCACTTCTTGTATTTACCTTTATGTTGCAACCTACACTACAATTTGAGCATACTGTATTTGTAATTTCTGGAAGCACTGGAATTGGTTTTTGGATTTTCATACGTTCTTGAAGTGCTCCTGTTGGACACACGCTTATACACTGTCCGCATGATATACATCCTGTTTCACTAAGTGGAAGATCCATAGCAGGTTTTACTATAGTATCAAAACCACGATGTACTAGTCCAAGTGCACTAACACCCATAATTTCTTCACAAGTTCTTACGCAAAGCCCACAAAGTATACATTTATCTGCATTTCTATCTATAAATGGATGTGAGTTATCTTCTTTTCTATGGTGCATCTCTCCTGCAAATTTTGCAGGTGCTATATCATATTCGTTTGCATATTTTAGCAGCTTACATTCGTAAACATCCATACATCCACATTCTAAACATCTTGCAGCCTCTTCTTGTGCTTGCTCGTTTGTATAGCCTGAAACTACTTCTTCAAAGTTTTTGTTTCTCACATCTGGGTCTACATGGTCTCTATGTGGTCTATAACTTCTTTCTCTATCTTCAAAGTCATCTGCACTCATGCCTTCTATTTCTGAGTAGAAAGGTTTCTCATATGGTACCATATCTCCTTCTAAATAATGCATGATTACGCCTGCTGCTCTTTTCGCATCACCTATTGCTGCAATTGCTATATCTGCACCTTTATTAGTTGCATCTCCTACTGCAAATACGCCTTCTAGGTTTGTTCTGTATGATTTTTCATCGGCTGCAATTGTTTTTCTCTTTGTAAGTTCAATAGCTTCAAAGCCTACTGGGTTTACAATCTGACCAATTGCACTTATTACACAATCTACTACAAGGGTTTCTGTTACGCCTTCTTTTGGTATTGGTGATCTTCTGCCACTTGCATCTGGCTCACCCAGTTCCATTACTTGAAGTGTCATTTCTAATTGACCGTTTTCAAGTTTTTTGATTTCGATTGGGTTTACAAGTTCTTTGAATACTACGCCTTCTTCTTCTGCTTCTACTATTTCTATTTCTTCTGCTGGCATCTGATCTTTAGTTCTTCTATAGATATTGTAAACTTCTTTTGCTCCAAGTCTTACTGATGTTCTACAAGCATCCATGGCAGTATTTCCACCACCTACTATTGCAACTTTTTCACCTGCTTTAAAAGGTTTATTTGTTACATAGTTTTCTAAGAATTCTATTCCACCAAGTACACCTTCATTTTCTTCGCCTTTGCAACCCAATTTTGTACTGCTCCATGCGCCAATTGCTACAAGAGTAGCATCTGCGGTATTTCTTATATGATCAAAACTTATATCTCTACCTATTTTTGTATTTGGTACAAGTTTTGCACCCATTTTTTCGATTATATCTATTTCTTCTTGAAGGATAGATTTTGGAAGTCTATATTGTGGTATTCCGTATCTTAACATACCTCCAAATTTAGGCATTTGGTCATATACTGTTACGTCATACCCTTCTACTAAAAGGAAGTATGCCGCAGAAACTCCTCCTGGACCGCCTCCTATTATGTTTACTTTTTTACCTGTTTTTGGTTTCATCTCAGGAATGTATAAGTCTTCGCTCGCATGATCAAAATCTGCTGCAAAGTATTTTAGATTTGCTATTGCGATTGGCTCATCTACAAGACCTCTTCTACAAGCTGTTTCACATGGGTGAGGACATACTCTTCCTATACTTGCTGGAAGTGGAAGTTTGTCTTTTATTACTCTATTTGCTTCTGCAAATTCTCCATTTGCAATAAGTCCTACATATGCCTGACAATCTGTATTTCCTGGACACGCAAGTACGCATGGGCCTTGACAGTCTCCTCTATGGTCTGACATAAGTAGCTCTAGTGCTACTTGTCTTGCTTCTACAGTTCTTTTTGTATTAGTTTTTATAATCATTTTATCTGCTGCTTCTGTAGCACATGATCTCATAAGTTTTGGCATTCCCACTGCCTCTACTACACATAGTCCACATGATCCATAAGCTTTTACTCTATCATCATGACATAGAGTTGGTATCTCTATGTTATTTTCTCTTGCTATCTCAAGAATAGTCTGGCCACGATAGCCAGTAACTTCAATTCCGTCTATATTTAATCTGATTTTTGACATTTTCGTCCTCCTCCCTATTTCTTAATTATTGCGCCAAATTTACAAGTCTCAATACATTTTCCACATTTTATGCAAGTATCGTGATCTATCACATGAAGTTTTTTAGCTTCTCCTGAAATAGCATCTACTGGGCAGTTGCGTTTACACATTCCACAGCCTATACACTTATCTTCTATTATATTAAATGTAATAAGTGATTTACACTGTGCTGCTGTACATTTGTGGTTATAGATATGATCCTCGTATTCATTTCTGAAGTATCTTATGGTGCTAAGAACAGGGTTTGGAGCAGTTTGTCCTAGTCCACAAAGTGAACCGTCTTTTATCTTTTCTCCTAAGTCTTGTAAAAGTTCTATATCTCCATCTTTTCCATTGCCTTGACATATTCTGTCTAGGATTTCAAGCATACGCTTTGTTCCTAATCTACAGTGAATACATTTTCCACATGATTCTTTTCTTGTAAAATCAAGGAAGAATCTTGCCATATCTACCATACATGTAGTTTCGTCCATAACAACCATACCACCTGAACCTACTATAGCACCTGTTTGAGCTATGCTTTCGTAGTCAACTGTAGTATCTATTTTTTCTGTTGGAATACAACCTCCTGATGGTCCACCTAATTGTACAGCTTTAAATTGTTTTCCATCTCTTATTCCGCCTCCAATATCATAGATTATTTCTGATATTGGCATTCCCATAGGAACTTCTACAAGTCCACCTTTTGCAATTTTTCCTGTAAGTGCAAATACTTTTGTACCTGCGCTTTTTTCAGTTCCCATTGCTGAGAATTTTTCTCCACCATTTCTTATTATCCATGGTACGTTTGCTAAGGTTTCAACATTATTTATATTTGTTGGTTTGTCCCAATATCCTTTTTGAGCTGGGAATGGAGGTTTTAGTCTTGGCATTCCTCTTTCACCTTCAAGTGATGCTATAAGTGCAGTTTCTTCACCACATACGAATGCACCTGCTCCAGCTTTTATTCTCATATTAAAAGATGCACCTTTTATACCAAATATATCAGTTCCTAATAAACCTCTTTCTTTGGCTTGTTCTATTGCATTTTGAAGTCTTACTATCGCAAGTGGGTATTCTGCTCTTACATATACTACGCCTTCGGTTGCACCTATTGCATAGGCTCCTATCATCATACCTTCTATAAGTCCATGTGGGTCACCTTCTATTACCGCTCTATCCATGAATGCTCCTGGATCGCCCTCATCTGCATTACAGACAAAGTATTTTGGCTCTGCTTTTGAAGAAAGTGCTGCATTCCACTTAAACCATGTAGGGAATCCGGCTCCCCCTCTTCCTCTTAGACCTGATTTTTTAATTTCTTCTATTACATCTTTAGGGCTAAGTTTTGTGTAGCATTTTTTTGCCGCCTCATATCCGCCTGACTCGATATATTCATCTATGCTTTCAGGATTTATTATTCCACAATTTTTAAGGGCTATTTTAATCTGTTTCCCCTGTGCTAATACATCCTCTTGAAGTATCATGCTGTCTTTTACTATTTCTGATTTTTTGATATGGCTTTCTATTATTTGCTCGGCGGTTTTTTCATCTACTTTTACATATGTAGTTTTTTTGCCGTCGTTGTCAATTACATCTACGATTGGTTCTAGATAACAAGTTCCTATACATCCTGTTATATCTAGTTTTACATCTAAACCTTGGGCTTTTATTTGAGTTTCCAAAAAGTTGTATACTTTTCCAGCACCTGCTGCAAGTCCACAGCTTCCTTGTCCAACAAGAATTTTCATTATGCTTCCTCCTTGTCTCTTGCTCTAATATCTGCAATTATTTTTTTCGCACTTTGCGGAGTTAGTTTTCCATAAGTTTCGCCGTTTATCATCATTACTGGCGACAAACTACAACAGCCAAGACAGGCTACGTTTATAATTGTAAATAATCCATCTTCACTTATTTCGCCTTCTTTTACTCCAAGCTCTTCTAAAAGTGCTTCTTCTATTGCCTCTGATCCATTTACATGGCAGGCTGTACCTTGACATAGAAGGATAAGATTTTTTCCTACTGGCTTCATTCTAAATTGTGTATAGAATGTCAATACTCCATATATTTTAGCTGGTTTTATTCCAGTTTTTTCTGAAATATAGTCAATTGCCTCCATCGGAACATAGTTGTAAACCTCTTGTACCCCTTGTAATATCGTTATAAGACTCCCTTTAGTGTCTTTGTATTTATCTACAATATCTACAATCAAGCTTAGGTCTACATTGCTGGTATTCTTATTTTTATCACAACAGCATTGCACGAAACTCACACTCCTTTTCTAAATTACTATTAGTAAAATAAATTATAACTGAAAATTTGAACAGTTCTTCATAATCTCTATGTTAACATTTATAGAAAAATAAGTAAATATTTTTTCACAATTATCGTTTATAATATATATAGTATAAGTTTATTAAGGAGAATTGTTATGAAGAATTTAAGTTTATATCTGCATATTCCGTTTTGTAAAAAAAAGTGCGCTTACTGTGATTTTGTGTCTTTAGCTAAATCACCTGAATATCAGCATAATTATATATCTGCTTTAATCAAAGAAATTGAGAAATCTAGGGTTTTAGCATCTTTATATAATATTGATACGGTTTATATAGGCGGTGGCACACCTAGTTTTTTAAGTGAAGAATCTATTGATAATTTACTCAAAGCAATCCATAAAAATTTTAAATTAGATAATGTTAGAGAGTTTACTTTTGAATGCAATCCAGAATCATTAGATGAGTCAAAATTGAGATTGTTAAAAAAATACGCAATCAATCGCATAAGCCTTGGCTTGCAAAGCACTGATGAGTATGAACTCATATTTTTAAGAAGGAGTCATAATTTTGAAACTTTTTTAAATTCTTATAAACTTATTCGTCAAGTAGGGTTTAAAAATGTCAGTATCGATTTAATGTTTGCAATACCAACTCAAACTATAGCTTCCTTTTCTAAAAGTCTTGAAAAAGTAGTTTCACTTGAGCCTGAACACATATCTTGTTACTCCCTTATAATAGAAGAAAATACGCTAATGAATCGTTGGTTAAATGAAGGAAAAATCTCAGCATTCGATGATGATACATATGTTGATATGTATCGATTTATGATAAATTTTCTCAACAAATCAGGATACTCTCAATATGAGATTTCTAATTTTGCTAAATCTGGGTTTGAATCGCTGCATAATAGCGCTTACTGGATAAGGCAAGATTATCTTGGGCTTGGCGTTGCTGCTCACTCGCTTATAAATAATGGACGTTTTTCAAATGTTACTAATGTAGATGAATATATGCTTCGTCTTCTTGAATCTAAATCACCAACTGATTTAGATTCTTTGGAAAAACTTACTAATCATGATATACTTAATGAGAGAATATTTTTAGGTCTCAGAATGAATACAGGTATAGAGCTTTCTGATTTTGAACAAATTGATGGGTTTTATGAAAAATGTATAAAGCTTAAAAATTTAGGACTTATAGAATTTTTTGAAAAGCGTATAAGACTTACTCAAAAAGGAAGAGAACTTAGTAATTCTGTTTTTTCTGAACTTATGATTGACTAGTTTTTATGATTGAAAGGGGTTTTTAGTGGAAAAAAATGATTACAATGAAATTACAAATGTCTACTCCAAAACTCTACCTATTTTATACAAAAGTATGTTAATAGGACTGATTGCGGGCATTGTTGTCGTTTTATATCGAATTGTACTATTTCATGCTGAACATATTTCATTTCAAATTTATGATTTTTTTAGAGTAAATATTAAATTAGTTCCATTTATGTTTTTGGGACTTGGAGTTCTTGGATATCTCGTAGGCGTTCTTATTTCAAAATTTCCTATGATTGGAGGAAGTGGTATTCCTCAGGTAAAAGGTATAATTATGGGTCATCTTCAAGGCAGCTGGTTTGGGACACTGGTTGCTAAGTTTATATGTGGTACACTAGGTATTCTTGGCGGACTTTCACTTGGACGTGAAGGTCCTTCTATACAGCTTGGCGCTTGCATAGCTGAAGGGATGGGCGGTAAGATTTCTAAATCTAGAACTGAAAAAAAAATTCTTATAGCAAGTGGCGCTAGTGCTGGTCTTGCTGCTGCTTTTAATGCTCCTCTTGCAGGTACAATGTTTGCCCTTGAAGAAATTTTTAAATATTTTTCGCCTATAATTTTAATCTCTACTATGGCATCGGCTATGATTGCAGACTTAGTATCTAAATCTATTTTTGGACTAAAACCTGTGTTTAATTTTGACATAACTTCAAATATCCCTTTAAATGGCTACTGGCTTATTTGTCTTATGGGGGTTACACTTGGTCTATTGGGTGCTTTTTATAATTTTGCAACTTTAAAAACTCAAAAAATTTATAAAAGCATTTCTTTTTTGAGTCCTAAAACTAGACCTTTGATTGCATTTTTCTTTGCTGGAATTTTTGGGCTATTTTTCCCAATTGTGCTTGGTGGAGGTCACAAAATAATTGATGAAATAACTCCTTCTTATGGAATATATTTTTTAGTAGTTCTTCTTGCCATTAAATTTATCTTTTCTATGATAAGTTTTGGTTCTGGAGCAGCTGGTGGTATATTTTTTCCACTGCTTGTAATGGGTGCTATTATTGGTGCTATTTTTGGAAATATAGCTACAAATTTTTTAGGTTTTGATAATGCTCTCTATTTTAATTTTATAATCTTAGCTATGGCAGGTTATTTTACAGCGATTGTAAGAGCCCCGATGACGGGAATTATTCTACTGGTTGAAATGACAGGTTCTTTTTCTCACCTACTTTCACTTTCTATTGTATGTATTATTGCCTATATTGTTGCTGATCTTTTAAATAGTGCCCCTATTTATGATTCACTTTTAGATAATTTAATTCATAAATCAGATAAACCTAAGTTTGAGCCTTACAAAAAAATAACTATAGAAACGGTGGTTCATTATGGATCTTTTGCTGAAGGCAAAAGTCTTAAAGAACTTTCTATTCCAAAGGATTGTTTACTTGTTTCGATAAAAAGACATGGTGCGGATATAATACCAAATGGAAATTCAATTTTAAAAGCAGAAGATTATCTTATATTTCTAACGGATACTGATAAGGAAGCTTCTAGTCGAACAGTTATTGAAGATCTTACTGATTTATAATATTAATCTAATTAAAAAAGAATGTAAAGAGCTTATTGCTCTATACATTCTTTTTTTGATGATACTGTATTTGAAGTACAAAGTTTAGTTTCGGGCAAAGACCTAATACCAAAATAAAACCAAACTGCAGTTAATATAGCCGAAAGTCCGTCTGCAAAAGGTGCTGCATATAAAATTCCATTAAGTCCCCAAATTCTAGAAAATATAATTATAGCCGGAATCAAAATTAAAACTTGCCTTGTTAGTGTCAGAAACATTGAAGAACGTGGTCTTCCAATAGCTTGAAAAAAATTCGACCCTAAGATTTGAAATCCAATAAAAGGTAGGCATAAGAACCACACTTTTATTGCGGTACTCCCAAAGCTAATTAAATCCGTCTCATTATTAAATAATGAGACAATTTGAGAAGGGAAAGCCCTTGTTAATATCCATCCCAATGTAACAATTATCGTAGCTGAAATTATAGCTAATCTTTCAGCAGTTTTTATTCTATCATATTTTTTCGCTCCAAAATTAAAGCTTACAATCGGCTGCACGCCTTGGTTTAATCCAATAATAGGCATCAGTAAAATAGTCTGTACACTATTAACTACCCCCATTCCCGAAATAGCTATATCGCCTCCGTAAAGCATAAGGCTTTTGTTTAGGATAACATTAAGAAGACTGTTACTTATCTGCATCAAAAATCCAGGCATCCCAAGTGCAGTTACTTCTGAAAAAACTACTTTTCTTATACTCATGTATTTTAATTGAATTCTGTGTTTGTGATTTTTATTTAAAAAATACCTCAAAATCCAAACCATTGAAATAAACTGCGATAATATAGTCGCAAGAGCAGCTCCTGCCATACCCATTTTAAATCCATATATAAATAATGGGTCAAGAATAATATTAGTTCCTGCTCCAACAAACATAGTAATCATAGCCAGTTTGGGTTGTCCATCCGCTCTAAGAAAGCTGTTCATTCCAATACTTAAAACTTGAAATACTGCTCCAAAAAATATAACTCTCATATACGTCATTGCATATGGAAGTACCGTTTCACTTGCGCCAAAAATACGTAGCATAGGCGTTAAAAATACTTGCCCTAATACCATAAATATAACTCCACTTATTAAAAGCATTGTAAAGGTATTTCCTAGCACTTCATCAGCTTCATCTGATTTTCCTTGACCTAATTTTATTGAGAATAAAGTGGCTCCTCCAACTCCAAATAAAATACCTATTGAAAGTAATATTATCATTATAGGAAATCCTATTGTTATCCCAGCCAGTCCATTAGATCCTAAATCTGCCGCATTTCCTATAAAGATACGGTCTACTATATTATACAATGCATTTACAACCATACCTACTATTGCTGGAATTGAAAATTTCATTAATAAGCTAGATATCTTTTCTGTTCCTAGTGGATTTACTTGTTCTATCATTTATTCCTCCATCTCTCTTTAAAATCAGTTTCATCAATTTTTTCTACCATATTTTCTAAAATTTCAAACATAATATTTACCGACTTCTCATCCATACCTTGTGTCAAAAATTCAGTCCAATCATCTAATAAGTTTTGAATAATGTTTTCATTATCAAAAGCATATTTTGTTAAAAAAATTTTATTTGCTCTCTTATCCGCTGAATCTTTTTCTTTTACGATATATCCCTTTTCAAGCAAAGCCTGTACTGCTCTTGCTGTAGAAGCTTTATCTATACTAATATAGGATGATAAAGCTTCTTGAGATGCTCCATCATGACTAAATAGACACATTAATATTGGTATTTCTGAAGCCGTTATGTTTAATGGTTTAAGCACCATATTAAGATATACTTGATTTTTTCTATAAAGAATAGATACTAATCTTCCAATACTTCGTTCCATAAATTATCCTCCTACTTTTAGTTGACTTGACAACCATTATTGTACCAAATAATAGTTGTCAAGTCAACTAAAAAACCTAAAGTAATGAACTTTATTAGTTACATTGCTTTAGGTTTAAATAAAAAATTAAAGTTTTAAATCATCTATTGAGTTCATATAGTTCTTTATTTCGTCTACCACACTGCTTACACAACCATCTTCAAATGGAGATTTAAGTCTAGCTTCTTTTACAATTTCAAGAAATGATTTCGTTCCCCCTATGTTGCATATTCTGAGGTAGTCTTGCCAAGCCTCTTCTCTGTTATGTTCCATTTTTTGCCAAAACTGAAGTGCGCATATTTGAGCCAAAGTATAGTCTATATAATAAAATGGATTCTTAAATATATGACCTTGTTTAAGCCACCAGTTTCCTTTTTCTAAATAGTCACAGCCACCATAATTTTTATGAGGTTGATATTTTTTTTCAAGCTCTCTCCACGCCTTTTTTCTCTCTTCTACGCTCATTTGTGGATTTTCATATATAACATGTTGAAACTCATCCACAAGTACTCCATATGGAAGAAATTTTATAGTACTCCCCATATGTGAGTATTTATATTTAGGCGTATCTTCCTTAAAAAATAACTCCATCCAAGGATAGGTAATGAACTCCATACTCATCGAATGAATTTCACAACTTTCATAAGTTGGAAAGTTGAGTTCTGGAATTTCTATCCATCTTGATTGATATACTTGAAATGCATGTCCTGCTTCATGTGTAAGTACATCTATATCTGCATCTGTTGAGTTGAAATTAGAAAATATAAATGGTGCTTTATATTCTGGAATATAAGTACAGTATCCACCAGAGCCTTTTCCTTTTTTCGTTTCTAAATCCATAAGCTCATGTGTTATCATAAATTCAAAAAATTCTTTAGTCTCTTTTGAAAGTTCTGAGTACATCTTTATCCCATTTTGAACTATAAATTTCGAATCCCCTTTAGGCTCTGGATTCCCACTTTCAAATTCGTAATTTTCATCAAAATACCTTAAAGATTCTAGATTTAGCCTTTTTTGTTGTCTTTTATATAGTTCTCCTGCAAAAGGTACAATATACTGTAATATCTGTTTTCTATAATTTGCAACCATATCTGCATTATAGTCTGTACGTAGCATCCTTATATATCCTAGCTCTATAAAATTCTCATACCCAAGTTTTTTTGCCATTTTATCTCTTAACTTCACAAGCTTATCAAAAATTTCATCAAACTGAGCTTCATTTTGTTCAAAAAAATTATAATATGCGTTTGATGCAGCTTCTCTTATACTTCTATCTTTAGAAATCATAAATGGTCCCATGCCTGAAAGATTTCGCTCTTGCCCCTCAAACATTATCTTTGCTGAAGCTAAAAGTCTTGTGTACTCTGATGCTAGTTTATTTTCTTCCTTTAATTCCTCTATTATTTCTTTAGAAAATGATTTCAAAGAATACTCTGCTATTTTTAAAAACTGCTTTCCAAAATCTTTTTCTAACGACTTTCTGTGTTCTGATTCCACTAATATTTTATAAAATTTAGAATCCAAAGCTTCATATTCTGGCGATATGTCGTCCCAATAAGTTTTCTCTTCTTTATAAAACGCATCTTCTGTATTTATGCTGTACCTTATGCTAACCAAAGTATTCATACTTTGAATATGGTTTCTTAAAGCATTGATTTCCGCTATATGCGTTTTCAAACTTTCATAACTGCAATCTGTCATATTCACAATCAATTCTAAAAATTTTACTTTGATGTCCTCATATTTCGGCCTTTTATACTCAAATTCAGTAAATTTCATTGTTTTACCTCCTAATATTTTTGGTATCTATATAGTATATTATACTACAAATTTTACTTTATATCTCTTACAAAAAATGATACAATGAGAACATATATCGCTGAGCGGAGGTGTGTTTTTGAAAAATAAACGAGTATCTCTTATATCTGCCATCATTGCAACTGTGCTTATTCTAAATCTTGTAATAATAAGCATATTTATAGCATTTAATCAATTTTCATACAACTCTCTTGCAAAAAAACAAAGCGATAAACTCTTATCGCTCTTATATGAGCGTACAGAGCTTTATTTTAATGAGCTTTTAAATGATGCATCTTCTTTTAATCAGCTTTTTTGCGATCAAATAATGTATGAAAAATTATTTTTACATAATGATTTATCTAAACTAGAAAAATATTCATACTACACTGTCAAAAATATAAAAAATAGATACCCACAAATAAGTGTGGTTAGCTATGCTGATGAATCAGGAAGATATCTAGGTTTTAGAATTAACCCCGATAAAAGTGTTAATCTTATGTTGCAAGATTCGCGAAATAAAAACAAGCTAACAATTTATGCTTCTGATAATATAAATTCTGATATTTTAGCTGTTTATGAAGATTACCTACCTCAGGTTAGGCCTTGGTATGCTCCTGCTAAACAAAATAACATAACTCAATGGTCTGATGTATATGTTAATTATGATGAGATTATGAATCTAACCGTTTCAGTTATGACTCCTATTTTTAACAACGATAAATTTTATGGAGTTATAGGTTCAGATGTTTCTCTAAATCTTATAAATTCGTATTTAAAAAATGATAAGGAAATTGGAAATGGTGTAATCTATATAGTAGATAAAGATAATAACATTTTAGCGCATTCTGGAGATGATAGTTATATAAGTGTATCTGAAGGTTCACCTCCTACCTACAATCTTATGTCTGCACTAGATGTTGATAATCCAATTATATCATCTAGTATGCAAAATATAGTCTCCAACAACATATCTAATTCAAATTTTTCTTTTTCTTTAGGAAACAAGGATTATTATGGATTTGTTGGTCAGTTTGATAAACCTGATAATTTAGGACTTCGTGCCATAATTGCTATTCCAGAATCAGATTTATTATCTAATATAAGAATACAACAAATCCAATCTCTTATTACGGTTCTTATCGTAGTGCTTTTAAGTATACTTTTAGGAATCTGGGTTTTAACACTACTAATACAACCCATTCAAAAAGCTACCCATGCCGCTAAAGCACTTTCTAATGGTGATTTTTCAATCACACTTGATGAAGGTAGCTTCAAGCTTTATGAAACTCAAGAACTAGTCAATTCTTTTAATCATATGGCATCTGAACTCAAATCAGCATTTTCTACAATAAAAGAAAATGAACTTATGCTTGAAAGTAAAGTTAATCAAAAAACAACTGAACTTCAAAAAACTTATGATGAGCTTTTAGAAAGAGAAAAACTTGCATCCCTCGGGGGACTTGTTGCAGGGATATCACATGAAATAAATACTCCACTTGGAGTTGCCGTTTCTGCGTGTTCTTATCTTGAAAGACAAAATGAATCTTTATATAATACTCTTATTCATGGAAAATTATCTAAAGAAAACCTTATGAATTATTTAGAATCTACCGAAGAAAGTATGAATATTATTGATATAAATCTTTCTAGAGCCGCGGAACTCATAAGCAGTTTTAAACAAATATCTGTAAACCAATCTGGCTCTGTGCATACAAGATTCCTAGTGAAAGATTATTTCGAGTCAATATTCCTTACATTAAAGCATGAATACAAAAATAAGCCTTTTGAATATAATATAAATTGTGATGAAGCTCTTGAAATCTATAGTTATCCAGGTGCAATCTCACAAATTTTTACAAATCTCATAATGAACTCTTTAAAACATGGATTTAAAGATGATCATATACTATCTATAAATATTAATGTAGAAAGTGATGATAACTGGGTAACTATGAATTATATAGATAATGGCAGCGGTATTTCTGCTGAACATATAAAACATATTTTTGAACCATTTTTCACTACAAAGCGAAATGATGGTGGTAGTGGTCTTGGACTCAGTATAGTATATAATATTGTAACTGCTACTTTAGGCGGAACGATCACTTGTGAAAGTGAATTAAATAAAGGTGTTTCATTCACCATAAGAATACCAAAATCAGTTTAGAAAGGGTGCTTAGTATGAAAAAATGGGATTTAAGTAAAATGGAAATAGATTTTTTAGACAATGATATTTCAGAAAATGAGGTTGTTTTGGATAAAAAATTGCCTCCATATAAAGTGCTAATTGCAGATGATGACGAAGAAGTTCACAAGGTATCAAACCTTATCCTTAGGGATTTTGAATTTGAAGGCAGAAGCATTGAAATTTTGCACGCTTATACAGGACAAGAAACGCTTGAAATCTGTCAAGCAAACACTGATATTGCCATCTTATTTTTGGATGTCGTTATGGAAAGTAATCATAGTGGACTTCATGTGGTAAAAACTCTACGTGAGGACTTTGGAAATAATATAATAAGAATAATCCTTAGAACCGGTCAGCCTGGCCAAGCTCCTGAAGATGAAGTTATAAAGAAATATGACATAAATGACTACAGACTAAAAACGGAACTTACGATGAAAAGACTCAATACTACACTCTATACCGCACTTAGAAATTATCGTGATTTAATAAATATTGAAAACCACAGAAAAGGCCTTCAGCAAATTATCGAAACTTCGGCAAGACTATTTAGACATAATACGTTAAATGATTTTTTAAAAAGTATTCTTGATGAACTTTCAAATTTTCAACAGGAAAACCATTCCATGGTATATGTAAGAGAAGAATCATCAAGTTTATCTGACGGTTTCGTAACTATTGAGCATGAGAATAAACATAGAGTAGTTGCTGCTACTGGTAAATATCATGATTTTGTAGGCAAAGAAATAGATGAACTTCCAAATTATTTTGAAATACAAACTGTAATAGGTAAGACCAAAAATAATGGACAAATAATTCACCCTCTAAGTTCTGGATTTATAGTTGAAAGTCTTGGCAAAAGTGGGCTTAATAATTTTATATTTATAGAGGGTGCTAACGAAGACTTCAATTTTGATTTAATTAAGATATTCCTTTCAAACTTCTCAATTGCACTAGATAACTATATAATGAATAATATGCTTCAAACTACTCAAAAAGAAATTATTTATGCACTTGGAGAAACAATCGAAAGCCACTTTGAAGAAACAGGAAGTCATGTACGACGAGTTACTAGAATGATGTACAATTTTGCTATTTGTAATAATTTATCATATACTGAGGCTGAAATGCTTAAACTTGCAAGTACCATGCACGATTTAGGGAAAATAGCTATATCTGAAAGTATTCTAAAAAAGCCAGGTAAGCTAACAGCTGAAGAATTTGAGGTTATAAAAACTCATACTGATCACGGATATAGAATTTTAAATAATTCTGATCTTCCAGTACTTCGACTAGCTGCTGAGATTGCATATTCTCACCATGAAAAATTTGATGGTTCTGGATATCCTAAAGGAGTCTCCGGTCTTGAGATTCCTACATCAGCAAGAATGATGGCCATAATCGATGTATTTGATGCTTTGACTCATAAAAGAGTATACAAAGATGCTATGAATATACCTGATGCTATAGCATATCTAAATTCTGAAAAAGGAAAACATTTCGATCCTAATTTAGTGGATTTATTTATTGAAAATTTAGATGATATTTTAAAGGATATCCAAGATCTCTAGTCTTTTGACTAGAGATTTCTTTTTGTAACTTTATCACATAAATATATCTATTATTTTTGTATAATTTATTTTATGAAGTGAGGTGAAATTTTTGAAAAAAGCTATTGTAGCTAAAAATAAATGTGTGGCATGTGGTGTATGTAGCGCTAAATGTCCTAAAAATGCTATCTCTATTTTTAAAGGTATTACTGCAGTTGTAGATATCGATAAATGTATAGGATGTAATCTTTGTAACAAAGCCTGTCCTGCAAACGCAATCTCTACTAGTATTTTAAATGATAAGAATACAGATATTTCAGCTTAATACAACTACGGAGGATTTATATTTTGAAGAATAAAACAAAAAATTGGTATGATTATTTATGGATTGTTTCGTTGATATATTTTATTCTAGGAGCATTCAATATACTCTTTGCGTGGCTTGGAATGATATGTTTTTTAGTTCCATTAATACTTACGCTTAGTGGCAGAGGAAAGCTTTACTGCAATTCTTACTGTGGAAGAGGTCAGTTATTTTCCCTATTAGGCGATAAAAAGAAACTCTCTAGATTCAAACCTACTCCAAATTTTTTAACTACTAAATTTTTTAGATATGGTTTTTTGATATTTTTTATGACAATGTTTTTTAGTGTTATATTTAATACTATATTAGTTTTCAAAGGCTCAAGTGATTTAAAATCAGTTATAACTATTTTATGGACTTTTAAATTACCTTGGCACATTCCTCAATTGACTAGTACCCCAACATGGATACTTCAGTTCGGATTTGGATTCTATAGCCTTATGCTTACATCTTCCATCATCGGATTTATTACTATGTATCTTTACAAACCAAGAACTTGGTGTACGTTTTGTCCTATGGGTACTATGACTCAAGGCCTAAGTAAAATAATGTACAGAGAAAAAGTCTAAGGATTTTACTTCCTTAGACTTTTTTTATATCTATGCTCTTATCTGTCTTATGGGACATAGCTTTTGTTGTACATCTTTTGCTATACTTTTTGCATCTAGTCCGTTTAGGTTTAATAATTCTTCTATAGATCCTTGTTTTATAAATTCGTCAGGAAGAGTTTTTATAACAATTTCGGTATCTTGAGGAAGAAGCGTTGCTATTTTATATGCAAAGGTAGCTTCTTTTGGAGCTTCTTCTATTATAACTACCTTCCCTGTTTTTTCAACTGATTTTAATATAAGCGCTTCGTCTAAAGGTTTAATAAATCTTAGATTTATAACTTCTGCATCTATATTCTTAGTTTTTAGTATCTCTCTTACTTCTAAAGCAGTATACACCATTTTTCCACTTGCTATTATGGTAATGTCATTTCCTTTTTCAACTACAATTCCTTTTCCAAGTTCTATCGGTGTATCACTATTTTTTATGCTATGCGGCGCACTTCCTCTTGGATATCTAAGTGCAATTGGAGCATTATACTGGTTTATTGCAAAATCTATCATATTATTAAACTCAGTATAATCAGTAGGTGCCATAACTGTCATATTTGGTATCTGCATAAGAAATCCTGTATCAAATACGCCTTGATGAGTTTCTCCATCATTTCCTACAAGCCCTGCTCTATCTATTGCAAATACTACATGTAGATTTTGGGTTGCCACATCATGTACTACTTGGTCATATGCTCTTTGTAAAAATGATGAATAAAGCGACACTACCGGAGTTATTCCATTTACAGCAAGTCCCGCTGCCATAGTTACCGCATGTTGTTCTGCTATTCCTACATCAAATATTTTTTCTGGATATTTTTCACTGAATTTTGAAAGTCCTGTCCCTTCTATCATAGCTGCAGATATTGCAACAAGATTATCTTTTTCTTCAGCTATTTTGCACATATTTTCACCAAATACACTTGAGTAGGTTGCCTTATTTGAAATTTTAACACTTTTTCCAGTCTCTACATCAAATGAAGATACTCCATGAAAATCATTTGGTCTTTCTTCAGCAGGTGCATAACCTTTTCCTTTTTTGGTTCTAATATGAATTAATACTGGACCTTTTTCTCGTTTAGCACGTTTAAGCACTTTTATAAGCGCTTCCATATTATGTCCATCTACAGGTCCTAGATATTTAAATCCAAGTTCTTCAAATAACATATTTGGATAAAGAAATTTCTTTAACCCACCTTTTGCTCTTTTTATAATACCTCTTATACTTTTACCTACAATTGGTATTTTGGTAAGAAGATTCTCAACATCTTTTTTAGTACTTAAATAAGCAGGCGCTGTTCTGATATTGCTAAGGTGATTTGAAAGTCCTCCAACATTTTGAGATATTGACATCTCATTATCATTTAGAACTACTATCATCTTGGTATGTTTTCGACCTACGTCATTAAGAGCTTCAAATGCCATACCACCAGTCAGTGCTCCATCACCAATCACCGCCAGTACTTCATGATTGTCTTTCTTTAAGTCTCTAGCTCTTGCTATTCCCACTGCCGCTGAAATAGATGTGCTACTGTGTCCTGTGTCAAAACAATCATATTCACTTTCTTCTCTCTTTGGAAAACCGCTAAGCCCATCAAGCTGCCTTATAGTTTCCATTTTATCTTTTCTTCCAGTCAATATTTTATGAGTATACGACTGATGTCCTACGTCCCACACAATTTTATCTTTTGGTAAATCAAAAACATGATGAATCGCTAGGGTTAATTCAACAACTCCTAGGTTTGATGCAAAGTGACCTCCAGTTTTAGAAACTGTGTCTATAAGAAATTCTCTTACCTCTTTTGAAAGGCAGTTAAGACCTTCTATATCTAATGCCTTTACATCCTTGGAATCTTTTATTGAATCTAATATTTTTTCCATTTTCATATCGCTTTCTTTAAGGATTAATCATCCAACTTAAGAACTGACATAAATGCCTTTTGTGGCACTTCTACATTACCAACTTGACGCATTCTCTTTTTTCCTTCTTTTTGCTTCTCAAGAAGTTTTCTCTTACGTGAAATATCTCCCCCGTAACATTTTGCAAGTACGTCTTTTCTGTATGCACTTATAGTTTCTCTTGCGATTACCTTCATTCCTACAGCTGCCTGTATTGGCACGGGGAACTGATGCTTTGGTATCTCGTCTTTAAGCTTTTCACACATCACACGTCCTCTTTTTTGAGCCGTACTTTCGTGAACTATAAATGAAAGTGCATCTACCTGTTCTTTATTTATTAAAATATCTAATTTTACAAGATTTGATGGTACATATTCTTTGAACTCATAATCAAAAGAACCGTATCCTTTAGTTCTTGATTTTAATGAGTCAAAGAAATCGTATACCACTTCATTTAGTGGCAGATTATAATGAAGTGTTACTCTTTTTGGATCGAGATACTCCATGTTTATCATTTCGCCTCTTCTATCTTGTGCAAGTTCCATAACTGCTCCTACAAAATCTTTCGGTACAATTATATCTGCTTTTACTATCGGCTCTTCTATACGTGCTATTTCTGTTTGTGGTGGAAGATTTGCTGGATTTTGAATCATAAGCACTTCTCCACTATGTTTTATTACCCTGTATACAACCGATGGTGCCGTTGTTACCATATCAAGATTAAACTCTCTTTCAAGTCTTTCTTGAATTATCTCCATATGAAGAAGTCCTAAGAATCCACATCTAAATCCAAATCCTAATGCAATAGAAGTCTCTGGTTCAAACTCAAGTGCCGCATCATTTACTTGTAGTTTTTCAAGCGCATCTCTTACATTTTCATATTTTTCACCTTCTGCTGGATATACTCCACAGTAAACCATTGGTGTAACTTTTTTATATCCTGGCATTGGCTCTTTTGTTGGATTATCTGCTAAAGTTACCGTATCACCTACTCTACAGCTTCTTATTTCTTTTATTGATGCGGCTATATACCCAACATCTCCTGCTTGAAGTTCTGAAACTGGAAGATGATTCGGCGATATTATACCGACTTCGACTACCTCAAACTCTTTTTTGGTATTCATCATCTTTATTTTATCACCTTTTTTAACTTTTCCGTCAAAAACTCTTACATATGCTATAACGCCTTTATAACTATCATAATACGAATCAAATATAAGCGCTTTTAATGGTTCTTCTTCATTTCCTTTAGGACATGGTACATATTTTACAATCGCTTCAAGCACATCTTTTATATTGATTCCATCTTTTGCTGAAATAAGAGGTGCATATGAGGCATCAATTCCTATTATATCCTCTATTTCTTCTTTTATTTCATCTGGTCTTGCACTTGGAAGATCTATCTTGTTTATAACTGGCACAACCTCAAGATTTTGTTCTATCGCCAAATAAACATTTGCAAGTGTCTGTGCCTCTACACCCTGAGCCGCATCCACCACAAGAAGTGCACCTTCACACGCCGCTAAGCTTCTTGATACTTCATAGTTAAAGTCAACGTGACCTGGAGTATCTATCAAGTTTAGATAGTAATCCTCACCGTCTTCTGCCTTATATACTAATCTTATGCTCTGTAGCTTTATAGTTATACCTCTTTCACGCTCCAGATCCATATTGTCAAGTAATTGCTGTTTCATTTCTCTTTGTGCAACTACTCCTGTTTTTTCTATCAATCTATCTGCTAAAGTGGATTTTCCGTGGTCAATATGGGCTATAATACTAAAATTTCTAGTTCTTTGTTGCTTGTCCAT
Organism: Proteocatella sp.; assembly: GCA_041738345.1. GTDB lineage: Bacteria > Bacillota > Clostridia > Peptostreptococcales > Filifactoraceae > Proteocatella. The sequence goes on from JBGSPX010000046.1 coordinate 99,528, forward strand.
ATACTTTCTCCTCTCAATGTATCCTAACCTTTATATTTTATATTAATTTTCTATTTTTTTCAATCGCATTGATGTTAATATTTTTTCTTTTTTTGACGTTTTATTATTTACAGAGGTATATTTTTATGATATACTCATATACGTTATTAATGTCTATTTTTAAATCAGTAGGAGGTGAATCAATTGGCAAATATTAAATCAGCAAAAAAGAGAATATCTGTTACAGCAAAGAAAACTGCTATAAATAGAATGAGAAAATCTCAGGTTAAGACTGCTATCAGAAGATTTGAAGAGGCTATAGCTCAAGGAAATACAGAACTAGCTACTTCTACATTCCAGTACGCACAAAAGAAAATAATGCAAGTTGCTGCAAAGGGAACTTTACACAAGAACGCTGCTGCTAGAAAAGTTTCTAGATTAGCTGCTAAGCTTAACACTGCAAAATAGTACAGGAATTTTATTTTATATAATAAATTAGCTTGCTATATGGAGTCAAATAAAACCATAGTTTACTATGGTTATTTATTTGACTCTTTTTTGCATAAACTTTAATATACTAAGCCTCTAGCACCTCAAATAACTTACTCAAGGTTATTTCTCCATATACCGATTCTGGAATTAATCCAGTTTTAAATTTATAATCCACATCTAAAATACTTTCTAAACAGTCTATCGCTTTTTTTCTTCCTATTTGTTTTAAATTTTCCAAGCCTTTTTTTATAGCATAGGGATTTTTTCCCATAGTTTGAGCTATCATTGCCTGAGTATAACCAAGTTCTGCATAATATGAAGCTTTTATCATTGTCGATAAATTACTTCCTATGGTTACCATTATTTTCATAGATGGCTCCCCTCTACCTATTAAATAGCTATACATTTTAAACGCTTCTTTACGGTTATTTCTTATTATAAAATCTATTAACTTGAAAATATCCGCATCATAATCACGCAAAAAAAGGTTTTCCATATCTTTTGTCGTTATGCTTCCTTTTTCTTTTATATAGCTTATAATTTTGCTTATCTCGGTATTTATTTCTCTTATATTCTTATTACTATCTTTAAATGCATATCCCGTAAGTTCTATATAATACTTTATAAGAGTTTTATCTAACTGAAATTCCAAATTTGCCTCTAATAAAATACTCTCAATATAATCTTCAAGTTCTTTCGCAGTCAGTTTTCCCCATGCAAAAACGTTCATATCTGGGCTTATATCTTTGAGCATCTTTGGATATGAATCTTTCTTAGTATTTTCTTTTACTTCTATATTATCATTACTTACTACAAGTATTACTTCACTTGATATATTTTTTAATAGCTCCATAAACTGAATAGTTTCTTCTTTTGTCCACGGATTTGAATTTTGGGCAAATTGAAAATTTTTAAGATGAATTATCTTTTGAGTGTCCATCATAGGTACAGATTCTAAATTAAAGTAAAAATCATTAAAACTTATGTTCTTATGTTCCAGTTCTACAAAATTAAAATCTGCAAATTGCGAATTTAATCTGGTCTTTAGCACATCAAGCGCATAAGTTATAAAATAGTCTTCCTGTCCAAAAATCAAAAATTTATTCCCTTCAAGTAATGATTTTCGGTAGTGCTTTAAATTCATATATATTCTCCTTGATTGTACGATACTGCCATAACTTGTATATGATGAATATTATAACATAATAAACTGCTATTTTCCAAATTTCTACAGATTGAATCTCCCTATAAGCTAAGGGGATTTTTTCAAACAAAGAGTTAATATATATTATAAAATCCTTAAAAACTATTATCGAATCTACATAATAATTTAAGACTGGTTTTAAAAAGCTTATACCTCTAAAAATAGGTGCTATACTAAGCGAGATTATAAACATCGTCATATTTAATGATATCAAAGGTATTATAACTATGTTTGAAAGTGAAGCCAATATTGAAAGTACTCCAAAGTTATATGCTACTATGGGTGCTGTAAAAAGTTGCGCTGAAAGTGTAATAGCTATAGCATATGGGATATGATATTTATTAAATATTATACTGAAACAAGCTATTGCAATTATACTTAAAAACGATAGCTGAAAACCTATATCAAATATATAGTACGGATTAACTGCTACCATCACGCTTGCTGTTATAAAGCTGCAGCTTTGCAAATCATATCTAGCTTCTTTTAAAAAAGATATGTAGTAAACTCCAAAAAATGCAGCTGCTCTTATTATCGAAGGTCTTGCTCCTGTTAAAAATACATATAATATTAAAATTCCCAGACTTAGAAAACTTCTGATTTTTATTGGCATTTTCCCTAGAGCTATATTTATAAACAATAAAATAACCCCTACATGAAATCCTGAAAGTGCTAATAAATGCGCCGTTCCTGTATGTGAAAATTGAGTTTTAAGTTCTTCTGAAAGCTCACTTTTATCCCCATATATCAAAGCTTTATAGATTCCTGAATCCTTTCTATACATTGATTCTATGTATTTTTCTAATTTTAAAACAAGTTCTCCTCTCAATGAATATATATCTTTTTGGTGTCCCAATATTTTTATACCTGAAGGATAACATATATAATCTACTTTTCTTGATTTTAAATAATAGCTATAACTTCGATTTTCATATTTTTGAGCATAATACTCAACAGACTTTAAATTTCCGCTAAGTTCAATTATATCCCCTGGCATAAACTCATTATTACTTAATTCTTTTTCATATGATTTTATTAATATATTTTTTGCATATATATTTATATTTCTAGGCGTTTTTTCTATCATTTTTATTTCTAAAACTGTATTTTGAGGAAGGTTTATATCTTCAATTACGTCGTTGTCTTTAAAATCAAAACTTACATAAAAAAAAGCAAAGATAATTACAATAACTAATATCACTGCGGAATACTGTCTTATTGTAATCACCTCCACTTAAAGGTTATATAAAATCATTTATATAGTTTTCTTTTATTTCATTTCCAAATAAATTTTCAAAAAACAATTTATCTTCTTGCGTTCTAAATTCTACTTTTTTATTTTTATGAAGTAAGTCTATATTAGTAGTCTTCATATAAAGCGATGCTAAATCTACCACATCAAGATTTAAATAAGGCATTTCTTTTTCAAAACTTGACTCATGATTAAATTCTTCTAATATATTATTATCTGGAATAACATTATCAGTTATTTCAATATTATATTTTCTAGCACTATAAAGTTCACTACGCTCAAGAATTTCATAAAGTATATTTCTGGCATTTATAACTCTAGCCATCATAAAGTTTTTTCTAGTTATTTTGTATTTGTTGTCATAATTTATTAAAAGGTTGAAAAGTTCATGTTGAGGTACAACCATAGTAACTGTTTTAAATTGTGTTATATGCGATTTTAATATTCTCATAAATGCATCAAATGCAGTCTTGTCTTCAAACATAATTTCAGGAACAAGCGCTTCGCTCTCTCCATTTTTAGCAATAAGCATCATATATCCTTTTAGGATATTATTGTCATATACTGTAAATAGTTTGCCTCCATCTACTTTTAATTCTTCCAATTTGTTTATAAAATATTCACTATCTCGCTTAATATAAGCAAATTTATCATCCATATTTTTATGATAAAATTCAGAAAGTGACAAAAGTAGTGTTTTATTTTCAGCTATTTTTTCTAAATTTATATGTGCCACATTGTATTTTGAATATCTCATCTTTATATTTGAGAGTGATACACTATATTCATATCTGTAAAAACAGTTGATATATCCATATCTTGAGTATATCTCTGTATCTATAGGCATAAGAATAGATATATCTTCATTATTTCGATACTGATAGTTAAGCGTTTCTTTTAAAAGCGTACTCGAATAACCAAGCCCTCTACTTTCTGGTTTCACAGATACTCCTACTACATAATTTATATTCTTTTCTTTCTCGTTTACAAGTAATGTATATGGGCTCAATTGAAGTGATGCTTGCATTTCTCCCTTATCGTCACTTATGATTATATTTTTTTCCTGTCTATATCGTTTTCCAAAATAATAATCTACAAATTCTTGCGAATCAGAAAAACAATACTTCCATAAGTCCTTAACCTCTTTTACATCCTTTGAACTCACTATGCCAGTTTTCATACAAAATAACCTACCTTTCAAGAACAGTGTATTTTTCTACAAGTTTTATTGGTTTATAAGAAAGTTTTGCTTGTCTTAGTCCATCTATTCCTAGGTCGTCTTCTCGGTTTACATATTCTACATCTGGAAATTCGTTTTCTAAAAACAGTTTATTAACTGCTGCATAAACTCCCCTTAAATCTGGATTTGCTTTTTCTATATGGATTACTGCCATATTTTTATTACAGTTATCTCCAAAAGTAAAACCTTCCAGTTCATTGTCGATATATATTCCCCCAATTTTTAAGCAGCAAAACTTATTTGCGTTTTTTAAAACTTTTTTTATAGCTAAGTTTTCTCCAATTAGATTTCTGTCTTTTTCTCTTGAAAATGCCCATTTATCAGCTAATCTAAGGCATTCTGCATACTCACTTTTATCTATTTGTTTATAAACGAATCGTTCTCCATACTCTTTTAAAAATCCATTAAAATGATTTTTTTTGGAATGCATTTTTCTTCCACCAAGTGTCCTTAATGATTCTGCTTGGTAAATATAATCATAATCATCACGACTTGTATCAAAATCATATTTTAAAAGATATTTTTCCTCCATATGAGTTTTCATATCTAAAGTTACGGCTTTCATCATAATTTTCTGTCCGTACTCTTTAAACGTCTCTTCTAGATATTCAAAAGCCTCGTCAAGATATTTTTCTTCGCAAATTGGCTGCAATGAAAATAGTCCATCCTCCGAATTTCCAAAAACTATCATAAAATTTTCTTTTATTATATAATGGAAATCATATACCGTCTGCCACATATAGAGTGTTATAAAGTTGTACTCACAAGCTTCATAATTTACTTTCTGAAAATACGGTCCCATTTCTTGAAGCGAATCAGAAACAATCTGCTTGATTCCTTTTATTTTTTCGAACGTAATATATACCGCCTCCTTTGTCCCTTAATTTATATTATACTCTACTTGTCAAGCCTGTACAACTGATCATTTTATCTATATAGTACTAATATCGACATTCATACTCAAAAGAAAATATAAATGCAAAAAATCCCCTTAAATAGATAGATTTACAATGTCTATTTAAGGGGAACTTCTTTAAATACTATTCTTTAAATTCAAATCTTCCTACTAAATCTTTTAGAAGCTGTGCTTGAGCTGAAAGCTGCTCACTAGTTGCTGCACTTTCTTCTGCAGTTGCTGAATTAGAATGCACTACATCTGATATTTCTGCAGTATTTTTTTGAACATAATTCATAGCCTCAGATTGCTCAATTGATGCAATTGATATTTCTTGAATTTTTTCAGTCACATGATTCACTTTTTCTACTATTCTTGAAAGGAATATTCCTGTATCATCTGCTATATCTTTCCCTTTATCTACTACGCTTACGGTACTCTCTATAAGTTCCGTTATACTCTTAGCCGCTTCTGCTGATTTTTGGGCAAGATTTCTAACTTCATCTGCAACTACCGCAAAACCCTTACCGGCATTTCCTGCTCTAGCCGCCTCAACTGCAGCATTAAGTGCAAGAATATTGGTCTGGAATGCTATATCATCTATAGTTTTTATTATCTTGCTCATTTGACTTGATTTTTCTGTTATCTCTTGCATAGCAATTATCATTTCTTGCATTTTTTCATTACCTTTTGCTACTTCTACACTAGTTTCTTTTGAAACAGCATCTACATCTTGTGCGTTTTGAGCATTTAGATTGTTGTTTTCTGATATATCTGATACCTTACTTGAAAGTTCCTCTATTGAAGAAACCTGCTGTACGGTTCCATTGCTAAGTGCTTGCGCTCCCATGGAAACTTGCTCCGAACCACTTGCTACTTGATCTGCTGCTACTTTTATTTGAACAAAAGTTTCAGTTAAATTATCTGATATATTTAGAAGTGCGGCTTTTATCTTGCTGAATTCTCCTATATATTCTTGTTCTAATTCAAAATTTATATTTCCTTCAGCTATTTTATCTAAGGTAAATGCAATCTCATCCAGATATGCTTTATAATCAAGTAGAGTTGCACCTATAAATTTAAAGGAATCTACAAGCTTTCCAACTTCCCCCTTAGCATTTACTGATACTGAAACGTCAAAATGACCATCTGCTATTTCTTGTGCCGCTTTAGTTATCGCTTTTATTGGATTTGCTATATTAGCACTTACTCCAGCACCTACAACTATTGCAAATACAATTATTGCCAAAAGTGCTATCAGCACTATATTTCTCATACTATCTACTACGCCTAAAAGTGCTTTTTCAGAAAATACTGCTACATATTTCCAACCACTTTCCTCAGCATCAGCTACTTTTACATAATAACCTTCTCCATTTATATCTATCTTTTCAAATTGCGCATTCTTATCTACCGCATTTACAAAATTTACATCATAAGCTTCAGTTATATTTTTAAAGTTATTTTCCTTATTTGATGGGTCTGCTATTATCGTGCCATCTGCGCCAACAAGCATATAGTAACCTTTACCCTCTACACTTGCTTGTTCAAACATGCTAGTAAGCTGTTCTAAGCTTATATCAAGCGCCATAACTCCAATAACTTTACCTTCTTGACTTTTGATTGCTTGCGATATACCTATTATAGTTATATCATCAGTTGCAAAATAATACGGTGGTGTTACTACTGGGTCCCCATTTGCCGATACTGCTGGCGCGTACCAAGGTCTTACTCTCGGATCAAATGCACCATCCATATTTCCATCTGGATATTGAATATATCCACCATCTTCTGTTCCCATATAGACATACTGATACGCTGGATGAGTCATCCCAAATTCTTCAAAACGTTCAAAGATACGTGCTTCTACTGCTGAATTCGCCTTAGGTGTCATTTTTATTTTTTCTGTGTTATTTACATATGATGCTAAACTATCATCCGCCTGCTTTACAACCTTACTATTTGCTAAATACGAAACACTTTCTTTCATATTGTCAAATATTACATTTATGTTGTCACTAACTAGTGTAAGCTGACTATTAACTGCCTGTTCTTGCTGCTCTACTAATATGTTTCTAAACTCTGCAAGAAAAAAAACTGACATTATGATCAGCGGAAGGGCTGCAAAGGTTATCAGTATGATGTTTAATCTTACCTTAAGCGACTGGGTATCTAGCTTTTTCATATAAACTTCCTCCTAGGACTATTTTTTAACAACTCTATTATTTTAATATTTACCCATTTTATATGCTAGTTAGTCCTTTTTTTTGAAATTTAAACAATTTTTATCCTTTGTATTTATCGTATATATATATTATAATTTTACATATAAGTTATTTTTTTATTTTTAGGAGGAAAAATGGATCAATTTTTTAGAACTTATTTGCTTTTTGGAAAAGAATCTATGGAAAAGCTAAAAAATGCTCATGTCGCAGTTTTTGGAATAGGTGGCGTCGGCAGTTTTACCGTAGAAGCCTTGGTTAGAAGCGGCATAGGTGAACTTTCTATCATAGATTTTGATACAGTCGATATAAGTAATGTCAACCGTCAGCTTCCTGCAATGCTTTCTACTGTAGGACAATTAAAAACGCAGGTGCTTAAAGACCGTATAATGGATATAAATCCCGACATAAAATTACACATTTTTTCAGAAAAATACCTGCCTGAAAATAGTGCTCATTTTTTTGAAAAAAAATATGATTATGTAGTAGATGCTATAGATATTGTTACTTCAAAAATTCATCTTATAAAAACTTGCAAAGACAACAATATCCCTATTATAAGTTCTATGGGAATGGGAAATAAAGTAGACCCTAGCAAAATTCAGATTACTGATTTAAGTAAAACCAGCATGTGTCCTCTTGCTAAGGTCATGAGAAAAGAACTAAAAGATAGAGGTATTACAAAGCTTGATGTAGTTTATTCTACTGAACAAGCTAGAAAGCCTGTTGAAAGTATCTCCGCCATAGGAAAACGTGAAGTAGCAGCAAGCTGTGCCTTTGTACCTTCTGTAGGGGGACTTTTTATGGCATCATTTGTTATAAGAAAGCTTGCAGGCGAAATATAGCTTACTCTTCAAATAATTCTTCAAAAAGCTCATCTATATGGGCTTTTCTTTTTTGAGTTTCAGCTTTATCAATCATTATTACCTCTCCTAAAATCAAGACATCTCCCTGAGCCGCATTTTTTGGCAATTGATTTTTTTCTATTTCTATTAAATAAGGTTCTTTTTCAATAATTTCTATTACCGCGTAATTTTCTTCAAATCTATCAATTATTCCTCTTAACATATTATTTTCCCTTCCTATACTCATAACTTCCTACATTATCCTGATTTACCTGTAAATTTTCTCCATCTGAATATATTATAATATCCCCTTGTTCATCGGTTCTATAAATTGGTATATTTTGCTTTTTTAGATAATCTAAGATTTCTTTATGAGGATGTGAATATTTATTTTTATATCCACATGAAACTATTGCTACTTTTGGACTCACTTTGTCTAAAAACTGAGGCGTATTTGAGGTCGAGCTTCCATGATGCGCTAATTTTATAAAATCAGAGTTCAAAAAATCTCCATATTTTTTGAGCATATCACTTTCGTTTTCCTTTTCAGCGTCACCTGTAAGTAAAAATGTATTTTTCCCATAACTCAATTTTACAACTGCCGAATATGCATTGTTATCACTATAGCTTTTATTCTCAGGACTCAAAAATATAGCCTTCATTTTCGGATCAAACACAATCTCTTTATCTGAAATTGCTGGTTTTATCTTCAGATTATTATTTTTTGCAGCAGTAAGTACATCTTCAAAAGTTTTAGTAGTATGAGTTTTCTTTGGCATATAAAACTCACCTATTTCAAATGAATTAATTACATCATCTAATCCACCTATATGGTCTGCATCTGGATGCGTGCCTATAAGCACATCAATTTTATTTACCCCAAGTGATTTTATATAATTTACTACAGTTTGACCTTTTGTATTGTCTCCTGCATCAATAAGCATACTATAACCATCTGGTGTAATTATAAATGTCGAGTCTCCCTGACCCACATCTATGCAGTGTAATTCAAGCTCCGTCCTCTGCACGTCTTCATATACGCACCCATTAAAAAATATTATTGATATGGTTACTAATATTAATGCTAAAATAATTTTTATTTTTGTCATAATGAACTCCTCAAAAGTATTATTTTATATAAACTGGTGAAAGGTTTAAATCACTAAATACTCTATTTTTATTATATATCTTCATTTTGCTATAATATAAATTACTGGCTAAATTGTCATATTTGTATTTTATCGCTTGAATTTCTGTCTGTGGAACAAAACTTGCTGGTTTATTTATTATATCTATTTTTCTTTCATCTGATTTATAATCTATTGATTTTAAAAGACTTCTACCATTTTCATTAAATGCTAATATCTTTGTATATGGTCTATCTACATTTTCTAAAATCTTTTTCATATCAGCTTTAGTTATTCCTAAGAATATATTTAAAAGAGTTCTTCTTATCCTAGTTCTAGTATACCTTTTACTTTTTACTGCTTCTATAAGTTCTTCTAAATTTTGAGCTTGCAATATATTTTTTAATATTATATTTTCAAGCCCCTCTTTTACTTCAAAATAATTTATTATATTATCTTGTTCTCTTATTATTACTGTTTTTATTTCGCTAAAAAAATCATCCAAACTTATTATATTATTATTTAAATAATTTTTCACAAGTTTTTCACTCATAATTTCTGTTGTAGCGTTTACTATACTTTCTGGATTTTTGTCCTCTATTAGCATTTTTCTTATCGCTGTAGCGCTTGGAAATAGTTTGTTTATATCAGTATCGTTGTAAGTGCTACTTACCCGCTTTATCGTATACGGTATTATATTGCTTTTTAATCTATTTAGATTTTTTAAATATTCTATTCCTAATATATCATTTGAGCTTGAAAGAAAACTTGTATTTGAAATATTATTGCTTGCTATATACAGTTCTAATGCTTTTTGTCTCGCACTTGGAAAACTTATGCCTTCCTTTAAAAAACCTCTCAATATGTTTTGAAATTCAATATTTTCAGTTGAAAGAATATCTGCAACATATTGAATTTGAGATATATCATCACTTTCCGAACCAAAAGCAAGACTGTCTACTATTCCCAGAGCATTTAAAATTTCTATACTTCCTTTAGCAAAAATCTCTGCACTTTGACTGCTATAACAAACTGGAATTTCAAGTACTAAATCTGCTCCATTTCTTATCGATTCACTTGCTCTTGTAAATTTATCTATTATCGCAAAATCTCCTCGTTGAACAGTATTGCCACTCATAACTACTATGACATGAGTACTATTTGTCGTTTCCTTTGCCATTTTAATGTGATATTTGTGACCTAAATGAAATGGATTATATTCTGCTACAATTCCCACCGTTTTCATTTTATTCTCCTATTTTATTATAATTAAAAAGGAGCCTAATAGCTCCTATTCTTCTTCATTTTCTTCTTCATCTGCTATGAGCATTTCACCTAATTCTTTATGGTTTGTGATAACTTTTTCAGTAAGCCCTTTCATATCTTTAGCTACTTTCTTTAATATATCTTGCGAATATCTTACTGCTCCATTTCTAAGTTCTTTAGCATCATACTCTGCATCAGCAATGATATTCTCTGCTTTTTTGTAGGCAGCCTGCGTTATACTATCTTCTTCTACAATCTCTTCTGCTTTTTGCTTTGCTTCTGAAATTATTTTTTCTGCTTCGGCTTGAGCATCATAGATTATTCTTTGTCTTTCCTGACTTATCCACTCTGCTTGCTTAAAATCATCTGGAAGGCCTATTCTTATATCTGTTATCAGCTCTATTGCCTTTCCTTTATCTATTGTAGCCTTATTTCCGAATACACTTCTAGAGCTATCGATAAGTTCTTCTAATTCATTTAGTATACTTAATACTTCCACTTTTCTAATCCTCCCTATATATATCCTTCAATTTGTCTTCTACAGATTTAGGTACTATTTCTGAAATATCTCCTCCAAATTTAGCAACCTCTTTTACTATACTTGAACTTAAGAAAGAATATTTTGTATTTGTCATCAAAAATACAGTTTCTACGTTATTGTTCAAGTTCCTGTTCATCTGTGCTATCTGCATTTCATATTCATAATCTGAAACTGCTCTTAGACCTCTTATTATAACTTTTATATCTTTTTCTCTACAGTATTCTACTAATAATCCTCCAAAAAAATCAACTTTTACGTTTTTAAACTTCTCCGTTTCAGTTTTAAGTATTTCTAAGCGTTCTTCAAAACTAAGTAAACCCTTTTTGCTAGTATTTATAAGTAATGCTACTGTAATTTCATCATATAATTCTGAAGCTCTTTCTATTATGTCTAAATGTCCATTAGTTAATGGATCAAAGCTTCCTGGATAAATCGCTTTTGTTTTACTCATTATCTACTCCATAAAATGTAATTTTTGTGCTGGAATAGGATTTTTCCTTCTGCTTAAAGAATTTTCCAAATTTTTCTGGAGTTACTTCTTCTCTATCAGTTTCTACTATAACAACACCCTCACTCTGCATTATATTGTATTTTTCTAATTGTTGCAATATTTTTTGTACAATTCCTTTATTATATGGAGGGTCTAAAAATATAATATCAAATTTTAAATCTTTATTTTCAAACTGAATCAGTGCATTTTCAGCATCTTGATTTAAAATAACCGCATTTTCTTCAAGTTTGGCACTTTTTACATTAAATTCTGTAAGCTCATATGACTTTCTATCCTTATCGACAAAGTAAACCTGTTTTGCACCTCTTGAAAGTGCCTCAATTCCTATAGCACCTGTTCCTGAAAATAAATCTAAGACAACAGCATTTCTAATTGAAAATCCTATTACATTGAATACATTTTCTTTTACTCTATCTAAAGTAGGTCTTATATTATCATTTTCTGGAGTTTTTAATTTTTTTCCTCTTGCTTTTCCCGATATTACTCTCATATTTATGTGCTCCTATCTAAAACTGCTAATTTAGTGCAATTGACTCTATTTGCTTTTCAAATCTAGCTTTTATTTTATTTAAAATTTTATTTTGATTATCTTGAGTATTATACTCTAATTCTTCTATAATTTCTTTTGCATCATTTTGTGCTAAACTTAATATATTCATATGCTTAGTAAGATCGGCCACTTTAAATTCAGGAAGTCCATGCTGCCTTAATCCAAAAATTTCTCCCGGACCTCTTAGAAGCAAATCTTTTTCCGATATTATAAAGCCATCGTTTGTTTCTGCCATTATTTTCATCCTCTGCTTTAATACATCTGAATTCCCTTGATATATCAATATACAGTATGACTCGTCTACGCCTCTTCCGACTCTGCCTCTAAGCTGATGTAGCTGAGAAAGGCCAAATCTTTGAGCATCTTCAATAACCATTACAGTAGCATTGGGGACATTTATTCCAACTTCTATCACTGTAGTTGAAACAAGCACCTGTATTTCTCGATTTTCAAAAGCAGCCATAATTTCATTTTTTTCCTTAGGTCTCATTTTACCATGAATAAGTCCTATATTATATCCTTTTAAATGATTTTCTTGAAGTTCTGTTTGAAGTTCTTGAGCAGATTTTATATCAAGCTCTTCACTTTCTTCAACAAGCGGACACACTATATACACTTGTTTTCCTTTTTCGATTTCTTCAATACATTTTTCATATGCTTTATATCTAAGTTTTTGAGTTATTGCCATTGTTTGAATAGGCTTTCTGCCCTTTGGAAGTTCATCTATTATAGATATATCAAGATCACCTTGAATTATCATAGAAAGCGTTCTTGGAATCGGTGTTGCAGTCATTACAAGTATATGCGGCATTATATCATATTTGCTATAAAGACTATTTCTTTGCTTAACGCCAAATCTATGTTGCTCATCAGTTACCGCTAATGCCAGTTTTTCAAAAGACACCCCCTCTTGTATTATTGCATGAGTGCCTATAACTAAATCACATTGATGTTCAGTTATTTCCTTATACAAGCGTTCTTTTTCTTTTTTGTAGTGCTTCCAGTTAAAAGTCTTATTCTCATACCTGTATTTTTAAATAAAGCTGTCGCCGCTTGATAATGCTGCTTTGCTAATATCTCCGTAGGAACCATTATAGTACTCTGATAACCATTTAAAAATGTATTATATGCACTGCAAAATGCTACTATCGTTTTTCCACTTCCTACATCACCTTGAACAAGTCTTTGCATAGGAATATCTCGATTCACATCTGATATAATTTCTCCTATGACTCTTAGTTGAGCTCCTGTAAGTTCAAAAGGAAGCTGCTTTATAAATTCGCCTACTTCTTCACGTGGGTTTATATTATACGTTTTTTGATATGTTGAAAATTTTTTGAGCATCAAAATATATATTTGTAGTAAAAAGAAATCTTCATATACAAATCTATATCTTGCCGCTTTAAGACTTTCTATATTTTTAGGAAAATGAATATTTTGAAATGCATAATCAATTGGACATAGATGCTGTTTTTCGGCTATTTTTAATGGTATATACTCAAAATCATTATATGACACTTTCTTCACTGCATCTTTAACTGCCTTTTGAATTTCCGCATTATTTATTCCATATGTCAACGCATAAACTGGATAAATTATATTTGTTAGATTATTTTCACCAAAATATTCTATATCAGGAGAATTAAATTCTAGTCTTCCAAATACTTTTTTAGCTTTTCCATAAAAAGAAATTTTATCTCCTACAGAAAACTTATCTCTTATATATTCATTATTAAATACTGTCAAAAAAGCTGCTTCCGAACCTTGTTTTACAGCTATTTTTATAATTGTCATATTTCGCTTTGGACTACTTTTTTCAAAATTTACTATAGTTCCGAATGAACAAACTTTTTCATCATTAGCAATTTCTTCAAATTTTTTTATTACGGTTCTATCTTCGTATCTAACCGGAAAATGATACATAAGTTCTTCTACCGTTTCTATATGAAGTTTTTTGTATTTTATGGATTTTTTTTCACCTATACCTTTTAGGTAGATTATGGAATCTTTTGCTCTCAATGTATCTTTTCCTTTCTATTTTAATATGTGGTTTTTATTTATAAGTAAAAAAAAGCACCAACCTCGAGGCTAATTCCTTGCGAGACTGATGCTAAATGGTGTGCCCAGAGGGATTCGAACCCCCGACCTTTTGGTTCGTAGCCAAACACTCTATCCAGCTGAGCTATGGGCACATAAATATAAAAATTGACCTAACGGTCAATTTTTTAATTGGTGCGGCTGGAGGGACTTGAACCCCCACGCACTGGGCGCCAGATCCTAAGTCTGGTGCGTCTGCCAATTCCGCCACAGCCGCATATACATATGGAGGCGACATCCAGATTTGAACTGGAGATGAAGGAGTTGCAGTCCTCTGCCTTACCACTTGGCTATGTCGCCATATGTTTAAATATTATGGGGTGAGTAATGAGATTCGAACCCACGGCCTCCAGAGCCACAATCTGGCGCTCTAACCGACTGAGCTATACCCACCATAATGAGTTTTTAAATAAAAATGGTCGAGGTGGAGAGACTCGAACTCCCGGCCCCATGGTCCCAAACCACGTACGCT
>JBGSPX010000047.1:0-134902 GCA_041738345.1 Proteocatella sp.
GAAGAAAGCGGCAACTAGTTTTGTCGTTTTTTTTTTGCATTTTTTTATATTTCGTAAAAAAAGAAGGATATTCTCCTAAATAAATATTAAGAGTATATCCTTCTTATTCTGTGAGGCTATCGCCTATTTCCCGACAGCCCCGCTAAAAACTCAAAAGAGTTTTTGTTCCTTAGCTATATTATACATATAATTGATATCCCTAGTCAATAATTACACATTCTACAAGACTTTAAATAATATAATTTTAATCAATACTATTGAAACTAAAGTCTTCCCACATATATTTAACCTCTTTTAATTCCGATTGTTTACACTCTTCAATTATTACCTCTAAACTTTCTGGAATTATTATATCGTTTTCAATTAAACTGTCATAATAGCTTTTTATTAATGCAGAAAAGCTATAAATAGTATCAAGTAATGCCCTCTCTGATTTATTAAAGGAAATATTTAGCTTATCGTAATTATCATTAAACACTTTTATAATATCATTTTTATATTTATCTTGAACGATGACTTCATGATTGATTATATTTATTAATCTAGCTATTAACATACTGCTTCTAGATATATCACAGTACTTTATAGATTTAACTAATTCAATCACCTTATCCGATATCTTAATATCATTTATAGCAAACTTTTCAAATGTAAGCAATATTTCTATTGCATTTATAAGCTGATCTAATTCGTTTCTATCACCTATTATCGCTCTATTTATTAAGCTTTCAGTATCTATATTTTTTTGTGAAATTACTTTTTTAGTGATTTCTATAGCAATAGAATCAACCTCTATCTTATGCATCAAGTCATTAAATATTTGAAATTCAGTAGCTACTTCTTCGGTATATTCATTAGATAAATATGCTTGTGTTATAAGCATTGCAACAAAATTACTAAGTCTAATAAAAATATTTTTAGTCTCCATCTTTGAATAAAAAATATCAAATTTTACATTTAGTACACGTTTCTCATTATCTATATATTGATAAATATATTTTATTGTATTTATAAAATAATTACTATCTAAAGTAAAATCAAATGAGTTTTTGTCACTTTTTCTAAAATAAGAAGCCATTCTAAAACAACTTATATACTCATTGATACTTATATAGATTGTATCTTTTAATGAAATTGATTCTCCATTTACTGCTCCGATGAATTGCGGATTTTCTAAATATTTAATATAGAGGTTCTCAAGGTTAACATTTTCAGGATAAGGCAATATTCTCCAGCACAAAATAGAAAACGCATACATTTCCGCTACTTCAGGGAATCCCATATGATTAACTCTTCCCCAAATAGCTGCTGCAACATCATCCTTGCGTTCTTTAGTATTATCAATAGATTCAATAAGCATAACTTTAGCAATACTTCTATCTCTAATTATTGAATCATCAGATTTTATTCCATCAATTATTTTGTTAAAAATATCATCTGGAATTTGTTCAAGTTTGACACAGATTCCCATTCCAAGAAGTTCAGATATAAACAATAATGGAATTTTATCTGAACTTAATAAATCTTTTAAAAATGATACTAATATATTGCCATTAATTGCAAATCTCACTCGTCTAAATAAGTCTATGAACTTTCTAGAATTGTTTACATCTAGATTTTCTATAATTTCTATTATATTACTAATTAAAACAATTACTTTATTGTCTTCCATCATAATTGAAAATCTTGAAAGAATATCATAAATTACTTCTTTATTAACAATTCTAATAATTATATCAAATTTGTCATTTTTATTAAAACTAGCAATCAGTTCAAATAATTGACCTGCAATAATTTCAATATTTTCTCTTTCAGAAGATATTATTAACTCTCTTTTAAAAAACGAATCTATAATATTTAAATCATTAGTACGAATAATCGATGACCATTTCCAAATAGGATTTTTACTAGTTTTAATAATCCAGTTTAATGCCATAGCTAAAATTTCTTTGTGATCGACAAATGTATTTGGTAAACATAATAAGTCTTGAAACATTATATACTTGAATGGTTGTATAATAGCATTTTGTTCTTTTCTAGTTGTGGTTCCATAACTCACTCTATAGGAACACGGATTGAAACTCGGCCTCTCATCTCGTGACTCATTATTAACTAGTAGCAAAGAACTAGTAACATCATTTTTTATTTTGTTATAAATATTTCTTACATTGTAACTATTTGAATAAAAATCTTCATCTGAAAAACTGTCATTATTACATTCTCTCAAGGCAACAGCACATAAATTTAAATATCCTTTTAGAGAAGCTGTCCTATTGTCCGAATATTTCTTCTGTGCTAATATAGCAGACGCCTTTCTTAATAAATCTTTTCCCTTTTCATAATTCCCAATCTGTATATATAAAAATATCTTTTTCAGATGCATATCCAATGAAACTTCATGCTTTATTTTTTCAATTTCATTTTTTGCTTTTATATAATCAAATGATGAGATAAAAAATTTACACTTTTCTATAATTAGCTCCTCTTTTGTGTATCCTCCAAGCTTTTCAGATTCTTTTTCAACTTTCATCAATAATTCTTGATAGTCATCATTTCTTCCATCTATTCTATACATTTCCAATAAATAAATTGAAATGTCCACCCATGATGCAATAAATAGCATATCATTATGTAACTTTTCAATTTCAATAGAAAAAATTAATTGTGACAATCTATTTGCCTCACCATCTTCTAAAACGACATATCCCTTTCTGAGTAAATACACTATTTTAGACAGAATATCAACTTGAACAATATCTGGTTCTAGTTTAAGTAAGTTTTTAAAATGTTCATTTATACCATCTATAAAATAATTGGTTTCCTTATCATTTTGAAAAGCAACATATCCCTTTGTTTTCTCTTTCATTTTAAATAAAAACATATCCATTACTTTAAAATACTTATCATCTATAGATTTGTAAAAATCCCAAGAAAATATACTATCTCTATATGGAACAGAATCAAATATTTTTTCTTCTTCTTTCCCATACTCACTCAGTTTGTTTAGAAAAGTATCCAGTGCTTCTCGATGTCCAACATCATCTTTATTATCAAACATATCTCCAAGATCTAAAACTTTAATATTCTGATTTTCTAAAGTCATCTTCTCTGAATAGCTCATATCTTTAAAAAGTCCAACTAAATAAATAGTAGGACAGTTTTCTCCCATATTATCTCTAAGCCACCCAAGCCAACTTAAAAAATTAGGATCATCTCCAGAAAATCCAATTAAACATAACTGTGTCTCAAGCATAGCTTGTTGTACTGTATTTACAAAAGGAGCATAATATACCGGATATGTTCGATAATCTTCTTCACATATAATATAGTGCTTTGAATTATCCACACTTCCATGAAGTTTTATTATTCTAGGTTGAATACTTCCTGGCAAATCATTCTGATTTGTAAGTATCTTGTAGTTTAATTTTTTATCAATTTTATCAATACTTCTTTCTAATAATGTATCATAATTTGTAGTAAATACATCCCTCCAATTTAATGAAAGCAGTTTTTTATGCAACTCTCCAGGAATGTACTTATCATCATTAATATTTGATTCTATAAATTTATTTAATTTGTTTCTTCCAAAAACAGCTTTATATTCCTCAGCCAATTTTAATACATTCTTACCAGATGTTTTTTTAATCTTTAGTACTTCCCACTTTTTAATATCTGATTCACTAATAGGTTTTTTATATAAATCATCAAACATTGACATAGCTAGCTCTTCCCAATTTGGAGCTGATATATCATCATCAACCAAGTCTGCATTTTTAGAAAAACCTGCTCCTACCATAACTGAAGCTGCCCCATTTAATACTGGATTATAAATTCTTTTTGCAATATCCTTTATATATGAATCAATTAATGTTTTGCTCAAATTAAATCCCCTTTTCTAATTCACAAGTTACATACTATTTCTAATAAAATATAGAACTTACTTCTTATGCGTCCATTCATTTTCTTCTAAATACAAATCAAAATCATCTTTTTCAGAATTATTCAAACGATTTTTATTAAACTTTTCATATTCTTTCTCTGCTAATTCTTTTGCTACTTCATGAGAAATAGAGCCTGAACCTGTAAGTATATCTCTTTCATTAAATTTTAAAAATGCATTTAATTTTTCTTCCCAATCTTTCATATACATAGGTTTACGTTTTTCAGCCTGATCTTCTGCATAATCTAAATACATAGTTACAATACGATTAAGTGATTTCATTTCTTCTTCAGTTAAATAATTTTTTGCAACCATAACATCTCCTTTACGCACTTTATCACCTTTCCAAGTTGTAAGTCCCATATTATGTTTTGACGCATTAGCTCTTTCTCCTATAAGCTCTGCTGCAGTATGTCCATGAATCGCGAAATGAAGTTTATTCTGAACTGTAGCAAAGAATTTCTTAGCTGATTCAGATTTAGAATCATAATCTATTGATAATGTATATATATCCGTAATTTTTTTATAAAATCTTTTTTCAGATGCTCTAATATCACGAATACGTTCTAAAAGTTCATCAAAATAATCATCACCAATATTACGCATACTTTTTAATCGTTCATCATCTATTGTAAAGCCTTTAACAAGGTATTCATTTAGTCTTTCCGTTGCCCAACGTCTAAACTGAGTAGCTCTATTAGAGCGTACACGATATCCTACTGCAATAATCATTTCTAGATTATAGTGCCGAACATTTCTCTGAACAGTTCTATTCCCTTCATTTCGAACTTGTAAGTAATCCTTACAAGTTGAGCTTTCTTCCAGCTCACTCTCTAAATAAATATTTTTTATATGAAGTGTTATATTTTGAGGCGTTGTTTGATAAAGTTCAGCAATAGACTTTTGTGTCATCCATACCGTTTCATCTTCAAGTCTTACATCTATTTTAGTTTTACCGTTTTCTGTTTGATAAATAAGAATATCAGTTTTATTTTCCACTTTATACCTCACCTAATTAATTTAATAATAAAGTTCCATTTTTTCTTGCTATTCTAATTTTATCACAGCAATTAAGGTTTCACTATACAAAGTTATTTTAATTTCACTTAGTTTTTAAAATGAAAAATGACTTTTACTCTCGATTTTATCATTTTTCGAGCATAAAAGTCATTTTAAATTATCTAAAATT
The DNA here is from genome assembly GCA_041738345.1 of Proteocatella sp. Classification (GTDB taxonomy): domain Bacteria; phylum Bacillota; class Clostridia; order Peptostreptococcales; family Filifactoraceae; genus Proteocatella. The sequence continues at coordinate 5,130 of JBGSPX010000047.1, forward strand.
TATTTTTTTATACGTTTTTATTTTACAGCTTCTCAATTGCCTCTTTTACTATCTCAAGATATTCTTGTCTTTTTTCATCTGTCACATATGGTACTTGACTGAAGAAGATATGTTCTACATCGTTTATTCCGCAGAACTCAAAGATAACTTCATCTTTTGTCTGCTTCATAGAATTTGTCATACCTGTTGAATCGTATTCTTCTGATGAGTTTCCAAGGGTACTGAATAATAGGGCTTTTTTATCTTTAAGTAGGCCTATGCTCTTGCCGTCTATATATTCGTGAGCGTAGCCATATGCAAATACTCTATCTACATAGCCCTGCATTATAGCGGGTGTAGATGCCCACCATACTGGATATACAAATATAATATTATCTGCCCAGTCTATAAAGCTTTGTTCTACTTCTATATCTTTTGGCGTTTCTCCTTTTGAAAAGGTTTCAAAATCTTTTGCGCCAAGTATCGGGTCAAAGTTTAATTCGTAAAGGTCTCTTACTTCTACTTCATCGCCCTTTGCTTTTGAAGTGCTAACTATTGTATCTACAATGCCCTGACAAAAGCTTTTTTTGTTAGGATGTGCCAAAATTACTAAATTCTTCATTATCATTCTCCAAATCAATTATATAGTTTGTATTTTAGGTTATACTTCTAATTTGATAAGTTCTTCATATACTCTATTAAGTGGAAGTCCTACTACATTAAAATAATCGCCTTCTATTCCTTTTATAAGCATTCCTGCTGGCCCTTGCACTGCATAAGCACCTGCTTTTCCTACATGTTCTTTCGTTGAGATATACCAAGCAATTTCGTCTTCGGTAAGGGTTTTAAAGGTCACTTTGGTTCTTTCGCAAAATGCGATTTTCTTATTTGAAGCCTTATGTAATATACAAACGCCTGTATACACATAGTGAGATTTTCCCGAAAAAAGTCTAAGCATTTCTGCAGCTTCTTCATCGTCTTTTGGTTTTCCTAATACCCTATTTTCTGCATACACTATGGTATCACTTCCTATAACTATATTGTTTGGATATTTTTCTGCTATAGGATCTGCTTTTTTCTCTGAAAGCAGTTTTAGATTTGTTTCTAAATCAAGGTTTTCATCCATAGTTTCATCTACATCTGATGCTTCTACCTCAAATTCCCATGGAGTCATAGCCATTATATCCTTACGTCTTGGTGACTGTGAAGCTAGTATAATTTTATTCTCAAAATTCTTCATTATAATAGTGGGGAATTTGAAATAAATTCAAACTCCCCATTCCTTTCATTTTTTTATTAAGCAGCTACAAAATACTGCTCATACCACATTAAAAATGCGTATATTGTGTATATCTTTCTTCCGTTATTTTTCTTGTTGTGATAATGCTCATCTAAAAGGTCTATTATCGCCTTTTGGTCAAAGAATTCTGAAACGAACTCTTTTTCAAATTCAGACTTAACCATATTATAGTATTTTTCCTCTTTTATCCAGTGGATAAATGGCACCAAAAAGCCTGCTTTTCTTCGTTTTGCCCAATCAAGTGGAATTTTCTTCTCTGCCGCTTGTCTAAATACATATTTGGTTGTAGTTTTATTTACCTTATATTTGCTAGGTATCTTCTGTGAAAGCTCCCACATAACTTTATCTAAAAACGGAACTCTAAGCTCTAGTGAATGTGCCATTGTAATTTTGTCTGCTTTTAGAAGTATATCATCCACTATCCACATATGCATATCTAGATAACAACGCTTTGTTATATCGTCCTTATCTTTTACTTTATCATAATATGGCTTTGTAAGCTCCATATAGCCTTGTGGATTTTTGTATTTAGGTTTTAACAGCGAATTTGCCTGCTCATCTGACATTATATGTGCCTGACCGATATAACGTTCTTCTACAGGCTGTCCATATTTCATAATTATAGTTTTACCTGTAAAATGTGGTCTATCTTGTACGGCTTTTTTTAGTGACCTTCTAAGTGAAAGTGGCAGTTTTGAATAAAGCTTTACGATTGTAGGTTCTTCATATTCGTTGTAGCCTGCAAAAAGTTCGTCTGCCCCTTCTCCTGAAAGTACTACTTTTACATCCTTAGCCGCTAGTTCTGAAAGATAGTAAAGTGGTACTGATGAAAGGTTTGCATGTGGTTCATCTGAATGATACTGCACCTTAGGTACTGCCTCAAAGAACTCATCTGCTGAAATCATTTTTGATTTATTTCTTATATTAAGCTTTTCTGAAAGCTCTTTTGCATAGATAGTTTCGTCAAATCCATGATTTGCAAAGCCTACTGAATAGGTATTGTCTGGTTTTGCACATGATACTACATAGCTTGAATCTACTCCACCTGAAAGAAATGCCCCAACTTCAACATCACTTATTTTGTGATATTTTACAGAGTCTTCTACGGTTTCGCCTACAAGTTTTACATATTCTTCAAATGATTTTTCTTCTGTTTTATAATCTATATCAAAATATTTTTTTATTTCAAGTTTTCCCTCTTTAAATGTAAAGTAATGTCCAGGCTTAAGTTTTCTTACATTTTTAAAGAAAGTTTCGTTGAGTACTGGATATTGAAATACTAGATACTGCTTTAGCGCTTCTTCATTTATCTCTTTTTTGAAATTTGGATATGGAAGGAAAGATTTTATCTCTGAACCAAATAGCAGTTCGTCTCCTATTTGAGAATAGTAAAACGGTTTTATTCCAAAGAAATCTCTAGCTCCAAAAAGTTCTTTTTTCTTGGTATCCCATATTACAAATGCAAACATCCCTCTTAATTTATCAAGAAGCTTTGTGCCATATTCTTCATATCCATGAATAAGTACTTCTGTATCTGAGTTATTTTTAAATATATGCCCTTTGCTTACAAGGTCTTTTTTTATTTCTTGATAATTGTATATCTCCCCATTGAATGTAATTACAAGGGTATCATCTTCATTTTTCATAGGCTGTGAGCCTTCTGCAAGGTCTATTATACTTAATCGTCTAAAGCCCATTGCAATTTTATCATCTGTGAATATTCCTTCACTGTCTGGGCCTCTATGAATTATCATATTTCCCATGTTTCTTACAACTTCTTCTTTGTTTTCAATTTTATTACTGTAAAATCCTACAAATCCGCACATGTTTATACCATTTGCCTTTCTAAATTTATATCAAATCTATCTGTAATAATACCATATTTTAGGGATTTTAACAATTAGAATAACCAATATTTGAAGCTTTTCTACAACTTTAGTTCTTGTATAATAATACTGATTTATATATTTTTCAGCTCTAACTTTTTTAAGAAAAATTTAAAAAAAAATAAAATATTTTTTAAAAAAGTGTTTTAACGTATTAGATTCGGGTATAATATAAGTAGCAAAGATAATGAAAGTTATCGACGCAAAGCTAAAGGGTCTAAACTAAGAATATATAAAGAATATGGAGTATATTCAAAGAGATATTAGAATCATAAAGTATAAAAAAGAGTAGATAGAATATCGAAATTGGATGTAGGAAATGAGGATAATGTCAAAGGAATATACCAAAAAAAGTAATGAAATAAAATGAGAAATATGGGTATTCTAAGTATATGATTAGCATGACAGCCAGTTACCATAAAAACTTTTCGGTATCAATAGCAAAATTAGTGAAAGCTAGTGGCGCAAAACTAAAGGGTCTAAACAAAATATAGAAAGAAAAGTCTAAGTAGGATATAAAGTTTGAAGAATCTAATATGATTAGAGGGAATGGTCATATAGCAAAGGATTCGAGAAGGACGAGAATACGAGGATGGAAAGTATATTTTGCAAGATAGCCAGTCACCGAGAAAGGTTTTTTTGCGTCTATTTTTATTTCTATTTTTATAGATTTAAACTTAAAATCTTTCCATTTAAATACTGTCCTTCCTGCTTATCATGTGTACTTATGATAAGTGTTTTTTTTGCCAAATGATTCATTATGTAATCCATGCATTTTTGTTTAGTGTCAAAGTCAAGCCCTTTAAATGGTTCATCCATTATAAATACATCGCCCCCATAGATAACGGCTCTTACTATTGCCACTCTTCGCTTCATTCCTCCGCTTAAATTCTTAATTTTAGTTTCTAGTTCCGATTCAAGTCCAACTTCTTTGAGATGTTCTTTTATATCTATATCTGTTTTGCTATTTAACACTAGCTTAAGGTTGTTTTTAACACTTAAATTTTCGCAAAGTCTATCCTCTTGAAATACTGCGGATAGTTTGGCTTTATCTAGTCCTGTTATTTTACCGCAGTTTGGAAATTCAAGTCCCATTAGCATTCTTAAAATTGTAGTTTTGCCAATTCCAGAAGCACCCATTAAAATTGTAATTTCACCTTTTTGTATATCTATATTCAAGTTTTCAAATATGATTTTTTGTTCAAAAGATTTACATATATTTTCAAGTTTTATAAATTCCATAGTTTCTACAACCTTTCTATACGATGACTTATACGTTCTATTAGTTTAATTATAACTTTTTCATAGATTATACTTATAATTATCATAGCCGCCGTCCAAGCAAAAAGTGAGGTAGTATCTAAAAATATCTTAGCATTATATAGATTTTCCCCTATTGAATTTGATGGAAGTCCTATCACTTCTGCCGCTATCCCCGATTTCCAACAAAACCCTATGCCTATGCTAATTCCTGAAACAAAAAATGGCATAACTGATGGAATATATATATAAAGCACTTTTTTTATATTACTTACTTTAAATATATCTGCCATTTCCAAAAGTTCTTCATCCATGGTTTCAAGACCTTTTAATACATTTGTATATATTATTGGCACTACCATTAAGAAAGATATAAATACTGATATGTTTTTACTATTTATCCATACAAGTGCCAAAATTACAAAGGATACCACAGGTATCGCTTTTATTATCATCATAAGGGGTTCTATTAATATTTTTATTAGCTTGAAGCTGTATGCTAAAACCGAAATAATAATTCCTACTATACATGCTGAAATAAAACCTATTGTAATTCTTGCAAGCGACCCCATTACTGCACTCCAGAATTGGGATTCAAAAAGCATAGTATATAGTTTTTCTATCACATTTACAGGTGATGGCAGAAGAATCACTTCTCCTACATATGTATGTGCAAACTGCCAAAGCGATAACCAGAAGATTATCGCTAAGAGTTTTGCTATTTTTATACTGAATCTATTTTCACTCATAATATTATCCTAAATAATAAAAGTCTTCTAATGGAAGCTTACCACCAATAGCTTTTGGATTTTGTTCAAATAAAACTTTTAGATATGCTTCTAAGTTAGTTTTTAGGTCTTCTTTTTCGATAAAGGTTATATTACAATTTGGTATAGCTTGTTTGGCAACTGCTTCTGGCACTATTTCATATTTACCTACAAGTTTTGCCGCTTCTTCTACATTAGTATTTACAAATTCTGTAGACGCTTTGTATTCTTGCATAAATAATTTAAAGGCATCCTCATTATTTTCTAAGAAGGCTTTATTCACTATAATTACCCCTGTAACAAGTTTTTCGCCATTTAGTTTTTCCCATTCCTGCCCAAAATCAACTGCGGTTCTAAGCTTATCATTTTTAGCTTTTGCCACGGTTACAAATGGTTCTGGAAGTACAGCTATTACATTTTTATCACCTGCGGCTGAAAGCATTGCTGCTACTTCTGTAGCTTCAGATTTATACTCTATTGTTAGATCTTTTTGAGCATCTATTTTATTTTGTGATAAAAGATAGTTTAGTGCATATTCCGGTGTAGTACCTTTTCCTGTTGAATAAATAGTTTTTCCTTTTAAATCTTGTATTGAATTTATTTCATTTCCCGTTTCTACTACATAAAGTACACCAAGCGTATTTATCGCCGCTACGGAAACTTTTCCCTCGGTTTTGTTGTATAATGCTGAAGCTAAATTTGCAGGAACTGCGGCTATATCAAGATTTCCTTTAGTTATATTCGCTACAATTTCATCTGCGGTAGCTGACATATAAAAATCATATGGATTAAGCGTTTTTTTATCTTCATTGTCTTGCATAAGCTTCACCATGCCCATACCCGTAGGCCCTTTTAACATAGAAACTCTTATTGGCTCTGTCGCAGCTTTAAGTTCTTCTTTTTGAGCGCTGCATCCTGAAATCGCAAAAACAAGTGTTAACGTAAGTAATATTGAAATTAATTTTTTCATATTCCCTCCTAAGGTTGCCATTTAATTTAAGTTAATATTTTCCTTAATATTTATTTCTATATTTTTAATTATTATACAACATTTTTAAAAGATTTGATATTCTAAATAAAATTAAATTACTTGCCACGTTATTGTTATATAATATTCTCTCTAATAATTTTCAATCCTTTTTCTAAATGTTCCATCGAATTGACTGTAGAAAACGAAATTCGAATAAATTGTTCATTTGACTTTGAACCACAAAGAAATCTATCTGAACAAAAAGCACGAACTCTGTTTCTCAAAAGATTTTCTTCTAATTTTATCCCGTTACAATTTTCTGAAAGAGGTAACCAACGAAAAAAAGATAGTGTATTATTTGTACGCGGAGCATATTCAAAGTATTTATAATAAAGTTCATTCGCTTGAAGCGCAAGATTTTTCTTTAAATTTACAATCATTTCAGCTTTTCCAGAATTAATTAGCTCTGTAATAATTTCAACATTTAAAGAAGACGTTTTAACATTAATATTAAAAATAGCCTTATTTATTTTATCTTTAAAGTTCTCTCCAAATACCATATAAGCCACTCTTAATCCTGAACAAATAGATTTTGTAGTTCCACATATATAAACTGTTTGTTCTGGTACTAGAGAAAACATTGGTTGCTTATAATCTTCTACTATTCCCGCAGCCAAAAATGCATACATATCGTCTTCAATAAGGATTAGATTCCATTTTCGTATAATTTGAGCTAATTCATTTTTTCTTCTATTTGAAATCATTTGAGTTGTAGGATTCGAACAAGATGGCATCAAAAATAATCCATGTATCTTATTTAGACGACATTGATTATCTAGTTCATCAGTGCACATACCTTCTAAATCCCCTCTAATAGGTACTAGATGGATATGATAAAGTTGAGCCAACTCTATAAAATTTGTATATGTAAAAAAATCAACTGCAATACGATTACCTGGTGTAAAAAGGGCAAACAGTGCAATTGCCAAAGCATTTTGTGTACCAGAAACTATTGATACTTGTTCTGGTGTCGCTTTTATTCCAAATTTTTTCATCCAACTTATACCAGCAATTTTATGATGAAATATACCTGTAGGATCATTATAATTTAACAAAAATTCCAAGTAATGCTTATCCATTACATTTCTAATAGAATCTAACGTCAAATGATTGCACTGCTCAAAAGATGCAATTATACCAAGATCGATACAATCAACCGAAATTTTATCTTTCGATATTGTAATATAACGTGCCGCATTTTGAGATACAAATGTACCACTACCAATTTTAGCATAAATTAGACCTTTTAATTCACATATTCTATATGCTCTTGTTACTGTAGTAAAATTTATATCTAAAAAATCTGCCAATTCTCTCTGTGGTGGCAGTTTTGTCCCTGGTTTTAAAAATCCATCTGCAATATTTTCTTCTAATAAATTTGCTAATGATCTATAAATAGGCCTTTTCAATTTATCTCGTTCAGGCTTCCAGGTCATCGGATAATTATCAAATGGATTTATTGGCATTCAAAATTCCTCCTCTTTTTATTGTATTACATACAATTTTACCATGGATTGTATCTATATGCTATGATAAAATAAAAAATGTAATCTACTTCGAAATTTGATTTTAAAAAAAGGAGGTGAAAAACAAAATGATTCCAAATATTCTAGAAGCTGAAATATTACTAAATAAATATGTAAAGAATGATTCACTCCTTAATCATAGTAAAATTGTATCTGGTATATTAGGTTATTTTTCAAGTAAATATGCTATCCAGGAAAAAGAATATTGGGTAGTTGTTGGACTTTTGCATGATATTGATTTCGAATTGTATCCTAATCAACATTGTCAAAAATGTGTTGAAATTTTAGAAAAACATGACATAGATAAAATGATAATACAATCAATAATAACTCATGGATATGGAAGACTTGATTATGTAAAAGAAGCTCCAACAAGCCTACTAGAAAAATTTTTATTTGCAACAGATGAACTATCAGGATTAATTACCGCATGTGCATTAATTCGCCCTTCTAAAAGCGTTAATGACTTGGATTTAAAGTCGGTTTTAAAAAAATATAAAACAACTAACTTTGCTACTGGTATAAACCGAAAAAATATTGAGACTGGTGCTATATTACTTGATATTCCATTGGAAGAATTAATACAAGATACGCTTAATGCGATGAAATCTTTTCCACATGCATTTAACTTAAATATATGAGATGCTCATCCTAAAAATAACATCACTGTATATTTTTAGGATGAGCATTTTTTATATAATTATATCTTCAAGCTTTCTTTTAGGAACATGATGATTTCCATTTTCATCCACCCAGTACTTTATATCATTACTAATTTCTAAATCTTCTAAAATTATTTTTTGCTTTGGTTTTCCAAGAGCTATAACGAGTTGAATTTCATAATTTTCCGAAATATTAATTACATTTCTTATCCCGTCTTTATTAATTGAAGCTATTATACAACCTCCATACTCTCGTTCTACTGCCCCAAGTAAAATACTTTGGCAAGCTATTCCCATATCAATTTGCATTGTTGGCGAATTAATAAGGGTTTTATCTCTTAAAATAATAATATATGCTGATGGTCGTTCTCCTTCTTCTGGCCCATTCCAATCCTTCAAATAACCCGCCCACTTAAGATTTGGAAAAATTAAATTTCCTATTTCTTTTTCAGAAATTAAGGCAAATTTGAAAGGTTGCAAATTTAAACCTGATGGCGAAAATCTAGCAAGATTAACCAGTTCCTTCAAAACTCCTTCACTTATTCTTTCATCTTCTTGAAACTTCCTATAGCTTCTATTTCTAAGAATTAAATTTTCTAACATATTCTTCCCTCCATATATAATCTTATTAACTTTGCCAATAAATATTTTTTAAGTTGTCTACAAATCTTACTTTTATTTAAAATTCTATCACTGTTTTTATATACCGTAAATATTAATATTGTATTACATACAATATTAATATAAAAATACTAACAATTAAATCGCCTAACGTTTAAACCAAAATAATATTTTTTTACAACAACAAATTGACACTGCAATTATTATGTTATATCATTGAAATTGAGTGATTTTTTTAAGTATAAGGAGAAATTTTAAATGAAAAAACTAGCTATATTTGACCTTGATGGTACCCTGATTTCATCTTTGGATGATTTGACCATTTGTATAAATGAAGCCCTTAGCTATTTTAACCTTCCTAGCATTTCAAAGCTTCAGTGCAAAAATGCAATTGGGGATGGTGCAAAAATGCTTATGAAAAGGACTTTAAAGCTTGTAAATTATGAGCCTAAGGACGAAAATGAGTTTGAAACTATATTAACAAAATACAATTCAATATATGGTGATTCTAAAAAGCCAAATACTAAGCCCTTTGACGGCATAATAGATATGCTTAAGGAACTGAAAATACTAGACTATACTATTGGTGTAGTCTCTAATAAACCCCATCAGTTTACGGTAGAGATATCTAAAAATTTATTTGGAGATTATTTAGATTTTGCTTATGGACAAAAAGATAATTTTCCTAAAAAACCTGACCCATATCTTGTAGATTTAGTTATAAAAGAACAGGGCTTTGATAAAAACGATGCTGTTTATATAGGGGATTCTGATATTGATGTTATAACTGCTAAAAATGCTGACATTACATCTATTGCTGTAAGTTGGGGATATCGTTCAAAAGAGCTTCTTATAGACAATGCTCCTGATTATCTAGCGGATTCTGTATCTGAGCTTACTGATATTTTTAAAACACTTTCAAAATAACACTTAATAAACTGCTGAATTTAAAAATTATATAAACCATGAGGTGAATTATGACAAAAATATTGCGTTCAAATTTAAAAAATATCCTGTTGATCCTTTTAGGAAATACTATATACGCCCTTGCCGTAGTAATGTTTATCCTTCCAAGTAATCTTATAACCGGTGGAACTACAGGGCTTGCCTTGTTATTTCATAATACTATGGGTATCCCTATTAATATATTTATTTCTGTATTCAATATATGTATGTTTGGACTCGGAGCACTCGTACTTGGGAGAAAATTTATACTGACTACACTTATAAGTACATTTTACTTTCCATTTATGCTTACAGTGCTTCAAAAATTTCCAATTCTTCAAACGCTTACTACTGACTACATGCTTTCTGCGATATATGCGGGTGTGATGATTGGACTTAGTTTAGGTATTGTTATAAAAGCCGGAGCTTCTACTGGTGGTATGGATATTCCACCTCTTGTAATAAATAAAAAACTTGGAATTCCAGTATCAGTAACTATGTATGTCTTTGACTTTTCTATTCTTATGTCTCAAATGCTGTTTGCAAATAAAGAACAAGTGCTGTATGGTATTATTTTAGTACTTATATATACTACTGTACTAGATAAAGTACTTATGTTTGGAGAATCAAAAACTCAAGTCAAAATAATTAGTGAGAAATATTATGAAATAAATAGTGCTATACTAGAAAACTTAGATAGAGGTTCTACGCTTCTTCAGGCGGAGACCGGATATAAAAAAGTTGAGCAAAAAATGGTGCTTACTGTAGTTTCAAACAGAGAGCTTTCAAAACTAAATACCCTTGTAACTGACATTGACCCTCATGCCTTTATGATTATAAATAAAATAAGTGAAGTAAAAGGTAGAGGTTTTAGTTTGGAAAAACTTCATATTTAATACAAAAAAATAAACCATTATAAATATATAACAGTTCATAGTTATATTTGAAATTGTAGGTATATATTTCCCCTCATTAGGGCTTCGTCTAGATATTCTATAGAATTATCTAGACTGCAGAATTCATTCAGGGAAATATATGCACTACAATTTATTTATGCTTTTGATTATTATTGATACTTTATAAAATATTTTTTCTAGAAAAGTTAAATATACTTAAAATTTAATCATCTCACTATTCATTACACATATTAAATGAGGGAAAATATATTACCACAATTTCAACTATATATATTTATATATTAATATCCTCATAAGAGTATTAGATTCTTAATTTTTTTATCTTTAAGTTAATTTCAAAATAACTTCTTTATGTTCTGGATACATTTCTAATAATTCTTCTTGAGAAAATAGCTCAAAATCTTCGAATACAAATCCAAAAGAAACCATACATCCTACAAGTGAATAGTCATCTTTTTTAGGATTTTCTATAGCTGAGCCAAATATAGTTCCTGCGGATACTAAAATTTGTGGAAGTTCTCCTTTTTCAAAATCTAAGCCCAGTTTATGCACTGTAAGTTTTCCTTCTTTTGAAATCACATATACTGAAAGTGGACAACCATCGTGATAATACCACATTTCATCTGATTTTAGACGATGGAATTTTGAAACTTCATTTTCGGTAAGCATAAAGTAAATGCTCGTTGCTAAGCTTCTTTTGCCCTCAAACTCTACATCTAGTTCTGAATCAGTTATATGTTGTGGATTCACATAGTTTTCTTTGTAATATCCGCCTTCTGGATGCTTGTTCATATCTAAATTAGTTTCCCAATATTTGTAATTTCTTTTCATAAAAACTCCTTACTCAATAAAAAATATATGCTACAATTAAATAATTTTCTTATTGTAACATATATTTTTAGTTTTTGTAAAATTTTTCTATTTTTCTTGTTTTTTATGTTTTACTTTTTTCAGTCTAAAAAAGTCTTCACGTTCTTTTTCTTCTAATACTTCGGAAATATATTTTACCGCTTCTTCATACCTTGGAATCTGAATTTTTTCAAGTGCATTTGCTCTTTTTACGGTTTTCTTGATTTCGAGTGAAATTTTATATACCGCATTTTCGATTTCAGCTAATTCATATATAAGATACTTTAAGTCTTCTAAAGTATTTACAGCATTATCAAGTGCAGAATTGGTTCTAAAAAAACTATAGTTTGGATTTCTATTTTTATCCCTATCATAAACTACCATCGGGATTTCTACGCCCATTACACTTCGATACAGAATTTTAAATTCTTCTTGTTTTGGGATAGAAAGTGCCACATCTGATACATTGTTTACACCAAGAGTTATATTTGCCACTTGAAGTGTATCATATGCATTTTCAAACTGAGTTTTTACTTTCTTTTGTATTACATTAGCTCGTTCTACAAGGCTCATCGCTTCTCTTATCAAGACTGTACGTTTTTTGTCTAAGAGGGAATATCCCCCTCTAGAAAATTGAAGGTTTTCCTTAGCTTTTATAAGGTTGGCTTTTGTAGGAGTAAATTGATTTTCCATAAAATCCTCCTTACTTACTTATTGTAATACTTTTCAATCATAGCAGGAGATAATCTTTCTAATTCTTCAGTTGGAAGAATTGATAATATATTCCATGCAATGTCTAGAGTTTCCTCAATGCTACGTTTTTCATCAGTTTTTTGACTTAAGAATTTTTTTTCAAAAGCTATTCCAAACTCAATGAATTTTTTATCTATTTCTGATAAGTCATCTTCTCCTATTATCTGGGCTAGACTTCTTACATCTTGAACTCTTGAATATGATGAAAATAGCTGTGAGGCTACTTCATCGTGGTCTTCTCTTGTAAAGCCGTCGCCTATACCATCTTTCATAAGACGTGATAGGGAAGGAAGTACGTTTATTGGTGGGTATATATTCTTTTGCTGAAGGTCTCTTGAAAGTACTATCTGACCTTCTGTTATATATCCCGAAAGGTCAGGGATAGGATGGGTTATATCATCATTTGGCATTGTAAGAATTGGAAGTAGTGTAACAGAACCCGCTTTACCTTTTATCATTCCTGCTCTTTCGTAAAGCGTTGCTAAGTCACTATATAGATATCCTGGATAGCCTTTTCTACTTGGTACTTCTTCTCTTGCTGATGAAATTTCTCTAAGCGCCTCTGCATAACTGGTCATATCGGTAAGGATTACAAGCACATGCATGCCTTCTTCATATGCAAGATATTCTGCTGCGGTAAGCGCGCATCTTGGCGTTGTAATTCTTTCTATTACTGGGTCATCTGCTAGGTTTATAAACATAGAAACTCTTTGGATTACACCTGAACCTTCAAAAGATTTTCTAAAGTAATCTGCATCATCGTGTTTTATTCCCATTGCTGCAAATACTACCGCAAAATTTTCATTATCTTCACCTTTTACGGAGGCCTGTCTTACAATCTGTGCCGCCAGTTCATTATGGCTTAATCCATTTCCTGAAAATATTGGGAGTTTTTGCCCTCTTATAAGAGTCATAAGAGAATCTATTGCAGATATTCCTGTTTCAAGATAGTTTCTTGGATATTCTCTTGATACAGGATTCATCGGTCTTCCGTTTACATTATATTTTTTTAGAGAATATACCGGTCCTGCTCCATCATATGGTTTTCCGATTCCATTAAATGCTCTTCCTAGTATATCTCTTGAAAGTGGAATTTCTAAGGGTTTTCCTACAAATTTAACTGCAGCATTTGTAGTAGATATTCCTTGAGTTCCCTGAAATACCTGTGCTACAACTTTATCTCCCTCTACCGTAACTACTTTACCTTCACGCTTTATATTATCATCTATCGTGATTTCAAGAATTTCTCCATATGCTGCATTTTGCACGCCCTCAAGGACTATAAGGTCTCCTTTTACCCTCTCAAGCTTTAAATATTCTCGTTGAGACATTATATCACGTCCTTTCTATTAGAATATTTTTCAATTACTTCGTCATAATAGGCATTTATTTGAAAGTGAAGTTCATCTATTTGAGATAGGTCTTCATTTGGTACAGTATATTTCATTTTTATAACATCTTCAAATAATTTTCCATTTCTTATTTCTGAAAGTGGTATTGACTTTTCATGTGCATCTAGCGCTCTATCATTTAGATGCTTTATCACTTTTAGCATTTCATACTGCTTTTTTAGAGGTACAAAGGTATCATCCTTATGCATCGCATTTTGCTGCAAGAATCCTCTTTTTATAACTTTAGCTATTTCTATGGTTATTCTCTGGTCATCTGGAAGTACATCCTCACCTACAAGCTGAACTATAGAATTTAATTTTTCTTCTTCACTTAGTATCGCCATCATTTCTTCTCTTACTGAAAGTAAGTCCTCGGCTACTTCCTGTGCATAATAATCTTCCAGTGATTTTACATATCCGCTATAGCTTGTAAGGTATCCTATAGCAGGATAATGTCTTGCATATGCTAGTTTTTTATCGAGTGCTAAAAAAGCATTTACAAAACGTTTGGTATTTTCTGTGACTGGCTCTGAAAAATCTCCTCCTGGTGGAGATACTGCACCTATTATAGTTACTGAGCCTTCATTATTATTTAAGGTTTCTACATAGCCTGCTCTTTCATAAAACTGTGCAAGTCTAGATGGAAGATATGCGGGATAACCTTCTTCCGCTGGCATTTCTTCTAGTCTTCCTGAAATTTCTCTAAGGGCTTCTGCCCATCTAGAAGTAGAGTCTGCCATTATAGCTACATGATATCCCATATCTCTATAATACTCAGCTATTGTTATTCCGGTATAAATACTTGCCTCTCTTGCTGCAACTGGCATATTAGAAGTATTTGCTATCAGTATTGTTCTATCCATAAGCGGCTTGTTACTCTTAGGGTCTATTAGTTTTGGAAAATCCTCCAAAACCTCAGTCATCTCATTTCCACGCTCTCCACAGCCTATATACACTATGATATCTGCATCCGACCATTTCGCAAGCTGATGCTGAGTCATAGTTTTTCCTGTTCCAAAACCTCCAGGAAGTGCCGCAGTACCTCCTTTAGCTATTGGAAAAAATATATCGAGTACTCTTTGACCTGTTATAAGCAGTTTTTCTATAGGTTTTCTTTGGAAAACTGGTCTTGGGACTCTTACCGGCCATTTTTGATAAAGCTTAAGTTCTATTTCTTTACCTTTAACAAAAACACTCGCTACAGTTTTTTCTATATTATACTTCCCTGATTCAGCTACATTTTTGGCTTCTCCATTTACTCCTGGAGGTACCATTATCTTATGAAGAATAAGATCTGACTCTTGCACCTGAGCATAAACCATGCCTTCTGAAAGATAGTCACCTTCTTTAATAAGCATTTCTACATCCCAAAGTTTTTCTTTATCTATACTTATAAGACCTATACCTTCTGCTATAAACTCTCCTGATATTCTTTCAATTTCTTTAAGCGGTCTTTGAATTCCATCAAATATATTGCCTATCATTCCAGGTCCTAGTGTAAGTGAAAGGGGTTTATCGGTAGGATATATTTTTTCACCAACTTTAAGGCCTTCGGTTTCTTCATATACTTGGATAGTACCAATACTTCCTTCTAGCGAAATCACTTCTCCTAAAAGCTTTTTTTCCCCTACCATTACCATTTCTCTAACTTGAAAATCCTGCATCTGAGAAGCCTTTACGACTGGACCATTTACTGAAAAGGTGATTGCTAATTCCTTATTCATTAATTAACGCCCCCTTCTCTTACATAATTTTGCATAAATTGCCCTATGTCTTCTCTTTTTTGAATTATAGAATTTTGAAGAGTTTTTGTGATTCTAAGACTTAGTTCTTCTATTTCTATAACAAAACCGCCGATATATTCTGCATCGCCTTCTTTTATTTCAAAGTTATTATATTCAATAGCTTTTAGTTTTTTCTCCATTAGATATTTTGTATTATCAAAGTTTGCAGGTGCAAGACTCAATTTTAATTTAGATTCCGATGGAATGTTTTCTTTTTTTAAAAGATTTATAAGTACATCTGAAATAAACCCTGGATAAGTGTCTCCAAGTGCAAATTCTTTACATCTATCTTCGAGTTTAAGTTCTAATGTTTTTACAAAGCCTTCTGTAAGTTTTAAAATTTCACGTTTTTCTTCTTGATTAGCTGTAGAAATTCTTTCCTGCTTTTGTCTATCTATTCTGTCCGTAGAAAGTTTCACAGTTTTCTTTGCACTTTCTTCTAACTGGCTTTTTTCTTTATTTAAAAAATCAGTTAATTCTTGCTGTTTTTCTTCTAACTTCAAACGGTTTTCTCTATCTATTTTTTCATTTATCAGCTTTTCAAATTGTGTTAATTTTTCTTCAAGAGTAATCATTTGTTCACCTCTTCTTTTGACTATAGTTTTACTCCCACAGATTCGTTTATATATCGTGTAATATAATTTTCCTCTCGCCTTTGTCCGAATCTGTCCGGAATCTCTACTATGAGAGGATATGTTCTTTTTAGCTTTATATTCATAACTTCATCTTGAACGATTTCAAATATAGCTTCTGTGAGTATCAATATTCCTATTTCTTTATCATTCAAAACTTCAATTATTTGAGAAATAATTTCTTCTTTTTCATGAAGAATTACTCCTGATATCCCTGAGAGCCTCATAGCTACCATTGTATCTTTATTATCACTTATAAGAAAGGATTTCATAAAATCACATCCTTAAAGTCTTCCCAATATTAGAATTGATACTATAAGTCCATATATAGCTATACCTTCTGCAAGTCCTACAAATATAAGCGTTTTACCTAGTATTTTTTGATCTTCTGATACTGCACCCAGCGCGGCTGAACCCACTGACCCAACTGCATATCCCGCACCTATTGTTGCAAGCCCTGTTGAAAGTGCTGCTGCTAAATACCCCATACCTGCCGCATCTGAGCCAGCTACATTTGATTCAGAAACTGCTGATGCGATTTCTGGAATCATTAGTATAACTGCCATTGCTGCAAGTGGTGCAAACATACTTACATTAGCGATTAATGTTTTCTTTATTTTCGAACAATCTGCACCGTTTATATAAAGTCTTGCTCCCATTGCTATCGTTGCTACCACTACAAAAGTCATTATTGCTACTATAATTTTCATTTTAAAATTCCTCCGCTTCTTCTATAAACTTTACTGGTATATATGTTTTTCCATCACCTTTGAAATATTTACTAAATAATTCATAGTACTCTAGTCTTAAACCTTGAATAAGCACGATAAGCCCTTCTAGTCCTATTATTATTATATTTCCAAGTATTAAAATTGCTACACTTATAAATGGACTATTTGCTATTTTTGCCATTGTAGAAAATGCTAAAAATAGTCCTACATGGTTTAATGCAAATGCTCCTATTCTTATGAATGAAATTGAATTTGACAAAAGACTTAGTATTGTCTCTATAAGGTCAAATCCACCTTCTATATAGTAGGTACTTTTACCTTCTTCATATTCTGCCTCTTTCTTTGAAATAACTGAATAAAGCGGCTTTTTGAAAAGAAGACTCAAAAGTGCTAAAATCATCACTATTATAAATACTGAATTGGGCAAAAGTTGTGCATTTAAAAGCATTTGTAAGCCTAATGATAAAAGTGCTACATAAAATATAAGTCCTGAGACTCCATTTCGTCCAAATATACATTCCTCCATATCGCCTTCTCTTGCCAAATTGTAAATTGACATTCCAAAGCTTATTAAAAGAAGTACTACTCCAAAACCTATCGCACTATAAAGCACAAAATTTATATTTTCAAGAGGTCTCACAACAATTGCTGGAATAAGTTCTTCATTTCCAAACACACTTCCATACATAAATCCAAATACTGTAGAGCTTAGCCCTATTCTAAAAAGGATTTCTCCATAATCTTTTGCATCTGTTCCTTTTTTTGCTTTTCGCTTAAGTAAAAAACCTATTATTACAAATACTAAACCCTGCCCTACATCACCAAACATAGCTCCAAATAGAATCAAATATGTCACCCCTAAGAAAAGTGTAGGGTCTAACTCGTTATAGTTTGGAACTCCATACATATTTACCAAAAGCTCAAAGGGACTTATCACCCAGTTATTTTTCAGTTTAGTTGGAGGTATGAACTCTTTGTTTATTTCCTCTGGTTTTTCCTCTACTACAATTATATCTTCATATTTTTTTTCTAAATTTTCTTTTGTATTAGTAGCATCACCTTCTGGAATCCAACCACTAAAATAAAAGAAGTTTTTAGTTGCTGCTACATTTTCTTTCATATGCTCAATTTTTTGTTCTAAATGAATTTCAGAGTATATTCTAGTAATTTCATTTCTGTAGTATTCATTTATATTGCTGACTACATCCTTATATTCAAAATATATTTTTTCTAAATCAGCAATTTGAGCTCTTACCATATTTGACGTTTCGGAGACATTCCCTCTTATGTCATCTGGAATTTCAATTTCTTTAAAATTAAGTGATTTTAAGATTTTATTAGTCTCTTCTTCGTATTTTGTTGGTGAAAATATTAAATATGATTCTCCATCATTTGAACTTCCTATATGAAGTACTACTGCGGATATATTTTCGTAGTTATCACGAAGTTTTATTCTATTTTCCTTCGTAAGTGTACCTATATGATAATTTATATGTCTCATATTTTTTATGTCTGATATATCTAAATCTGCGGTATCAAGAAATTTTATATTTTCCAAAAAATATTCTTTTTCGGTAATACTTTTTCTCATATCTTCCATTTTTTTTCTTATAGGCGCAATTACGCTGTACATAGAGTTTAATCTAGTTACAATTTTTTCAAAATCATATTCTCTATCTATATCGTTATCAACTTCAAGTTCCATGTCAATACTGTCTGCTATAAAGCTAAGTTTTTCTATTAAATCTTTAAAATCAGTTTTTTCAAATTTAAATTTCTGAATATTACCTATATCTAAGGAATCATCCATTACTTCACTGACTAGCTGCATAGTGAGTGTATCACTACTATTTGACTTCGTGTAGTTTTGGATATGAAAGCATCCCATAATCACTAAATCTTCTAGGATTGAATGTATATTTTCAATAGGTGATACAATATTCATCATTCTCATTTTTTCTATTGCCAAATTTACCACCACCTCTTTGTAAGTAATTTAGGAATATCTTGTGTCTGATATCTTATTCCTTCAAGTATTGTTATTATATCCATAGCTTCAAATTCAGCATCATGTATATATTTTATAAGTCTTGCTATAGTCATAGAATTATTTTTACTCGCATCATTTATAAATTTTAGCAGATATCTATTTATACTTACTTGAAGATATTTATCATCTTCAGGATTTATATCTATCCCATAATCTTTTATAAAATTTATCGTTTTGTTCATCACATCATCCGAATAAATCATTTCCTTTATTCTTCTAAGTGTAAGTTTATCTCCCCCAAGCAGAGTATAGTTAAATATTTCCTCATTCATTAAATTATAGTACCTAAGTGCCCTATATATCCACTGAATATTTATAAGGTCTATATTTAGTCCAATTATACTTTTTACTATATCCTTGTCTTCGTTTGAAAGATTTTCAGATTTTTTT
Organism: Proteocatella sp.; assembly: GCA_041738345.1. Lineage (GTDB taxonomy): Bacteria > Bacillota > Clostridia > Peptostreptococcales > Filifactoraceae > Proteocatella. Next base: position 24,603 of record JBGSPX010000047.1, read on the forward strand.
CTAAGTTCTCTAAAATATATTGAATCTAAATTCATTTCTGCATGAAACTCTCTAAGTTTTAAATCTTCCTCAGTTATACTTCTAAACGCATCTTCGTATACACTGCCTCTAAACTCTTCTACTAAATCAAGTAAGTTATTCTTACTAAGTAGTTTTTCAAAAGATACTAATTCATGTTTTTCATTATGCAAAAAGTGTTGAGGCAGTTCCGATAAATCTTCTTTTCTGCTTATCGCTCTTAATATAAGCTTTATATCTTCAACTTCTGCTCTCATAAACATGATATTTAAAAAATCTTTAGCTTCATAATCTAAATATTTAGAAAGTCTTTCAATTTCTATAAGCATCTGTTTTTTTAGAACAAGCTCGAATTCCCAACGTCTTATCTTTTCAATACTATATTCATTAAATACCTGTGAATATCTTGTATTATGTTTTAAATAATTTCCAATTTCTCTTTCTGTTGTAAAATTCATCAAAATTTCATAATCTTTAGAAGTTAAAAGCTTTGCGTTCATAGCTTGTATTTTAGTGTTTAATGCACTATATTTGCTCGCATTTCCCATTTTACTCCTCCAGATTTCTTATTATCATATCAAAGGAATTCCCTATTACTTTTTCTTCAAATTGAAGATATCGTTCCTTTAATTCATCTGATTTTTGTTTTGCTCCTTCTCTTATTTCTTTTATTTCTGCCTCGGTTTCTTTTAAAACTTTAGTTTGATAATCTTCTATTACATTCTTAGAATTCATTTCAATTGAATCCTTAAGTTCTTTTAACTTAAGTTTTTTTTGTTTTTCTAAATCTTCTATGGTGGATTTGAAGTCATCCTCTTTTTTGATAGCATCTTTATCTATCTTTATAATGCTTTTTATTACATCTTTCAAAGTGTCGCCTCCCATCATTTTAGTATCACATTTACACATTATATACCCTTATTCACTTAATAACTAGTCTGATATTCTTAATTTTATTACTATTTATCAATGATTTATTTAAATTACAACGATAGGCTATCTATATTCTTTGATTTAAGCTCAATAACTTCCATTTACTCTCATTTACTCCATTTCTTATTTTTAAATAATAATTTATTTTTTGACAAATCAAAAAACCGAGACTTTTTTGATTTTTTTAAAAAAACAAAAATCACAATCTCGGTTTTTAATATTATTTTAATTTTTAAAGTTATAAATCTTTTTTGGTCTTAAGCTGTTTCCAAGCATATAACGCTAGTGAAATACCAATTACTCCATATGCTACGAAAACTCTAAAGTATTCTCCAATTTGAGCATTTCCAAATAAGTTTTGTCCTGCTTGTGGTGATACTATAAATAGTGTGTGGAAAAGTGCAGTTCCTATAATTGCCTGTCCAATTGTAGCTCTGCTTACAGAAGCGCCTCCTACAAGAAGGGCCGCAATTGCATACATACCTACCTGTTCATGCCCACCATAAGTATTTAAGGTTCCTATATTTTGAAGGAATATAATCTGTCCTATACCTGCAAGTACTGTAGATATCATTATTGCTTTTATCCTTGTTTTGCTTACATTTATTCCGGATACTTCTGCAATGTGCATATCTTGACCTACTGTTCTAAAATCTTGTCCAAGTTTGGTCGTCATTATAAATTTTGTAAATATACAAATCAATCCTATTACTAAGAAGGATGCTGTCGGGAATTTAATCATATTGATTATGGATTTTTGTGTAGATAATATTATAAGTAATGCAAATATGACTACAAACACTCCTGATTTTATAGCAGAATTTATATATTTTTCGTATCTATCTTCTTTTTTATTCTTATACGCTCCATATACAAAAAGGGCTATTAGTACAAGACAAATTACCATACCTGCATGTACTAATGTTATCTTAAAAAATGGATCAAATGCTCTATCTAGTGCATATTTTATTGCAGTTAAATCTATGGTGTTTTTTACTCCAATACCTCCACTTAGTACAAGTACTGGGTTATTCATTGGAATTATTGTTCCTACCAAAAATAGAAATAGAAGTTGATATAATCCATTAGTAAAGAAACCTAAAATCATACCAGCTATCATTTCTTGACCTCTAGTCTTGTTAAGTACCACACCTGTAAGATATCCAAATAAAAGTGATAGTGGAAGTGAAAGTAGTACTGCTACGGTAAATCCTGCAAGCCCTACGATTCCCCAGTGAGTTATAGCTATTAGTGCAATTTGTCCTGCCATAGCTCCTATAACTATACTGAAGTTAAGTCCCATACCTGCAAGTACTGGTATTATAAGGGAAAGTACTATAAATAGATTTCTAGAAAGTCTGCTTACAAGTTCATTTACTATAAAACTCCATTCCATTTGTGAAACTTCCACACAGACTAGACAAAGTAGCACGAATATAAGCACAACTATATTTTCAGTAAATGTGGTCTTTATTTTTTTGTTCCAATCGAGTTTTGTTTTCGTCATCTTAATTGGAGTATTTTTGTTATCTATTTTTTCCATTAGTCTGCTCCTCCTCCCATTTTTGTCAATGCATATAGAATTATTCCATTTTGCACTATTATTCTCATTACCTCCGAAAGGTTACCCTCTGTTACTATCTTATTAGCAACTGGTAATGAAAGAGTAAGAAGCCCTTGGAATAAGAAAGTTCCAAGTACTACATGAAGGATTGTTGCTCTTTTTGAACTTGCACCTCCAATTAAAATCGATGCTACTGCTGCAAACCCCATCATCATAGGTGCTTGATATAGCTGATAAAATCCAAAACTCTGTGCATAAACAATTATTCCTACAGCTCCACACATAGTAGATATCATCGTTCCAAGAAGTCTTGCATTGTCTACATTTATCCCTGACGCTTTTGCAAATCTTGGATTATCTCCTGCCGTTGCCATAGCTATTCCTTTTTTAGTTTTTAAAAATATGGCCATAAATATGCAACACACTGCAAAAAATAATAATAATCCCACTGGAATTGTTACTCCAAATATTTTAAATGCTCCAAAAGTATCGAGTACTTTAGAGTAGCGCCCTGTAAGAGTTATAGTAGTCCTAAGTCCATCTCCTATTGGCCATTTTAATTCCAAACTGTTAAATGGAGCTATAAGCCATACTATACACATTAACGAAATTATAGAAAATCCCGCATATGTAGATACTGTCATTTCTGAACCTTTTACTCTATTTAGAAGAAGTCCATAAAGCCAACCCGCTATAAGTGAAAATGGTATAGATATAAGCATTGCTACAAATAGTGCTGTAAATCCACTTAAATCAAGTTCTATACTTATTAATCCTCCTAAAAGCCCACATACAATTCCTATAGGTATTCCAAAGTTAAGTCCTATCCCACAAAGTATTCCTGGAACCATTGCAAGTACTAATACTCCGTTCATCCCCATTCTAACAAGTGCATCTGATAGAAGCGCATTAAGCGGAAGTCCAAGCTGAACTGCTGCTATACAAAGTAAAAAGAAAAACGAAATAATTATAAGCCTTGGAGTCCCTAATGAATTTATTTTCTTCTTTATATTATCCATTTAGATTACCTCCCTTTACTTTCTTGTAATCTCCACTCATCATAAGTCCAAAATTCACATCACTATCAGTTGGAAGCAAAATACCTTCTACTTTTCCTTCTGTTATAATAGCTATTCTATCACAAATCATCCTTAGCTCATTAAGTTCTGAAGATGTCATAACTACAGTCATTCCATGTTCTTTGCTAAGTTCTACAAGTGTATCAAGTACTATTTTCTTCGCTCCTATGTCAATTCCTCTTGTTGGTTCAGAAACAAATAGTACTTCTGGTTCTAAAGTAAGTGCTCTTGCAATACATACTTTCTGCTGGTTTCCGCCTGACAATCTTCTTGTAAATTGTTTCGGTCCTGTGCACCTTATATCTAGTGATTTTATATATTTTTCTGCATTTTCTCTTATTGCTTTTTTATCAGCAAGCTTTATTCCTACTTTTTTTAAAAACTTTTCTTTTATTTGCATTGCTGTAGCTGATATATTATCTTCTATAGAAACATCTAGTAAAAGACCTACTCCTTTTCTATCTTCTGATACAAAAGCTATTCCATCACTTAGAATTTGTCTTGTATCTCCTAAATTAAGTGGTTTTCCTTTAAAAATTATTTCACCTGCAACTGGATAAAGTCCGACTACTCCATTTGCAACTCCTAATTTTCCATGTCCAGCAAGCCCTCCTAGCCCAAGAATCTCTCCTCGTTTTATCTCAAGATCAATCCCTTTCGCTTCTTCTGCCGGCATTCCTACTCTAAGATTTTTAATTGACATTATAACTTCATTATCTTCTGTAGTAGTTTCCTTAGTTAACATTTCCACTTCTCTTCCTACCATTTTTTGTGCAATGTCTTCTATACTAGTACTTTCTTTTGGCATTTTGCATACCATCGTTCCATCCCTAAGTATTGTTATATTGTCTGCTGCCGACATAACTTCATCTAGTCTATGCGTTATAAAAAGTATAGCTATTCCAGATTCTGCTATTTTTTTCATAGCTTTTATCAGCTGCTCTGCTTCTGACTCTGTAAGTACTGCTGTTGGTTCGTCAAAAACTAATAATTTCACATTGGATTTATCAATTTCTCTTGCAATTTCTATAAACTGCATATACCCAACAGGAAGACCCGATACATGTTCTTTTTCGCTAAAATCCATCCCCAGTGTATCTAGTGCTACCCTTGCATCAGCTTCCATTTTTTTAATATCTAAAGTTTTTAAATTTTGTCCAAAAATTTTAGACACAGGGTTTGGCTTTAATATTTCTCTATTAAGTTTTATATTTTCAGCTACCGTAAATCCTGGAATAAGCATAAACTCTTGATGTACCATACCGATTCCCATTTCCATAGCTTGCTTAGGAGACTTTATAGTCATCTCTTGTCCATCAAAAGTAACCGTTCCTTGGAACCCACCAGTAGAGTGTATAACAGGCATTCCAAAAAGTATATTCATTAGGGTTGATTTTCCTGCTCCATTTTCGCCAAGAAGCGCATGTATTTCACCTTTTTTAACCTCTAAGTCAACACCTTTTAGAACTTTATTTCCGAAGTATGTCTTTTCTATACCTTTCATAGATAAAACGTATTCACTCATAAAAACTCCTCCTTTTTCGTAATATTCTGAATTTATTTTATAATTTAAATAAAGACTACCAATCAGGTAGTCTTTATTCATTTATAATCCTTTACTCACAAAATTAGAATACTACATACTCAGATAATACCATTAGGTAGTTATTAAATGTTGTTCCTGTAGCTTCATTTGTATAAGGAGTGATTTGGCATTCTCCTCCTACTGTGCTAAGAATTTCTTTTACTTTTTCAAGATCTGCTTTTTCAGTAAATTGACCTTCTAAATATGCTTTTGCATATTCTACTCCACCTTCAACAAACATCATGTTGATAGGTACTGGCCAAGTTGCCATTCTTCCACTCATTCCAGCTTCAGAAACTTTTGCCTTTATTTGCTCTATAACATATGGAACATCTCCAGCTTTATCTGTTGGTATTTCTATTCCAAGTGCGCCTGGATAAGCATGGAATGGAGATGGACAGCATTGTTGTGGATAAAGTGCTTTCTTCTCGATTATAGCTTTTATCATTGGCTCTTGCATTGCACAGTTTGTTCCAAAGAATGCAGTTTCTGTTCCAAATTCATCAACTTTTCTTGGAATATCTTCAAGTATAAATTGTTGTGTTCCTGGAACGCCCGCATCTCCTGTTGGGTCTGGTGCAGTTGCATCTACAAATTTAAGTCCTGCTGCTTCAGCATTTTGTTTTAATAGATCTCTTCTTGCTGCAAGCATTTGGTAAGACATATGTCTTGGGAAAGAATAGTGAACAAATGTTTTTGCTCCCATTTTTACAGCTTCATCAATTATAGTTTTACCCATTCCTAACTCATCTGCTACTAAAACAAGATCTGCTTTAGAAGCTATCATGTCTGGATCTTCTCCTGGTGTAGCTGCAATTATAAGTAAGTCTTCTCTAAGTTCTTTTGCTTGATCAATAGCTGCAGATGCACCTGGAACTGCTTGGCACATAATTATAGCTTTAACATCTGGATCTGATGCCATACTCATAAAGTTTGCAATAGTAGTTTCAGTTTCTTTCATGAAGTTATCTGGATATGTTTTTGTAACTATCATATCTCCATACTTAGCCTTCATCTTTTCTGCTGCTCTAAACTCTTCCTCACCTTGAGAAACAGTTCCTGTAAGTATGCCTATCTTAAAATCAGGCGCTTCTGTAGTTTCAGCTGCATCTCCAGATTCTGTAGTAGAACCGCAAGCTGCTAAACTGAAAATCATTGTTGCACTAAGTAGTGCTGCTAATAATTTTTTCATAGTCAAATTCTCCCTTTTAATTTTTTGTGTTTTATAAGACTATTTCCAATTTTGTGTATTTTTATAATACTACATCTTTTGAATTTCGTCCATAGCTTTTTATCACATTTTCTTGAATATTTAGAAAATAACATACTTATTGAAATTTAACCTTTTAAAAATTTAATACAATAAAACAGAGTGAAGTAATTACAATTACTCCACTCTGTTTTATTTGTTAGTTATAAGATTTTTTCATATATTTTTATGATATGTATGCTTTGAAACTGACCTGGTCTTTTCCCCCACACTCGCCTGCTGGAGATTTCGCTCTGGTTCGCATCACTACTTTACTCTCTCGATTTTCTCGGCAGGGCTTACATCTAAGACGCGCCATGCTCACTTCGTACATTTTTGTCAAAGCTTACGTGGGTCCTTTTGCCCGCGTCTGGCTTGGACTTTCAACCACAGACTTTCAAAGCTTTTTCATTTTACTTTAAATCTGGCTCTATGTCAACAAAATATTGTTTTTTTCCATTTAATTTCAAATTATGGTATAATTTTATAAACAAAATTAAAGGAGCTTATTATGATTTTAGAAATAACGGATAATAAAAAATTAGAATTAATAGATAAATATGCAGAAGTAATTGTAAACGTGGGCATAAATCTTCAACCCAATCAAATTGTAATTCTTCGCGGCCCTATAAATACTGCGGATTTTATGCGAATTATCGCAAGAAAATGTTATCAGGCTCAAGCATCCTATGTACTTGTAGATTATATTGATCCTCTTATGGATAAAGAAAAATATAATTATGCTGATCAAGAGGCTATTAAATATTTTCCAACTTGGAAAGCAGAAGGATTCGAAGCGCTTTGCAAAAAAAATGCATGCTTTATAAGCATTTCAGGAGAAAATCCTGATGTATTTTCCGACATCTCTTCTGAAATTTTAAGTATAGCCAATAAAACTAATTCTCAAGGTATGAAAGCTGTAAATAAATACATCCTTAATAGTGAAGTGTCATGGGTAGTAGCTGCTGTTCCTACCAAAGGTTGGGCAAAAAAGGTCTTTCCTTCACTTTCGGAAATTGAAGCTGTAAATAAACTTTGGGATAGTATCTTAAGTTCAGCTAGAATAAGCCTAAATGATACACAATCAAATTGGGATACTCATAATAAACAGTTAGCTAATAAATGTGATTATCTAAATAAAATGCAATTTCAATCTCTTCATTATATAAGTAACAGCAATAATAAGACTAGAGGAACTGATTTGACTATAGAACTTCCAAAAAACCATATTTGGAGCGGTGGAAGTGAAGTTAATAAGCAAGGCATCATATTTAATGCTAATATTCCTACCGAAGAAGTGTTTACTGTTCCAAGTAAATATGGCATAAATGGGTATGTATCAAGTACACTTCCTTTTAATTTTAATGGAAATCTAATAGAAAATTTTGAGCTTTACTTTGAAAATGGAAAAGTAGTGGAAGTAAAAGCTGAAAAAGGGCTTGAGCTTCTTAAATCGCTCTTAGCTACAGATTCAGGTGCATCTTATATAGGAGAAGTCGCTCTAGTACCACATAATTCACCTATTTCAAATCAAAATACTATATTTTATAATACTTTGTTTGACGAAAACGCTTCTTGTCACTTAGCTTTTGGCTCTGCATATCCATCTTGTATACAAAATGGTGAACAGATGGCTGAAGATGAGCTTGAAAAACTTGGAATTAATACATCTCTTATCCATTATGACTTTATGATTGGCTCTAAGGATTTAAATATTACAGGTTTTACTTCACTTGGAGAAAAAGTTGAAATATTTAAAAATGGTAATTGGACTTTTTAATTTTTTAAGTAAATTAAATAAGGAGAATTTATGGATTATCTTATAGTTTTTTTAGAAGGAATAATAACCTTTATATCCCCTTGTATTTTACCTATGATTCCAATATATATTACCTATTTCATCGGAGATATAGATTCCAATGAAAATAAATCTTCTTCAAATGCATTTATAAATGCTCTAGGATTTGTTTTAGGGTTTACTTTAATATTTGTACTTCTTGGTGCCGCCGCAGGAAGCTTTGGAAGTTTTGTATTTAGTCATACAACATTATTCAATATTATTTCTGGTGTCTTGATGATTATTCTTGGCATGAATTATATTGATTTAATAAATATCAAATTTTTAAAGGTTTCTCATAAAATAAACTACAAAATAGATTCTTTTAAATTCGGAAAATCCATGCTCTTTGGAATGATATTTTCAATAGGTTGGTCTCCTTGCGTAGGCGCTTTTCTCGGCTCTGCACTTATGATGGCGGCAAACACACAAACTATGCTTCATGGCTCAATAATGCTACTTCTTTACAGTTTAGGACTTGGAATTCCATTTATACTATCTTCCCTATTAATAGATAATTTAAAAAATACATTTTCATTTATAAAAAAACACTATAAAATAATAAATAATTTTTCTGGAATATTCCTTATTATCGTAGGAATATCTATGATTACTGGAATGTTTGGAAAATTAATTTCATTTTTTGCCAATTTTGGTATAGCTTAGAAAGGAGTTTTTTATGATAAATAATAAAAATCTATTTTTTATAATTCTAATTTTAGTTATTTTAACTTTAGCTTATTATGGATATAACAATTTAAACTCCACTTCAAATTTATCAAATTCTAATACCCCAAATAACACTTCATCAGATGCCACTTCTGAGCCTCAAGATAGTGATAAAAGTGATAGTTCTGATAATGCAGATGATAGCAAAGTTCCAGATTTTAAAGTTTACGATATAGATAACAACCCTGTAAATTTATCTGAATTTGAAAATCAAGCGATTGTAATTAATTTTTGGGCAAGCTGGTGTCCGCCTTGTCGTGAAGAGATGGATTATTTCCAAGAAGCTTATGAGGCTTACAGTGAAAAAGGGGTTAAATTTTTTATGATTAATTCTACTGATGGTGAGCGCGAAACTGTAGAAACGGCTTCTGAATATTTTAAAGAAAATGACTATACTATGGATATGTATTTTGATCTTGATTTTGATGCTTCTCAAAGTTATGGTGTAAGAAGCCTTCCTATGACATTTTTTGTAAAGAAAGATGGAACCTTAGCTAATTATCATCTAGGAAGTCTAGATAAGGATTCACTTTTTGCTAATATCGACGATTTAATTGGAGAATAATATGATTGAACTTTTACGAAGTCTTACCAATAATTTAGGATACATCCTTTTAATTGCTTTTTTTGTTTCAAATTTAAATAATTTTAAAAAAATAATTCAAAAAGATGAATTTAAACGAAAAGACCTTATAATTCTTTCCTTGATTTTTGGAACTTTTGGAATAATTGGAACCTATACAGGAACTAATATAAATGGTGCTATCGCTAATACTCGTATGATAGGCGTTATGGCCGGAGGTATACTTTGTGGGCCATTTGTAGGAATAACGGCTGGAATAATTGCAGGGGTTCATCGATTTCTTATAAACATCGGTGGAGTAACTACGCTTCCTTGTAGCCTTATTACTATATTAGCTGGAATTATCTCTGGATATATATATAATAAATCTAATGAACAAAACAAGTGGTTTTATGGCCTTGTCGGTGGACTTTTAATGGAAATATTTGAAATGTTTCTTATAATGATTATGGTCCCTAATTTTGATTTAGCTATAAATATTGTAAAAAGTGTTTATTTTCCTATGAGTTTTGCAAATGCTATAGGTATAGCTATGCTTATACTTATAATTCAAAAAATATTTAAAGAAAAAGATGAAGTATCTGCAAAGCAATCCCAAATCGCTCTTGAAATTGCAAATAAAACCCTTCCTCACTTTAGAGAAATGAACAAAAATTCACTAGAAAACATCTGCAAAATAATAAAAGACTCCATCCATGCGGATGCGGTTTCAATAACCAATAAAGAGCATATTCTTGCGCATGTAGGTATAGGAGATGACCATCACATAAAAGGTAATAAAATAGAAACTGAAGCTACAAAAAAAGTCATTCGTGAAGGGAATCTTCTATCCCTTACAAATGCTAATGAAATTGACTGTGCTTATCCAAACTGTAAACTAAAATCTGCTATAATTGCCCCCTTAAAAGAAGGAGATTCTACAATTGGAACCCTTAAAATCTACTATTGCAAAGATGATGCGATTTCGTTTAGTAATACCACATTGGCTCATGGATTATCTCAAATAATATCTACACAGCTCGAAATAAGTAAACTTTCCGAGCTTAAGGCCATGGCAACTAAGGCCGAAATAAAAGCTTTGCAGGCTCAAATAAACCCACATTTTTTATTTAATGCGTTAAATGCCGTAGTATCTTTTATACGAATTGACCCAAATTATGCTCGAAATCTTATTCTCGATTTATCTACTTATCTTAGATATAATTTAGAAATTGGTGATACTCCTGTAGATATTTATAAAGAACTTGAACAAGTAAAAGCTTATGTTGCTATAGAAAAAGCTCGCTTTGGTGACAAGCTTGAAATTGAATATGATATAGAAGACGATTTAGATTTTAAAATTCCTAGTCTTACAGTTCAGCCCATTATTGAAAACTCAATAAAACATGGTATACTGGAAGGAAAAGGATATGGTAAAGTAAAACTATCGATAAAAAAATCATCTGAAAACAACTTTACAATATCTATTGAAGATGATGGTGAAGGTATTCCTAATGATATAATTGAAAATATATATAGAAATAAAATAGATGAAAGTAAAATAGGGATGTCTAACGTTCACAAAAGACTCAAATATATTTATGGAGAAGGACTTCATATAGAAAATCAAAATACTGGTTCAAAAGTGTATTTTAATATAAAAAATAAGGAGATTTAAATGAATTGTATTATTATAGATGATGAATTCCCAGCAAGAGAAGAACTAAAATACTTTATTAATAACTTTAGCAATATAAAAATACTAGAAGAATTTGATGACTCAATAAAAGCACTTGAATTTATAGAAAAAAATAAAATAGATTTAATATTTTTAGATATAAATATGCCTAAATTAGATGGAATGGCACTTGGGAAGATAATAAGCCACTTCTCTCAAAAACCTACCATAGTATTTATAACGGCTCATAAAGATTTTGCCGTAGACGCTTTTGAAATTGAAGCCTTTGATTACATATTAAAGCCTTATTCTGAAGAACGTTTGGTCGGAACTCTTAGAAAATTAGAAAAACCTTGTGTTGAAGAAAAATGCTTATCTTCTAAAATAACGCTTTGGAAAGATAATAAAATGATAGTAAAGAATATATTTGATATAAGTTACTGTGAAGCAAAAGGACGAGAAGTTATTATTTTTATAGAAGGTACAGAATATCATTTAAATTTAAGTATAACCGAATTTTACAAGAAACTTCCCAAGGATAAATTCTTTAAAAGTCATAGATCTTATATAATAAATGTAGACAAAATCATAGAAATAATTCCTTGGTTCAACAACACATATATGCTTAAAATTCAAAGCGAAAATTTAAGTATTCCTGTAAGTAGAAATAATATTGTAGAATTCAAACACATAATGGGCATATAAATGCACTTCATGTGTTTTTTCAGTTATTTCATGTAAGAATTCTTGTTACCTATATTAATTCATGTTAGAATTTTAACGTCGGAAGGTTAATTTTAGAAATATTTCAAACTTTCCAAAAAAACAAAGGAGGAAATTATAATGATAACTTTTTTAATCGGTTTAGCGATTCTAATTATCGGCGGAATTGCATATGGTTCATACATAGACAAACTATTTGGACCAGATGACAGAAAAACTCCCGCTATAACTAGAAATGATGGTGTAGACTTTGTTCCTATGTCAAAAATGAAAAATGCACTTATACAATTATTGAACATAGCAGGAACAGGTCCTATTCTTGGTCCTATCCAGGGTATCCTTTTTGGACCAATTGCCTTTATTACAATTCCTATCGGGTGTGTAATTGGAGGATGCGTTCACGACTATATGTCAGGTATGATGTCTCTTAGAGAAAACGGCGCTCAGATGCCAGGACTTATAAAAAAATTCATGGGAAATAAGATATTCCAATTCTATAATATTTTCCTTTCATTACTTATGCTACTTGTAGGCGCTGTGTTTATATATACACCTGGCGACCTTGCTGTAACTCAGTTATTTGGTCAAAAGGCTACTGTAGATAATCCTACGGTATGGATAGTATATGGTGTTATATTCATCTATTATCTATGTGCCACTCTTTTCCCTATTGATAAAATCATAGGTAAAATCTATCCTGTATTTGGAGCAATATTATTACTTTCAGCTGTAGGTGTTGGTATTGGACTATTTACTGGTGGTTATGAGCTTACAAACCTAAGCGCTGCTAACTGGATGGGTGTTCATCCAAAGGGAACTCCTTTTATTCCTATATTCTTTGTTACAGTTGCATGTGGTATTGTTTCTGGATTCCACTCTACTCAGTCAACACTTATTGCAAGATCTGTATCTGATGAAAGAGAAGGTAAATTTACATTCTTTAACATGATGCTTTTAGAAGGCTTTATAGCTATGATATGGGCAGCAGCAGCTATGGGAATATACAATAAAGGTATCGACCCTGAACTTGTTGGTACGCCTGCTGTAATAGGTATGGTAGCAAGAGATCTACTTGGAAATATTGGTGGAGTTATCGCGATAATCGGAGTTATAGTACTTCCTATAACATCTGGAGATACTGCCCTTAGAGCACTTAGACTTATGATTGCTGATTTCTTAAACATAGACCAAAAAACTCCAGCTAAACGTTTTACATTATCAGCTATAATATTTGCTTTTGTAGCCGCTATACTTGTATACGCTAAACTAAGTACAGAGGGTTTCAATATTCTTTGGAGATATTTTGCATGGAGTAATCAAACTATAGCAGTCTTTGCATTTGCTATGATTACAATTTATCTAATGCAACAAAATAAAAATTACCTAGTATCACTTATTCCAGGAATGTTCTATATGTTTATAATATCTAGTTATATTTTAAATGCCCCTATTGGATTTAGACTTCCTATGAATATAGCTTATATTATTGGTGCAGTTTTAACTGTAGTATATGGTTTTATAACTGTTAAACATGGCAAATCATTCCAAAGTGATTTTGAAAAATCAACTGGCAAGAAAGCTATATAAATAAATTAAACCCACTAAAAATATTTCAACTCATATTTTTAGTGGGTTTTTCATTAGAATATTTTTCTATATTTCTTGCATTACATAATGTAAGTGCTATAATTTCAACATCTGCTATAGATTTTTTTAAAAGCTTTGAAAGTTCATTTAGTGTTGCTCCTGTAGTTAAAATATCGTCAAAAATAACTATTTTGGGTTTATCAATTGCTTTAGTATATATATCTGCTATTAAATCATCAAATATATTTTGATTTAACTGAAATGCCCCCTTAACCTCATTTAGTCTGTCCACATTTGTAAGTTTTGATAAAAATTTAGTGTGCTTTGTTCTTTTAAATAAATCCAAATATTTGTCACTAATTTTATTTACAATTATTTCTGATTGATTAAATCCTCTCACATTAAGTCGTTTTTTAGATATTGGAACTGAAGTTATATAATCAAACTCAAGTTTATTTCGACTTATAAAATCATTAACTATCTCTGCAAAATAACTGCTATAGTAATTCTTGTGTCCATACTTATAACCGTACATTATCTTATGAATAAACTCATTGTAATTTAATATACTATACGCTCTATCATAATAATATGTTTCAGAGTAACAGTATGTGCATAAACTGCTATGCTTTCCACTACGACCACAGCAAATACAAATTTCATCTATAAATTCTAATTTTTCAAAACATTTTCGACATATACTATATGCATTACCACTATCTATTGGCATATTACAAAATATACAATTAATATTTTTAGGAAAAAGCACCTCATACATAGGGAATCCTCCTGTTAAATTAAATTAAATTAATTTAAGCTAGTACAAATTTTTCTATAGCATGTGCTACTCCATCTTCTGCATTACTTAATGTTATATAATCTGCTACTTTTTTTAAAGAATCACATGCATTTTCCATAGCTATTCCTAGAGCCGCCTGTTTTATCATACCAATATCATTTTCGCCGTCTCCTATAGCTATAATTTCACTTTGTGATATATCAAATTTTTCCATAACCCATTTTACACCTTCAGTCTTATCCATTTGAGGACTCATAATCTCAAGCGCGCACTCCAAAGAATATTTTAGCTGTATTTCAGTTTTAAGCAAAGTTTTAATTTCAACACTTATCTTCTCAAGTAATTTATTATCTCCTATTATAACAGCCTTCCCTATGAACTTATTTTCAAAAAAATCTAAAAGTCCATCCATCATATTTATTTCTATACCTACAAAACCTTCAAACATACTCTTAGCTTTACTATTTTGATATATTTTGTCACTGTAACACTCAGTTTCGCCTGCCACAATTAGCAATATATCTTCACTATACGCTTTACATATTTGATGACAACACTCTACATATTTTTTTTCCAAAGAATTTACTTGATGAAATTCATTCTCAATTTTATCAAATACAACAGAGCCATTAGAAGTTACTATATAATCCACAAAATCAAGTTCATCTATATAGGCTTCTGCTTCTTGATAAGTTCTTCCTGTATTCATAATTACTTTTATACCCTTATTGTGTGCTTCTTGTAAAACTTTTTTCGTACGTTTACTTATCTTGTGTTCTGTATTTAATGTAGTGTTATCCATATCTAATGAAATTAATTTGTACATCTATAACTCCTTTTAATAATAAAATAAAAAAACAAAGTCTTCTAAATTTTAAATTAGAAGACTTATCATCCCACCTGCCATAGAAGTTGAAAGCAAAACCTTTGCAATCATTTTCCTATTTTCCTTCTTTAGCCCTATATAAAGTGCTGTTATTGCTAAAATGACACAAAATGCTGATATAACTGCCTTTATAGAAAATATCATCGGTCTAGAATTGTAATTTACAGGTAATGAGGTATAACTCATCCATGAAATAAATATAGCCCATATAGAAATACCGATTAACACTATATTGTTGTCTCCATAAATCCCTTTATTTACAAAGAGCAATATAATCGCTCCTAGTGAAATCAAAATCATAACTGCAAATATTGCAAATAAAACTTCCATTGTGTTCTCCTTTAAGTAGTAATTTGTATCCAAAGAATATACAATACGCTATTTATTATACATAAATATTCCATTTTTATGGTTACAATAAACTTACAGTTCAATTTAATTGTTAAATTAAACATTTTTAAATCTTTTGACAATATGTAATATCATTTATATTTCTTGCTTTTTAAACCTTCTAATATTAGAATATTATATATATCAGATTGTAACCTAAGTGTTATTCTTTAATGTTTTAAATAGGATATAATTTTAGTTGGTAAAAAACTACAAATATAAAGGATTAATCGACAATGAGACAAAAAAAACAACCTTACATATATACACTTGTAATTCTAATTTTACTAAATCTGACGGGATGCATTTCTTTACAACAAAATAGTGCAAATAATACAGGATCTATAGATAAATCCGAAAAAATAAATAATAACATTACCCTTTTGCAAAAACTCGAAAATAAAGATATTTCGCAAGTTGAAAAAACAATAGCTTCAATCCAAAGTCAACTTATAAATAAAAATTCTCCAAATTATAAAAAAAATAATACGTCTAAAGCTAAATATAAATATATTTTTGAATCTACAGTTTTTATGGGCGATTCTCAAGCTGAACCACTAAGCCTTTATGGTTTTTTAGAACCCACATCAGTTGTTGCAAAAAAGGGAAGAAATGTAATTTCTGCCAAAGATGACATTCCAGCTGTAGTAAAACTTAATCCTAAAAAAATTGTGCTTTTGTATGGAGTAAATGACCTACTCTTATTTAAAAGTACTGAAGACTTTATAATAAAATATGAAAGACTTATATCTAGTTTAAAAAAACAGCTTCCTGATGCTCAAATTTACGTTAATGCAGTGTACCATGTTCAAGATTTTGCATGTGAAAAAAAACCACTTTTTAAGAGAAGTGATGATTTTAATAAATCTTTAGAAACGTTATGTACAAAACTTTCTGTAACATATATTGATTCTAATATTCTAGTTTCAAAAGATAGTGAGTATTATGCTCCAGATGGAATTCACTTTCTTTCAAGTTACTATCCCTCATGGCTTCAATTTATGCAAAAAAAATTAAATCTTTAATGGAGGTTCCTTATGAAAATTAATAAATATACACATAAATATTTCTTGTTGCTTTTAATTTTGACCATGCTTGTCGGATGCGAAAGTTATTCTGAGGAATCACAATCTCCAAAAATTTCTCAAATAGTGGATTCTATAAAAGCTGAAATCCCACTTAATTTTGTAACTGAAGCTAATAATACAAAGGCTCTAAAAAGATTTTTTTCATTAAATGCCTCTGATTATGAAGAAGTTTCCTTATTTTCACCTTCATCATCAATGGATGTTGAAGAACTCCTAATTGTAAAAGTAAAATCGCCTGAACAAGTAGATATTGTCGAAACTGCTATAGAAAATAGGGTTGACAAGCAATTACAAAGCTTTAGTGGATATGCGCCAGAACAGTGCGCTTTACTTGAAGATTATGTGTTTAAAATAAAAGGAAATTATATTTTTTATTCAGTAGGAGAAAAAGCTGAAGAAATGAAGCAAATATTTGTAAACTCTGTAAAATAAATTTAAGGAAGAAGGAAAATCGTGGTTTTTAGCAGCATTTTTTTTATATTTACATTTTTACCTATAACATTAATTTGTTATTATCTAAGTCCAATTTTTCTTAGAAACTCAATATTTCTAATATCTAGTTTGTTATTTTATGCGTGGGGAGAGCCTGTATATATTTTTCTAATGATATTTTCCATATTTATAAATTATTTATTAGGGAGGTCCCTAGATTATCTAAATCTCAATCAGCATCATAAAACTAGATTATTTATATTTATTTCAGCAATAATTTTAAATATCTCATTACTCGGATTTTTTAAATATTACGACTTTTTCGTAACCAATATAAACCATATTTTCAAACTCAGTATTCCTTATAAACATCTAGCACTTCCAATAGGTATCTCTTTTTATACCTTTCAAATTTTATCTTATATAATAGATGTGTATAAAGAAAATGTTGAAGTTCAGGAAAATCTGATTTCTTTTGCACTCTATGTTACTATGTTTCCACAACTAGTAGCTGGCCCTATCGTAAGATATAGTGATATAGATGCTCAACTTGCTAACCGTAACTACTCTCTTTCAAAATTTGGCGAAGGTGTCGCAAGATTTATTCAAGGTCTTGGAAAAAAAGTGCTACTTGCAAATAATATAGGCTTGCTTTGGGATACTGTCATAGCCTCAAATATATCTCAAGCCTCAGTATTGACTATATGGCTTGGAATTTTGGCCTTCACCTTCCAAATATATTTTGACTTTAGTGGGTATTCTGATATGGCAATAGGTCTTGGCAAAATGTTTGGATTTGACTTTATCGAAAACTTTATTCATCCATATGATTCAAGTTCAATAACTGAGTTTTGGCGTAGATGGCATATTTCACTTGGAACTTGGTTTAGAGAATATATATATATTCCCCTTGGAGGAAATAGATGCAGTATAATTAAGCAATTTAGAAATATATTCATAGTATGGATGCTCACGGGTTTATGGCATGGTGCAAGTTGGAATTTTGTTATTTGGGGACTATATTACGGAATTATATTATTTATTGAAAAACTATTTCTAAAGGAATTTATCGATAATCTTCCAAAGCTATTTTCTAGACTATACTGTATGCTTATAGTAATTATAGGCTGGATATTTTTTGCAATTGATGATATATCCCTTGCTCAAAATTACTTATTATCAATGTTTGGAAAAGGAAATAACCCACTTTGGGATTCTGCTGGAATTTACTATCTAACATCTTATGCAGTATTTTTTATTATAATGATAGTCCTTTCAAGTCAAAATGTTTCAAGTCTTTTTGTAAAACCAGATATTAAATCAGGAACTCTAAAAAAACAATTTGGAATTATACTACATTTAGCTATACTTGTACTATCTACGGCTTATCTTATAACTGAAACTTATAATCCATTTTTATATTTTAGATTTTAAAATCAATTTTATATAGAAAGAAAACCTATGAACTTAAATATGCGAAAAAATAAACGTTACTTTAGAGCTTTAGCCATAATATTTATACTATTTTTAAATGCATTTTTTCTACTTGGAATAATCCAAAAAGATGCCACTTTTTCAGAAAATGAAAATAGAATGCTTTCCAAAATTCCCAAACTAACTCTAGATAACTTAAGTAGTGGCAGATTTAGCAAAAAATTTGAAAAGTATTGTGTAGACCAATTTCCTTTTAGAGAAAGTTTAGTGGCGCTAAAGACTAAAACAGATTTACTTATTGGAAAAAAAGAACAAAATGGAGTATTTATAGCTTCTGATGGTTATTTAATCGAAAAATTTACTAATCCTAATAATGAAGCTGTATACCAAAATCTTCTAGCAGTAAATGAATTTACAAAAAAATATCCTAGAATAAATTATAATTTTATGATTGTTCCTAATGCTTCAGATATACTTTCTGATAAACTACCTAACAATGCACCAGTCTTAAACCAACAGTTTTTTATTGAGGGTTTTTATCGTGATTTAAATCCTAATATAAATAAAGTAGACTTATCTAAAACTTTAACTTCTTATACACAAAATCCCGTGTTTTATAAAACCGATCATCACTGGACTTCAGACGCTGCATATCAAGCCTTTTTGAAACTTGCCGCTTCTATGAAGCTTAAAGTTAAAGAAGATTATTATGAACGTCGTTTAGTTTCTGATTCATTCTTAGGAACACTTTCATCAAAGGTAGGTTATTATAATAAAGCTCCCGATGAAATATATGTATATCTTCCTAAGACTGCAAATGATGAGGTAGTTGTAAGTTATGTCGAGGAAAAAACAAAATCCCCTTCTCTTTACGATACTTCAAAGCTTGAAACTAAAAATCAATATGAATTATTTTTAAAAGGAAATCATCCACTTGTAAAGATAAGAACTACCGCCAAAAACACTAAGACCCTACTTATAATAAAAGACTCTTATGCAAATTGCTTTGTACCGTTTTTGACTCCATTTTTTAGCAATATAATCCTTCTAGACCCTAGATATTATTTTGAAGATATCTATGAACTTGTAGAACTAGAAAATGTTACAGATATATTATATTTATACAATGCAAATACTTTTTTTGCAGATACTTTCCTTGCCGATGTTTTAAATAATAAATAAAAATAGGGACTGTCCTCGCTATACAAAGACAGTCCCTACTATTATCCTAAAATTATATTTACTGCTTTTTCAACTTCTTTTAAAGATACATTATGCTCAACAGCACATTTTTTTACGCTTTCATATTCAAGATATGTCTTTTCAACATCCTTATAACTGCAGTGCTTCAAAACCACATCTCCATACATAGTAGCTACTGTTTCAAACCTTCTCTTCATTTTTATTCGCTCTATAATTTGACGTTTTAATCCTATAGCTGTAGTATGTTCAAATATTGTGCTTATAATATTTTTTTCTAAAGCTTTATCACACAGTACACTTAGAGTATATGCTGGTCTACTTTTTTTCATAAATATCGGCGTGTAATATACATCAAGTGCTCCATTTTCTAAAAGTTTTTCAATCGCATATCCTAGTTGTTCTCCATTTGAATCATCAATGTTTGTTTCAAAAAGTACAACCTTGTCGCTATATTCTTTCTCCTGCATATTTGAATCATCAATAAGGTAAAGTCTTAATATGTTCGCATGTTCAAAATCCTTTGTGCCTGCCCCTACACCTACACCTAATAAATTCCCAGAAGGAAATTCTCCAAATTTAGGTTTTAATGCACAAAGAAGTGCTGCGCCTGTAGGTGTTACTAATTCGCCTTGAACCTCTGTTATTTTGAGCATTAATCCATGTTTTTTTGCAAGTTCTAAAGTGGCTGGTGCTGGTACTGGAACTCTTCCATGCTGACAAAATACATGCCCTTGTCCTTCGTATATTTTAGAACATGAAAAGCTATCTATCTTTAGATTATCTATACAAACCGCTATCCCCACTATATCTATTATAGAGTCAATTGCACCTACTTCGTGAAAATGAACTTGCGTTTTTTCTACGCCATGTACTTTAGCCTCTGCCTCTGCAAGTACATCAAAAGTTTTGAGTGCTATTTTCTTTGCATTTTCTGTTATAGCTGCATTATTTATAATTTCTGTAATTTCATTAAGTCCTCTGTGATGGTGTTCATGATGATGGTCGTGGCTATGTTCTTCATGATGATGATGCTCGTGATGGTCGTGGCTATGTTCTTCATGATGATCATGCTCGTGATGCTCATGGCTATGCTCATCGTGATGATCATGATGGTGATGGTCGTGGCTATGCTCTTCATGATGATCATGCTCGTGATGCCCTTGACTTTCTGACTCTAGGATAACATCAAATTTTGTAGCTGTAATTCCACATTTTTGAGTTTCAGATATCTTTAACTTATAACCATCTATCATTAGACTATCTATGGCTTTTAATAGCATCTGTTTATCTGCTCCTAAATCTAAAAGCGCCCCAATAGTCATATCTCCACTTATACCAGAAAAACATTCAAAATAAAGTGTTCTCATATTCTTTCTCCTCTATCTCTTTTCCAAAGCATTTACTACAAGTCGATTAATTTGCGCTGCTAAATAGCCTGCTCCAAAACCATTATCTATATTTACAACGCCAATCCCTTCTGCACAAGAATTAAGCATCGTAAGAAGTGCTGATACGCCACTGAAACTTGCACCATATCCTATACTTGTAGGAACTGCAATTACCGGTTTATCAACAAGCCCTGCAAGTACGCCTGGAAGTGCCCCTTCCATGCCTGCAATTGCTATTACTGCGTTTGCCTCTCTTATTTGTGGAAGCACTTTTAAAAGTCTGTGAATTCCTGCAACGCCCACATCATATAGTCTAACTACCTCTGCTCCAAAAACTTCCGCAGTTATTGCTGCTTCTTCTGCAATAGGAACATCTGAAGTTCCTCCAGTACATACTACAATTTTCCCTTTTGGCTCAAGGTGCTTATTTTTTATACTTATAACGCCTGAAAGTTCTTCAAACTGTGCCTCAGGCAAATATACTTTTACCGCTTCATAATGTGCTTTATTTGCTCTAGTTGCTAAAAAACTTTTATCTTGCTCGTATAAGCTTTTTGCAATCTTAGCCACTTGTTCTGGGGTCTTCCCTTGAGAAAATATAACTTCTGCAAATCCAGAACGTAATTTCCTATGATGATCTACTCTTGCAAAATCTAAATCTTCATATGGAAAATCTTTAAGTTTTTCCATAACTTCATCAAGTTCAACTTCTCCATTTTTATAAGCCTTTAATAAATCTTCCAAAATTCCTCCTAAAACTACTATCTAATTTATCCCAACATCCATACTTCCACTTCTAAAACCTTCAATATCTAGCGTTATATATATATATCCAAGCGATTTTAGTTTTTCTACAATAGCATCCTTGTTTTCTAGCAAGTCAATAAATTTATTTTTATCTACTTCTATTCTTGCTATATCGCCATGAACTCTTACTCTACACTGCATTATGCCTAATGATTTTATAAATTCCTCCGCAAGCTCTACTTTTTCTAAGGCCTCTAAAGTTATATCTGTATTATAAGGAAATCTAGTTGCCATACAAGGTGCTGAAGGTTTGTTGTGAACTTTAAGTCCTAGATTTTTAGCAGCTTCTCTTACCTCGTCTTTGGTTATTTTAAGTTCCGCTAAAGGACTTTTTACCCCAAGCTCATTTAAAGCTTTTATTCCTGGACGATACTGACCGTAGTCATCAAAATTTGTACCATCTAAAACTGCCGTGCAACCATTTTTATTTGCAAAATCTATAAGGGTTGAAAATAAAAGTTTTTTACATAAATAACACCTATCTATCGGATTTTTTAGTATATCTGGATTTGAAAACTCATCTATATTTATAACTGTTATATCTACTCCAATCGCCTTTGCTACATCTCTAGCTTCTGCTTCTTCCTTACAAGGATGAAGCTTTGTGTTAAACATTACTGCATATACATTTTTATCCGAAAGTACTGCTGCTTTAAGCACTAAACTGCTATCGACTCCTCCTGAAAATGCTATACATATATTTTCCTCTTTTAAGTTATAAAAATAAGCTTTTAATTTTTCTATATTATTCATATTCCTACCATTTTCTCTATATCTTCAAAACTTACAAATTTACCATAATAACTTCCTCTAACTTCATCACAACCAAGTTCCATTAGTATTTCTGATTGTTCTATATTCTGTACCCCTTGAGCAATGCTTTTTAGCTCAAATATGTTACTAAGTGAAACAACTACCTTTACTAATTTTTGAACTTCTATATCTGACACAACATCCTTTGTTATACTAGAAGGTATTTTTATATTATCTATGGGATAACTTTTCAGATATTTTAATGATGAATATCCCATCCCAAAATCGATTATAGATATTATTATACCTAAGTTTTTTAATCCATTAAGTTTTTCAATAACTATATCTTCATCTTTGCTAGAAAAGTTTTCAAGAATTTCAAGCTCTAAAAATTTTCCATCTATTTCATATTCTTTAATATAATCACTAAGAATTGATACAATGTCACTTCCTAAAAATTGATTTGTAGATATTTCCACAGAAAATCTTATTTTTTTATTACATTTTTGACATAGATATCTAATGTTACTACAAATCTGTCTTAATGTCCAAATTCCTATATCCATTATAAAACCACTATCTTCTGCAACTACCTTAAAACTACTATACTCAGTTCTTCCAAAAACTGCACTGTCCCAATATATTCTGCTATCAAACCCTACCACATTCCCATCATTAGGATTTATCTGTGGCCTATACTCTATTTTTAGTTCCTTATTTTTTATCGAATCATAAAGATAACTCTCAAGCTCAAGCTTCAGTTTTTCTTCTTTTTTCATGCTTGAATCATAAAGGAGTGCTATATTTTTCCCCTGCTCCTTAGCACAATAAAGTGCTATATCTGCTGCTTTAAGAAGTGATGATATGTCATTGCTGTTAGAAGGATATATTGATATTCCAACGCTTACGGTAGAGTTTATTTTAGAATCTCCTATTTTAAAATGAATTCTGAATGCTTCTACAAATTTCATAGCTGCAATTTTAGCATCCTCACCTTTTAATATATTGTTAAGCACTACTACAAATTCATCACCACCTAATCTAGCTATAAAGCTATCTGGCGGTAAATTATTTTTAAGTCTCTCTGCTACATTAAGCAGTAATTTATCTCCTATTTCGTGACCATACCAATCATTTATTGATTTGAATCTATCTAAGTCTATAAACAACAATGCCATTAACTTATCTTTTGGATTTACAGATATTTTATACTCTAGATATTCTAAAAAATGTCTTCGATTAGGAAGTCCCGTAAGTGCATCTATATTAGCCAAAATATATAACTCTTCATTTTTTATTTTAAGTTCTTCAGTTCTTTCAATAACTTTTTCTTCTAATATTTCATTTAATTTCTTATATTCTTTAGTAAGATATTCATTTACAAGATACGTATGAATAAATTTTGATGCTATTTTTCGTAAAATAAGCATTATTACAAATACAATCATCATAAATAAATCATCATAACTCAAAATAAAAGATGAAAAAAATAAGATAACAAGTGAAATAGGTGTTTCTGTAGATGAATCATTGACACATTCTGAATCATTAAGCTTTATTATTTGAGTTTTGTTTATTTCCACTCTATACTCACTCGCATACCAAAGTACAAAAAAAGTAAACACCCAAAATATATCAACCATGCTAGAATCACTATATTTGTCTGTTAAAAGTATCCAATAATAGACTATATCTGTAAAGCTCCATAAAATTAATACCGCTGCAACCACCTTGTCAATCTTATCCCCTATCTTAGAGTTGCATAATATTGAGGCTCCTAAAATAACAAAGAAATCCACCGTTACATAAATTAGAAGCACATTAACTTCAAATGGATTACTAATAACGTTTGGATTTATATGACGAAACACAAGTTTCCACGCAATATAAAAAATAAATATAGCTGAAAAAATCCCATCCACACCATATTTAAGCCGATTCCACCTTGTTGATTTTTTTATTATTAAACTCCAAAGCGCTACTCCTACAAGTATGCTTTCTACCACATAGAAAAGTGTACTTATATGATATATAGGAACTGATGACCTTGTCTTTATCTCATAAAGAATCCAACTTGCATCTCCAAGTGTATATAAAAATAATGCGGTCGCTAATATAAGACTATATGCTTTATAGTCCTTTGATTTTTTTGATATTTTAAATATTTTTACTGCAGTGAATGCTATCCCTGAAAGTAAAATTAAACTGCTTCCAAAATCATTAATATTTTGAGGTGCAAAAATCTTCCATATAAAATATACTGGAAAATATACCACAAATATCAATTTTTTTAATCTATTTTCATCCATCTATTTTTACGGCTCCCATTATTCAGATTTCCTTGAACAACTGTGCTAATTTTAAAATATATACATCTATTATATTATATATTTTAAAAAAAATCACTGTTAATGACTTAATATTTAGTAAATTTTTTTTGTTTTTTAACTGATTTTACTTAAATAATCGTTAGATATGATTCAATTTAAGGTATATATATATTGTGTATTGCTTTTTATTGAAAAGGAGAAAAAAATGAAATACAGTAGTATTGATAATCTAGCTATAAATACCCTCAGGATACTCTCTGCGGATGCTGTACAAAAAGCTAATTCTGGTCATCCTGGCTTACCACTTGGTGCTGCTCCTTTAGCCTATACAGTTTGGAGTAAAATGAAGCATAATCCTCAAAATTCTAAATGGATAAATCGAGATAGATTTGTACTTTCAGCAGGCCATGGCTCAATGCTTATGTATTCACTGCTCCATATATTTGGTTATGATGTTTCTATAGACGATATAAAAGCTTTTAGACAGCTAAATTCAAAAACTCCAGGCCATCCCGAATACAATCATACAGACGGTATAGAGACCACCACTGGCCCGTTAGGACAAGGTATTGCTAATGCTGTAGGCATAGCAATTTCAGAAGCTTTTCTTGCTTCAAAATTTAATAAGGAAAACTTTGACATAATAGACCACTACACCTACACTTTGGCAGGTGATGGATGTTTGATGGAAGGGATATCTTCTGAAGCCTCATCTCTAGCTGCTACCTTAGAATTAGGTAAATTAATTGTGCTTTATGACTCTAATAATATTTCAATAGAAGGTTCTACAAGCCTTGCCTTTACCGAAAATGTTTGCGCAAGATATAACGCTTATGGATGGCAAGTTATAGAGGTTTCTGATGGAAATGACATAGAATCTATTTCAGATGCTATTGAGTCTGCGAAGCTAGAGTCAAAAAAACCTTCTCTAATAATAGTAAACACTGAAATTGGCTATGGTTGCCCTGCTAAGCAAGGAAGTGCTTCTGCACACGGCGAACCCCTTGGTAAAGAAAATGTTATTGCCCTAAAGAAAAATTTAAACTGGCCTGAGGATAAGGATTTTTTTGTGCCTGACAGCGTATATGAAAATATGAAGACTTATATAGCTAATGGAAATAAGTATGAAGATAAATGGAATTCCATTCTGGAGCAGTATAAGTATAAATATCCTGAGCTCTATAATCAGTTTACAGAAGTTTTTGATAAAAACATTCAAAATCGTCTTCTAAAAGGTGATTTTTGGAAAACATTTGAAAAACCAATTTCTACAAGAGAAGCTTCAGGCATAATAATAAATAAGCTTTCAGATATAATTCCTAACTTTATAGGTGGCTCTGCCGATTTAGCTCCTTCTAATAAAACCTATATGTCTGGAAAGGAAGATTTTTCCTCATCAAATAGAAGTGGTAGAAACCTTCATTTTGGAGTTAGAGAACACGCTATGGCCGCTATAACAAATGGCATGTATCTTCATGGCGGCGTAATTCCATACTGCGCTACTTTTTTGGTGTTTTCTGATTACATGAAAGGTGCAATGCGGTTATCTTCTCTGATGAGACTTCCTATAACCTATGTGCTTACCCATGACAGCATAGGAGTAGGAGAAGATGGCCCTACACATCAACCTATAGAACAACTCACTTCCCTTAGAAGTATTCCTAATATGACCGTTTTTAGACCTGCTGATGCTAAGGAAACTGCTTGTGGCTGGTATTATGCACTTTCAAATAAAATTGGACCTACTTCTTTAATTTTGAGTAGACAAAATCTCCCTCTTTATGATGAAACTGGAAGTGAAGCTTTAAAAGGAGGGTATATCTTAAAAGATAGTAAAAAAGAAATTCCTGATATAATTTTGATGGCATCTGGTTCAGAAGTTGAATTAATATATAAGTCCTATTTTGAACTAGAAAATAAAAATATAGATGCTAGAATAATAAGTATGCCATCTTTTGAAATATTTGAAATACAACCTGATGAATATAAAGAAAAAATTCTTCCTAAAAATGTAAGTGCAAGAATAGCTGTAGAAGCTTCTTCTGCAGAGCATTGGTATAAATATCTAGGTTTTGATGGGAAATTAATTTGTATGGAAGGCTTTGGTGCTTCTGGAAAAGCAAATGAATTATTCGAATATTACAATTTTACTATCGAAAATATAGTAAATACTGCCGAAAACGTTATTTCCAGCACATTATTAAGTGGGACTAAATAAACCCCGACTTTTTAGTGTATAATTACAAAAATATCGTTTTAATTTGACTATTTATAGGGTATAATTGCTTAGTAAGAATTTATAAATCTACTTTAAAAAATGGAGGAGTTTTATGCTAGTATCAGCAAAAGAAATGCTAAATAAAGCAAGAGAAGAAAAATACGCTGTAGGTCAATTCAATATCAATAATTTAGAATGGACTAAAGCAATTTTATTAACTGCACAAGAAAATAATTCACCTGTAATCTTAGGGGTTTCTGAAGGTGCCGGAAAATATATGTGTGGCTACAAGACCATAGTAGGTATGGTTAACGGAATGATTGAAGAGCTAAAAATAACAGTTCCTGTAGCATTACACTTAGACCATGGTAGTTACGATGGTACCCTAAAAACTATAGAAGCGGGATTCTCTTCTGTAATGTTTGACGGTTCTCACTACCCAATAGCTGAAAACATAGAAAAGACTAAAGAACTAGTAGCAATATGTGAAGCAAAAGGAATATCTATTGAAGCCGAAGTAGGTTCAATAGGTGGAGAAGAAGATGGTGTTGTAGGTCAAGGTGATATTGCAGATGCTAACGAATGTAAACAAATAGCTGATTTAGGTGTAACTATGCTAGCTGCTGGAATAGGTAATATCCACGGAAAATACCCAGCAAACTGGAAAGGTCTAGATTTTACTGCACTTGAAGCTATAAATAATGCTACAGGAGGAATGCCACTTGTACTTCACGGTGGAACTGGAATTCCTGCTGATATGATTCAAAAAGCTATATCACTTGGAGTTGCTAAGATAAATGTTAATACAGAATGTCAATTATCATTTGCTGCCGCTACAAGAAAATTTATTGAAGACGGTAAAGACCTTGAAGGTAAAAACTTTGACCCAAGAAAATTACTTGCACCTGGTTTTGAAGCTATCAAAGCTACTGTAAAAGAAAAAATGGAGCTTTTTGGTTCAATAAATAAGGCTTAAATCTTATTACTCATCAAAAACCAAATAATATTCCAACAAATATAATTTTTTATATTAAAAACCTAGATTGTTTAATTTTTCCAAAACATATCTAGGTTTTTTATTATTATGCTTCATTAGATTTAGGTATTTTTATTGTAAATGTGGTTCCACCTATTTTATTATTAATTGCTTTTATGGTGCCACCATGAGCTTCCACTATAGACTTACAAATAGACAATCCTAGACCCATTCCACGCTGTTTATCATTTCCATCTTGAGATGTCGTAAAAAACAAATCAAATATTTTGTCTATATATTCATTGGAAATTCCCCCACCATTATCTATTATTGATAAAATAAGCCATTCTTTTTCTAACCTATATTCTATTTCAATACTACTATTTGGTTTTGTGTGTTTAAATGCATTATCAAGTAAATTAATAATGGCTTGCATCATAAGCTGTGCATCCATATATACAAAATCTAAATTATCATTATTTTTTATATTTACAATTCTTCCTTCACTGCGTTTTATAACTTTAGACACTGAAACTTCTATAATTTCATCAACTAGTTCAGGTTTCTTATTTACCGCAAGTTTCCCTTCTTGTATTTTGGTCATATTTAGAAGGTTTTCAACTAATGAAGATAGCCATTGTGCATCATTAGAAATATCAAATAGCATACTGTGTAACACATCTTTATTCACTGAATTTAAATTTTCAATTAAAAAACTCGCACCACCTTCTATACCTGTTAATGGAGTTCTTAAATCATGAGAAATTGATCTTAATAGATTAGATCTTAACCTTTCGTTATTTGCTCTTAAACTCATCTCATTTTTTGTTTTTAATATATTTTCTTTCTCGATTGCCATTGCTACTTCGTCTAATATTGCAATAAGCAAGCTTTTTTCAAATGAATCTAAGCGTTTCTCACCATTCATTGCAATCCCTATTACAGCAAATACATTATCTCCACTTCTTACAGACATATATAAACATTTTGCTCCTGATAATGTATTTGTTGTAGCTCCTGCATGTTTGTTATTTACAGATACCCACTGTGCTACTGCATATTCATCAGATGTTATATACTTTTTATCATTATTTATGTCATTTATTATAGCTTCTAATAACTTCCCCTCTTTTACCGGATATATAATAACGGTTTTTCCTAACAATTTCTTTATCTGAATTGATGTTTCAATCAAAATTTCTTGTTCATCTTTTGCTTTTTGAAGTTTTTGACTAGTTTCTAAAAGTACCTCTGTCCTATATGCTTTTAAAGAAGATTGTGTTTCTTGTTCTTTTACCCTCTTGGTTATAGTGCTTGTTGTTATTGAAGAAATAAACATTATGAGAAATGTCACTGGATATCCTGATTCATGTGCATTAAATGTAAATTTAGGTTCTGTAAAAAAGAAATTAAACATTAACACCGCGCATAATGATGAAATTATTCCATAAATTTTACTTTTTGTAATCATAGCGGTAAATAAAGTTGCTAGAATGTATACTGTAATTATATTTGATTCTGCAAAACCTATATTTTCAAATATGAAACCTACAGCTGTTGCCAAAAGAAGACATCCAATTAAACTCAATGTATCTGCAAAAGAAAACTGCATTAATTTAATTTTGTATTTTTGTTTTTGTTCTTCTGCAAAAGTCTTACTGTTTTTATTTGGGATTACATATACTTCTAAATTCGGTGCATAATACATTAATTTATCAACATAAGTCTGTGTAGAAAATCCTAATATAAACCTCCTCACTGGGCGTCCTAATATAATTTTTGATACTCCACACAATTTTGCATATTCTGAAACTTGATATGCAATATCATCTCCATAAACAGTTACTATTTTTGCTCCTAATTGCTCTGCTAAACGAATATTTTCTGCCAGTCTTTTCTTATTTTCTTCATTCATATCCTCAAAATTTGAATTTTCTACAAAAAGTGCTGTAAAATTCCCATGAAATGCATCTGCCATTTTTGCAGCAGTACGTATCACTTTTGCATTATATGGAGAACTCGATAAGCACATCAATATATGTTCTCCTGTAACATATCCATTATTTTGAGTAATATTTTTATTATATTCTACACTAATATTCACTCTATCTGCAGTTCTTCTTAGAGCTATCTCTCTAAGTGCAACCAAATTTTCTTTTGTAAAAAAATTTTTAAGTGCTAATTTTGCTTGATTTTCTTTATATATCTTACCGTCTTCAAGTCTAAATATTAAATCATCAGGTTCAATATCTACAAGTTCAACTTTATCCGCCCCATCAAAAATACTATCTGGCACGCGTTCTCTCACCGATACCCCTGTAATAGATTCTACTACATCGTAAAGCCCTTCTATATGTTGCACATTTACAGTTGTGTAAACATCAATTCCCATTTTTAAAAGTTCTTCTATATCTTGATATCGCTTTAAATGCCTACAACCTTTAGCATTTGTATGTGCTAATTCATCTACTAAAATAACTTCCGGCTTACGTTTTAGTGCACTTTCTATATCAAACTCATAAATTATTGCCGATTTGTATGCAATAGGTAATGGTGGAATTTGAGGTAATCCTTTTATAAGTGCCAGAGTATCTGCCCGTTGATGTGGTTCTACATAACCTATAACCACATCCACACCTGATTTTTTTAAAATATGTGCTTCATCTAACATAGCGTAGGTTTTTCCTACGCCTGCTGAATAACCAAAAAATATTTTCAGTTTTCCTTTACCTCTTTGTTCTTCTTCATTGGCTTCTTTTAAAAGCGCTTCTGGATTTCTTCTCTTTTCTACCATTTAATTCCTCCAATTAGTGATTCTCACTAATATTGTCTAAAGCATTTGCAATTTCTATATTTACACCAAGAACGTTTACCGTTTCTTCTCCAAATACTCCTATAAATTTTGAATCAGTATTGTTTTCTATTATTTTAATTATATCATTTTCTGATAGTCCTGTATTTTTTATAATTCTATCAACTTGGATATAAGCACTTTGTAGTGAAATATGTGGATCTAAGCCTGAACCAGATGCAGTTAATAAATCCGCTGGAATTTCATCTGTTTTCACAGTTGGATTTTGATTTAAAAAAAGTATCATATCTTTTTCAACGCGTTCTTTAAGTTTTGGATTAGATGGAGCATAATTATTGGATCCTGTTGCAATCCCACTATATTCTCCATTATCCTTTTCTAGCAATGTGTACGTATTGTAATTTACTGCAGAAGGACGACATTTCATAAATCTTAAATCAGTAAACTCTTGTCCAATAAGTCCTGAGCCTATCTTTTCACTATCTCGATATATTATACTACCGTTTGCTTGTGAAGGAAATATTATCTGTGCCATACCCGTCATAGTTAATGGATACATGAATCCACACAATATAAAGATAACTATAGAAAATTTAAAAATAGTTTTTAATGCTTCAAAAAAATTTTTCATAATTGGTCAATGCCTCCTAAAATCCTATTATCAAAAGTAGTGGAGTTATTATCAAATCTATTACCTTTATTCCTATAAAAGGTGTTATTATCCCACCGATTCCATATATTCCAATATTTCTCATAAGCAATTTTTCAGAACTCATAGGAACATATTTTACACCTTTCATTGCAAGTGGAATTAAAATAGGTATTATAATCGCATTGAAAATAAGTGCCGATAATATTGCACTATATGGTGTAGATAGTTTCATTATATTTAATAGCTGCATCTCTGGAATTGATATCATAAACATAGCTGGAATTATAGCAAAATATTTAGCTATATCATTAGCTATACTAAAGGTAGTTAAAGAACCTCTTGTAATAAGAAGTTGTTTTCCTATTTCTACAATATCTAAAATTTTAGTTGGGTCTGAGTCTAAATCAACCATATTTGCAGCTTCTTTTGCAGAAGTTGTTCCACTATTCATAGCAATTCCAACATCGGCTTGTGCTAACGCTGGTGCA
The DNA here is from genome assembly GCA_041738345.1 of Proteocatella sp. Taxonomy (GTDB): domain Bacteria; phylum Bacillota; class Clostridia; order Peptostreptococcales; family Filifactoraceae; genus Proteocatella. Next base: position 56,803 of record JBGSPX010000047.1, read on the forward strand.
TCATTGGTTCCATCACCTGTCATAGCAACAATTTTACCTTCAAATTGTTCTTTTTTTATAAACTCTAATTTATCTTCTGGTTTACATTCAGCAATAAATTCATCTACACCAGCTTCTTGTGCAATTGTAGCTGCTGTTAGAGGATTATCCCCTGTACACATTATGGTCTTTATTCCCATTTCTCTAAGTCTTTTAAATCGTTCAACTAACCCAGGTTTTACAGTGTCTTTTAAATAAACTACACCTAATATTATATTGTTTTTGCATACTACTAGCGGAGTGCCTCCTAATGATGCAATTTTATCTACATAGTTTGATAAATCTTCTGGTATAACTCCACCTTGAAGTTTTATATATTCAACTATCGCATTTGAAGCTCCTTTAAAAATTTGCATGTCACTTTCAATATCAACTCCACTCATTTTACTCTGTGCTGTAAATGGAATAAATTTCATATTGATGTACTGTTTAGCTTCTATACGACTTCCTAGTTTTCTTCCTAATTCAACAATAGATTTACCTTCTGGTGTATCATCGCATAATGAGCATATTACCGAACTATCGATTAGTTCTTGTTTCCCAATTCCATTTACTGGATAAAAATCCGATGCAAGACGATTTCCAAATGTAATAGTTCCAGTTTTATCTAGTATCATTGTGTCTACATCTCCGCAAGCTTCTACGGCTTTTCCAGACATAGCTATTACATTAAATCTTGTAACCCTATCCATCCCAGCAATTCCTATTGCTGAAAGTAATCCTCCTATAGTAGTTGGTATAAGGCATACAGTAAGTGCTATTAGAGTTGAAATTTGTATTTCTACTCCGCTATAGATTGCAATTGGATACAAAGTGACTATTACAATTAAAAATATTAATGTTAAACTTACCAACAATGTAGTTAATGCTATCTCATTAGGTGTTTTTTGACGTTTTGCCCCTTCTACCATTGATATCATTTTATCTAGAAAACTTTCTCCAGGTAACGAAGTTATTCTTATTTTCAACCAATCTGAAGATACCGTTGTACCTCCTGTAACACTTGAAAAATCTCCTCCACATTCTTTTACTACAGGAGCTGATTCTCCTGTAATTGCAGATTCGTCAACCGCTGCAATTCCTTCTATAACTTCTCCATCATTAGGAATTATTTCTCCTGATTTAACTAAAACTATATCGCCTTTTTTTAATTCAGTCGAACTTATTATTGTTTCCTCGTCATTTTCATTAATAAGTCTTGCCTTGGTATCTTTTTTTGTCTTTTTTAAGGATTCTGCTTGTGCTCTTCCTCTACCTTCTGCTACTGCCTCCGCAAAGTTTGCAAATAGTATCGTGATAAATAGAATTAATGAAACACAAATATTATAAGTCCTAAAAGACTCTGCTTGATCATTAAAAAAATTCGGTTTAATAACAAGTAATATTGATATTAAAAAACATATTTCCACTACAAACATAACTGGGTTTCTTATCATATCACGCGGATTAAGTTTTATAAAGGCTCCTTTTATAGCATCCTTCATTATATCTTTTGTTAAAAATTTTATATTTTTGTTTTTATTCATTTTATACTACCTCCACAATATAAGATGTTCTGCTATTGGTCCTAATGAAACAGCAGGCAAGAAAGTAAGTGCTGCAAATATTATAACTATAAATGAAGTTATTACGCCAAATGAAATAGTTGATGTTTTTAATGTACCAATAGTTTCATTAACATATCTTTTTGAAAGCAAAGACCCTGCAATTGCAAGTTGTAAAATAATAGATACATATCTTCCAAAAAACATTGCTAATCCTGTCGTAATATTCCAAAAAAAGTTATTATCTGCCAAACCTTCAAATCCCGAACCATTATTTGCTGCTGATGAGGAAAATTCATAAAGGACTTGTGAAAGCCCATGGTATCCTGGATTTGTAATCCCTACTAAACCTGCATTTAAACTTACCGCCATGGCTGAAAATCCAAGAATTAAAATAGGATGTAGTAAGATACATATAACTATCAATTTCATTTCTCTACTTTCTATTTTTTTACCAAGATATTCGGGAGTTCGTCCAATCATTAGCCCACATATAAATACGGTGAGCATAACATAAAGTAGCATGTTCATCAATCCGACTCCAACTCCGCCAAAAACAGTGTTTATCATCATATTTAGCATAGCCACCATTCCACCTAATGGCGTTAATGTGTCATGCATATTATTTACTGTTCCTGTTGTAAATGCTGTTGTTACAGTTGAAAACATTGCCGATTGAGCTATTCCAAAACGCACTTCTTTGCCTTCGTAGTTTCCCATACTTTGATTTATTCCAAGTTTTTCTAATTCAGGATTCCCTGCACATTCTGAATAGAAACAAATTAGTAATCCTATAACAAAAATCATACTCATAGCAATAAATATACTTCTTCCTTCATCTCCAAATATTGGCCTTCTTCTTTTAATCATACCATTTCTTTTTTGTTTCTCATTATAAAAAGTGAGTCCAAAAACTACAACACATGATCCTGGTAAAATCATCATAGAAAACATTTCAACCATATTTGTAATTATATTTGGATTTTCAAACGGTGTTGACGAGTTTGCACCTAAAAACCCACCTCCATTAGTTCCAATATGTTTTATAGATTCTAAACTAGCTATTGGCCCTAGTGGTATATCTTGTAATTTTCCTTCTATTGTATTAACTGTTATATTAGGTTCCAACGTTTGAGGTGTACCTTGAGAAACTAAAATAAGTCCAACTACAAGTGATAATGGTATCAGCACTCGCGTTATAACTCTAACCATATCAACAAAGTAATTCCCCATTGTTTTACCACATAGCCCTCTTATCATAGCCATACAAGCAGAATATCCAGTAGCTGCTGAAGTAAACATCATCATCGTAATTACAACCATTTGAGAAAAATATGAAAGTCCACTTTCCCCTGAATAATGTTGTAAATTGGTATTTGTCATAAAACTAATTATAGTATTGAAAGAAAGACTTGCTTCCATATTACTAATGCCATTTGGATTTAATGTAAGATATCCTTGAATTCTTAATATAAGATATCCTATAAAAATCATTGTTGCATTTGTTATTATCAGTCCAAAAGTATATCTCTTCCAACTCATATCATCCTTTTTTATATTACATAATCTGTAAATAGCATTATCAATATTATTGAAAAAAGGATCTAATACTGTTTTTTCCTGGCTTGAAACCTTATATAAATATCCCCCCATAGGAATAATTAATACTATAAAAATCAATATATTTAAAATTAACTGAACCATTATCTTACACTCCTTTTAAAATTTTTCCGGATTAATAATAACATATAATAAATATCCATTCACTCCAATTATCAACGTTGTAAGTAAAATCATAAGCCCCTCCTATTTTTTAAATTGTTTTTCACAAAATTTTGTAAGTGAAAATAATATTATTATACAAAATACTAATATCCCTATCATTAAAATATCCATTGCTTCCTCCTTCGTTCTAAGATTAATCACAAAAAGCTATTAATGAGAATGTACATGTTCCTATAACAACTGCTATTAAAGCACATATTGGCATTCCAACAAATATTAAATAAAAAAATAAATATGGGTGTTTATATGCAAATTTTTCTAAAATATAATCTATAGATTTATATTTTTCAATATTTTTATTAGGCAATATCATAACCTCGCCTCCCTGCTAAAAATATTATAAAACATGACTGCATTAATTTTCTATTTATAAAAACAAATTATATGTTAAGATTGTATAAAGAAAAAAACTGATGCTACTAAGTAAGTAACATCAGTTTTTTTATTCATCTGCAAATCTATAGCCTACGCCTATCTCTGTCATTATAAATCTAGGTTTAGATGTATCATTTTCTATTTTTTTCCTTATATTCGCCATGAATACCCTAAGTGACTGAAATTCATCATCACTTTCATACCCCCATACTGATTTTTGTATAAAATTATGAGTAATTACTCTTCCAGAATTTTCTACAAGTAAAGTAAGTATTTTATATTCAATTGGCGTAAAATGGATTTCTTCATTGCATACATAGACTTTATGCCTATCGTAATCAATCTTTATTGTATCAAGAACAAATTCATGTGCTATTTCTGTACTTTTTTGATTTCTAAGCGCTACTCTAACTCTAGCAAGAAGCTCATTTATTCCAAATGGTTTTATTATATAATCATCCGCACCTGCATCTAAAGCTTCTACTTTTTCTCGTTCTTGAGTTCTTGCTGATACAATTATAATTGGTACATTACTACTTTGTCGTATTTGTTTTATGACTTCTATTCCATCTATATCTGGTAGTCCCATGTCAAGTAAAATCAAATCTGGATTAAAAGACATAAACAATGAAATTCCTGTAATACCATCTGAACTCTCTACTATTTTGTAATTATTAACTTTCAAGGATATTTTTAAAAAATTTTGTATGCTTTTATCATCTTCAATTACTAATATTGTTTTTTCTATCATAAATAAATTCCTCACTTTCGCAATTTTATTATAGCACATCATATATTTATGTATAGTAGTCCGTTTATATAAATAAAAAATAGATAATTTTTATAAAACTAATGAGAATAAAAGAGAACTTAAAAAAAGAGCTTAAAAAGCTCTTTTAGTTAAAATTTATATTTTAAATGAAGCAACTATGTTTCTAAGCGTATCTGCTTGTGAATAAAGTTCCTCACTTAAAGCGGCACTTTCTTCTGAATTTGCCGAATTGCTATGAACTACTGCTGAGATTTGGTCTATTCCTAATTTAACTTCTTCTACGGCTTTTACTTGCTCAATTGAGTCTTGCGATATTGTATCTATAGATGATACTACGTCGTTTGTTTCTTTTGAAACTATATCCATAATTCTAGCTACTTCCTCAGCTATCTTATTTCCCTCATACACAGTTTCTATAGAATTATTTATAAGCGCTGTCGTACTCTTAGCCGCTTCTGCACTTTTTGAAGCTAGATTTCTTACTTCATCTGCAACTACTGCAAATCCCTTACCTGCTTCACCCGCTCTTGCCGCCTCAACCGCTGCATTTAGTGCAAGTATATTTGTTTGGAAAGCTATATCTTCAATAGTTTTAATTATTTTACCTATATCATTAGAGCTTTCTTTTATGTTTTCCATCGCATCAATCATCTTTTGCATTTCCATATTACAGTTTTGAATTTCAGCTCCAACTGATTCAACCTTTAGTCTTGAATCCTCTGCATTTTGTGAACTGCTCTTTATTCTTTCAGTAACATTAAATACTGTAGCGGATAATTCTTCTATAGAACTAGATTGTTCTGTGCTCCCTTGAGCTAAAGATTGTGCCCCTGATGATACCTGCTCTGAACTATTTAGTATATGTTCTGATGCATTTCTTATATCTTCCATTACATTTCGATTTGATTCTATCATGTTTTTTAATTTTATATTAAAAATATCTTTATTTGAATATGGCTCTATTTCAGCGGTAAGATCCTGAGACGCTACTTTTGATATTTCAACTATCCAAGTTTTAACTATATCTGTAAGTTTTTCAACAGTTTCTAGAGTATGTTCGATTTCATCTTTTACCCCATTCTCATGATTTATCGTTATATCCCAATCGCCTGTACTCGTTATATAATCTACCGTTTCATTTAAATAATGTAGTGGCTTAAGATCATTTTCTATATGTCTTTTTATATATATAATTGCACCTATAACAAAAATTACTGATATTAAAAGCACTAATCCCATAACTCCATAAAGCATTCCAAAAATATCAATGTTATTTACAGTTGCACTTATTGTCCAAGTAGATTTATTTTCCCCTACAAACACTGGTACTACTGTAAATCGATGTTTTGTCATACCTATTCTAAATTTATCATGAACTACTTTCCCAGATTCTACAGCTTTTGATATATCTTCTGACACCTTTCCATTATGAAATAACTCTATATTCTGCCCTATAAGTGATTCATCTTTACTGTATGATATAAGGCCATCTGGCGATATCATTGTAAAATATCCACTATCGTATAAAGCACTATTTTCTAAAACTTTATTTATTATATCCATCGGAATATCTGCTGTAACTACACCTATTACCTCTCCTTTTTTGTTATGAATCGGTGCAGCACAAGTAGTCATAAATACATCTTCTCCATTTACTTTATACCAGTATGGATTAGTTACTGCATTTTTACCTGTTTCAACTGGAATATTATACCAATCTGCATTACTGTCATCATATCCTGTAAGCGTTTCATATTTATAACTTCCATTTGAAGCGTATACATATGGTACAAACCTTCCGTTTTTATCACTATGAGTTTTTCCAACATTAGCCTTATCATTTTCATCAAATGCATTAGGCTCAAAACAAACTCCCATTCCAATTAAATCTGCATTACCTTCCATAGTTTTTATCAAAGAATCAATAACTTGAGTTCTTGTCAAACTATTCTCTTGAGCTGCAATTTCAATAGTACTTCTCAAAGTTTCTACTACGCTTATTTGTTTACTAAATTCCCCCTCAAGTGCTTTAGCATAGCCTTGTGTAGAGGCTTCCATATATGATTTTGACTCTTTATCAAAACTTATTAAAAATAAAACATTGTATATTGAAGTAACTACAAGCAATGATACTATTAATGCAATTACTACATTTTTTGATATTTTATCTTTAATACTTACAAAATCTTTACTTTCAAACATTCTCCCTTTAAACAAATCCCTCATAAAACCTCTCCCAAATACAAATTTATATATTAACAAAAAATAATGCTTTATAAGAATATCAAATTTAGATACAAATTACAATAAAAAAGTTTATAAATTCGATATAATATCCAGAACTTATAAACTTTAAATTAATTTTGTATTATTAAAGATACTTAACTATATTTCTTTACATAATCCACTACCAGTTTAGTTATCTCAGTTATGCTTGTTTTTTCATAACCTCTTACATAAGAAATAATGTCTTCTCCAATTGGAGTTTTCCACTTATCCTCTATGCACTCCATCCCATAAGCTATCCCAAATAATGTCATTATCTGTGCTGCATTACAGTCCACATCTTGGCCTGCCATACTTATAAGATTTATACATCTATTAAAACTATTCTCACAGAAATAAAGTGCTACTACTTCTGCCGCCGCATTTGGATATGCATGTATCCAGTTATATTCTTTAAACTGATTTTCACAAAGACTCCACGCTTGTTCAAAATTGCCTTTTGATATACACGCATCTAACGCAAATTTAACTACAAAGTAGTACTCGCTATCTTTAGGAACCATAGCTATAGCTTTTTCTACGATTGTTTTCATATCGTTTTCTACATACGCCATAGAACACATCATCGCATTAAACATTTCGCCTATAACACCATTATTGTGATGAGACACTACTCCATCTTTAAATGCTAATTCTGCTGCAAGTTTAGGATTTGCAGGTGCTACCATACCACATACTGCACCTCTCATCTGAGCTCCAATCCATTCTCTAAACGGATTAGAACGATATCCACTTTCTGGAGGATATATCCCTAACATTATATTTTTTAGTGCTATATCTTCAGCAGACCAACCTGATGGAATAAGCGCTGCCCATTCAAGTGCAATATCTTCTGATGTAACTTCATAACCCTTTTTCTTAAAAGCTTCTAAAAAAGCTACTTCATAAGTTATGTCATCATTGTATGTGCTTGGTTTTCTAACATAATCATTTATTTCGCCAAAAGCTTTTCTTATATTTGCAGTCGTATAACCTTCAATTGCCGTACCTACTCCAGCTCCTATAATCTGCGCTAACCAGCCTGCATAAGTCTTATCAAAAAAGTTTTTTTCATCCGCTATAATTTCTTTAGCTTTATCTCCATAATCATAAAACTCTACGTTTTTTTCATATTTTGAAAACTCATCATAGCATTCATATTTCCAAAATGGATGTGAATCTATTTTTTGAGCGTTATTTAGTATATTAAATACTTTAGATGTAATTCTTGTAAGTTCTATTTTATTTTCTGCTTCTCTATATTTAAGCGCCATCGGAATTAACTTTTCTGCTTCTGTAACATCGTATCCCATGTTATACATAGATTGAATTCCTGCAAGTAGAACTCTTTCTGGAGCAAATGAACCTGGTACATTACTTCCCCACAAAAGCTTAACATGTTGCCAGTTTTTCTCATCTACTTCAAAAGCTTCTTCCCACGTCTGCTCATCTTCACTTAAAATAACCGGTTTTGCATTTGTAATCAGTTCATAATCATATTCATATGCTCGTTTCATACTTATCTCCTTATTGTTATTGATAATATTTCATCATCTGCTTTAACATATCTAAAAACAATTCAGTATTTCCTTTTACAGCTACACTAGCATTAAGGGCTTTTTTTCTATGAGATCTATCTAAATCTACCACAGTTCTGCCTTCATTTAAGCCTTTTCTAGTTTCTACTGTAACATAAAAATCTTTACACTCTAAAACATCTGGGTTTATAACACTTGCTACTGTAAGCGCATCATGAACTGCTACAAAGTCATATCCAAAACGCTTATACGTATTAGCCATATGATCTAAAAGCATAGCTACTTCTTTATTTACAGCTGAATCTACTTGCTTTAGCTCATTTACCAAATCTGGAGTAAGTACAGTTTCCATAGTAACATTAAGCCCTACCATAGTAACTGGCACGCCTGATTTAAATACTACATCAGCCGCAAATGGGTCTACATATATATTAAATTCACTATATGGTCTTACATTTCCTACCCCTGTAGCACCTCCCATTATGCTTATTCTTTCTATATGTTTATGAAGGTCATCATATTTTAAAAGCGCTATGGCTATATTTGTAAGTGGCCCTACCGCTATAATATGCAGTTTCCCTTCTGCTTTTAGCGCTTCTTGGTATATCACATCCCACGCATAATCTTTATCTAACGCTTTGTTAGATGATGGTAGTACTACAGGACCTATGCCTGATGCTCCATGTACTTTATCTGCTATTTCAAGGTCTTTATTCAGCGGTTTTTCCGCACCTTTAGCTATTCTTGTGTTTAATCCTAAAAACGCTGCTATATCTACAGCATTTTTTGCAGTTCTTTCAAGGGTTTGATTTCCAGCTACTGCCGTAAGTGCTTTTATATCTAATTTATCTGAACTATTAGCAAGCATAATTGCTATAAAGTCATCTACTCCTGGATCTGTATCTATTATTACAGGAATCTTACTCATATTTTTTCTCCTATTGCTTAGTGATATTTATTAACTGCATCTATTATCATATCTATAAATTGATGTCTATCTACATCTAAAAGGACATCTGTATTTGGTTCTAAGTCTAATCTATTTAAAAAATCCGTTACGGTGCAGCCAGTTGTATGCTCACCATCTATATCTATTTGTACATTCAGTTTTTTCGATTTAAACATATCTGGATTTATAAGCCATGCTATTGCACATGGGTCATGAAGTGGCGCAAAATCCCAACCACATATTTCTTTATGGAATTTTATAAAATACTCAAGTAGCTCTGCTACAAGTATTGCTACTTTTCCGCCTTGATTTCTTATTTTTTCTATATCTTCTGGATAAACTTGAGCTTTGTGCGTAACGTCTAAGCCTGACATAGTTATTGGTATTCCTGACTTAAATACTATATCAGCAGCCTCTGGGTCTACAAGTATATTAAATTCTGCTGATGCTGTCCAGTTTCCACCAATTGCAGAGCCCCCCATAAGACTTATTCTTTCTATTTTTGATTTTAAATGTGGATATGCTGATAAAAATATCGCTATATTAGTAAGTGGTCCTGTAGGTACAAGTGTAACCTTGTCTTCACTTTCTTCCACAACCTTAGCCATAAGTTCATACGCATTAATATCTAAAGCTTTTTGTGTAGCTTCTGGAATTACTGGTCCATCAAGTCCTGTATCTCCATGTACTTCTGGTGCTATTTCTAGCTCTCTTCTCATAGGTCTATCTGCACCTTTTGCAACTGGAATCTGCTTATTCATAAATGTAAGCATTCTAAGCGCATTGTTTGTGGTTTTTGCTACAGTTTGATTTCCACCTACTGTAGTAATTGCTTTTACATCTAGTTTATCTGATGCACATGCTAAAATCATAGCAATCGCATCATCATGCCCTGGGTCACAGTCCATGATTACGGGAATCTTTCTCATACCTTTACCTCTACTTTATAATAATTGGCAAGAGGTATAAACCCTTGCCAATTATGTTAATATATTTTATTAAAAATTATCTTACGCTATCTTTTATAGCTTGAATTTCTTCTGTTGATTTTCCAAATGCTGTATCAACTTTTACAGTTCCATCAAGAATTGATTTTTCAAGTTCGTCAACCATAGTAACTACTTCTTCTGAAACATTTGCTTTAAATGTATCATTTTTAGCTATACCAACACAACCCTCTTCTATACCAAGAACTTCTCTTTCTCCCCATGGAAGTTTACCTTCTTTTTCTAACTGAAGTGCTCTTAATAAAGATATATCAACTCTCTTAAGTGCTGAAGTAAGAATGTGATCGGCTTTTGCTTTATCAGTTGCCATAAACGCTTCTGCTTGGTCACTATCAACTCCAATTGCAAATTTATCTTTTTCTGTAGCTGCATCTATTACTCCAAGACCTGCTGTACTAGCAACTTGGTAAACTATATCTGCATTTTGGTTTATTTGAGCAAGTGTAAGTTCTTTTGCCTTTGCACTATCATTAAAGTTTCCTACATAACCTATAAGCATCTTTACATCTTCTTTAACATGCTTAGCTCCTTGTATGTATCCTACAAGAAAGTCATTTACTACAGTATTTTCCATTCCACCTACAAATCCAACTGTTCCTGATTTTGTAGCTGATGCTGCAACTGCTCCAGCAAGGAATGAACACTCATTTTGTTTGTACTCTATAGAGTATACATTGTCAAGTCCACCAACACTGTAATCTACTGCTGAGTCGAATATTATATATTTTTTGTCTGGATATTGAGGAGCTATCTCTTGAAGCTTCTCAACCATTTGCCATGTACCAACTATGATTATATCTGTTTCTGGATCTTCTGAAAAATCTACAAGTGTAGGCATCCATTTAGTTTCATCATAAGTCATTTCTACTACCTTAACAGTTGCTCCTAATTCATCTTCAATCATTTTTCCGCCATTAGCAGCTGAATCGTAGAATGCTTTGTCTCCAAGCGTTCCGTTTAATAATATTGCAACGTTTAATTTCTCATCTCCTGATGTTTCAGTTTCTGAGCTACCTCCTGCGCCTCCACATCCTGTAAGAAGCATTGTTCCAGCTACAACAAGTGCTGCAAGCTTTGAAAATTTTGTTTTCTTCATAATTCTTTCCCTCCTGATTTTTTAACTAGCCTTTATTTTTTATTTTATTAATCTGTTTTACTTTTGACATAGAATAAATAACTAAGCCTATTATAGTAAACAGATAAGGCATCATTTGAATAAATTGCACTGGTATATTTAGTACTTGAAGATTACTTCCTAAGGCATCTGCTGTTCCAAATACAAGCGAAGCTGCTAAGGTTCCAAATGGAGTCCCTCTTCCAAGAGCTTCTGCTGCAAGAGCTATAAATCCTCTTCCCGCAGTCATATCTCTTGCAAACTTATCCATATAACCCATAGACATATACGCTCCACCCATAGAAGCAAGTGCTCCACTTATTATAAGTGCACTATACTGTATTTTCTTAACATTTATACCTACACTTTCCGCTGCATTAGGATTTTCTCCAACAACTCTTAATTGAAGTCCAAGCGGAGTTTTATATAGAAGTACCCAAACTACAAACACTAATATAAATGCTAAGTAAGTCAGCATATTGTGTCCTGAAAGAATATCCCCAAGCACTGGTATACTGCTTATTATAGGTATATTTATAACTGGCATCGTCAAACTTGCAAGTGAAGTTGACATACCCTTATCCTTTGCTACAGAGTAAAGTACAAATACTGTACCACCTGATGATAATAGATTTACAGCAATCCCTGTTAGTATTATATCTGTTTTTAGATTAAGTGAAAAGTATGACATTATGCCACCCATTATTATCCCTGTAATAAGTGCACATAAAAGTCCTATAAATGAACTTTGTGTAAAAGCACTACCTATAACTCCCATAAGAGCTGATGAAAGCATTATTCCCTCAAGTCCTATATTCATAACTCCCGCTCTATCCGTTATAAGCGCTGCTAGTGCTGCGAATAATATAGGTGTCGTCAGTCTAAGAATAGAGAAAATAAATTCAGGCGATGCTAACGCTGCTATTAAGTTTTCCATATTATATCGCCTCCTCCATAAGTTTATTATTTCTATTTGTATTTTCAACAATCTTTTTATGTTTATATTTATTTAAGAACATTTTTGCTGCTATTAGAAGTATTATGATAGCCTGAACTATCGATACAACTTCTGGCGCTACATCGGTTCTTCTTGCCATTATGTCTGCACCGATTCTAAGGTATGCTAAGAAAAATGCTGAAAGTGGTACAAATTTGGGGTTATTTTTAGAAAGTATAGCTATAATTATTCCATCAAATCCATATCCAGGAAGACTTACCCAAGAGAATCTAGTGTACATACCAAGTACTTCTACTGCGCCTCCCATTCCTGCAAGTGCACCTCCTATTACTTGAGATAACACTATCGTTGAGCCTACGCCTATACCTGAATACTTTGCAAAATTTTCATTTTGACCTACCATTCTTATCGCATATCCCCATTTTGTCTTATATAGGAAAAGATATGTTAGCACTACAAAAATAACTACAATTATAACGCCCGCATGAATTCTGGTTTTTGGAATTATAACTGGAAGCTTTCCTGTTTTTTGAAGCAAATAAGAAGCTGGAAAACCTGCATTTGAATCAAGCATATGGTATTGAAGTATATAACTTCCAAGAAACAGTGCTACATAGTTAAGCATAAGTGAAGACACAACTTCATTTGCACCCCATTTTACTTTAAGTAGTGCTGGTATACTACATACAATGATTCCTGTAATCATTCCTGCAATTATTGAAAACAGTGGATGGATTCCAAGTGGGAGCGTAAAATTAACGGCTATATATGAAGCTGCTAATCCACCTAAGAAAAATGCACCTTCTGCTCCCATATTAAACTGGTTACATTGAAACATTACACAAACTGCAAGTCCTGCAAAGGTAAGTGGTATAAATAGTTCTACTACATTTCCAAAATTTCTAAGAGTTGTAACAGGTGCTATAAGAAATTGCTTAAGCGCTTCTGCTGGCTGTTTACTTACTAAAGATATTAGTAAAAAAGCTACTACAAGTGATATTGCAATTGTAACCAGCACTCTTATTACTTCAAACTTTTTTTCTATTTCTTTACTGGTCACAGGTTTATTGTTCATGGATTAATCCTCCTGTTTCTTCTTTAGTCATTCTTTTTATTCCTAACATATATTCTCCCAGTTCTTGCTCTGTAACTGTACTACTATCTTCAAAGTATGCTACAATATTGCCTTCGCTCATTACAGCTATGCTATCAGATAACTCTAGTATCTCGTTTAAGTCCGCAGACACTAAAAGTATTGCTTTGCCTTCATCCCTAAGCTCTACTATACGTTTTCTTATGAATTCTATAGCCCCAACGTCAACCCCTCTTGTAGGCTGATTGATTATTATAAAATCTGAATTAGAAGAACATTCTCTTGCAACTACAACTTTTTGTATATTTCCACCTGAAAGCATTCTTATAGGTTGGTCTCTATCATCACATTTCACTAAATACTTTGTTATAAGATCATCCGATTCAGCATGAATTTTATTGTAATCAAATAAACTATTTTTATTATACTCTTTTTTATAGAATCTGTCAGATATTATATTTTCTTCTATTGAAACTTCAGCTGCTATTCCATAAGTCATCCTGTCTTCTGGTATATGACCTGTCCCAAGTTCTCTTATTTCTCTTATAGTTTTTCCTTTTATGTCATTTCCAGAAATTGATATTTTGCCAGAAGAATAAACCTCCATACCTGCAATACTTTCTGCAAGCTCTCTTTGACCATTACCTTCTATCCCAGCAATTCCAAGAATTTCACCTTTTCTTATATCAAGTGATAAATCATTTACCACAGTTTTTGCATAATTATTTCTTACTTCTAGATTTCTTACTTTAAGTACTACATCTTTAGGCTTTGCTTTTTCTTTTTCCACCTTAAGAATAACGTCTCGTCCTACCATAAGTCTTGATATATCTTTTTCTGAAAGTTCATCTATATCATATCTTCCCATAGATTTTCCCTGTCTAAGGATAGTTACTCTATCACACAGTTCTTTTATTTCTTTAAGTTTATGGGAAATAAATATTATCGTATGTCCATTTTCTCTTAATTTTTTTAACTGCACAAAAAGTTCTTCTGTTTCCTGCGGCGTAAGTACCGCTGTTGGTTCATCAAGAATAAGTATTTCAGCGCCTCTAAGAAGTGCTTTTAAGATCTCTATTTTTTGTTTTATTCCAACCGGAAGATCTTGAACCTTAGCTCTTGGATCAATTATAAGATTATATTTTTTAGAAGCTTCTTCACACATCTGAACGGCTTTGTTGTAATCTATAAGCCCCATCTTTTTAGGCTCAATTCCCATTATCATATTCTCTGCCACTGTAAGTGAAGGCGCTAACATGAAATGCTGATGAACCATCCCTATCCCATGCTTTATAGCACTCATAGGACTATCAATTTTTATTTCTTCTCCATTTAAAAATATTTTTCCTGAATCAGGAGTTTCTACTCCAAAAAGCATTTTCATAAGTGTAGATTTTCCTGCACCATTTTCTCCAACAAGTGCATGGATCTCACCTTTTTTCAAATAAAAGTCTACGTCCTTATTAGCCATAAATCCATTTCCATAAACTTTTGTAATTTTTTCCATAGCAAGAATATATTCTGCCATTTTTGTCCTCCTTAAATAAAATACCTATCTCTAACAGTTTCTCTTTTTATAAGCTGTGGCTCTATAAGCACAGTGTGCTGTTCCACGACTTCTCCTTCTATTTTAGAAATCAACATCTTTGTGACTTTATTTGCGATTTCATATATCTTCTGTTCAACAGTTGTAAGTGGAGGATCCATAAGCTCACTGATATATATATTGTCATATCCCATTATTGCTACATCATTTGGAACTGATATCGAATTTTTTTTCATAGTTCTTAAAGCGCCTATTGCAAGTAAATCACATGCCGCAAATACTGCATCAAATCTAATATTTTTTCTTATAAGTTCATTCATCAGAGCTTCCCCTGATTCAAGTGAATACCTACCATACATGACTAGTTCAGAATCAATCTCTATATTGCTTTCTTTAAGTGCCTTTAAGTAGCCTTGATATCTAAACTCTGTATTACTAAGTTCTTCATCGCCTCCTAAAAAAGCTATTTTTTTGCAACCATTTTCTATAAGATATCTAACTCCGCTATAGGCTCCTTTAACATTATCACTACCTACAAATATATCACACTCAAGCCCTTGTATTTGTCTATCTACTACTGCAAACGGATGATTATAATCACTTAATAGCTGATTTAACTTTGGATTGGTTGTACTGCTTGGTGCCAAAATTATACCATCTACTCTTTTTTCTATAAAATCACATAAATAATATTCTTCTTTTTTTGCATCTGCATCTGAATTACACAAAAATACGGTATATCCCTTTGAAAACGCAAAATCCTCTATCCCACGTACAAGTTTGGGGAAAAACGGATTGTTTATATCTGGGATTATTAGTCCAATCGTCTTTGATTTAGATGTTACAATGCTCCTTGCTAGCTGATTAGGTTTATATCCTACTTCTTCTATAATTTTTTTTACTTTCTCCCTTACTTCATCTCCGACTCCATAAGGTTTATCATTAATAACTCTAGAAACTGTCCCCTTTGATACCCCTGCCATTTTTGCAATGTCATTTATTGTTATCTTCATAGTTCCCCCCCATAGTTTAAATTATGATTATTTTTCTCTGTTAAGCTTTTCTAAAACTTCATTTTCGTATGGAATTGAATTAGCTGCTCCTTTTCGGGATACTGATATAGAAGCTGCCATACTAGCAGTTTCCAAAGCTTCCTTTACTGAACGGCCCTTATTTATACAAGAAATAAAATATCCCGTAAAAGTATCTCCCGCTGCAGTTGTATCTACGACATTTGTTTTATAAACTTCCTGTTCCAAACAAATATCTCCCTCTCTATATATAGAACCTTTTTCTCCAAGTGTCAATACTACTTTTAATTTACTAAAACGTTTTAGCAAATTAGAAACAATATCAGCTGCATTTTCTTCCCCCGAAATAACTGCACCTTCTATCTCATTTAATAATAACCACTCTATCTTGCCAAGGTCCAAACTAGCTAAATTTTCATTTATTGGTGACGGATTTAATGCTATCCTCATACCTTTTTCAAAAGCTTTGTCAATTATATATTTTAAACATGATATTTCATTTTGAAGGATAATTATATCTCCTGTGCTAAACTCTGATAGCACAAAATCTACATAATCTTCATCAATCTTATTATTTGCTCCACTAAATAGTAAAATACAATTTTGTCCATCCTTGTTTACTTGGATTATAGCATGACCTGTCTCTCCATCAACTACTTTCAAAAGTGAAGTATCCACGTTTTTATCAGCTAAAATATCTTTTAAGAAAAGACCCTCATTGCCAATCATCCCTGCATGATATATCTTACTACCTGCATTTGCCACTGCAATTGACTGATTTAGACCTTTACCTCCTGCAAAAATTTGCATATCTTTTGAAGATATAGTTTCTCCTGGCTTCACAAAATCATCCACACTGTAAACTTTGTCTATGTTTAGTGATCCAAAGTTTAATATTTTCATCTATTCTCACCTCTTGTCTTATTATCTGCTATAGCTATGCAGTCATTTTAACGCTTAGCCATTATCAATTATACCGAATAATATTTGAAAATACAATAAATTTTTGCAAACATTTTCCCCCACTTTTGCAATTAAAGATATTTGCACAAAACCCAAAACTAAAGTATAATATTTTATAAAATTAGATGTTAGAGGGAAACTATGGATAACAAGGATAATAAAGGATTATTATTAGATATAATGGAAAAAACAATAGCCTCTTTAGAGGTGAATAAAGACTCAGTAATATCTCTAATTGAGAATATGCAATCTGAGCACGAAAATAAAAGAAAAGAACTTATGGATATTAAACGTCTAATTCCAATTTTTTTAGACGAAGTTAAGAGACTAGCACATAAAGATTCACTTATGCGTCAAAAATTAGCACTTGCTTCAGATGATTTTTCTAAAACTGGACATGAAAATCTAAAAGTAGTATTTGACGAAGCTAACAAAGCGCATTATGAGCTTTTGAAAGCTGAAGAAGAAGAAGAAAATCTAGTAAGAAGAAGAAATAATTTAGAGCTTGAGCTAAAACGAAGTGAATTTTATATAACTCAAGCAGAGCAAATGGCTCAACAACTTATAGTCTCACTTTCATACCTTCAAACAGGTGTAAAACATTTGGATGATACCGAAGCTGAAGCTCAAGCGAATTATATGAACGCTTCCTCAGCTCAATATGTTTCATTCCTTAAATCCATAGAAAATGAAAAACTTCATATAGCTAGAGATTTACATGATGGACCAGCACAGCAAATCGCAAGCGCTCAGATGAGAGTTGATTTTTGTAAAACTATAATTAAACATGATTTAGAAAAAGGGCTTAAAATATTAGATCAATTAAAATCAGATTTAGCTTCATCTCTAACAGAAGTAAGAAATATATTATTCAACCTTACTCCAGCGCCACTTGAAAAAATGGGTCTTAGAGGTTCTGTCGAAAATTTATTAAATACTATATTAGACTCTTCATACACAGATATAAGCTTTGATTATAACATACCTCAAACACTTGAATCTACACTCGATACCACTATATACCGAATTATCCAAGAACTCATTAATAATATAAAAAAACATGCTCAAGCCTCACAGGTCTCCCTTAAGATTTCTTCATCTGAAACGAGAATATATATATACGTGTATGATAATGGTTCTGGTTTTGAAGTTCCTGATGATTTGGATAGTTTCGTAAATAAGCAAAAATCCTTTGGGCTTTCTAATATATGTACTCGTATTAAAGATCTTGACGGAAAAATATTAGTAACTAGTGATAAGGTAAATGGCACTACATTTAAAATACAGCTGCCAATATAGGGAGGATATATGTTATCTAGCATTAAAATTATAATAGTGGATGACCACCCTTTGATTAAGGAAGGTCTAAAACAAATACTTTCTTTTTATCCTGATATAAAAATAGTTAAAGAAGGCTCTGATGGAAATGAAGCCATAAAACTAATCGCTGAAAATCAATGCGATATTCTACTTTTGGATATAAATATGCCTAATTTAGATGGAATAGGCGCTCTAAGAGAGATAAGAACAACAAATCCACATTTGAAAGTTATATTACTTACGGTAGAAAATGATTTTTGTACTTTAAAGGAATCTATCGACTTAAAAGTAAACGGTTATGTATTAAAAGAGTCTGCTGGTACTAATTTAATTGATGCTATAAGACATGTGTATGCTGGTGGAAATTATATAGACCAAGCACTTACTAAACATCTCTTCAATATAGTTAATGAATCTGTTAATTTAACTTCATCAAAATACACTTCCGAATATGATGCTTTCAAAGATTTAACCGATAGAGAAAAAGAAATCCTAAAATATATATCTCAAGGGCTTAGTAATAAGGAAATTGCAGGCAAGCTCTACTTATCAGATAAAACTATTCGAAATACAATAACCTCAATATTTAAAAAAATAAATGTTAAAGATAGAGTTCAAGCTACTATATATGCTATAAATAATAAACTATAATAATTACGAAAAACCCTCGTATTCGAATTTTTTCCAAGTACGAGGGTTTTTTGATTTAAAATTTTAATTTATAATAGATTTTGAAGGCTTATATTTTATTATGTTTACAAATGTATCTACTATTTTAGGATCAAATTGAGTCCCCTTACATCCTATAATTTCTACCATTGCATCTTTAAAATCTACAGCTCCATGATATGGTCTCTCATTTGTCATAGCATCAAATGCATCCACTACACTTATTATTCTTGCCATAATCGGTATTTCATCTTTTTTTAAAGAAAGTGGATATCCCCTTCCATCCCATCTTTCATGATGAGTATATACCGACTCAGCTATATTTTTAAGCCCCTTTGAAGCCATCACAATCTTATATCCGCTCTCTGAATGTGTCTTTATTATATTGAACTCATCATCTGTAAGTCTTGCTGGCTTATTAAGTATCTCTTCAGGAATAGTTATTTTCCCTATGTCATGTAATCTCGTTGCTAAATCTAGTTCGCAAAGTTCATTTATAGATAGTCCTAAAGAGCTCCCAATCATAATCGCATTGTCTCTCATTCTTATCGTATGCTCCATAGTTTCTGAATTTTGCAGTTCTAAAAGCTTCAGAAGAGATTCTATGGATTCATTTGATTTCTCATAATTATCCAAAAAACGCTTCCTTGCACTGTAGTCTTTCTCTGTTCTAATTATTGAATATACACTAACTCCCTCAGCCATCTGCCCCTCCTCACACGTACTTCTTTCTATATTAGATTATAGAGATTTTTTATGTACTTTGTCTATAATGCATTAGTCCTTACTATTTGGGATTATTGTCCTTTTTTTGAAATATATCTTTCTTTAATATTATTTTTGAAGCATAAACTTCAGATAAATATAAATTTCTATATTTTAAAACATATTTATGAAGGTTTTTGCCGCTGGAGAAAGTGATACATTTTTCCAAGAACAAATCCCGATTTCTCTTTTAGGAATTTTAGTATTTAAATTTAATTCATATAATATTCCATCCTCAATATAACCTTTTGAAAACTCCTTTATTACACATGCAATCCCTAAATTTATTTTTGCAAACTCTAAAAGCAAGTCATGTGAGCCAAGCTCTATTTCCGCCTTTAGCTTAAATCCATGTTTTTGGAAAAATTCATCCATATAAAGGCGTGAATTAGAATTAGGCTCCAATAGTATTATTTCATATGTTAAAAGTTCTTCTAATGATATTTTTTTGCCATTTAGATTGTTATATTTCTCTCCACATACAAATACATCTTGAATTTCCATACAGCTTTTAATTTCTATATGTGTATCATTAATAGGTAAATTGCAAAAAGCTAAATCTATTTCACCAGTTTTGAGAAGTCTACAAAGCTCAAAAGTAGTTCTATTTATAACTTTTAAATTTATATTAGGAAATTGCTTGTGGAAACTTTCTAAATAAGGAAGTAAAAAATATTTAGAAATAGTATCTCCTGCGCCAACCTTAAGTTCTCCTCTTAATAAATTTTGAGAATCTAAAAGCTTCTTTTCTCCTGAATCAATAAGATTAATAGCCGAATTTATGTACTCGTACAATAATTCCCCTTCACTTGTCAAATTAACACCTTTAGGCGTTCTTGTAAAAAGCCTTGTATTAAGTTCTTTTTCTAACTGCATAATAGATAAACTTATTGCCGGCTGAGTCATATATAATTCCTTTGCCGCCTTAGAAAAACTGTTTACTTTAGAAACTACAGAAAATATTCTATACAAATCTAATTTAGATACCATATAACCCTCACTTATATCTCATATATTATATATTTATTTTACTTATACCATAAATTTGATATATACTTCAAGTAAAGCGTATAAATAATTTAAATATATAAGGAGATTTTTAAAATGGAAAGAATAGTAGGTACTGTGGTAAGAGGTCTTCGTGCTCCTATTATAAATAAGGGAGATAGCATTGAAAATATCGTAATAGACACAGTTTTAAAAGCTTCTGAAAAAGAAAATTTTGTGATAAATGAAAAAGATGTAGTAGCTATAACAGAATCTATTGTAGCGCGTGCACAAGGAAATTATGCAAGTATTGATGCTATAGCTCAAGATGTAAATAATAAATTTGGAAATGATACTGTAGGACTTATCTTTCCTATTCTAAGCCGAAATCGATTTGCGATTTGTCTAAGAGGAATAGCAAAGGGTGCAAAAAAAGTAGTACTTATGCTTAGCTATCCATCTGATGAAGTTGGAAATCATATAGTCGATATCGATATGCTTGATCAAAAAGGTATAAATCCATGGACCGATGTCCTTACTGAAGCGGAATTTAGAACACACTTTGGCGAAAATAAACATACATTTACAGGAGTAGATTATATTTCATACTACAAATCTTTAGTAGAGGAATACGGCGTGGAATGTGAAGTTATCTTCTCTAATGACTGCAAAACTATATTAAATTACACTAAAAGTGTGCTTACTTGTGATATTCATAGCAGACACAGAAGCAAACGAATCCTTAAAGCTAATGGTGCTGAAAAGGTTTATGGACTTGATGATATTCTTTCAACATCAGTTGACGGCAATGGATACAACGAGGCATATGGTCTTTTAGGTTCAAACAAAGCTACTGAAAATTCAGTTAAACTTTTCCCTAGAGATTGCCAATCTGTAGTAGATAAGATTCAAGCTGAAATTAAAAAAGCTACTGGAAAAACTGTAGAAGTTATGGTTTATGGAGATGGTGCATTTAAAGACCCAGTGGGGAAAATTTGGGAGCTTGCTGACCCTGTAGTTTCGCCTGGATACACACTAGGACTTGAAGGTACTCCAAACGAAGTTAAGTTAAAATATCTTGCAGATAATAACTTTTCTCATCTAAAAGGTGATGCTTTAAAATCAGCTATATCTGAATATATAAAAACTAAGGATGAGAATCTTGTAGGTGCAATGGAAGCTCAAGGTACTACCCCAAGAAGACTTACTGATTTAATAGGTTCTTTATGCGACTTAACTTCAGGAAGTGGTGATAAAGGAACTCCAATAGTATATATTCAAGGTTACTTTGATAATTATGTAAAATAACAATTTGCTTTCAAAAATCTAAATATATTTTCAAAAGACAGCTCCTCATTATAAAAGGCTGTCTTTTTGATGTTTTACTTTAAAATTACTGCTCGTTATCGCATTAACTTTACATACTGTTTTGCATGCTCCACACCTTATACACTCTGGACTATTGGGCGTTTCATTGACCTTAATCTGAAGTTTACACTTCGCATGACACGCTTTACAATTTGTACATTTTGACTTGTCTACTTCCATCTTATAAATGCTTATAGGATTAAATAAGCCATAAAGCGCTCCAAGTGGACATAAAAATCTACAAAATGGTCTAAATATTATTATTGATAATACAATCACCATAAGTAATATTAATAATTTCCACAAAAATAAATACCCTGCTGCACCTCTTAAGGATTTATTTATAGTTAAAAGGGGAATCCCGCCTTCCAAGGTTCCTGCTGGACATATATATTTACAAAATACAGGATCACCCATTCCAACCGAATTTGAAATAAATATTGGAATTAAAATTACAAACACTGCTAATATTATATATTTTAAGTATTTTAACCACTGAAGTTTTTCTGAAAGTTTAATTTTCTTTGATGGTATTTTGTAAAGTAACTCTTGAAACAAACCAAAGGGACATACAAAACCACAAATAAGTCTTCCAAAAAAAGTTCCTATTAAAATAAGTGTTCCCGCTACATAAAAAGAGAAATTATACTTTGCTGCATTTACTACAGCTTGAAAAGAACCTATGGGACAGCTCCCAAGTGCTCCAGGGCAAGAGTAACAATTAAGCCCCGGAACACAAAGTGCCTTACTATCTCCTCTATATATTTTACCTTCAAAAAAGCCTTTTATATAACCATTTGTAATAAACATACTTATAAACTGTATAAGTTTTCTCTTTATCTTAGCCAATTCCAACACACTCCAAACAGATATTTACAGCTTTAGTAAGTACAGTATCAACCTCACCTCTGTATGCTCCATATATTACAAAGCCAATACCTACAATCAATAAAATTAATCTAATTTTATGTTTCATGCTTATCTCCTACTATTTCGTATACGGCTTTAATATCTCCTCATACTCTGCTTTAGTTCTTGAACCAACGATTGTTTCTAAAATTTTACCTTCTTTATCTACGATTATACTTACAGGTGCTACTTGTACCTTGATTAAAAAGTTATCTATAAACTCTTGATTTGGAATTAAATTTACATAATCTGCTCCAAGCTGATTTAACGTTTCAAATGCTTTTATTTCGCTTTCTTGTCCATCTGCCACAATCCCTACAACATTTACTTTTTCATTTTCTTTATATATTTCCTGAAGCATAGGAATTTCTTCTACACAGGGTTTACAAAAAGTCCCCCATATATTAACTAAAGTATATTCTTTTTCTTCAAATATACTATTATTAACTGAGTTCTCATTGATGTCTTTGAGCTCAAAATCAACTACATATTCTATATCTCCCCAAAAATCATCAGATGAAGATTCGCCAGTTACATTATTCTCTGTACTTTGACCACAACCTGATAAAAGTCCTATACTTAAAATTAATATTAATAATCCTATTATTTTTTTCATAACTTCCTCCTAAATAATCTATTTTCAAATTTACTATTGTAATTCTAACTTTGAAATTTTATCCAATATATTTTTATAAAAATCTCTTTGTGATAAAGTATCTCTTTCTAATTCAGCTATGATACCCCCATCTTTTATAAAAAGTATTCGTTTACAATAACTAGCTACGGATGGGTCATGAGTTACCATCATTATTGTAGTATTCTCATTTTGGTTAAGTAAGCTAAAACACTCCATAAGATCCTTTGAAGATTTTGAATCAAGGGCGCCTGTCGGTTCATCTGCAAGAATTAACTTTGGATTTGCAATAAGCGCTCTTGCCGCTGCAGCTCTTTGTTTTTGCCCTCCAGAAACCTCATATGGATATTTATCCAAAAGTTCTCTTATATTTAATTTATCTGCAATTTCATATATTTTCATTTCCATCTTTTTTACTTTTTGATTAGAAAACGTAAGTGGAAGTAAAATATTGTCTCTTAATGTAAGTGTATCTAGTAAATTAAAATCTTGAAACACAAATCCAAGCTCAGTTCTTCTAAATTCATTAGTTTCTTTTTCACTTAGCTTTGAGATTTCCTTACCGCCTATTTTCACTTCGCCTTCTGTAGCACTATCTATAGTAGCTAATATATTTAAAAGCGTGCTTTTTCCAGAACCCGAAGGTCCCATAATTCCTACAAATTCACCATTTTCCATACTAAAATCTACCCCATCAAGTGCCACATATTTATTTTTTTTTGAAATATAATCTTTTTTTAAATCTTTAATCTCTACAACAAATTCCATAATATCCTCCAAACTCTAATCTTCCGTTACAATTCTTACATAGGTATTTACTGTTAATGTGTAATACAGGAAATATATAAGCATATATACGATTACACTTGTTACTATAGGTACTTTTATACTAAGTGATATAGTGTTTCCTAAAAAAGTAAGTGCTATAAGGGTATGCACTATACCAATAACTACTGGTAATATAAATATCGCTCTTACTTGTTTCTTTATCGCAATCTTGGTATCTTTAATCGAAAATCCAATTTTATTTAGTATTTGATACCGTTTTTTATCATCTGTAGCTTCTGAAAGTTGCTTGAAATAAAGTATGCTTGCTGTTGAACTTAAAAATACAAGTCCCACAAAAATCCCTATAAACAATAGCATTGATGTAAATAGAAGTACCATTTTATCACTTTGGGAATAACTCAAATATATATCTTTTGGAAGTTCCTTTATTATCGCTTTTGTAAGTTTAGTAGCTTCCATATCATTTGTTATAGAGTACGCATTTATATACACGGGGTTATAATTTACTTTATAAGCTTCGTATACCTCATCTGTAACCATAAAAACATAACCCATCCACATAGCATTTAGCGGCTCTATCATTGTTCTATCTATAACTTTAAATTTATTCTTTATCTTATCCGAAGATAACTCTACGTCTTCTCCTATTTTAGAGTCTAATTCTTTTGACCCATAATTTACAAGAATAGTTTCATTCGGTGATTTCAGCTTATACTGATAAGTAAGTCCTTTTGATTCTAAGGCTTCTTTGTACTGACTCTCTGAAATTAGATAGCCTTTTTCTAGCTTATTTAACACTACTGTTTTATTTTTAATAAGCTGGTGGTCTTCACTATTTAAAATAATTTTTTTTATTTTTTCATCTAAAGTTTTATCTTCACTTACATAACAATATGAAAACGGACTTGTCGTTTGCACAATTTCTTTCATGTTATAATCTACACTATAAGTCACACTTATGGCAGTAAGCGCCACTGCATTGGTAAGTGCTATTACCGCTAATAACCGTTTATTTGATTTTATTCTGTATAAAAAACTTGAAACACTTATTATATTATTTCCCTTATAATATATTTTCTTATTTGATTTTATTCTATTGCCTACAAAACTTAAGAACGTTCCAAAAAACATAAAGGTAACTATAAGTGCTGCAAAAAATGCTATCGGTACATTTGTAGTAAAACTTTGACTGTCTTTTATGTTAAGTACCGCAAAAAACTCTACTATTATTAAAATGACTGTAATTAAAGCCCCTATTATATTTTTTACTTTACTTTCAGCTTCTACGTTTTCCGTTACTTTGTCAGAGTTAAACAAATCTATAAGCTTAAATCTATATATCATACTACTAGTGTACAAACTGCTTATAAAAAATAATATTGAAAAGGTTAAAAATGTATTTACAAACGCTTCTAAAGACAATTGAAACCCTAACTTTAATGATAAGCCCAAGATAGATATTAGAATCCCCATCAATATTTTAGATAGTAAAAATCCTAAAATTATACCTACAATTGTTGCAAAAAATCCTAAAAATACATTTTCAAAAAATAACATTTTGGCTGTATCTGACTTTTTCATTCCTAGAAGCGAATAAAGTCCAAGCTCTTTCTTTCGTTTTTTTATAAAAAAACTACTGAAGTAGCTTATAAATATTATAGAAAATATCAAGATAACAAAGGATGCCCCTTTAAATAACATCAATAATCTTGCGTCATCTTCCAAAAATGCACTTATCTCTTTATTAAACCAAATATTTTGAAATACAAAATATATAGCAACATTAAATATAGACGCCATAAAATAAAGTAAATAATTTTGTATATTCATCTTTATATTTTTTTTAGCTAATTTGAATACCATATTGTCCTCCTAAATTTATCTTATAATGTATTTTAGCATCTTTATAGCTTTTTTGATATTTACTAACCTTTCATCTTCCTTACATTTTTGTAATATTAGAATATATTCCCAAATTTTCATTCCCATAAAAAACTAAAACCTATATAATAGATTATAAGATAGGAGAATGCTATGGAAAATATACTTAAAATAGAAAAAATAGAAAAATATTATGGAAATAAAGATAATGTAACTAAGGTGTTAAATAATATAAGCTTTTGCGTAAATAAAGGTGAATTTATTGGAATCATGGGTCCATCTGGAAGTGGTAAGACTACACTTTTAAACTGTATTTCTACAATAGATAATGTAAGCGGTGGTAAAATTCTACTAAATGATTCTGATATCACCAGACTAAAATCTAGTGAACTTGAAAGTTTTAGAAGAAATAAACTAGGCTTTATATTCCAAGACTTTAATTTACTTGATACTCTCAATATATACGAAAATATCGCGCTTCCACTTTCTATAAATAACATCTCTCATCTAACCATAGATGAAAAAGTTAATTCAATTGCAGAATATCTCAATATATCCCATATTTTGAATAAATATCCATATCAAGTATCTGGAGGCGAAAAGCAAAGAGCTGCCGCAGCACGCGCTATAATAACTTCTCCACAGCTAATTTTAGCCGATGAACCTACAGGCGCACTTGATTCAAAAGCTGCTAGAATTTTACTTGAAACTCTAACCAAAATGAATCGTGAACTAAAAGCTACGGTGCTAATGGTTACTCATGATGCTTTTACTGCGAGTTATACTGATAGAATATTGATCTTAAAGGATGGAAAAATTTTCACCGAAATAATACGAGGAAATGATACTAGAAAAGAATTTTTTGCTAAAATAATAGAGGTTGTAACCCTACTTGGAGGTGAGGATAGCTATGTATAAAATAGTAATTGTAGAAGATGATATCAATATAAGAGAAGAACTTTGCAGTTTCTTGCAAAAATATGGTTATGAAGTTACTGCTCCCACTGACTTTCAAAATATTATCGATATTATTCAAAAAGAAAATGCAAATCTTATAATTTTGGACATTAATTTACCCGCATTTGATGGCTATTATATATGCCGCGAGCTTAGAAAAACCTCTGAAGTCCCTATAATTATAGTTACTAGTAGAGATAGCGAATTGGATGAACTTATGAGTATGAATATAGGTGCGGATGACTTTATAACCAAACCTTACAATACCCAAATTCTACTAGCTAGGATAAATTCTATTCTAAAACGAAGCTACGGCAATTTCCAAGAAGTTCTAGTTCACAGTGGAATATCTTTAAATCTTTCTAATGCTTCGTTAAGTTTTGAAAATAATAATATTGAGCTTACTAAAAATGAACTTAAGATTTTAGCTTTTTTGCTAAAAAACAAAGGGAATATTGTTTCTAGAGATTCGCTTATGGAATACCTTTGGAGCTCTGATTATTTTGTAGATGATAGTACCCTAACAGTTAATATCACTCGTTTACGAAAAAAATTAGAAGATATTGGAATAGAAAACCTTATACAAACTAAACGCGGATTGGGGTATATTATACTATGAAGCTTATCGATATATTAAAATCAAAAGCAACCTATTTGTATATAAATCTAATCATATTTTTTATTTTGGGAATTTTTTTGAGAATGATAAATCTTTCATACACCTATATATTTCTAATCTTTTTTATATGGTTTATGCCTCTTTGCCTATATATATTGATGGAAAGTATAAAACTAAAAAACTACTTTGAAGAAACTGCACATTTAGTAGAAGAGCTTGACAAAAAATATCTATTTCCTGAGGTTCTCCCAAAATCCAAGCTTATTGAAGGTGAGTTTTTAAATGAAATAATGTCCATAGTCGGACGTGATATGTATGATAATATTAAATTCTATAAAGATGAGCAACAGGAATACAGAGAATATATCGAAACTTGGGTACATGAAATAAAAACTCCTATCGCTTCAATAAAAATGATTGCTGAAAACCATCAAAGCGAACCTATTTCTAAAATAAATTCCCAAGTAGATAGAATTGAAAGCTTTATTGAACAAGCCCTTTATTACGCTCGAAGTAATGAGGTTGAAAAAGACTATATTATAAAAAAGATGAAACTCTACGATTCTGTAGTAAAGGTAATAAAGCGAAATTCGAAAGATTTTATTGCAAAAAAAATAAAACTAGAACTTGAAGATTTTTCTGATATCGAGGTTTATAGTGATACTAAATGGATTGAATTCATAGTAAATCAAATTATCCAAAACGCTATAAAATATTCTCAAGATAGTGATGCTAAAATTATAATCGAAACTCAAAATCAACCTGACTCTGTAATTCTTTTAATCTCAGATACTGGCATCGGGATTACTGAAAATGATATCTCTAGAGTGTTTGAAAAAGGCTTTACTGGTGAAAATGGCCGCCTACTTGGAAGCTCTACAGGTATAGGGCTATATCTTTGTAAGAAACTAAGCTCAAAACTTGGAATTGGAATTGATATATCTTCGAAAAAAAACATAGGTACTACAGTTAAGTTGATATTTCCGATTAACTCTTTTATTACATTCTAAACTAATAAAAACTTTGGTAAAGTTCCATGTAACATCCACAAGACTTTTCCAAAGTTTTATTTTATAAGAAATTTAACTTTAAATATTCCCTAATACCACTCGCTTTAAATATTTATTTGCTATTTTTTCAGCTTCTATCATAAACCCTATGTCTGTAGCTGGAGCATCCATAAGATATTTAGGAAAATATCTTGAAAGATGAAGTGGAATATATGGGTCTATTTCTGCAATATATTTTGCAATTTCTTCAACTTCTTCTAAATTGTCATTTTCCCCTGTAACTAGAAGCGTAGTAACTTCTACATGACAATACTTCGACGCTAGCTTTATACTTTCTAATACTGGAGATAAGGTACCTCCGCAGATTTGCCTATAATAACTATCCTTCCAACTTTTTAAGTCTATATTTACAGCGTCCACATATGGTAATAGTGATTCAAGTGGAGCTTTATTTAAATATCCATTGGTTACAAGCACTACCGATAGATTCTTATCATAACCTTTTATATATTTAGCGCAATCATAAACATATTCATACCATATACTAGGTTCATTATAAGTGAACGCTATTCCTATATTGTTTTCAGTTTCAATTATTAGCTTTAAAAGTTCTTCTTTAGAAATAAACTGACTATCTGCCTTAAATTGAGAAATTTTATAATTTTGACAAAATTTACATGTAAAATTACATCCATAGCTCCCCACAGATAAAATCTTGCTTCCTTGCTTAAAATATCTAAGAGGTTTCTTCGAAATAGGGTCTAATGCAATAGAAGTTACTTCTCCGTAATTTATCGTGTATAGTACACCATTTTCATTTACTCTTACTTTGCACCTGCCTGAATTTCCATTTGAAATATTGCAACTATGAGGACATAAAAGGCAGTGAATTTTATCTTTTGAAGTTTCATAATATAACGCTTCTTTTTTCATAAAATGCCTCATCCCTCTACTTATAACGCTTTACCTCAAATCTTAATATTTCATAAGCTTCATCTTGTGATATTCCTGCTTTTTTGAGTGCTACCGAAAGCTGCGCCTCTACGGTATCTATCCCTTCTAAATCTGGAAGAAGCACGCCTTTTTTATCCTCTGTCATAACTATTACTCCAAATTTTAAAGGATTTAAATTTTCTTTTTCAGCAATTTCAGGTTCTCCTAATATATCCACAGAAAATACTATATCGAGTAATTCATCTTTAGAAATTCTATAAAATCTAGGGTCATGGATTCCCGCTTCAATCGCATTGTATATTATTTCATCAGCCATATTTTTTCTAGTTGGAAGTATTGTTCCAATGCAACCTCTAAGTTCTCCGTTTTTCTTTATAGAAACAAAAACTCCTCTTTTTTTAAGTCTCATTTCATCTGTGATATAATCAGGATATTCCTTTATTGCTTCTCCAGTTTCTATATAGTGAGTCAAGCTTTCTCTCGCTAAACGTACATACGGACTTTCATCTTTTAATCTATCATTAAATTTCTCCATTCTAGAAGCCTCTAGTTTAGCAAGTTTGGACTCTGATTCCGCTTTTATTTCAAAGCTTACTACCCCATAACCTACTCCAAAAGTTCCCTCATAGCTTAAAAGCTTACCTTCAAATGTTTTGGTATCTAGTGCCCCTAAAAGAATTAGTACTGAACGTCTTCCGCATTCTCCTGCATTTGAAACTATTTTCTCATCTATATTTATAACTCCTAATGTATCTCCTTTTTCAAGCTTTTCTAGAAATTCTTTATCAAACATTTCTCCAAACTCACTATACTTATAAGGTCCTCGGTCTTTTAGCTTATGAGACAAATCTCCACTTGCTATAAATACGGTGCTTCTACCTAGGGATTCAACCGCTTGATTTATAAGCATTCCAAATTTATATAAGTCTATATCACTAAGTGGTGCATACGTTATGTGAATAAGCTTATAATTATTATACTTTGAATTTATAAAGTATAGTGGTACCATTGCACCATGATCCAATATCAATGAACGGTTATAATTTTTTAATAAATCATTGGAAGCTTTTACTACCGGAATTCCATTTTTATCTGCTAGTTCATATATTTTATCAGCTAATTCCACGTCTATATCAAGCTTCATTTTTATTTCATTATGACCAAAACTGCCTAAATCTCCCTCTATTGATGTGCCATATGCAATTGCAATAGCATCTTCAAACATTGGTCCATGAGGTGACACAATAATTATTGTTTCTGGTGATAAACCTGCAATTTCTTCTGCAACCCTATTAAGGCTTTCCCCCGTATTAAAAACTTCCTTTTCTGAACCCCGACCAACTTCAGGAATTATTATAGGAGGATGAGGCATCAAATAAAAACCCTTTACACTCATTTTGATTGCTCCCTTCTTCGACATTTATCCCATATATACCCATATTATTACAAAATAGAACAAAACAGGCCTCTATATAAAAGACCTGTTTCATATTTATATCTTTAATTTGTAAATAGTAATTATCCTCTTGTTTTTCCGCCGGCTACATTGTATGTTACACCGTGAATATAGCTTCCTCTTTCTGAAGCTAAATAACAAACTAAATCTGCTACCTCTGAAAGCTTTCCAGATCTTCCAAGCGGTGTAGTAGAAGTTTTACTATAACCTTTACGAAGTTCTTCTACTGTTATTCCTCGTGTATAAGCAAGTGCAGTTTCATATTCTATAGTTCTAAGACCTGTTGCCTCAAGAATTCCAGGTGCTACTCCAACTACTCTAACGCCCTGTTTCCCAAGTTCTTTTGCCCATGAACGAGTGAATGAATTTACTGCATTTTTAGAAGCTGCATAAATACTTTGGCCTTCAGAACCTTCTAGCCCACTTTCTGAAGACATATTTATTATAACACCTGAACCGTCTTTAACCATTTCTCTAGCTACTGCTTGAGCACAGAAAAATACACCTTTTATATTTACATTTATAATCTTGTCAAATACCGCTTCATCAAGCTCATATTTACTATTTTCTTGATTTGCATCTACCAAAAGTCTTGGTATATTTATACCTGCATTATTAACTAAGATGTCTATATTTCCAAAGGTATCTTTGGTTTTTTGTATCATATCTTTTACATTAGTATAATCCGTTACATCTGTAACTACATAAAGCATTTTCCCGCTGTTTTCATTAAGCTCCATTTGCGGTGCATCTTTGCTCATATCACAAATTACTACATTTGCTCCATTATTTAAAAACTCTTGTGCTACCGATTTGCCTATCCCTGAAGCCCCTCCAGTAACAATAACGGTTTTACCTTCTAAATTAAGCCATGATTTTGTCATATTATACCTCTATTCCTTTGACTTATTACAGAAATTAAAGTATAATTTTCTTAGAATATTATACTTTAATATTCCAAACTAATTTCTTATTATTTTTAGAATTGTACCAACTGCCATTGGTGCAATTTCTTTTTGTTCTAAATATAAAGTACCTGCGGCTTTCACTTCTTCTTCGCCTTGAAAATTGAACGTAATATGTCCTAATTCTTTAAGGTTATTATTTACTGCTTCTCCTACACATTTTACTGTATAAGTTTCATCATCAATACACAACACATCATCTTTTTTTATGTCTTCAACAAGATTATTTTCTTGATGTATAAAGCAATAATCCATAAGTTCTTGAGGTGCATTGTCTTTAAAAGTTATAAACATTCCCATTTCAAGAAAATCTGTGGCTTTTTCTCCAATCTTGTCTATCCTTGTACTGTAAATAGTTTTCATAATTTTCCCTCGTAAATTTAAATTTATTTATATAATCCAAAACTTACAAACCATGCTACTACAACCGTAGGCGCTCCTGTTAAAAATCTTGAATAAAGTACTGATGGTACTCCAACTTGCACCGTATCTGGCTCAGCTTCTGCAAGTCCAAGTCCTACTGGTATAAAGTCTGCTGCTGCTTGAGCGTTTATCGCAAATAGTGCTGGAAGTGCTAAGTGTGGAGGTATATTTCCTTTTCCAATTTCTGCTCCAATTAAAACTCCTACTATCTGTGCTATAACAGCGCCAGGTCCAAGAAATGGTGATAGTAATGGGAATGAGCATATCAGTGATAATACTACAAGTCCACCAACAGTTCCCACAAGTGGTGTAAGAAGATTTGCAATCCAGCTTCCTACTCCAGATTCATTTATAATACCTATCATTACTGCAACAAATGCCATAAATGGAAGTATTGTGTGTATAACTGTATCTATAGTATCTCTACCTGCTTGAAATAATGTACTACTAAAATTTCCTATAGCTATACCGATTTTTCCTACAAGTCCGCCCGTCTGCTGACTTATTTTTTTATTTGTATCGTAACCCATCTGAGATTTCCTCCTATAAATTTTTTTCTATATAAGCTCTACATTATCAGGCTTTACTCCTGAAACGTATATATCTTCTTTTATAAACATTGCCAGTGGACCACTTTTTCCAGTCTTCATTATATTTACTGTAGGAATTTTCTTTTGAGGATATATACCGCATCTTAAAGTTCCACCACAATTTATTATTACACAGGCAATTTCTTCGTCCCTAACGCCTTTAGTAAATCCATCTATAAGTTCACAACCTGTAAGTTCAGCTATTCTAACTGCAGTATCAGGTGTTGCTCCACCAGTTATATAAACTACTTTATTCTTTTTTTCAGTAGGTTCTACTATAATAGGGCCACCCCATCCACCTGAACCTTTGTTTATTTTTACTTTTTTATATTCCATAATATCCTCCTAATGTCCTATATTAACTTCTGTGCTTAATTTTATTCCCTGCTGTTTTTCAACATAAGCTGTTGTGAAATCTGTTATCCAACCTCTAAAGAAGTTTGTAATCATACCTACAAATAGATATCTTACTGCTAAATCTGTAGTTGAAAGTCCAAGTGTTGTTATTCCTGATGCTATTCCTAAAAATACAAATAACTCTCCTGGATTTATGTGTGGAAACAATCCATTCATAGTGTGACAAGAAAAACTTGCTGCTGCATAGTAGCTTGGCTTATATTTTTCAGGCATAAATTTACCAAGTGATAATGTCATTGGGTTTGCGAAAACAAATGTTCCTATAACCGGTAGTATTAAGTATCTGCTTATTGGATTTGATGAGCATTTTTTTGCTAACTTTTCAATTTTTTCTTCTCCAATAAATTTTATAATTGCATTCATAGTAACAAGAAGTGCTACTAATAGTGGAATGATTCCTGTTACGAAATCCATGAATTGTGCTCCACCTGCTCTAAATAAATTCATAAATGAATCTGCACCTCTTGCAAATACATCCAACATATGTGTCATATAAATAACCTCCTAATATTTTTTTATTTTAAACCACTACTTCAGCTTCAACTAAACTACCCTCCTCCATTTTAAAAGTTTTGTAATTTTTAACTGCATCTAATATCGCCTTTTTTAGTGGTTTGTTAAACTGTGTTAAATGTTCTTCTTCTATCTTATCTATATACATATCTTCAAGCCCTTTAAATGTTCTTACTCTAGCAGCTATCGTAAATCCCTGCATTTTTCTTGATTCTACAATAAACCCATCATTTTCTATTCTTATAAGCACTATAGTACCTGAAGTAAACATTCCTTTTTTTCTTCCTATAGCTACTTTTCCAAGTTTTCTAAGCTCTATATAATTTTTGTTGAAATCCTTTATCTGTATAAGTCCTAGTGTAAAATTTAAAATCCATACTACTATTGCTATTATGATTAAAACTAAAATAGAATCCATATTATCTCCTTTCTAAAATCTCAATAAACTCATCATAATTTCGAGTTTTTATAAGCTTTTGAACCTTTTTCTTATCTCTTGATAAATCTATTATATCTTGATAGGTTTTTATAATTAGGTCTTGATTGTTTTTACTTTCAGATGGAATAACCATAAGTATTATAAGTCCGACTTCCTTACCATCCACTTGAATTGGCTTTTTTAATATTCCATAGCTTAAAATAACTTCTTTGGCATCTTCATCAACTGCATGAGGTAATGCAATATACCCTCCAAATGCTGTAGCTGCTTTCTTTTCTCGCTCTAAAACACTTGTTTTGTAGGTCTTTGAAACTAAATTTTCCTCGACTAAGCTAGTTAGCATATGTTCTAGATTTTCCATAAAAGTAGCTTCATCTAAGTGAAATACTAAACGTGAATCTAGTTTTTCTTCTAAAGCACTACTTTTTCGATAAGCCACATTTTCATCTATAAGGATTAACTGTCTTTCTATATCGTTTTTAAGTTCATCCTCATCAAATATAGACTTTATTCTTATTATAGGAACTAAAGTATCTAAATCCAAATCTACTAAACTAAATACTATATCATAGTTATCTGCAATTTCTTTATTAAAATCCAAATCCGAATATGAATTAAATACTATCTTTTCTCCCAATATCTTTTTTAATTTTATCCCTAGCAAAATCGCTGTTCCAAGTCCTGTACCACATACAATGCATGCATTTTCTATTTTTCTTGGTATTCTATCAGCTTTTTCAAAATAAGTTCCAAAATGAAGGGCTAAATATCCTGTTTCATCATCGTCCACATGAACCTTGTATTTCTCTTCTATAACATCTGCTGCTATTTTCGCTATTTCATATGGCAGTTTGTAGTTTTCTTTAATCTCCTTAAGCATCGGATTTTTATATTTTATATTAAGTACCATTCGATTAAGTGCATAATATAAGTGATATTCAAGCCCTTGTATAAGCTGCTTATCTTTTTCAAGTTTTAAGCCTGTAAATTTAAATACTCTATCAAATATCTGTTTTCTAAGTATAGTTATGTTTTCATTTATTATTATGTTTCTAAGTATTTCATGATAAAGTGGCGCGTTTCTTCCCAAAAGAGGCATAACTATAAATATCGTTTCAAAATCACTTATCTCAATATTTAAAAAAGCTTCAATCTCATTTTTTAATGATTTCCCTCTTTTATATTCCTCTGACTCTAATATTATTTGATACTGTGGCTGAACAGCTATAATGCTCTTATCATGTTTTAGTCTTATTAGCATTACTGCGATATATCTAATAAGATTTCTTAAGAGCGCTTCTGTAATGCTAAACATATTCGCTTTAAGATTTTCTACTAATTTGATTTTTAATTTTTCTAAATCTGATTTTTTAATAATGTTGCTTTCATCGAGCATAATCTTAGCGTCTTCATAAGTCTTACAAATATTTTCTAAAATTATAAGTCTAAGATTTATTTCATCCCCCTCGACTTTGATTCCAGCATTAGTTTTTCGCTTTAACAAAAGCCCATGCTCTTCAAGTTTCTTATCTACTTTTTTTAAATCTTTAACTAGTGTAGTTCTTCCTACATTCATTTCTTCAGCTAAATCATCTATAGTTATTACATCTTCTATTGCTACTAAACGATTTATAAGATAATCCACTCTTTCGTCAGGATTATTGAGCTGAGAGAATTTTTGCTTTTGCCTTCTATTTAAATCCAATAATTCTCTAAATTTTTCTTGGTTAATTAGTTTAAGTTCATAATCACCATTTGGATTTTTGTCTATCACTGCAATATCTGATGGTATTTCATCTTGAAGCTGTTTTAAATAATTTCTTATGCTTCTCGTACTTACCTTCATTTCTTCTGAAAAATCTTTCAATGAAATACTTTTGCAGTTTGCTAATATTTCAAGCATTGTGAGTAATTTTCGTTCTAATGATTTTGTAATCATTTTCATCCCTCAATTCCTTCTTTACACTTATCTTACTATATAGATTCTATTTGTTTAATATTAACTTTTTCACATTTTTTAAATAAATTTGGAAAAAACGTGTACTAATCAATTAGAGATTTTAACACATATTTAATATTTAGTATACCAATTTTGTATTTCAAAAAAACTACATCCATAAAATATAGGTGTAGTTTTTTTAGAATTTTTATTAAATTAATAAGAAACATTATCATTTTTTAAGAAAACCAAATATTAATAAGAAATCCTATAAAAATCGACCATTTAACCCAATTTATACGTTTTGCATACTCTAAATATTTTTTATTAACTTCAGATTTTTTGGTAAATCTCTTTTGAATATACTCAATTAATATAAGTACAATCGCAATTATAATTTGTTTATACAGTTTAATTAATTCATTTCTTTCCGTTTCCTCTTCAAATACAATATTCTCCACTCTATATACTTTTCGCTCTGGATAAATTTCGTAAAAATCTTCTGTTTTAGTTTCAAAATTATCTACAGTATACCCATATCTATATAAATCTAAATCATTACTTGAATTTAAAGTTATTTTATTACTTTTAATTTCTTTCTCTAAATTTTCTAACCTTATCCATTGCTCTCCTACGACAATGCCATTGTTATACTCTATAAATGAAATATAAACATTTTTTAACTTAGATTTAGATTTGTTCTTCACATCAACCACATATGTATTTTTATCCGATGATGTATTTTGTCTATACGTCTTTATATCTAATATATCAACTGATGAATTAAGTTTATTTAAAACATCTTCTAATTTCCCATCAAAAACCATATAATCTAGTGTACTTGATTCTCCAACGCTTAGTTTTCGCCTTAAATAATTATTACTACTATCCATATAATAAACTTCATCTATGTTTAGAGATGCTTTTTCTGATACATCCTCATGCTGAGTACTTAGTATAGCAACTTCTCCTGCATTAAGACGACTTAAAGTATAGGCCTTCCCCAAATAATGACCACTTTTGTTAGTTTCTTGAGTATCCAAACTTATCCATATATCATAAATAGTTTCTTTTGAAATATTTTTTATCTTTATCTGCGAATACTTTGAGTTATCATCTTTTTTTATATATTGATCTGAAGTTTTTATATCTTCATAATTAACATATAATGGCTTACTTATTTCAAGCTTAGGCGTTTTATCTACTTCTTCAGACTGCTTTTGCACTTTATCTATTTCTTCAAACTGACTTTCAGCTTCTGTTGATACATTACTTGCAAAAAAAACTACTGTACAAATTAGAATACTCATAAATATTATAGCTAACAAAATTTTGTTTTTTCCTAAAAAAACACTCCATTTTTTTAAAAATTTATCCATCTAATCCCCCCAATACTAATTATAATAATTACATTTTTCTTTTCTACATCCATGAGGATGTCTATGACTATCCTTGCATAAAACATCACATTCAAATTCTAATTTTATCCCCAAATATTCTTCTGATTTTTCACACGCTACTTTTAGTGCTGTATATGCAAAGTTTTTACAGCAACAAGGCCCTGCCTGATATGCAATAGCTTTGATTACATCAGAAACCACATGCATAGTATGAGAAGTTTCAATATCTTTTGGACAAGCAGCCCCAAGTATGACACTATAAACTGCACCTATTGCAGGCGCTATCCCACATACTCCAGTAAGTCCACAATATGCGCCTATTGCTTGTTTTTGAGTTCTATTTATTGCTTCTTGAAGCTGTTTTTGGGTTATATCTAATCCATTGTTTCTTAATGCTATCATAAATGAACCTGCCACTACCCAAGCATGTTCACACCCAAGCATTGGCAACTTTAAGCTGTCTATCAGATTTTCAGCTATTATATACGGATTAATTTCCTTCTGCTTCCAAACTTCATCTATCAATACCTCTAAAGTTTTTTTACCATGGCAGGCTTCGCATATATAATGTCCTTCTGGACAATTTACATAACCTAGCTCCTTAATTCCACATTCAAAACATTTAAGTTCCTGTGCTTCTTCAAAGTAATCTAGCTTTCCTCCACATACAAGGCAATTTTCTTTGATTTCATTCTGCTCACTAGCAGACTCGCCAGCAGGAATTCAACAGCCACTTTGATTATATAAATATTTCATAAAGTTCCTCTCTTTTTAATTTATTTTTAGATTCTTAATTTATTTTTTAAATTAAAATAGCTATTATTCTATAATATTGCTAAATAATCGCTCTAAGGCTTCCTCTAATTTTTCATTTTCAAAATTAGAATAATTTATTACTATTTTACCAGAAATATCATCTTTATTTCCATAATAATAATAAGATAGACAAGATATTATTATTCCATTTTTTCTTGCCGAATCTATAATTTCAAAATCTGATAACTCAGTATCTACATCCACTATAAAGTGAAGTCCTGAATTTGATTCTAAAATATCTATATTTGAAGAGAATCTACTTTTTTTCAACTCATCTAAAATAAATTTTCTCTGAAGTTTATAAAAATTCCTCATCCGATTTATATGTCTTTCAAAATAACCTCTATTTATAAACCTTGCAAGTGTATGCTGTTCAAAACTTGAAACCGCACATGAGTAAAAACCCATCTTTTTTTTGTATTCATTTACTAAATGTATAGGTAACACCATATAGCTTATACGAATTGTTGGTGCTATCGTTTTTGAAAAAGTATTCATATATATGACTTTGTTTCCTGAGTCTATGCTTTGAAGAGTACTTATTGGTCTACCTATGAAACGAAATTCACTATCATATTCATCTTCAATTATATATCTATCCTTAGCTATTTCTGCCCACTTTAATAACTCCTGTCTTCGCTTTATTGGCATTACTACACCTGTTGGAAAATGATGCGAGGGAGAAATATGAACTATATTTGCGTTACTTTTTTCTAATTCTAAAATATCAATCCCATCGTCATCTATGTCTATATACTCAAATTTTACTCCATTTGCTTCATAAATTTGAGCAATCTTAGGATATCCTGGATTTTCTACTGCAAATACACAATCTTTTTTAAAAAACTGTATAATCATATTATACAGCTGTTCTGTGCCAGCACCTATTATTATTTGCTCTGAATCAACATCCATTCCTGCAAACCTATATAAATAATTAGCTATTTCTTCTCTTAATTCCATAGTTCCATTAAATGGCGTTGGATTTAAAAGCTGAGTATTTTTATCTGTAAGCACTTCTCTTGTAACC
The DNA here is from genome assembly GCA_041738345.1 of Proteocatella sp. Taxonomy (GTDB): domain Bacteria; phylum Bacillota; class Clostridia; order Peptostreptococcales; family Filifactoraceae; genus Proteocatella. The sequence continues at coordinate 96,632 of JBGSPX010000047.1, forward strand.
TTTGACCAAATTGAAAAAGGGAATTTACTTTCATTCACATTATTCGTTTTAAAATCCATAAAATAATTTTCTTCATCCAAGTTTATTGCTTTAGATATTTTTTTATGTACTTTTTCAATATTTTTACTACTTTGCAGTTCACTAACATAATAACCACTTTTTTCTACTGAATACACATACCCTTCTATTGAGAGCTGTGTATAAGCATTTTCAACGGTTACTACACTTATATTCAAATGATTTGCAAGGCTTCTTTTTGACGGAAGTTTATCTCCTGATTTTATTTTTCCACATAAAATATCTGCTTTTATACTTCTATATAAAAATTCATATAAACTGACATTCCCTCTAATATTCATATCATATGTAAGCATAATTTCTCCAATCTGGTATTATTATTTATAATTAAAATGGCTATTTAAATAATACCAATTTGATTATAATATAAATTAAAACAAATTACAAATTTAAGGAGATAATAAAATGAAAAATGAAAGATTTGAATTAAACAAAAACTTAGCTCAAATGTTAAAAGGCGGAGTTATCATGGATGTAACTACACCTGAACAAGCAAAAATTGCTGAAAAAGCAGGTGCATGTGCGGTTATGGCGCTTGAACGTATTCCGGCAGACATAAGAATGGCAGGTGGAGTATCTCGTATGAGTGATCCAAAAATGATTAAAGGGATTCAAGATGCTGTATCTATTCCAGTTATGGCAAAATGTCGTATGGGGCATTTTGTAGAAGCTCAAATTTTAGAAGCTATAGAAATAGATTACATAGACGAAAGTGAAGTACTTTCTCCTGCGGATGATAAGTATCACATCAATAAATTAAAATTTAATGTGCCTTTTGTATGTGGTGCTAAGGATTTAGGAGAAGCCTTAAGAAGAATCAGCGAAGGAGCTTCAATGATTCGTACAAAGGGAGAGCCTGGCACTGGTGATATTGTACAAGCTGTTCGTCATATGAGAATGATTCAAAGTGATATCAAAAAAATAACTTCAATGAATGAAGATGAACTTTTTGATATAGCAAAAGAACTACAAGTACCTTATGATTTAATCCAATTTGTACATGAAAACGGAAAACTTCCTGTTGTGAATTTTGCAGCTGGTGGAGTTGCTACTCCTGCGGATGCAGCTCTTATGATGCAACTTGGGGCTGAAGGCGTATTTGTAGGTTCTGGTATATTTAAATCTGGAGATCCTGCAAAACGTGCGGCGGCTATAGTTAAAGCCGTTACAAACTTTAATGATGCCAAACTTATAGCTGAACTTTCAGAAGACCTCGGTGAGGCTATGGTTGGAATAAATGAACAAGAAATTGAACTTCTTATGGCTGAAAGAGGAAAGTAATATGAATATTGGAATTTTAGCCCTTCAAGGTGCTTTTGTAGAACATAAACAAGCACTTGATATTCTCGGAATAAAAAATTTCGAAATTAGAAAATTAGATGATTTAAATCAAAAACTTGATGGACTTATTCTTCCCGGCGGAGAAAGTACTGTAATGGGAAAATTGCTTCATGAATTAAAGCTTTTTGAACTCATAAAACTACTAATTCAAAAAGGAACTCCAGTATTTGGAACCTGCGCTGGACTTGTACTTCTTTCTAACCGCATATTTAACGATAAGGTTTCTCATATTGCTACAATGGATATTATATGTAAACGAAACGCATATGGAAGACAACTTGGAAGTTTTGACACTATTAGTAACTTCAAAGGCATTGGTGAAATTCCTATGAGATTCATAAGAGCTCCCTACATACATTCTGTTAAAGAAAATGTAGAAATTTTAGCCGTTGTCGATGATAAAATAGTTGCTGCAAAACAAAATAATCAACTAGTAACTGCCTTTCATCCTGAACTTACAAAGGATACTTCTGTCCATCAATATTTTGTGGAAATGATAAAAAACAACAAATTATAATTATAAAAAATTATGTCAGATACTATTAACTGACATAATTTTTTATTTATTCCATAAACCTATGATAAAGCGTTAAATATCTTTTAAAATTATGCTCAATGGGTATAAAATATTTAATTTGAGTACAACTTTTAGTATTGTTAAGGTGGCTACTGATATGAAAATCTATAAGAATTTTCAATTTAAATTGTTCATTTTGCAAACATTAATAATCGTTTCCATATTATCGTTATTTGCTACAATAAGTTTAAACAGTATGGTTTCCTACACTGAATCCGAACTTGAAAGCAGACTGAATTCAGATCGAGAAAATTTAGAAGAAAAAATAAACTTAAATTTATATAATATTGAAAATTCAATGTCATTCTTACTTAATTCAAATGAGTTAAAAAACTTTGATATTAATAAATTTGATATTATTGTCCAAAATATAATCTCAAACACTCCTATAATAACTCAAATTTATATAATGGATAAAAATGGTATGCAGATATATAAATCATCTTACCTTGATAGCCTTGGTAATAGAGCAGATAGAGACTATTTTCAAAAAGCTATAAATGGTGAGAAATTTTTCTCAGATGTTATTATCTCAAGAAGTACAAATGAATCAATAGCAGTCTATGCTGCTCCTATAAAATCAAAAAATAAAATTATAGGGGTGCTTGGATGTAGTATAAATCTAAATTTTTTAAGCGAAAATTTATCTTATTCAAATGGAAGTATCTCTATATCTCAAGATATGTATGGATTTATAGTTGATAGAGAAGGCACTGTAATAGCCCATCCAAATAAGGATTTTGTTTTTCAAAGACTAAACTTATATTATTTAGAACCTGTAAAGGAAGCTTTAAGTGGTAATTCAGGAATTGGAAATTATATTTTTGAAAACGCAAATAAAATAGTTTCTTTTGGAAAACTCGAAAATACTGGTTGGGGAGTATTTGTTCAAGTGCCTCAAGAAACAGCATTTAAAGGAGTATCTATACTTAAAAAATTACATTTTGTATTATTCGTAATTCTTATAATCACGTCAATACTAATTTCTTATTTTGCTTCAAAATATATGAAAAAACCCATTTCTAATATTTTAAATATGATTTCTCAGTTTGAAAATCAAAGAGCCATAATAATTAAGACGTCTACAAGAGATGATGAATTTGGAATAATAGAAAATTCTTTCATAGATATGGCAAATACTATAACTGAAGATCAAAATCAACTAGAATTAAGAATTACTCAAAGAACTGAAGAACTTACTAAAACCATGGATGAACTTATGAATGCACAGAATAAAATAATGCTAACAGAGAAAATGAACTCTTTAAATAAGTTTATCTCAAGCCTTGCTCATGAAATTAATACGCCTTTAGGAAATACACTTACGTCTGTAACATTTACTGAAACTGTCTTATCTGATTTAATTACCTCAATTGAAAATGGTAAATTAAGTAAAACTATCTTTGTTAATAAACTAATGAATATGATAGAATCCGTAGAAATAATAAAAGATCAAGTGATTAAATCAAAGAACTTACTTGACATTATAACTTCCCTAAATACAAATGATTCTTCTACTTGTAATACTATCCCTTGTACTAAACTAACTCCTTATTTGAAACAATATGAATTTGATCTTTCTACGCTTATTTATAATACCGAGCATATAATAAATATGGATATCCATCTTCCAGAAGACTTCTGTATAATATACCCTGAAAAATTGCTTCAAATACTAAAAATTTTAATAACAAACTCAGTAGAACATGCTTTCCCAAAAAATTTTAAAGGAATAATAGATATAATTATTACTAAAGATGACAATTTTCTATATATATCATACTCAAACAATGGCAACAATATTCCTGATGATTATATAAATCATATATTTGAACCATTTTTTAAAGGAAATATGGGTGGAACCGGAAAAGGTCTTGGTCTTACAATTTTATACGAACTTGTTGTACAGTTTTTTGAAGGAGAAATTTACTGTAAAAATTTAGATTCTGAAGGTGTTGAATTTAAAATAATGATTCCTATAATACATTTAATTAATACTTCTTGTGAATTTTGTAATCTTGATTAAATTTCATTATTCTTAAAAATTAAAAGATAGAAAAAGCGAATAGTCGTTTTTTCTATCTTTTTTACCTAAAAATTCTAAATTTATTTATTCATTAATATAAAATTTCCTACTAAATCATTTAAGCTATCTGCTTGTGCTGATAATTGTTCACTTGACGCTGCACTTTCTTCTGCCGTAGCTGAATTACTATGAACAACAGAAGAAATTTGATCTATCCCCTGCTGTACTTGTGATATCGACTCTGACTGAGAAACTGCACCTGTTGATATCATCTCTATAGATATAGCTACATCTTTTGCATCATTAACTATAGATTCCATTATATTTCCAGTTTCATTGGCTATCTTACTACCTTTTCCTACAGACTTTATTGAGTTTTCTATCAATATAGTTGTATTTTTTGCAGCTTCTGCACTTTTTATAGCTAAATTTCTAACTTCATCTGCAACTACTGCAAATCCTTTGCCAGCATTCCCTGCTCTTGCTGCCTCTACCGCTGCATTCAATGCAAGTATATTGGTTTGAAAAGCTATATCTTGTATAGTTTTTATAATCTTACTTATTTCATTTGAGCTACTGCTTATTTCATCCATAGCCTCTAGCATATCTCTCATCATTCCATTACAATTTTGAATATCTTCCTCTACTGAAACCACTTTATTTTTCGCATCAATCGAATTTTTTGCACTTTCTTGAATTTGTCCAGATATATCATCTATTGTCGCAACGAGTTCTTCTACCGAACTGGATTGCTGCGTTGCTCCTTGTGCAAGTGCTTGCGCTCCTGATGAAACTTGATCTGATCCACTTGCTACTTGATTTGCACTTGTGCCTATCTGGCTTATAGTTTCATTCAGCGAAAATATTATATTATTTACAGAACTTCCTAATTCTTCAAAATCGCCTTTAAATTTACTCTCTATAGTATGTGTTAAATCTCCATTTGCTGCATTTGAAAGACTAAATGCTGTTTCTTGAATTGCCATATTTATCTGCTCAATAGTTGTGGCCAAATCAGCTAATAATTGTTCCACCTCATCTCCTGTCTTTATGGTTGGTACTGGTGATTTTAGATCGCCTTCTGCAAGCAACTTTAGTCTATTTACACAATCTAAAATAGGTTTTGATATTGAATCTGAAAATTTTGTAGATACTATTATACCTATTCCTAAAAATGCAATTAACGTAACTATTACAAAGTACACTGATCGTCTAAAACCTGCTAAAAATTCTTTTTCTGTAGTCGATAATGCTATACTCCAGCCATCAGTATCTGGTACAGGTGCATATGCTACTACTTTTTTCATACCATTATATGAATACTTTCCAAAATCATGTTTACCTTCAACCATGGCTTGCTCTATTTTAGCCAAAGATTCTAATGAAGGATCTGTTTTTGCACTTTCTATAGTGTTTTCAGCGCCTACTATTTCAACATTTTCATGTGCAATTGTTAAACCGTTCTTATTTATTATATAAGAAGATCCTGTATCTCCAATTTTTATATTAGCCATTTCTATATTTAAAAAATCTTCATTAGGTACAAAATACACTACTCCTACAGCTTTAGAATCTGGAACACCATCTTCCCAAATAGGTGCTGAAATTATTGTGGTCATTTTTCCAGTAACTTTACTTACAACTGGATCTGATGAAAAAGCTTTTCCTGTGATTGAAATTTGAAAATATTCTCTGTCCGCATAATTATTTCCATCAAATATACTATTTCCCTCTGAGTCTAATATATTTCCCCTTACAAATCCATATGCTTTTGATCTAGAATCAATTATAGCTTGTTTTTCTTGAACAGAAACTTCATCATCTGAAAGTGCTGATATTGTACCTATTTCATATGCAATATTTCTATATGCCATAAGCTCTTTAGAAATTCTTTTTGCTGCAATTTCAGAAGTTTCAATCATAGATAACCGAAGCGAATCTAAAGTTGATGAATAATTTAAAAAGGCTGCAATAGCTCCTAATATTAAACTTAACACTACTATTAAGCTTAATATCCCACTGGTTATACGTTTTTTTATCGTTGTAGCTTGTTTACTAGAATGATTTTTTCTAGATAGTTTATCGGATAGACTCATAACACTTAATACCCCTTTCTAGCTTACATATAGTTAATTTTAAAAAAACATACTTTTATATTACCCCTTTTATTAACTGAATATTCTTTATGTTCGTTTTGATTTCAAAAAAATAAACCTACGAATTTAACTATTAAAAGTTATTTATTCGTAGGTCTAAAATAATTTATAAATTTAGCTGACGCTTTTCGTATATTTTATTTCATCAGCTGTTCGCTAACATAATCTTCACATTCACGCATTGCTAAAATAGTTTCTTCAAAAAGCTTTTCTAACTCCCAGCCTAGTTTCTCAGAACCCTGTTTTATTATATCTCTTGAACATCCTGCTGCAAATTTTTTATCTTTAAATTTCTTCTTAAGACTAGAAACTTCCATATCTTTTACACTTTTTGAGGGTCTCATCATAGCAGCTGCTCCAATAAGTCCTGTAAGTTCATCTGTTGCAAATAGAATTTTTTCCATCTCATGCTCTGGCTCTGGAAGTGTTGCATCACAAACCCCATAACCATGACTAGCCACCGCTCTTATAAGCTTATCATCTAATGACTTTGATTTCATTATCTCTTGAACTTTTACACAATGTTGCTCTGGATACATTTCAAAATCTAAATCATGCAGCAAGCCTACCATAGACCAAAACTCAACTTCATTTTCATATCCGAGCTTTTGTGCAAAGTATCTCATTACACATTCAACCGTTATTGCATGTTGAATATGAAATTCTTCCTTGTTATATTCCCTTAGTAATTCTAATGCCTCTTCCCTCTTCATCGCTTTCCCTCCATTTAATTAACCTAATTTATCTCCATTTTGAACGCCTTGTTCTGGTTGTATTAGCACAACTCCCTGTTTTGAATATACGCCTAATACTAACACTTCCGATTTAAATCCCGCTACCTTCATAGGTGGAAAATTTACAACTCCCATGACTTGCTTTCCAACTATATCTTCTAATTTATAACACTCCGTAATCTGAGCACTAGACTGCTTTATTCCAATTTTTTCTCCAAAATCGACCCACAGTTTGTACGCTGGCTTTTTAGCTTTTTCAAAAAACTCTGCCTGTACTATTTGACCTACTCTAATATCTAATTTCAAAAAATCTTCAAAAGTTGCCATATGTATTACTCCTTTTTCAAAAAATATATCCCATAATTATATTTTACAATATAACCCTTAACTTTAGTACTATTTTTTGGTAAAGTACTGCACTTCCAGAAATTGATGTAAATTCATTTTTAAATTGACAATAAACAGTCCCACCTTTTTTTGAATACTGCTTTGAAAAAATCTCATTTTTATTCAATTTTTCTGCCCATATAGGTGCTAAACTTATATGAGCAGACCCACACACTTCAATTTCATTAACATTTATTTTGGGACAAAAGGTTCTAACTGCAATATCTGAAACTTCACCTTTTGAAGAGGCTACACATACAAATCCTGGAAACTTTTTTAGTTTTTCAAAATCTGGTTTTAGAGATTTAATTTGCTGCTCATTTTCAAAAATAAGAACCAAATCTCTTGATAGATACGCTTCTATTGGTCTTTCTCCCATTATAGCTATCATTTCATCTGTAACTTCAATTTCTTTACAGAGCATACTTTCAAATTCTAGTTCATATCTATCACTATTTTTTCTGATTTCAACATCACTTTTTTCCGTAGCAAAAGTTATCTTATCATATATCCTATTTATAAAATTATCTACTACAAATGCTGCGGCAAGAGTTGCTTGCCCACATATTTCTAATTCTTTTTTAGGCGTAAAAAATCTTATCTCATAATGATATTTTGATTTTTCAACTATGAATGCGGTTTCTGGAACATTATTTTCTGTCGCTATATTTTGCATAACCGCCGTATCTAAGAAATGTTGTAATATACATACAGCGGCTGTATTACCACTGGAAACTTCTTCTGTAAATGTATTTACTATATAACAATTAAACATTAATATCTCCCTGTGAATATAATATAGCTTTTCCTGCAATAATTACTCTGTCACCATTAGCGCTACAATAAAGGTCCCCATATCGCTTTGAGTATTGTTTTGAATGAATTTTTTCTTTGTCGAAACGATTTGCCCAAAACGGAATCAAGCTACAATGTGCTGAACCACATACTGGATCCTCATTAACATTTAGCTTAGGACAAAATGTTCTAACTGCAATATCAGAGTTTTCCCCTTCAGAAGCTACTATGCAAACCAGTCCTTCTTTTAAAGCTTTTAATTTTTCAAAATCAGGCTTTAAGTTTTTAATTTCTTCCTCATCCTCTAATATTAAAAGTAAATCTCTTGATAAATAAGCTTCTTTAGGACTTACTCCAATTGCTTCTATCATTTCTCTCGTTATAGATATAGGTTCTGGCATTCTACTTGGAAAATCCATCTCATACAAGTCTTTATTTTTACTTACCTTTAAAATTCCACTCATTGTCGAGAAACTTATTTCTTCTATATTTTCTATAAAATTATTTATTACAAAGGCAGTTGCTAATGTCGCATGACCACACAAATCAATTTCTGCTGCAGGAGTAAACCATCTCAATTTATACAACCCATCTTTTTCTTTTACTGCAAATGCAGTTTCAGAAAGATTGTTTTCAATTGCTATTAATTGCATAGTTTCATCTGAAATCCACGAATCCATAACACATACAGCTGCTGGATTTCCATTAAAAATTTTATTTGAAAATGCATCTACTACATAATATTTCATACACATATCTCCTTTTTATTTTAATGATAATACAAAAAAATATTGCATACAATATCAAAATTGTGTGCAATACAATTTTATTCCCAATTTTCAATTGCATTTTTTATAATAAAAATCCCATTAATTAGTTCTTCTTCGTCTTTAGGTGCAGTTATTGATATTCTTATTGCTTGAATCGGTTTCTCTGCACCTACAGAAAATCTTTCGGATGAATAAATCTGAACTCCTTTTTCAAAAACAATTTCTTCAAAACGTTTACTTTCAATTTTAGGTGGCAAAATTAACCATCTAAAAATGCATTCTTCACTGCCTTTTATGTCATAACCTTTTAGTAATTTATTTACTAATTTATTTCGCTTAATTGTTCGCTTTCTTCTCATAGTAATTATTTTATCCAAACATTCACTATCTATAATTCTTGATGCTAACTCAAGTGTAAAATTAGATTGAGACAAATTTATGTTGTAAAGAGATGCTTGTAAATTTTCATAAAATTGAGCTGGGCTGATTATACAAGCCAGTCTCAAAGATGGAAGTACTGATTTTGAAAAACTTGCAATATAAAAAGTATTATTAGGTGCATAATTAGCTATAGGACTAATTATATTTTTCATAAGCAATGTATTTATGCTATCTTCAATTATTAAAATATTATTTTTTATTGCAAATTCTGCTATAGCTTTTCGTCTTGATATGTTCATTACTTTTGCTGTTGGATTTTGAAAATCAGGAATAACATATATTGCTTTTATATTATCATTTTTACATGCATATGAAAGTCCTTCTATACTGATTTCTCCATCTAATTGCTTTATTGGCACAAGTTGTATCCCTAACATTTTTGCTAGAGTCTTAAGTCCTGGGTATGTTAAGGGGTCTGTCCCAATTTTATCTCCAGGTTTAAAAACTCCCATTAAAATAGCTGCAATTGCATTTTGTCCACCATTAGAGATTAGTAAATTTTCAACATTGGCATCATAATTGCATTTTTTTACAAATCTTATCATAGCTTCACTATACCACCTGGAAGTTTTCCCATAACTGTATTGAAAAATATCTCCCGAAGTTTGTTCATTAATCATATTTTTAAGCACTTCATTTACTTCAGATTGAGGATATGTTTCTGGCATAACAGAACCCATCTCTATTACTTTTTTAGAATGTTCCTCTGGAATTAGATTTAATTTACTCTTCACATCATATGATACAAAAGTCCCTCTTCCAACGATACCAAATATGATACCCTTTTTTTCACAAAGCTTAAATGCTCTTGATACTGTACTTACGTTTATATCAAGATAATCTGCGAGTTCTCTTTGTGGCGGAAGCTTTGTTCCTGGCAAAACAATCCCTTTTTCAATGTCTTTTTCAAGTTGATCTGCTAACGAAATATATAAAGAATTTTCATTATATATCCGTTTTGGCTTCCATGACATATAATAATTATCAAATGAATTTACTGGCATTAAAAATTCCTTTCTGTTTTATTTAATGCTATTTTAAATTTTATTATTTAAAGCTCTACACAAAATTCAACTCCATCTTTAGTATTTTTTGCATAAATTTTTCCATTATGATTTTCAACTATAGCCTTTGCAATAGAAAGTCCGAGTCCAAACCCACCTGTATTTCTATCTCTAGAGCTATCTTCTCTAAAAAATCTTTCAAAAATCTTTTCTTTATCCAATATGTTACTTCCTGAATTTTCTACTTTTAGCTTTATTTTAGCATCCTCATGGTGTAAGCTTATATTTATATATCCGCCTTCATTACAATTTTTAACTGCATTATCCATAAGCACTGCTAAAACTTGCTTTATAGAATTTTCATCGCCTTTAAAAACTACGTCCTCTTGTATATCTATTTCTATAGCTTTATTTTCCTCATACAACAGCGACTCAAATGGAAGCACTATACTTTCTACTGCTTCACTTAAATTAAACTCATATTTTTCAAAATTATTATGTTCTATTTTCGCTAGATATAACATATCATGCACTAAATCATTCATTCGCTTAGTTTCACTTTTTATATAATTTAGCCACTTTAGATTTTCATCTAATACATTTCCTTGAGATAAAAGTACATCTACATTAGCGTCTATAACCGTTATCGGTGTTTTTAGTTCATGACTAGCATCCGCTATAAACTGCTTTTGTTTTTCAAATGCAACTTCCACTGGCTTTATTGCCCAATTTGATAAATATTTTGAAATAAAATATATTACAAGCAGTAAAATCATTCCAATCACAGAAGTAGTAATTGCAAGTCTTGATTTCATATCTGTTTCAGCTTGATTATCTAAAAATACAATTATGCTTCCATATGGCTTTGGCTTAATTAAAAATTTTATATTTTTGTCTATATTTCCTACCTTTTGAGAGCTGCTTAGCACAATGTCTGTCATTGCTTTTATTTGTTCATAATCATAGTCCAATCTAAATTCTGAAACCACTTCTATAATATTATAGTTATGGTCTAGCTTCACCGAAAAATTATTTATAGGTGCAAACTTTTCAGAAGGCATTTGTTCGCCTTTATCTTTACGTTTTACAACAGGATTGATTCCATCATTATCGGCTATATCTCTTATAATATTCATACTTTGTCTTTCACTGGTATGATTCATTATTACATTTATAGATACAAATGTCACTAAGATTACGATAGTCATTATAGACATAATAATCATCATAAGTTTTTGTTTTAGTTTAATTATCATCCGCTACCTCCAGATAATACCCTAGACCTCTTGCCGTCTTTATGGATACTTTGGATTTTAAATGCTCCAGCTTTTTCCTTAAAAACGATATATATACTTCTACATTATTATATTCTGCCTCGGAATCAAACCCCCATACTTTTTCAATTAATTTCTCTTTGGTTATTATATTACTTGGATTTTTCATAAAAAGTTCCATTATCTGAAATTCTTTTAAGCCTAATTTTATAAATTTTTTTTCAGTTGAAAGCTGGCAATTTGATAAATTTAAAATAATATCTCCAAAATAGACTTCATTATCTATTACTATATCTGTATTTCGTCTAAGTACAGCTCTTACTCTTGCAAGCAATTCTTCAATCACAAATGGTTTAGTTATATAATCATCTGCCCCACAATCTAAGCCAATCACCTTGTCTGATATCTCACTTTTAGCTGTTAAAAGTATTATTGGCGTAGCTATTCCATTTTTTCGACATTCTTTTAAAACTGAAACTCCATCCTTTTTCGGGAGCATTATATCCAGTAAAATGAGGTCGTATACTCCACTTTTGATATAATCTACTCCATTTTCCCCATCAAATACTGTATCTACTATAAATTTATTTTTTTCAAGCAGTTTTGATAATGCTTCTGCTAGAGCTTTTTCATCCTCTACTACTAATATTCTCATATTTATCACCTCTTTGATAAATTATATCACTTCAACCTTAAAATAATATTGAAAATTTTTAAAAGCTTTAAGATTATTTTAAGCTTATGGTAATACAATTAGCCCATAGAACATTATTTATTTTGACTGGAGGTGAAAAATATGAAATTCAGACATGAGCTTAAACACTATATAAATTATTTTGACTATATTATAATTTCAAATCGACTAAAACAGGTTATGGAAAATGATAGTTATGCAAATGAAAATGGTGAATATAAAGTAAGAAGTCTATATTTTGATAACTACAATGATAAAGTACTAAAAGAAAAACTCAATGGGGTAAATCACCGAGATAAATACCGAATAAGACTATACAATGATGATGCTTCATTTATAAGACTTGAAAAAAAATCTAAAATAAATGGACTATGTAAAAAAATAAGTAGCCGTATTTCAAAAGAAGAAGTCAAGCTTATTTTAGATGGAAATATTGATTTTCTAAACACCAAAGAAAATTCATTATTCAACGAATTTTTTGAAAAGATGTCTAAAGAACTTTTAAAACCTAAAACTATAGTGGATTATATAAGAGAAAGTTATATATATCCTACCGGAAATGTAAGAGTTACTTTTGACAAATCTATAAAAAGTGGATTGAATTCAATCAATATATTGTCTTCTGAAATACCTACTCTTGAGACTTTAAACTCAAATCTTATTGTATTAGAGGTAAAATATGATGAGTTTTTACCAGAATTAATTGCTGATATGCTTCAGATAAAAGAACGTAAAAATAGTTCCATATCTAAATACGCTTTATGCCGAATGTATAATTAAAAAATTTAATTATTTTTATTAAAAAGGAGATGTAACAATGACATTTAACGATATTTTAAAATCAAGTTTTCTAGAAAAGGCTACAAGCCTTTCACTTATTGATATAGCTTTAGCTATGATAATTGCACTTGCACTTGGGCTATTTATAATGGCCGTTTATAAAAAAACTTTTAAAGGGGTTATGTACTCCCATAGCTTTTGTATATCACTTTTAGCTATGACGCTTATAACTACACTTATAATCCTTGCTATTACCTCAAATGTTATTCTTTCGCTCGGTATGGTCGGGGCACTATCTATTGTACGATTTAGAAGCGCTATAAAAGAACCCCTTGATATTGCATTTCTATTTTGGTCAATAAGCGCTGGTATTGTAAGTGGTGCAGGCCTAATATCACTTGCCGTTTTTGGTTCTATATTTATAGGTGTTATAATGGTGCTTTTTGTAAATAAAAGCTCTAATGATAATCCCTATATCCTAGTTGTAAATTGTGATGATGAAAGTAGTGAAAATGAACTTGAAGCTTTATTAAGAAAAAATTTAAAAAGACATATAGTAAAATCTAAAACTGTATCCAAAGATGGAATAGAGCTAACGTTTGAAATCAGACTCAAAAACATAGCTACTAAATTTATAAATGAAATCTCTAATTTAAGTGGGGTAAAAAAGGCAGTACTTGTAAGCTACAATGGAGATTATATGGGATAGGAGGCACGTTTTGATAAATGAAAAATATACTAAAAAAATAACTATTTTTTTTATAAGCTTTGTACTTTTATTTACTACACTTCTCTATAGCTTAAAAGCTGATAATTCTAGCTCTGTAATCGCCTCAACTAATAATAGTGATTATGTATCTAAGGTATTAAAAAAAGATGAAGTTATAGAAATTGATATAATTGCAGATGAACAAAAATGGACGGATATGCTTGAAAATGCTTCTAAGGAAGAATATATATCTGCGGACGTTGTAATAAATGGCGAAAAAATATCTACTGTAGGTATTCGCCCAAAAGGAAATTCAAGCCTTAACATGGTAGCCTCAGATGAAACCACTGATAGATTCAGTTTTAAAATAGATTTTGATCAATACATCGATGGTCAAAATTTATATGGCCTAAAAAAATTAGCCCTAAACAATATGATAGGTGATGCCAGTTATATGAAAGAGTATCTTTCTTATGACTTAATCTCCGAAATTGGAGTAAATACGCCTGCCTATTCATTTGCAAATATTACGCTTAATGGTCAGCCTTGGGGACTTTATCTTGCGGTCGAAGTCCTTGAAGAAGACTTTTTGTCTAGATACTATGGTTCTGATTATGGAAACCTCTATAAACCAGAAAGTACAATGGGTGGTATGGAAAAACCTGATGGTATGCAGGCTCCTCCTGACGGACAAACTCCTCCTAATGAACAGGCTATTCCTGATGCAAATAGCTCCGCCACGCAAGAAGCCCCTTTTACTAAAAATCCTATGACCTCAAAAACTTCTAACGGTACTAATTTAGTTTATAATGGAGATGAATTAGAAAACTATAGTGGTATATTCGATAATGTAGTTACAAAATCTACTACGGAAAAGGATTTTACTAAAGTTGTAGAGATGATTAAAGCTCTAGACAAAGGTGAAGATCTTGAAAAATATCTTAATGTAGATGAAATTTTAAGATATTTTGCTGCAAATACTTTTTTAGTAAATCTAGACCATTATGCTGGGACTATGAAGCACAATTATTATTTATATGAAAATCAGGGTATATTTGAAATATTACCTTGGGATTATAACTTATCATTTGGTGCCTTCCAACATGGCAGTGCTTCTGAAATAATAAATTTCCCAATTGACAAGCCCTTTACAGATTCAGCAGAAAATACGCCTTTGATAGCTAAATTGTTAGAAGTAGATGAATATAAAGAAATTTATCATAAATACCTATTAGAGATAGTTCAAAACTATATTCAAGATGGAAAATTTGAAAATAAAATAAATTCACTGGATAAATTGATTTCTGAATATGTAATAAATGATAAAACTGCATTTTTCAACTATGCGGAATATAAAGCAGCTGTTGAAAACTTAAAAATATACGGTAATGATAGAGCCAAAAGTATACTCTTACAATTAGACGGTTCTCAACCATCTGAAACTTATGGAACTCTAGAAACAAAATTAGATACCAAAGCACTTGGAAGTATGGGTGGTGATAAAAAAGGAGGAGACTTCAAAAAAGGTGATAAGCGTCCCGAAGCGCCTCCAAATACAGAAAATGGAAATACCCCTCCTAGTATAAAAAATACCCCTTCAGTTGAACCTAAAGACTTAATTATACCTGCTGTTTCCATATTAAGCTTAATTATAGCGACTATAATAATCTATAAGTTTAGAAGAAAAAAATTCAATTCCAATTAAAGTTGAATAATTTTTACTAAGTCAAAAACAAACCTCTTTAAGAATCTTTAATTAGACTTCTTTTCAGAGGTTTGCTTTACTTTGTTTATTTAAAAAAATCATCTTATCGGAATATATATATCCATTTCTGAATTTTGATTGTTTATTCCTAGAAATCTTTCATCATAATACTCAAAATCTTCTCTTTTATCTATTTCTACATCTTTTTTAATAAGCCAAGTTCCACTTATAAAAGCATATGTGGTCTTTAGGGTATATATACTGCCAACATGTGTAAATACCGCATATTTCCCTTCCATAAGTTCTTTAGTTTCAAATTCAAATTTATCCATAAAACGTTCTGCTTCCATTCCTAAAAAATGAACAGTTTCGGTCTCTTTAGAAAATTTGTTTAGTTCAAAATCTGGATTTACTTCACAGATTCCATATTTGGGTTTAAATAATAAATTTTCATCTAATAAATCTAACTTTTCACTAAAATTTTGCCATGAATAAAATAAGGAATCATCTTTAAGCGAAGTACTGTATCTAATTCCATATAAGACTTTACTTTCTATTTCAACTATTTTAGGTTTTAAATTTACATTATCCACTAAGTGCTTGATTTGACTTATATTCCAATTAGTCTTATTTCCCACAATAGTTTCTATTCTATTTTTCCTATATATTGAAGGCGTAACTTTATATACTTTTTTAAACGCTCTACTAAAAGATTCCTGAGATTCAAATTGATACTGCACTGTAATATCTATGATTCTTTTATCTGTATACAAGAGTTCTTTAGCTGCCTTCGAAAGTCGCCTTAATCTTATATAATTTCCTACAGTTTCACCAAGAAACATTTCAAATATCCGATGAAAATGATAATATGAATATCCAGCCTCCCTCGCTACATCTTCAACCTTTATATTTTCAGACAAGTTATTTTCTATATAAAATATAGCTTTTTCCAAGGGTTTTAAATAACTCACTATCTCACCTCTACAAATTACACCCACTCATAAAAATCTACTGGAGATTTTTCATCCACAATTTCAACTTCAAATTCAGTATATCCTAAATCTGAATCTATTTCAAATCTTCTCCATTCGTTTAAACTTGGTGAGCCAAAACAAACCTCCACCGATTTTTCCTTAGGATCAAAAATCATCGCTCTAAGCGTTCCAAATATCTCTTCATAATAATTACAACATAGACCCTCAGGATATTTAGCTGAAGATAAATATTTTAAATCATCTACTGATACTTTTGGTTTTGAATCCAAAAACTTAGCTATCTGCTCATATCTCACTACAGAATTCTTCATACTAAGTGGACTTAAATGTTTTAGTTCCTCAAAATGAATATGATTAGTAGAATGAAGATAATTTTTTTCGCTTCTTTCATTTAGTTTTATATGAGCTTTATTCCCATCAAAGGTTTCCAGTAATGCTATATTGTCATTTGCATCTGCCAACATAAGATTTATATTATAGGCTATTGGCATTTCTCTTGAAAGTGCTATCGCTTCATCAACATTTTTGCAGTTTTCAAGTAGAGTTCTAATTACTGCCCAAAATTGAAGCCCTGTTATTGCAGGCTTTCTGCCAATCGTATTACTTACAGGAATTCCTGTAGAACTTTGTGCTACAACTAAACCATGTTCATTTAACCCATCTTCTCTTCCAAAATTAAGTATTGAAGCTCCCAAATGCTTATATTTGCCATTTATACTTGTATGGCAGAGTTCCATGGGTTCATATTTTGGAGAAAATTCATAATTTCTAAGCATAAGCGTCTTTTTACATTCAGTTTTTGACGGAAGTAGAGCCGCTATACTGCATCCTGGTTTTAAATACGTCATAGCATAATATAAAGCTCTATTTGAAGCTATTCCAGTAGCTTCTGAAAAACCTTCTATTTCTTCATTTATGCCTTGGCAATATTTATCAAATAATGTACGCACCACTTTCATTTCTTCTTTAGTGTAAATATCCTCTTTTATTTGACTAAGTTCTAAAAATTGAGGTGAAGCTTTACAAATTTCTCCCATAGCTTTCCCCACCTCATAATTAGTACCTGCTACTTTAATATACTTTGATTTAAGTTTCATACGATTCTCCTTTTCTATTATCTATTTATGATTCTATTATCTCAATAATTAGAATTAAATTCCTGACATTTTCTGCTCTAATTTATATTAAAAATAATATTGCTTATTTGAAATCGATATGTTATTTTAAACTTAATTAACTATACGAATAATATGAAAAATTGACTTGGAGGAAACACCCTATGAAAACAAAAATGCTGTCTTTGCTTTTAGCATCCAGTATGCTATTTTTAAGTTTTGGCGCTATACTTAATACTAGTTTTGCACTTAGCACCCCTAGCACCTCGCTTTGGAATTCTAACAAAGAGAAAAACAAAATTGTAGTTATAAGTGATATACATCTTGGAATTAAAGATGAATATACTGAAACACTTAAAAATCGTGCTGTTTTAATCAAATTTCTAAAAAATCTACAAAATACATCAGATGTAAGAGAATTAGTAATTGCAGGAGATTTTTTAGATGAATGGTTTTTACCAGTTGATTACCCAAGCTATACAGATCAAAAACAGTTTTATAAAGATGTAATTACAAACAATAAAGCCGTTATTCAAGAATTTAATAATCTTACAAAAAAAGGTATCAAATTAGTATATGTACCTGGTAACCATGATATGATGCTAGAATATAGTATTTTAAAAGAAGCTATTCCTAAAATCATCATCGCCAGTGATAAACAAGGCCTTGGAACTTATTATACTGGAGATAGAAATGAAATCGCTATAGAGCATGGCCATCGTTATGATGTATTTTCAGCTCCAGATACTGTAACTAATGCTAAGCTATGTGGAAATGACGATACCATACTTCCAGCCGGATATTTCTATGCTCGTTATGCAGCTACATGGGTTTTAGAAGGTCGCCCCAAAGTAGAAAAAAATCTTCCAGTTGTTACTAATATACCAGACAAGAGTAATACTGACCAATACGGTGCTTATGTTTATTATTCTATACTTAAAGATATATCAAAAAAAATTACCCCTTCAAATAAACTTGAGGATAAAATTTTTGATATGCATATAGCAGGATTTAATGATAAATATACCTATCTTGATTTTTACCCTGCTCAACAAAAAGATAACACTATTTCTGCCCCAGTACTATTTAAAAATATTCAAAGAACATGGGATGAACGCCAAAAACTCAATAATGTTAAAATTCCAAATAACTTCATCGAAGCTACCGCTGGCGCTTTAAATTGGGAATATTATTTCAAACAAGCTAAAGTTCAGTATATTGATAATCCTAATGAAAATGTAGATGTAGTTGTATTTGGACATACTCATGTTCCTGTATATCAAAACATCGGAAATGGGAAATACTATGTAAATGACGGAACTTGGATAGATGACAACACTAATTATCCAGCAGCTGCGAGAACTTTTGCTGTAATAACTACTGGTGAAAAAGATACAGCTTTATTATATAGTTATAACGAAGACGGTTCTATTGTAGATATTAGTAAAAGCGTTAGCAAAAAATCAGAAAAATAAATAAAATATATACAAAAAAATATTGACTTAAAGCAAGCTACTTTAGGTCAATATTTTTTTGGTTTAAGTTATTTATCTTATTTTCTATATATAAATTATTTCTACACCACTAAAGCTTACATTTCCTGTAATTACTAAAGTATTTGTAGTTAGAGCTTCATTTTGATTTTTCTCATTAACTCCACCAAAATATGCTCCAGTTTTGTCTTCAACTCTCCAATTTCTTGGTAAATAAAGTTCTATTCCCCCAAATGAAACATCTAGATTTATAGTAGCTTTCTCACCTTGCATTCTTACTTTATCAAAATAGACTTTCATCGAGCCAAATGAACATTTTAAATCACCATGAATAAATATATCTGTCTCCACATATTTTATAAGTGTTCCAAATGAATTTTCAAGTCTTATATAACCATTATCTGCCATATCTACTTTTTCAAATTTCCCAAAGCACCATCTTCCATCTCTGCAATGATTTTTTGTTTGAAATATCATCGAAAGTCCTATACTCCCTAGTAAAGCTGCCAAAAGTAATGTTCCTGAAGAAAGTGATTCTATTCCAAGCTCTTTATCATACATTATACATAAAAATGCAATAGGAAATAAAATTCCACTAAAATTCATTTTTACTGTACTTTTTATAATTATAACTACAAAAAATATGGTTAACAGCATACTAAATATATTTATATCTGGGAAAAATCCAAGTTTACTTACTATAAGAAATATAGCCCCCAATATTAATGTAAGTCCCCAAAATAACCTCTCTTTTTTCATAACCCATTCCTTCCTTCTAACAACCTTAAATTTAACTGTTTGTAATAATGTCTCGAAACATATGCCTTTTTGTGAGTGTTTTGAAATTCAATTATACTAGATGCAGTTAGATTTTTAGAAATTGAATATATTTTATTTATATTCAAAATTGTTGATTTTGAAATTCTCATAAAATAATCAGGAAGAAGTTCTTCAAGCTCATAAAGTTTATACCTTACTTTGTAAACCTCATCTTCAGTATGTGCTGTTATTGTATTTTGGTCGGTTTCAAAAAATAGCACATTCTCAATATCCATATAGTATTGGGTTTCATCTTTGTAAAATATAATGGGTTCAGTTTTAGCTAAAGCTGCTAATATAGCATTTTCAACTGACTTTACATCGTCATTCACTTCTTTACACCTTATCACAATTTCATTTTCACTTATACTCTGATCTACTTCAATCCGTATTTTCATGTTCTCCACTCTCCATAGTATAATTATATCAAGTAAAATGAAACTGTAAACTAATATGCGCTAAGAGGTTATTTTCTTATTGTAAGAGGTTATTTTTTCCAAGCTGGAAGATTTGACATCATACTTTTGGCTGCATCAATAGCGGCCTCTTTTGTTATTCCTTGAGTTTTTACAATAAAAGCTGTCATTGATTCTAGCTTTTCATCATAAGACTGCATACTTCCATCTTCCTTAGCACAATAAATACAGTATTCTTTTGTCTCATCACCCATAGCATATTCATTCTTAGTTTTCATTGGCATTCCACAAGCTATACATGTTTTCATAACATACCTCTCTACTTTCTAACTAAATTTAAAAAATGTTCAATAAGCATATCTCCATGTCTCTGATAAAATAACCCTTCTCTTCCAAATAAATCACTGTTCAAAAGATAATGATGTACAAGTCCAAGCCATGTGTTGAAAAACATATCTAAGGACATAGTTTTTATACTGCCTGCTATCATATCTTTTTCAGCTATATCAAGTATATGAACAGCTATTGTGGACTGAAGCGCTATAACAGTATTGCGTGCACTTTTGTTCAGCATTCTACTTTCAAGTATAAGTCTTGTATAAAAGTCTTCATACTCGCTTATTCCAATAAGATGAGCTTTTAGAATATCTTCAAGCTTACACCTATCTAAACTTAATTCATGAAGCCTCGTTGCTATAATAGTTTTAAATTCTGAAATAACTTCCTCAGTAAGAATATCTTTATTTGGAAAATGAGAAAAAATTGTTCCATGAGATACATTTGCAGCATTTGAAATATCTGATGTCTTAGTGGAAATTATTCCACTTTTTGCAAATTCTATAAATGCTGCTTCGATAATATTTTTTCTAGTTTGTTCTTTTTGCAGCTGCCTTTGTGTTTTTTGCATTACATTGACTCCTAACTCATTGAGTTTAAACTCATTATATTATTATATAATCTATATGTCAATATTTTTATTCTACATCATCTTCTTGAGATTTTAATTGTGCTTCTATTTTAAGTTGTTTCTTTTTATTTAATATATATAGTATTTCAAATGCTATAAATGCTGTAATAGTTGCACTTACTAGAGTAAGCGCACTTACCAATATTGTATTTGCTATATCCTTGGAGAAAAAGTCTTTATATCTGATATAGTTAAACGTAGTATTTATTATAGTTATCGTAATTCCACACACCAAACTATTTAAAATCACGATTTTTTGCCCATATTTTTTATATGACATTATGTCGTCTCCACTTGTCAAACTTCTAAATAACAAATACACTGCACTTACCATAAATAATATCATTTCAACCGCATATTGTGAAAATGGAGCATCAAATATATATTGCTGAATTAAAACTGATAGCAAAAGTCCAAAAAACAGTATTTGAAAAGCATCATTTCCAATTTTTCTTCTTTGTGCTAAAACTCTTTCATCTTCAATCTTTTTATTTTTCATGCTTATTCCTCCCAAAATAAATCATTTAAAGTTTTCCCAAGCACCCTGCATATAGCAATACACAAATTTAGTGAAGGGTTATAATCTCCTGCTTCAATAAGACCTATAGTCTGCCTTGTCACCCCAACAGCCTTAGCTAAATCGTCTTGCTTCATATCTTTTTCAATTCGTGCTATTTTTAATCTTTTATTCTTCATCTCAGCCCTCCTATATTGCAATTATAATTTATATATTGCTAAATGTCAACTATACATTGCATTAAGTTCTATATTATTTACTTTTAATCAATATTTCATTATATATATCAACAAAAAACTAAGCCTCTACATTTAGTATGGCTTAGCTTTTATTTTTATATTATCGATTTATTCTCTATTAAATATTTTATTTGCAGCAATTATAGCTAAACTTATGGTTAATACACTTGCGAAAAATACAGTTTGGAATCCATATAGTATGAAACTTTCATTCCAACCTTCTATAAGAAGTCCTCTCATAGACTCAAATATATATGTGGTAGGATTTAAAATTGCTGCAATTCTAAGCCATTTGGCTTCAATTAAGTTTAGTGGGACAAATGTGGTGCTTAAAAAAATCATAGGAAAAAATATAGTTGTGCTCATCTGAACTGCAAATGAATTCCTAGTTATAAGCGCTACAGTAACTGCATATCCAGTGAATGCAAGTCCAAGCCCCATTACTAAAATAAGAATTAATAAAAAATTACTTATTCCAGATATGTTAACTCCTAGAAATATTGATAATATAAGTAATGCCAATGATTGTATCGTTAAATGAAACATTCCATTAATTATCGGGCCTAATACAATTGCTACTCTAGATACTGGAGTAAGAATAAGTCTTTCAAAATAACCACATTCCAAGTCCTTAACCAGGCTTGATACAGCTCCACTTGCCGCTCCAATCGCTGATGAAACAATCGATATTGGAAGAATAAAAGAAATATAGTTAACATTTTTCAAATCTATTAAACTTGTGACAGAACCAAGCCCTGCACTATATACAAATAAAAAAAATATACTTATTATAAAATTTGGAATGTACACATAGGGCATTCTTAATGATGCTGAAATACTTCTATTGGTAAGTATAATTATATCCGATATAAATTTATTTACTTTCATACAACTCCCTTCATAAATTACTTCGTAACAACCTCAAAGAAAACATCCTCCAATGTCGTATTCCTATAATCTGTCTTATTCTTATCAACAGTCTCTTTAAGTGAACTGGGATTTCCAAAAGCTGCAAGTTCTCCATTTTTTATTATAGCAATCTTATCAGCCATCTTATCGGCTTCCTCTAGATACTGAGTAGTAAGGAATATGGTAGTACCATACTCCTTATTTAATAAATTTATTTCCTCCCATAGCTTTATCCTACTTATTGGGTCTAAACCTACTGTGGGTTCATCAAGAAATAGTATTTTGGGGTGATGTACAAGACTTATCGCTAAATCAAGTCTTCGCTTCATACCACCTGAATACTTCCCACAGGCTCTATCCGAAACCTCTTCTAAATCAAATTTTTTTATTAATTCCTCCGCTCTTTTTGAGCCTTCTTGCTTTGAAAAACCAAAAAGTCTAGCCTGAAGCATAAGCATTTCTCTTCCCGTAAGCATCGGATCTATTGCTGTATTTTGAAGTGCTGTCCCTATATTGAATCTTATTTTTGATGGTTGTTTCTCCAAGTTATATCCTGCTATCTCAACAGTTCCCGAAGACGCTCTAATTAAAGTTGTCAAAATTTTTATCGTTGTAGATTTTCCAGCTCCATTGGGCCCAAGAAACGCAAAAAATTCACCAGACTTTACCTCAAAACTTATATTTTTTACTGCTTCAGTTCCATTCCTATACATTTTTGATAATCCTGAAACTTTAATTATATTTTCAGTCATTTATATCCCTCCAAATACATTAATTACCTTTTCTAAAACCATTTCAGAGGGTTCTTCCTCACTTCTAAAAATAATACTTATATTATTCGCCTTGCACTCTAACTCCATCTGTCTATTTATGAGGTCATTAAGCTTCAAAAATTTATTCCACTTATATTCTGGAGATGATAATTCATATATCATATCCTTCATAAGCAAGCGATTCTCATCCTTACTCCATATTCTTCTACAAAGTTCATCATCTACTCTCAAACAACATATTTGATTTTTATTCAAAACTTTTGCTAATATATCAGGATTTGTTATTCCACCATCTACAATTATCTTTTTATTTTTATCCATTTTTTCTATATCTTCACAAAATAAGCTAAGTTGTTCCACCATAGAAGTCATATTAAATAAATTATACTGTTCCCAATTAGGAAACGAAAGTGCCCACTCCAATGGATTTTCAGCTCCAAACCAACTACTATTTGCAGGATGAAGTTCTACCGAATATCTATCCATGTATTCCCCAAATATATATTCATCCATATCATATCTTACAAAACCAAATTTATCTTCCATAAGTTTACTTATAGTACTTTTCCCAGAACACGAGCCTCCTACAAGCCAAAAAACATTGCTATTGTTGGCTAATTTTGACTTAACTCCCTCAAATAAATCCATATCCATCTTAAATTCCATAAAAATCCTCCTATTTGATAAACATTTTATTTTTGAAGCGCGGCAAAAACCTTGAATTTAATTATAGCTATTTATCAAACTCTGGTGTTATAATGGAGACTTTTATTTTTTTACATAAAAAAACACTAACATAAACTTGGAATATGATGATAAAATATATCCAAATATGATAGTGTTCTTACAAATAATTTTTTATAAGATATGAGGTTTATATGTCAAATACTTACAGCACCTCGCAAATTGCAAAAATAGTTGGAGTTCATCCTAACACTGTACGACTTTACGAAAGTTTAGAACTGATACCTCCTGCCATTAGAAAAAATAATGGCTATCGTGTCTTTAATGATTACCATATCGAACAATTTAAACTTGCAAAAATGGCTCTTAAAGTAGATGTATTACAAAACGGCCTACGAAAAAAAGCCATAATGATAATCAAACTATCTGCTAAGTTTAATATAGACGAAGCCCTTACGCTTGCTAAAGAATACTTGACCAAGCTTCGTGACGAACAAGAAAATGCAGAAGAAGCCATAGCTATTGTAAATGATATTTTAAAAAATAAAGAAACTTCCCATAATATTAAGACCCTTACTCGAAAACAAACCGCCGAATATCTTAATATAAGCATAGATACTCTTAGAAATTGGGAACTAAATGGTCTTATAAAAATAAAACGCAGTCAAAATGGCTATAGAATATACACCTACGAAGATATCTTAACGCTTAAGGTAATTCGTTCATTACGATGTGCCAATTACTCACTTTCAGCTATACTTAGGATGCTTTCTGCATTTTCAAATAATCCAGATATAAATATTAGAGAAGTAATAAACACCCCAAACTATAATGAAGAAATAGTGTCTGTCTGCGATAAGCTTATCTCCTCATTAAAAGAGGCTGAGTTTTATGCTATGCAAATTATCAGTCAGCTAGAGAAAATGTTATCTTATCTATAATATCAAGTGCTGTAGTAAGCTTTGATATATCAGTGTTCAAATCACCGTTACTTCCATCAGCGCTACTACATCCTAAGATTGAAAGTTCATAAGTCTTATTATTTTTTGTATTTATCAGTCCTTCATATACAATTGCTGGCTGGCCACTACCAAATGCTCCTCCTGAATAATTATCATCTGATTCTATTGCTTCTTTCGGATAATAGTTGTTAAAATCTGTAGACATATTGATTTCAGCTAGCACTCTATATTCATTTGGAATATTGCTTAATTTAGTAAGTATTACTGAATCTTTTTTTGGAGTAGCTGAAGATACTTGATCTGGAATTACTTCATTATTCTCTTTCTTATGAGTCCAATAGGGAAGTGATTCCTTTCTATCTATTTGCGCCTCATCCCCTGAAGCTCTACTCCATTTTTTATACATAGTCTTCTCAGTAACATAAATAGTATCAATATAATTTCCATCTAAATCTTCAATCCATATCGCTATTTGTGGAGGTGTTTTTATTTTTATTAGTGAATTAACTCTAAAATCATGAAGATAATTTTCGCCTCGATAAATTTCAACCTTTACAGTTTCTCCCTCTAAATCTTTTTTTAATATAATATTAGTTTTCTTATCAGCTATCAAAGCACTTGTTGCTAAAATAATAACTAATAGTATCACTACTGGAATTATAATCTTTTTTAATTTCATATATACCTCCATTTATTTTTTTATTGCTCTAATCAATAAACTCATAGACTCTTCAAAAAAACTCTGTTTTTCAATCTTATGATAAAGCTTTAAATACTTTTCTTTGGTACTATATGTTCTTAAAATTCCAATACTGCTTCCCCACAAAAAAACTGCAACATGCTTAGCATTTATATCTCCTCTAATTGAACCATCTAATATTCCGTCTTCTAATGCCTTTATTAAATAGCCTAAGAGGATTTCCCCTTGCGAATAGCATTCACTTGCTGAATTTTCACCTAAACTTTCTTTAGTTAGTTCAAAATCCTGCTCCTTATTTTCGTATTCCATTATAGAATTGAAATAGTTAGGATACTCCTCACTAAATTCAATAATAAGTCTACCTATAAGTTCAATATTTTCAAGACCTGTTTTTAAATCATAAACTTCTAAAGCTTTTTGAAGTTTACTATTTAAAAGAATATATCCTCTAGTCATTATTTCAAAATAAAGTTCGTCCTTACTTCTAAAATATACATATACTGTCCTCTTGCTAAATTCCGCTTCTTTAGCTACATCATCCATAGTTGCTGTATCAAATCCTTTTGAAAAAAACACTTTTTCTGCTGCATCTATTATGTCTTGCCTTTTCAAGTCCTTTTCCTTAAGTTTTCTTGATAAAACTCCCAACAAAATCCCTCCCTCCAAATAAAGTAAACTTATAGTTTACTTTATTTCATTGTAGTGAAAAAAGATGATTTTGTCAATTTATTTCTATCTTTTTTTAAGTCTTTCAAGTTCTAATTCTATTACTTCTTTATCAATTCTTTCAAATAATACCTCGATTTCTCCAAATTCAATATTTGAAATTAAATCTAGATTTCTCCAAGTATTCTCTTTAAATCCAAACCAACTTTTTATCTTACATGAAGATTCAGGAAGAAACGGCTCAAGTAAATTTGCGATATTTACAATCGCATAAATACAATTATATATAGTATTTATACATTCGTCCTTGTCATTTTTTATTGTAAGCCATGGTGTTTTTTCATCAAAATATTTATTTATACCTCTTATAAATTCAAATATCCTTTCAAGTGCGCATTTCAAATTACCTTGTTCCACAGAATCGCCTACTAGATTATAAAGTTCTAATATCGCATTACTTAAAACACAATCTATTTTTCCGCTTGGAACTTTGCTATCAAAAAATTTTTTAGCAAATACCAAAGTCCTATTTACAAGATTTCCATAAGCTCCAAGAAGCTCTCCATTATTACGATTTACAAATTCTCTCCATGAAAAATCAGTATCTCTTTTTTCTGGAGCATTTATCAAAAAGAAATATCTAAGCACATCAGCTTCATATCTTGATAATAAATCTGGTATCCATAATGCCCAATCATTACTAGTAGATATCTTCTTACCTTCTAATGTAACATATTCACTTGATATCATCTTGTCCGAAAATTTGTTAATACCAATCCCATTTATAAGCGCTGGCAAAATTATTGAATGAAATGGTATATTATCTTTTCCATGAATATAATAAGATATAGAATCTTCTGACCAGAAATCTTTATACGATTTATTATTTTCTAGTGCCCATTTTTGGCTCATTGTAAAATAACCCAGAACTGCATCAATCCAAACATATACCTTCTTATCTTCAAAGCCTTCTATTGGAATATCTATTCCCCATGATAAATCTCTTGATATAGCTCTATCACATAGTCCCTCTTGTAAATAACGCTTAGTACTATTAACTGCATTTAATTTCCAATTATCGCCTACATTTTTTATATTTTCTTCAAATAAGGCTTGAAATTTAGAAAGTGCAAAATAAAGTTGTTTATTAACTTTTACAGAAGGCTCTTTCCCACATAATTTACAGCTCCTTTCAAAAAGTTCCAACGGATCAAGTAAACTCCCACATGAATCACATTGATCCCCTCTTGCTTTTGAATTACATTTTGGACAAACTCCTTCTACATATCTATCTGGCAAGAATTGATTACAATGTTCACAATATATTTGCTCAACCTCTTTTTCATATATAAATTCATTTTTATGCAATAATCTTATTATTTCTTGAACTGATTTTTTGTGAAACTCATCATCGGTTCTTCCATATAAATCATATGAAAAATTCAATTTTCTGAAGCACTCTTCAAATTCTTGATGATATTTATTTGTGATAACCTTGGGAGATACTCCTTCCTGCTTTGCTCTTATAGATATAGGCGTTCCATGGCAATCACTTCCAGAAACATAAAGTACATTATCCCCCTTCGCTCTATAATACCTTGCAATAACATCTCCTGGTAATAAAGCGGCTACATGCCCTATGTGTAGTGAGCCATTTGCATAAGGCCATGCTCCTCCAATAAGTATATTCATATTTTTCCTCCTTCTATAATTGTGTAAAACAAAAAACTCCCGTTCTAAGAAAAATTCTTAGGAACGAGAGTGTAATTTCGTGGTACCATCCTATTTTATGTATATTTTACAATATACACCTTATCGAGTACGTCATCAAAAATGATTATACTCTATCACTATAACGGGTGAACCCGTTGCAGCCTTAATTTTTATAAAATCTCGGTGCACCACTCCAAGGCCATTTTCATTTTAATATTCTTTGCTTTTTCTCACCAACAAAGCTCTCTGTAAAAGTATTCTTAAAACTATTTTCCTTTTCTTTGCGTTTTATCAATTATGTTTATATTTTAAAAATAATTATACCTCTAATATATATATTGTCAATAACCAATTTAATTAAAGTTGAATAAAATTCAATTCAATGATATATTATAAACTACCGAAATGGAGGTTTTTTTATGAATATTTATGGACTAACTTTTTCTCAATTAGAACAGTATTTGATTGATATAAACGAAAAAACAAATAAAGCTCCTTTTATTACAAAAGCTCTTTATAGACAAAAAATAGATTCTTTTAACGATATTATAGAGGTTAAAAAAAATATAAAAAATAAACTATCTGAAGATTTTAATACTAAACTTCCAAATATCATCACACATATAGAATCCGAAGATTCCTATAAATTTTTACTACAGCTTGGGGACGAGAATATTATAGAAACTGTAGTTATGAAACAAAAATATGGAAATAGTATATGTGTATCTACTCAAATAGGATGTAACATGGGGTGCAAATTTTGTCAGAGTGGACGTCAGAAAAAAATAAGAAATTTAGAAACATTTGAAATGACTTCTCAAATTATAGTTATAGAAAAAACTTTAGATTTAAAAATAAATAATGTGGTTTTGATGGGAATTGGCGAACCATTTGATAATTATGATAATACTATGGATTTCTTAAATATAATCAGCAACTCTAATATGCTTGGTATAGGAAAACGACATATTTCAGTTTCTAGCTGTGGCATAATTCCAAAAATTTATGATTATGCTAAAAATGAATATTCTGCACTTTTAGCCATAAGTCTTCATGCTCCAAATGATGAAATTAGAAACAAACTTATGCCAATAAATAGCACCTATCCACTTGATGAACTTTTTACTTCCATTGATTATTATATTTCTGTTTGCAATAAAAAAGTTATGCTTGAATATGTAATGCTTAAAAATATAAATGACCAGATATCTCACGCTGAAGAATTATCTGGTCTTATTGGAAAGAGAAAATGCCACGTCAATCTTATTCCTTACAATGACACTCAAAATTTAGGATTTGAAAAAAGCAATTTTGAGCAAATTATGAAATTCTACGATGTATTAAAAAAAAATGGAATTACGGTAACCATGAGACGTGAAATAGGGTCTTCCGTAAATGCTGCCTGTGGTCAGTTAAAATCAAACTATACCCTATTATGCAATACGGCTATATGATGCTTTTTATAATTGGAGGAATAGTCATTACTGTTCCTCCAACCACATTTTCCAATTCATCTTCATTCAATTCCTTGTTATAAATTGCATCGTTTGCTTCTTTAAACTCTGCTACTGTAAAATCATAACCCTCTTCTAATATAAACGCTTTTAATTCTTCCAAAGTTTCAATTACATTTACCTTTTCAACAAATTCTAAATCATCTTCCATTTTTTTTCTAAATGCTTTAGCTGATTCTATGCTCATATCAAACCTCCCTTTCTTTAAATTAGTTGTTTTTATTCTATCATCTAAGGTTCGTACTTTCAATAACATTTTCATTGTTTTAGCAATTCTAAATTTTCTATATTTCTAACTTTTCTATAACCGCTCCTGCAAATTCATGGAAACTCACTTGCCCCTCATGTATATAAAACATTTCAAAAACTGGATTATCCACGCTTTTATAGATATCTTTTATAAGTTTTTCCTTCCCTAATACATATTCTTTTAATTCCGGATTATTTATAAATTTGACTTTCCCATTTAATCTAACCCACCTCATATCTTTCCCTAGAACTGAAAATGCTGCTACACCAGCAGAAGCAAGTTCTTTGTAAACTTCTTTCTGATTTGAAGTTACAAAATAAAATTTCCCATCCTTTTCAAATTGAAATTGAAATGGTCTTGATGTAGGAATCCCATCTTTTAATGTAGATAAATTCCCCATTTTGTTTTCGTTTAGATATTCTACAATTTTTTTCATATAAACTCCTCCTAAAATAATATTGACTTAATCTTTTTATTACATTATCATTATATAATATAGTTATTTTATAACAAGTACTATAATTTTTATGATATACTACGTTTAAACGTACTATTGTGATTTTATAAGGAGTATAAGGTTTATGAATAAAGAATATTTAAATATGAAGTGCAATGTTGGACTAACACATCAAATAATTCAAGGAAAATGGAAAATTGTTATACTTTATATGCTTTCTGATAATACATTAAGATTTGGCGAACTTCATAGATGTCTTCCTAATATTCGTCAAGGCTATTTAACCCAACAGCTTAAAGAATTAGAAAAAGATGGTTTAGTGCATAGAGAAGTGTATAAACAAGTCCCTCCTAAGGTAGAGTACTCATTGACTGAGATAGGCAAAAATTTTATACCCGTACTTAAATCAATGGAACTCTGGGGAGAGACTTATCGAAAAGCTGTTGAAGAAACAATATAGTTTTAATTATTTAAATATTATATAGTTTGAGAAAACAAGCCATGATTTGTACAATAAAAATACAGTTTTCCATGGCCTTGTTTTCTCAGCCTGAATTCTAAATTCCATTCTGGGTATTGCCTTATCATTATTACTCTATCGCCTCTAACATATGCTACAAATGCAATATAGTGTTCTTTTTTCATTTCATGATTAGATGTTATATAAAGCTCATCTTCAACATTTTCTACTTTTAAGAAATGTTCTTCATCAGCTTTTCTAGCTTCTAATTTTTCAATTTTCTTTGAACAACATAATATTTCAACATCTTCAATTGATGTTATTAAATTATTACACTGTGGGCATACATAAAATTTAAGTTTGTTCATATTTCCTCCTACAAGTTCGTTTTCAATTATTTTGCCTGATAGTATTCCATCTATGCTTACGCCTAATATCTGTGCTAATTCAGGAAGTAGTGAAACATCAGGACATCCCTGTCCTCTCTCCCATTTACTTATAGCTTTATCACTTATATTCATCGTATCCGCAAGCTGTTTTTGAGTCATTGCTTTTTCTTTCCTTAGCTTATATATAAGCTGTCCTATTTTTTTGCAATCCATAATATCACCTCTGTTATAAGTTTAGTCCATAAGCTAAATTATATCAATAAACGAACCGTAGAGCTTCTATTTCAATTCTTTAAAATTCAATTTCCATTTCTGTGCAAGGCCATATTTCATCCCCAATATTGTAGAATTCTTTTTTTTCAGGGATTATCTTAAACCCTACTGAAGAATAACAATTATATGCTGAATCATTGTTCTCAAATACGCCAAGCGTTACTTTCTTAACCTTTAGTATTTTTTCAGAATAAGTCAATGCTAGTTTAAGCATTGCTTTTCCATAACCTTTGCCACGTTTTGAATCATCTACTATTATAAATCCAAACCTTATATTATCTTTATTAGCATCTGGAAATCTCATAATCATATGTCCTACAACTTTATCTTCTTCAAATGCCGTCATAGCCCAAATTGAATTTGAATCTTCAAGACTTTCGTAATGTCTGTTCAAACTTTCAGAAGTTACTGGATATGTCTTTATCACATCTGCACACCATTGTTTAAATACATATTCACTTTTTATCCAAGATGAAACAGAAGCTGCATCACATGGCTTGTATGGTCTTAATCTAATCATAATTAAACCTCCTTACTATGAGTTAAATATAGTTTTAAATACAATTTGCATTTCCTCTATCCATTTATTATTTTCTCTATCGTAAAATTTAGTGTCTGAATTTACGGCAAAAGGAATTTTTGCATTTGAAAGCTGTTTAGTCATATACTGTGCAAAAACAATCTGTTCATTTATAGAATACTCATTTCCTTCATTATAATTTCCAGGCATCCACGCTCCTACCCATGTAGGAATTCCAGTTTCCTTCTGCCATTTTAGAGCATATTCTATTTTTTCTTTTATAAGCTGTTTTTCTGTTTCAGTCCCTGTAGTCCATAATTTTCTTTCATTTGTCTTACTTGGTCCAGAAGCATAAAAGTGCCACTCTACCATTAAATATCCATTATGCTTAGTTGGAATTTTTAGTTCACTTAAATATTGTGAATCAGAACGAAGTCTTGGCGATATCATTATAATTCTTTCAGGATTAGTTTTTCTGATTTCAGTTACAATCCTTTCATATATTTCATTTAATTTTTCAGGCTTATCATTTAATGCATCAGTTGCTTCTATAAGCAAATCAAATGATAATAGTGGCGAATAATTTTGATATCTTTTCGCAACTATAGTCCACCAGTCTATTACTTCTTTAATATTTTTTTCATTAGGATTATTTTTAAATTCATCAGCTTGATAAGCTATAACTGGAATAACTCCATTTTTTATACAGTCTTTTATTTGTACATCTAAAGCTTTAAGTAATTCTTCATCCGCCTTATCTGCTATACGTATGCGAACATGATAAACTCCTGCTTTTTTAAAATCTTTCACTGCTTGTTCATTATAATACTTTCTTCCATCTTTAGTTTTTGACCAATCAACATCTATCCCTCGCCCAAGTTTCTTAGCATAATCCCACGGCTTTATAGCACTTACATTCCCAGAATTTACTTCAATGGCTTGCAGATTTTGATTCCATTCACTAGAAAATTTTATTTTTTCACTCAAATCTCTTAGCTTAAAATAATTATTCCCATCTATGTTAAAAGCTGCTAACACCATGCTCTCGCCATCTAATGAGATATTTGATAATCTAAAATAAGCATTTTTTGTCTTATTTCCTCCATTTGATAATGTCATATCCGACCCATAAGCTTTACCTGTAGTTATTGCAAGTTGTTGCTTTTTTTCATCCCAAGATACATCAAATTGGCGCTCCGTATTATTTAGCATTATAGCCACATCTCGAAGCTTAAAATAGTTATTCCCATTTATATTATATGACTCTACGTTTACCGCTTGTCCATTTACTAATAGTTTTGATTCATTTTTTTGCGCACTAATGCTTGTATCTGCATAAGATACATTTCCAAAAACATATGTAATAATAAAAATCAAACTTAAAATAATACTTACTCTTTTCTTCTTTTTCAACTCAATCCCTCCAATTCATTATACAATTTCAATATCTTTTGCCAAAAATTTAAGTTCTTCTATATTTACGAAATACCCATTATTATATTTTTCAATAAGTCCCTGCTCTATAAAGCTTTTAAATACATAAAGAAGATGCCTATAGCTTACTCCTAAAAACTCAGCTGTCATTGTGTGTTTTTCTTTATAGAAACCATTATTTTCAGCCATTAATATATATGCTGCTAGTCTATTTTTTAATTCATAGTTTTGATTTTTTGAGCTGAACCAAGTTCTATTGAGTAGTTTTACACCTATATATCTGCTTAGCTTCATCATAAATTCTGCATCACTTTGCAAAACTTCAATTGCTTTATCCATAGATACTGAAAGCCATATTGATGCTCCTATAGATATCACATTCTTATGTTGTTTTTCAATTCCTAAAAATGTAAGTTCTCCAATATATTCCTTAGGCTTAACAAAATGAACTATACTCTGTTTTCCATCTTCATGAAGCATAGTTATTTTAGCTTTCCCCTCAATCATATATCTAAATTTTTCTATTTTTTTATGAGAGTATATTACATATTCCTTATCTTGAAATACTTCTATTTCAAATCCAAGCTTTCCAAATATATTCCCTTCGTCATTTATAATTTTTTGTAATTCAGATTCTATATTATCCAAAAAATATTTTTTCATTATTCCTCCAAAATGTGAGATATCTCATATTTTAAAAACTTTATTAATATTATACTTCTAATATAGAAAGCTTTCAAAACAATTTACTAATTTAAAATTATATAAGAAAGTAGGTTTTTTATGAATTTAAGTAATTTAATAAAATCGTATATATTTTATACATTTTCAGCATTTGGAATAAGTCTTACAATAAAAGCTAGTATCGGCGTAAGCAGTTTTAATTCAATGAATCTTGCTATTGCAAATGCATATGATATAAAAATCGGCTCTGTAACTATAGTTTTCAATATGATTTTTTTAGCAGGATATATGTTTATGACAAAATTTAAAAATAAGCAAAAATATATAATCCAAGCAATATCTGTATTATTTTTTGGAATCCTTATAAACAGCTTCACTTATACACTGCTTGCCAATTTTAAGCCTTCAAATTATCTACAAAGCATTTTAATTATGAGTATCGGTACAATAATATCAGGACTTTCTGTTGGAATGATTATAAATTATGACCAAATAACGTTTCCTCTAGAAAGTCTCTGTATTGAAATATCTAAAATTTCATCTATTGCTTTTATAAAATTACGATATTTGGTTGATATAATATCTGTACTAGTTTCAATATCACTTTCTTTAATTTATAAAATGCCTATATTTGTACGTGAAGGCACCTTGATAAGTATGTTTTTATTATCTTATGCGATGAATCTTCCAAAAGCAATAGCTTCTAAAAAAATTGCGGCATAGCTTTATTCTTGCTCTAAAATTTCTTTTTGAAGCTTCTTGCTAAATGAATTCAGTACTAATTCATAGGACATATCTATCATTTCTTTTAATATTTCATCAGGAACATTGCCTTCTAAATATACAGAATTCCAATGTTCCTTATTCATATAATATCCTGGTATAATATGCTCATATTTTTCTCTTAAAGCTTTTCCAAATTCAGGATTGCATTTTAAGGTTATTATAGACTCTCCATTTTTATCGCCACCCTTTAAAGCAAACATTTTCCCCTTGATAAGATATCTCATTGCATCCCATTCGATTTTAAAATCTTTTTCTGCACATTTTTTAGACAAACAGTATTCATCAAGCCATTCATACTTCATATTAAAATCCTCCTGTTTAAATTACAAATCTATATACAATATAACCTAAAAAAGCAAGAAAACAAACCCCATAAATACTTCCAAATATCAGCGTAAATTTGTTAGCAAACACTTCTCTTTCCCTATATTCTTCTCTACTAACTTTCTCCCTTGGATAAAGTCCAATAATTATTGAAACAATTATCATATTTATCATTATAAGTAGTGTATCTATCCTTATAATGCCACCTTGAATATCTAAAAATTTCACTTTTAAAACAGATGTAATTATTAAACCTATGCCCAAAATTGTACATAAATTACATATTGCATTAAGTATATTTTTATTTTTCACTTTATAAGATATTACAAAACCCTTTTTATATAAATAATCAGCTATCAAATATACTACACATAATATATTTATAACCACTAATACGCTTTTTATATCAATTTCTATATTCCCAATTACGGCCTTGTATAACACATATCCTATAGTTACTATTACTGTGAATATATTAGATATTTTTAAAGCATAACTTTGTGATTTTTCTTCTAATTCATCTTTATGAATCATTATAGAAATTAGATATAATGATAATAACATTACTGATAATAACAAATGCAGTGAAAAATATATTTCTTTTATATTACTCATAATCATTTTCCTCCAAAATACTAAATACATAATCTACTGTCGTTCCAAAATAATTTGCAATTGCAAATGCAAGCTTTAACGAAGGATTAAAAGTTCCTCTTTCTATTTCTGATATGGTGCTTCTGTTAACGCCTAAATCTATAGCCAAATCTTCTTGGGTAATTCCACGCTCTACTCTTAAAAGTTTTATTTTTGTATCAAATAACTTAGCTCTTCTTACCATGATATCACTCCTTTGAGATATAATAACATGAATGTTGTATATATACAACAAAAAAATGTATATATACAACATTCGTATAAAAAAAGAGAGTTTCTCTCTCTTTAAATTGATTTATGTGGAAATGCTTCAAATGAAAAATCTCTAAGCTCAGCTTCATTTAAAATTTTAAGCCTGCTCCCCTTTTTTTCTATGAGCCCTTGTTCTTCAAGTTCATTTATCGATCTACTCAAATGTCTGTAACTCACGCCTAGCATTTCTGCAAGTTCCTTGTATGAAAATGGAAATTCAGCTATTTGTGTAGACTCATTCATATATTCTAAAATATATCCAATTAACCGATTTTTTAGTGGATAAAGTATATTATTAGAGCTGATGCTACTTATAACATCAAATTTATTACATAGGTCACTACATAAATATCTTAAAAAAGCATTGTTATTAAGACTAATATCTCTTACTATATCTATTGGAAATGCCACACATAAACTATCTACAAGTACTTCTACATTGCATCTATACTTAGTTTCTGTAATAAGTTCTATATCTCCTAAATTAGTTATTGAATCAAATATTCTTAAACATAACACTTTTCCATCAGCTGAAATAGTAAATACCTTTACACATCCTTCAAGCAGTATATAAAATTTTTCTATTTTATTTCCAAGCATACACATAAACTCACCTTTATTAAATTGATGAAATTCATGATTAATAATAAGCTTTTCATCTATAACTTCTTCTAAGTTATATTTTATTATATATTTTTGTAAGCTTGAAATATCTTTATATTTTTTCATAAAACCTCCAAATATCATTTTAATCTAGACATATGTCCTATCTAGCAATTTATATCTATGATATTATTAATTAGTCAAAGAAAGGAGAATATATTATGTATAAAATGATGGCTGCCCTAGATGGAGTTCTAATCGCATTAATGGTAGTTTTTAATGGTCTTTTAGCTTCTAGGACTGGTAATTCCCAATCACTTATAATAATTCATGTAGTTGGACTACTTGGAACAACCTTACTACTAATAGGAAGTCGTAACAGACTCAAAAGTATAAAGGGCATTCCACTTTATCTATTTATAGCAGGAGCACTCGGTATATTTAATGTACTATTTAATAATATAAGTTTTTTAAAACTTGGTGCTACTTTAACACTTTGTCTAAATTTACTTGGACAACTTATTGCTTCTATGATAATAGACCATTTTGGACTACTTGGTCAACAGGTAAATAAAATTAATTCTACTAAACTTTTAGGAATTTCTATAATGATTTTAGGAATTCTCTCTATGATGTTTATATAAGGAGGATTTATGCCTATAATTTTTGCACTATCAGCAGGTATGTTGGTAATCTTGTGTATTTCAATAAATGGAAGACTGGCTAATAAAGTAGGTCTAATTCAAGCGGGTATGACCAATTATTTTGTTGGACTTATAAGTTCATTTATCTATATTATTATTACAAATGATACTTCATTAGCTGAACTTTTTCATATAGATTCAGGAATTCCATTTTATTTCTTTTGTGGAGGTGCTGTAGGTTCTTTTATCATGGTACTTAACAGTCTTATAATAAATAATCTTTCTGCAGTTTATGTAACCATACTTGTATTTATAGGACAGCTTTCCACAGGTGTGCTTATCGATTATCTTCAAAGCAGTATTTTACCTATTGGGAAAATATTAGGTGGTATACTTATTGTTGTTGGACTTCTCTTTTATATAAAAGGAGATAATTTAAAAAATGCAAAAAGGGGCTGTCGGATAATGAAGTTTTTTGACAGCTAAAATCCAAAAATTAAAATCTTAGATTATTCAACACTCATAAAAAAGGTGTTTTTAAAAATAATCTAAGATTTTTTTATGGTTAAAATATTTTTTTGCATTACA
>JBGSPX010000014.1:0-59234 GCA_041738345.1 Proteocatella sp.
TGTAATGCAAAAAAATATTTTAACCATAAAAAAATCTTAGATTATTTTTAAAAACACCTTTTTTATGAGTGTTGAATAATCTAAGATTTTAAATTTTGGATTTTAGCTGTCAAAAAACTTCATTATCCGACAGCCCCTTTCTTTTTTATTCCCACTCAATTGTTGCTGGTGGTTTACTCGTTATGTCATATACGATTCTGTTTATATGATTTACTTCGTTTACTATTCTGCTTGAGATTTTTTCTAGTGTATCATACGGAATTCTTGCCCAATCTGCTGTCATGAAGTCTGTTGTTGTAACTCCTCTTAGTGCAAGTGTGTAATCGTATGTTCTAAAGTCTCCCATTACGCCTACTGTTCTAGTTGTAGTAAGCACTGCAAAGTACTGATGAATATCTCTATCCATTCCTGCTTTTGCTATTTCATCTCTAAATATAAAGTCTGCATCTCTAAGAATGTCTAGTTTTTCTCTTGTTATTTCTCCCATTACTCTTATTGCTAGTCCTGGTCCTGGGAATGGCTGTCTCCAAACAAGGTATTCTGGAAGTCCTATTTCTAGTCCTAACTGTCTTACCTCATCTTTGAACAATAATCTAAGTGGTTCTACAAGCTCTTTGAAATCTACGAAGTCTGGAAGTCCACCTACATTGTGGTGTGATTTTATAACGGCTGCATCTCCTGCTCCACTTTCGATAACGTCTGGGTATATAGTTCCTTGTGCAAGGAAATCTACTGAACCTATTTTCTTTCCTTCTTCTTCAAATACTCTGATGAATTCTTCACCGATTATTTTTCTCTTAGTTTCTGGATCTGATACCCCTGCAAGTCTATCTAGGAA
The DNA here is from genome assembly GCA_041738345.1 of Proteocatella sp. Lineage (GTDB taxonomy): Bacteria > Bacillota > Clostridia > Peptostreptococcales > Filifactoraceae > Proteocatella. Next base: position 839 of record JBGSPX010000014.1, read on the forward strand.
TCTTTTTTCTGCATCTACTCTTATAAAGTTCATTCCTGAGTTTGCAAATGCAGCTTCTACTTCATCACCCTCGTCTTTTCTCATAAGACCATGGTCAACAAATATACAAGTAAGCTGTTTTCCTACTGCTTTTGAAATAAGTCCTGCTACTACTGATGAATCTACTCCACCTGATAGTGCAAGTAGGATTTTTCCATCTCCAACTTGTTCTTTTATAGTGTCTATTGCGATTTTTGCATAGTTTTCCATTGTCCAATCGCCCTTGCACTCACACACTTCATAAAGGAAGTTTTTGATCATATCAACGCCTTTTTCTGTGTGATTTACTTCTGGGTGATACTGCATTGCATAAAGTTTTTGTGCTTTATTATGCATTGCTGCTACTGGGCAGTCTTTTGTATCTGCTATTTTTTCAAATCCTGCTGGCATTTTTTCTACAAAGTCAACGTGGCTCATCCAAACTATGCCTTCTTTATCAAGGTTTTTGAAAAGAGGAGATGAAGCATCAAAGTTTGTTTGAGTTTTTCCAAATTCGTTTGCTGCTGCACTTGAAACTTTTCCACCTAGAGTGTGTGCCATAAGCTGCATTCCGTAGCAAAGTCCTAATACTGGAATTCCAAGTTCAAATATAGCTTTATCTATCTGTGGTGAATTTTCTTCGTATACGCTGTTTGGTCCACCTGTAAATATTATTCCTTTTGGATTGAATTCTTTTATTTTTTCTATGCTTATTTTGTAAGGATGTACTTCGCAGTATACATTGCATTCTCTTACTCTTCTTGCAATAAGCTGGTTATACTGTCCTCCAAAGTCTATTACTAATACCTTTTCGTTTTTCATTTTCTATTCTCCTACTTGTGCACTATAGTTTGGTGCTTCCTTAGTAACTGTTATATCATGCGGATGGCTCTCTTTTAGTCCCGCCGATGTTATTTTAACAAATTCTGAGTCTTCTATCAACTCTTTTATTGTTCCTGCGCCACAATATCCCATTCCAGCTCTTAGACCGCCTACCATTTGGAATATCATATCGCCTACTTCACCTTTATAAGCTACCATTCCTTCTACGCCTTCTGGTACAAGTTTTTTAGAATCTTTTTGGAAGTATCTATCTTTTGAACCTTTTTCCATTGCTGCAAGTGAGCCCATTCCTCTATATGATTTGAATGACCTACCTTTGTAGATTATTGTTTCTCCTGGTGATTCTTTTGCGCCTGCAAGCATTGAACCTAGCATTACTGCTGACCCACCTGCTGCTATTGCTTTTACGATATCTCCTGAGTATTTTATTCCACCATCTGCAATTATTGGGGTACCTGTTTTTTGTGCTTCTTCGTAGCAATCCATAACTGCGGTTATCTGTGGTACTCCTACTCCTGCAACTACTCTTGTAGTACAAATTGATCCTGGCCCTATTCCTACTTTTACACAATCTGCGCCGGCTTCGATAAGATCTCTTGTAGCTTTTTTAGTTGCTACGTTTCCTGCGATTATCTGAAGCTCTGGATAGTTTTCTTTTGCTTTTCTTACTCCTTCGATTACTCCTTTTGAGTGACCATGAGCTGTATCGATTACTATTACGTCTACTTTTGAAGCTACAAGTGCGTCTATTCTATCAAACATATCATCTGTAACGCCTACTGCTGCGCCGCAAAGAAGTCTTCCGTTTTCGTCTGTTGCTGAATCTGGGAACATTATTCTTTTTTCTATATCTTTTATAGTTATAAGTCCCTTTAATTTGTTATCTGCATCTACTATTGGAAGTTTTTCAATTTTATGTTTTCTTAGAATTTCCTGTGCCTCTGTAAGTGAAACGCCTTCTCTTGCAGTTATAAGGTTTTTTGAAGTCATTGACTCTTCGATTTTCTTGCTAAAGTCTTCTTCAAATCTTATATCTCTATTTGTGATTATTCCGATAAGTGTATGCGTATCATCTACTATCGGTACGCCTGATATTCTAAATTTTCCCATTAACTTATCTGCTTCTTCTATTGTGTTATCTTTTTTTAAGCAAAATGGATCGGTTATTACACCATGCTCTGAACGTTTTACTTTATCAACCTCTGCTGCCTGATTTTCAATAGACATATTTTTGTGGATTATTCCTATTCCACCTTGTCTTGCGATTGCTATTGCCATCTCATGCTCTGTTACAGTATCCATCCCTGCACTCATCAACGGAATGTTTAACTTTATTTTTTTAGTTAAATATGTTCCCAGATTTACGTCTTTTGGTAATACGTTTGATTCTTGAGGTACTAATAGTACATCATCGAATGTTAAAGCTTCTTTTAATAACTTTGCCATTTCTTGCTCCTTCTATATATTTAATATTAAAAATTGTATAAAAAAACTCACGCAAAAACAGCGTGTGCTTGCGTGAGAAGTACTCAAACAAAGCACTCATAGTCAAAAATTTTGGTTTTTGGTAGAGACACTGACCCATTCTGTCAGCCTATACGAGTGGTTTAGTTTAAAATGTTTATCTATTATTATACAATTTTCTTCACATTATTGCCACAGTTTTTTTCTATTTTTGAAAAAATTTTGTACTTTCCATTATAAGAAGTGGTAAAAATGGCAGTAATACTACATATTTTAGGAATTCTCCAGAAATTGAACTTACTTCAAATATACTTGATACAAATGGAACTGTAAGCACCATAGCAGTTAAAATAACGCCTACTATTACTGCAAGTATCATATATTTATTTGAGAAAAGTCCTATTTTAAATATTGGTTGTTTGCTTCTTACATAGAATCCGTATGCAAGTCTTGAAAGACATAGGGTTGAAAATGCCATTGTCTGTGCTGTTTTTACATCTGCATTTTTTAGTCCTACCATAAATGCAAATATAGTTACTAATGAAAGCAGAAGCCCTTGCATAAATATTCGGCTTAGTAAGCCGCCCGCAAATATACTCTCATCTTTCTTTCTCGGTTTTTCATTCATAAGCGTTTCATCTGCTGGCTCAAATGCAAGCGCAATTGCTGGCAGTGAGTCTGTTACAAGGTTTATAAATAGTAAGTGAAGTGCTGAAAATGGGTTTGGAAGTCCTAAAAAGGCTGCGTAAAGCACAGTTAGTATTCCTCCAAGGTTTCCTGAAAGTAGGAACTGAATTGCTCTTTTTATATTTGCATATACGGCTCTTCCTTCTGATACGGCTTCTACTATCGTTGCAAAGTTATCATCTGCAAGCACCATAGCTGCAGCATCTTTTGAAACGTCTGTGCCTGTTATTCCCATTGCAACTCCAATATCTGCCTGTTTAAGCGCTGGAGCATCATTTACACCATCACCTGTCATTGCAACTATCTGACCTCTATTTTGCCAAGCCTCTACGATTCTTATTTTATTTTCTGGAGAAACTCTTGCATACACGCTTATTTTTTCAAGTTTTTCTTGATACTCTTCTTCACTCATTGCTTCAAATTCAAGTGAATCGATAGCGATATCATTTTCTTCCATTATTCCTAATGATTTAGCAATTGATGATGCGGTAACCTTATGGTCTCCAGTTATCATAATCGTCTTAATTCCTGCTTTTTTCGCTCTTTCTATAGCCCCTTTAACTTCTTCTCTTGGTGGGTCTATCATTGCCATGATTCCAACTAGAATATAATCTTTTTCATCATCCATATCAAGTTCGTCATCTCTATGCTCTGTCATAGCAAATGCAAGTACTCTAAGCCCTTGTGATGAATAATAGTGATTTTTTTCTATAAAAGCTGCTTTTTCGTCTTCTGTTATATCATAAATTTCATTATTTTTTAATACTCTTGTCGTTCTTCTGAAAAGTACATCAGTTGCCCCTTTTGTAAAGATATAGTCTTTTTCTCTAAAGTTATGAAGTGTAGACATAAGTTTTCTATCTGAATCAAATGGAAGGTCTGCAAGTCTTTCGTATTTTTTGTTTACTTCTGCTAGATTCATACCATTTTTTACTGCAAAATTTAAAAGTGCAGTCTCTGTTGGGTCTCCAATTTCTTTTCCATCACTTCCAATGCTTGAATCATTTGCAAGTACAGAAAGTCCTACCATAGTTTCTACAGTAGTATTTTTTTCTACTTTTAAATCTTCTCCGTCCATTGTAAATGTATGAACTACAGTCATTTTATTTTGTGTAAGAGTACCTGTTTTGTCTGAACATATTATCGAAGCGCCCCCAAGGGTTTCTACTGCAGGAAGTTTTTTTACTATTGCATTTTTGGTAGCCATCTTACTTGTACCAACAGCCATAACAATCGTTACTATTGAGGCAAGAGCTTCTGGTATAGCTGCTACTGCAAGCGCTACCGCAAACATAAATGCATCTATAAATTCGGCATCTCTAACCATATTAAGTGCAAATATTGCTACCGCTATTATAGTTATTCCTATTCCAAGTTTCTTGCTGAAATCATCAAGTCTTTCCTGTAGTGGTGTTTTTCTTTCTTTTGCACTTTGGATAAGGCTTGCTATTTTACCAATTTCTGTATCCATTCCAGTTCCAGTAACTATGAATTTAGCTCTTCCATATGTTACAAGCCCTGATGAAAATACCATATTAACTTTATCTCCAAGAGCTACATCATTTTTCTCTATAGCTTCTGATTGTTTATCTACCGCAGTAGATTCTCCTGTTAGTGAACTTTCTATTACTTGAAGGCTACTTGATTCAATAATTCTTCCGTCTGCTGGAATATAATCACCTGCATCTAACGTAACTATATCTCCTACGACAAGTTCTCTAGCTGGAATCTGCTCTGAACTTCCATTTCGCATTACTTTAGCTGTTGGTGCTGATAATTTTTTTAAGCTGTTTAATGAGCTTTCTGCTTTCTTTTGTTGTACTACGCCAAGTATAGCATTTAAAATAAGTACTACCCCTATTGTTATAGCACTTTTTTCTTCTCCAAACATAAATGATATAGCCGCTGCTATAATCAGTATAATTATTAAAAAGTCCTTAAATTGTTCAAAGAAAAGCTGAAGTGTGCTTTTTTTCTTACCTTCTTTTAGTTCGTTGTATCCATTTTTCTCAAGTCTTTCTTTGACTTCACTGTTTGATAATCCTTGTGTCTGACTTTTTAAATTTTGGATAACGTCTTCTGGTTTTTGATTAAAATAGTTCATGTTATCTCCCTTTCTACCATTAGGTTCATATTTGTTATATAACCAATTTGTCATAAAAAAAACTCAAGGACAGCAAAAAACTGTCCTTGAGTCTGGTTATTTAATATGATGCCAGATTTTTCAACCATGATGTTGACATCACAACAATATTCATTGCTAACTACTCCCTCAACGGTTACACCATTATATAATATTTTATGATTTTTGTAAATAGATTATACTAATTTTATCTGATGGAAAGTTTTCTTGCCTTTTTTAATCATTATTATGCTGTCTTTTGCCATTTCTTCTGAAAGTACAAATGAAGGGTCAGTTATCTTTTCTTCGTTAACTTGAATTCCACCTTGAGTTATAAGTCTTCTCGCTTCACTATTTGATGGCACAAGTGCAGTTACTTTTAGCGCATCTATTATAGTCATATTGTTAAGGTCTTTTGAGGAAATTTCTGTTGTAGGTGCATTTTGACTTGCTCCATTTTTGTTTGCAAATAATTCTCTTGCTGCTGCTTGAGCATCTATAGCATCTTTTTCGCCATGAACCATTTTTGTAACTTCAAATGCAAGTATTTCTTTGGCCTTATTTATTTCAGCACCTTCTAATGCTCCAAGACTTCTTACTTCTTCTATTGGAAGGAATGTAAGCAGTGCTAGACATTTTTCTATTGATGCATCTTCTACATTTCTCCAGTATTGGTAGAACTCGTATGGTGATGTCTTTTCTCTATCTAACCACAGTGCGCCTGCCATAGTTTTTCCCATTTTCTTACCATCTGAAGTTGTAAGCAGGTTGAATGTCATTCCATATGCTTGTTTGCCTTCTTTTCTTCTTATAAGGTCTGTTCCTGAGATTATATTTGACCACTGGTCATCTCCACCAAGCTGAAGTTTACAGTTATAGTTTTGATTTAGTTTTAAGAAGTCATATGACTGCATTATCATGTAGTTGAATTCTAGGAATGTAAGTCCGCCTTCTTTTTCCATTCTTGATTTGAATGCTTCTGCTTGAAGCATTCTATTTACTGTAAACATTCCCCCAATTTCTCTTAAAAATGGTACATACTCTAGTTTTAGTAGCCAATCTGCATTATTTACAAGTACCGCTTTATCTTCTGCAAAATCAATAAATCTTGAAAGCTGTTCTTTAAATTTCTCACCATTTTCAGCTATTTGCTCCTGTGTAAGCATTTGTCTCATATCAGTTCTGCCTGATGGGTCTCCTACCATAGTAGTCCCTCCACCTATAAGTACTATTGGTCTATGACCTGCCATTTGAAGATGTCTCATCGCTACGGCTTGAAGAAAATGGCCTACGTGAAGACTATCTGCTGTAGGGTCATATCCTGTATAAAAAGTAACGCTTTCGTTACCTAATAGTTCTCGTATTTCTTCTTCATGTGTAGTTTGTGCTATAAATCCTCTTTCTTTTAGGATATCAAATACATTGGTTTTCATTTGTTTCCCTCCTGTTATTTTTATATTAAAAAATCCCTCGTGTCTATGATCTTAATCATAGGGACGAAGGACTCGCGGTACCACCCTAATTGCTTATACAAGTATAAGCCGCTCTTTCTTCTTAACGCGAAGTACGTACTGCCTACTTAATTTCAGCAGTATGCTCAAAAGTGTATATTATATCTTTATCCTAATAGCTTCCACCTGCCGCTATCTCTCTGAAAGTTCCAGATATACTTCTCTTTTTCATTGCAAGTTTATATGATTTCATATTGATGATACATTATTTGGCTGTAATAGTCAAGAGCTTTAGTTCATATCTATCAGTTTAACTTCCAAAAGCTCTGTTATTTCAATCAGTGCTTGTTCTTCATCTGGACCGTCTATTTCTATCTCAACTGAATCTCCATTAGCTATTCCAAGTGCAAGTACGCCTATTATTGATTTTGCATTTACCATCTTATTTTTTGATTTTATATCTATATTTGATTTAAATTTATTACACACTTGAACAAATGCTGCTGCTGGTCTTGCATGAAGTCCTAGCTTATTTTTGATTTCAAATTCCGCCTTTAACATGTTCCAATTTCTCCTTTAACTCTTCTGCTATAAATTCTATTTTTTTTAATCTGTGATTTACTCCTGATTTCCCAAGTGGCTTTTCCATTATTTCGCCTAATTCTTTAAGACTCATATCTGGATTTTCCACTCTAAGAAGGGCTATTTCATGAAGATTTTCAGGAAGATAATCTATTCCGCACTTTTCTATAACATAGTTTATACAATCTACTTGCCTCATAGAAGTTTCTACGGTTTTGTTTAAATTGGCTGTTTCACAATTTACTAATCTATTGACGTCATTTCTCATCTGTTTTTTTATTTTTACATCTTCCAAATGCATAAGTGCATTATAAGCTCCCATTAGATTTAAAAGGTCAGTTATATGTTCACTCTCTTTTATATATACCACATTAGTATTTTTTCTAGCAACTATTTTTGCATTTAACTTGTAACTATTGAGTACTTTTTTTAAATTCTCACTTATTTCTATATTGACAGTAGAAAATTCTAAATGGTACATCTTAGTAGGGTCTGAAATTGAACCACTCCCCAAGAATGCGCCTCTTAAATAGGCTCTCTTTCCATCTTGCTTTGTTACAAGTTTCTTAGGTATAGTGCTTACCCAACTAAGCACGTCACCTTCTTTTTCTAATATGCCTACTTTTTCTAGGATATCGTTTGCCCCTTGGTCATAACTAACACTTAAAATATAAGTATTATTCTTCTTGAGGTTTGATTGTTTGTTGACCTGAATTTCTACCGTTATTCCAAAACAATTTTTTATTAAGGTAAATACTTTTCTTGCAATTGCTGGATTTTCGGTACTTATAGTAAATGACAGTTTATTAAATCCCATTAATTTTAGAGTTCCACTCATCCTTATTAGTGCTGACAGTTCTGAAAGCTGAACTTCAAGATTCTCGGGAATTATCCTCGCAAGTTCATTTTTTACTTGTACTGAAAATGACATTATTTATCACCCTTTTTCATATAGTTTACTGCCACTTTTATTATTTCTCTTTCATCATGATACTTTGCAATTTCAACAGCTTTATCCATATGAACATATTTGGCCTCTACAAAACCCTCTTCTTTTTGAGGTACGGTATCCATATTTCTAGATTTCATCATATACCAATGCACAGTCTTATGAATTCTGTTAGTTTCATCCCAATTTTCCTTATAAGTATAGTGAATTTCGCCTAAATATCTTTCCACTTGAGCATCAACCCCAGTTTCTTCTCTAACTTCTCTAAGCGCAGCCTCTTGAATTTGCTCATCTTTTTCAACTCTTCCTTTTGGAAGAACCCAATCTCCATTATATTTTCTAAGTAGGAGTATAGCATTGCCAAAAACAACTACTCCACCTGCGCTCATTTCTTCCTTCATGCTATCTCCTCCCTAGTTTAAATTATGCTAAGCAATATTCTTGCTACCTTTTCGCTGTCATGCATTACTTGATTTAATTCAGAAATTTTCAAAAGGTTTTCTTCTACGATTTCTATTCCCATAGCTTTTATTTTTTTTCGCTGATTGTCATCTACTACTACAGGCTTTTTGTTTTCCTGCTCATATCTAAGTAAGATTTCATTTTCTATTGATTTGTTATTTATTAACATATAATCTACTTTTAAATTTTTAATATGCCCAAGTATTTTTTCTAAATGACCATAGCAATCAAGCGAATCTGTTTCACCCTGCTCCGTCATTATATTACAAATAAATACTTTTTTGGCTTTACTGTTTATTATAGCTTCTGATAGCTCTGGTATTATTAAGTTTGCAATTATACTTGTATAAAGACTTCCCGGTCCTATTACAATTATATCAGCTTGCTGTATTCTATCCAATGCTTTTTTTGTAGCTTTCGGCTTTGAAGGAATTAGTTCTAATCTTTTGATTGAGGTTTTTTCAACTATGCAGCATGGTGCTATATTTGATTCTCCTATCGCAACACTTCCATTTTCAAGGTTTGCGACAAGTCTTACTTGCTCATTTGTGGATGGAATAACACTTCCTTTTACACCTATCATATCTGATACATGTTCCACTGCTTTTTCGAAATCTCCAAAAATTTCATAAAGTGCTAATAAAAATAAGTTCCCAAAGCTTTGATTTTTTAGACTTCCACTTGCAAATCTATGATTCATAAGCTTTTCCATTATTGGGTCCATATTTGATAAAGATATTAAACAGTTTCTTATATCTCCCGGTGGGAGCATTCTATTTTCTGCTCTTATGAGTCCTGAGCCTCCCCCGTCGTCAGCTACAGTAACTATGGCACTTAGGTGATCTGTATATTTTTTTAAACCTCTTAAGAGATTACCCTGTCCCGTGCCTCCACCTAATACTACTATTTTATTCTTATCTGTATCCATTTTAAATTCCAATCTTTTTTTATTTTTAGTGAAGTGTTATATCTCTATGTTTTTTAAACACTATATATTCAGATTCCACAATTTTGTCATAAATAAGATTTGCAAAAGTGACTGATCTATGTTTTCCGCCTGTACAGCCAATCGCTATAACGAGGTGTGTTTTTCCTTCTTGATCATAATTTGGAAGTAAAAATTCTATCATATCCACAAGTTTTGAAAAGAACTGATTACTTATTTCAGAGTTCATTACATAGTCTCTTACATCTTTGTCATTACCTGTCTTTTCTTTAAGTTCTGGAATATAATAAGGATTTGGTAAAAATCTTACATCAAACACTAAATCTGCATCCATTGGTATTCCATATTTAAATCCAAATGAAGTTACAGAAATTGTAAGGTGATTTTTTTTGCTTCCTTTTTGAAAGGCATCTAGCATGCTCTGTCTTAAATCTTTAACAGACATATTTGTAGTATCAATAGTTTTTTGCGCTTTTATTTTTATCGGAAGAAGAATGTCTCTTTCTTTTTGGATTCCATTTATTATATTGTCCTCATTTGAAAGAGGATGTCTTCTTCTTGTCATTTTATATCGTCTTACAAGCATTTCATTACTGCAATCAAGAAATAGTATCTCACTGTTTTTTGTCTGACTCTCTATAAAGTCTAGGCTAGACTGAAGACTCTGTACAAATTTATAACCTCTTACATCTATTCCTATCGCTACTTTGTCTAGCGTTCCTTGTGATTGAACACTTAGTTCATAGATTTTAGGAATTAATTCTGGAGGAAGATTGTCTATACAATAGTATCCCATATCCTCAAATATGCTCATTGCCTCACTTTTCCCTGACCCTGACATACCGGTAACTATTACAAAATTCATATTATCCTCCTATCTGATTATCTTACATTAATTATTCTGTCCTTACTAAGTCCTGATTCTATTGCTCTTTTTATTGCTTCATCTACCATTTTTAAATGGCTATAATGATGCGCATCTGAACCTACTGAAAATTTTATATCATATTTTTCTATAGCCTTAATCTGCTGTATTGAAAGATTGTTGTGATGTGCATTTATCTCAAGTACCGTTTTTCTAGTTTCTGCCATTTTTGCAACTTCTTCTATATAAACAATTCCCTTATCTCCAGGATGTGTCAGAATGAATATTTCATTGTTTTTCATTGCATTTACTAAAGCTCTAGTATTGTAATCTACTTCTTTTAGTTTTAATGGCTTTACGAAATTTCGCCCATGGTTTAAAAGTCCTCTTAAGTTCGATGGCATTGAGCCAAAATGATATCCTGCCATTACATAATCTACGTAATTTCTTATATAATCATCTACATCTATGTTCCCTTTATCATCGAGTACATTTGCCTCTACTCCCAGAAATATTTTGATATTAGGGTACTTTTCTCTAAGCTCTTCAACTTCTGATTTCATTTTAGGATAGTCTTTATATTTTACACCAAAGCCTTTATGCTTATACCCATGATCTGATATCCCTATTTTTTCAAGCCCCATAGATATTGCAAATTTTATATTTTCCTCCATTGTGGATTTTCCATCACTATATTTAGTATGACAATGGTACTCTGCAATACACTTCATATTTCAACCTACTTTTCGCCTATTATTTTTATCTCTTCTTCTAATTTTACTCCAGTTTTCTCATAAACTTTATGCTTCACATGATGGATAAATTCAAGCATTTCTTTGCAAGTACTATCTCCTTTGTTTATTACAAAACCACAATGCTTTTCTGATATTTTGGCATGGCCTATAGTGTAACCCCTAAGCCCCGTTTCTTCTATTAATTTTCCTGCAAAATGGCCTACTGGTCTTTTAAAAGTAGAACCCGCGCTATACTCTGATACCGGCTGTTTTGTAACTCGCTTATTTGTAAAATCATCTATTTTAGCTTTTATCTGCGTTTTATCGCCTTTTTCTAGCTGCATAATTACAGATAGTATTATAAAAGACTTCTCCATAGCTATGCTTTTTCTATATCCAAACTTCATTTCTTCATTTGAGAGTTCTAATATATTTCCAGTTTTATCTATAACGCTTACTGATTTTACAACATTTTTCATTTCTGAGTCATATGCCCCTGCATTCATATATACTCCACCACCTACAGTTCCTGGAATTCCACTTGCAAACTCAAACCCTGTTAGCTCAGCTTCATATATCTTTCTTGAAATTGCTGTAAGCCTCGCACCTGATTGCGCATATACCGTTTGGCCTTCGATTTTTATATCTGAAAAATTTTCTGCTATTTTAATTACAATTCCTCTAATTCCTTTATCTGTAACTAATATATTGGAACCATTTCCCACAATCGTATATGGCACCTCATATTTATTTGATAATTTTATTATTTCTACTATTTGTTGTTCTGTATATGGAAAAGCCATTACGTCTGCACATCCACCAATTCTAAAGGTAGTATGATGCTTCATAAGCTCATTTTCTTTAATCTGCTCAACTTCTAATATATGTTTTAATTCTTCTATAAATAAATTCATTGCTTTCAACTTTCTCTCCTAATAAAAAAAGACATTCTAACTATTAATTTTACTATATACTATACTTTTTTGCAATTTTTTTTAACTATTATATTGTATTTTTTGGATAATTAAAAAGAATTGGAATATTTCCCAATTCTTTTAGTTATAATTATATTTTACAATTACTTTTCCATCTGATATCGTCATTATATTTATTGGTAGATTTTCAAATATATCCACAACGATTATATCCGCTTCTTTCCCTGGTGCGATTTCACCTTTATTGTGCATTCCTAACGCCATTGCAGGATTGTAGCTAGCCATACGAACTGCTTTTGGAAGCCCAATATTTCCTTCTAAATTAAATACATATTCCAGTATATCTCTAGAACGAGTAGATGCTGAAAGTATGCTTATATTGTCATCTATCATTTCATCTACATAATCTATACAGCTACTTTCATCTACAAGACATTCCACGTCTATGGAGGTACTTAATTTATTTGCACTTACAAATTCCATAGCTCTAGGACTTTTCGGGTCTACTATTATATCAATATCTATCTTATAAGTTTCTTTTAATTTTCCTACTAATTCGCATTTTGAAACTGCAAAAGGTATGTGTCTTGATTTTGCAAACTTTATTTTATAAGAAAGCTCATCTAATGAAGAATCCAATCTCAATTCTCTCATACGCTCTGCTATTTTTCTAGCGTCTTCTTCATTTACTTCAAATTCAGTCTGAAGATACTGTGTAAAATACTGTTCATGGTAATCCTCTAAAAGTTCTGAATGATAGCCACTACAAGTTACAAAATCTACACAATCCGCATCAAACAATGCTTTTAATCTTCGATTGATTCCCACATCTCCAAGTTTAAATTTTAGATGCACTTTGTGATCTATTAGAAATCTTCGCTTTCTATAATTCTTTACATATGTTAGTTTTTCTATTACATCATCTAAATCTCTATCTTCCATAAATTTATCTAATGTAAAAGTGTGAAAAACTGTAGTTATCCCCGATTCTGCCAGAAGCTTTTCTACTTGGTAGAAAGCTTTTTCTTCTGAAAAAAACTTAATATACTTTGAGCTTATTTCTTTCACAAAATCCAAAGAATGGATGTTTATAAGTCCTGGAAGTACAAATTTCCCCGTCATATCAAGATATTCACCCTCTGGTTTTTTACCAATTACAACGTCCTTTATTATATTTCCTTCTATCTCGATGTATCCTTTATCTAAACTGTCTCTTAATACTAGTTTATTACTATAAATTCGCAGCAAAACAAACACCACCTTCTTCTCAGATACCCTTATTATACTACATTTAGGGGATTGTGTCTTGCTTTTCTTTGCAAATTTTCAAAAGTAAAGTTTATTTTCTGTCTATCTCGTAAAGATATATTCTTCCCGATGTAGGAACTATAGTTATCTTATATATTTTTGAACTTCTCAGTCCTTCTAAAATTATACTACAGCCTGTGGCAGAATTCTTTTTAAATTTTATAACATTAAATTCTTTGTTTATATCTTTATTTAATTTTGTATATTTTATACTACTAGAAATTCCGTCATCATCCAAATCTGCAGCGGCACTACTTTGCACTATTACTACTGAATCTATTTCTTTTTCTAAATATAATTTCCCAAAAGCTTCATCTTGAGCTATTCTGTAACATATTTTCCCGTCTTTTGAAAACAGCACAAATCTTTGTTTAAATTCGCCATTTATACTTAGTTGTCTTGTATATCTAAGCGCAGAAACTATATTATTAGCTTCTCCTTTTAAAATTATATTTTCTAGTTGTATTTTTAAGCTTACTAAAAATAAGGCTAATGTTATTAGCGATATTGCAATTATTAGTTCTATAAGTGTAAAACCATTTTTGTCAGTACTGTTCATAATACACCTCTGAAGATACTATATTAGTTTCATCAAATTCAAAGCTCTTTATATTTAGTTTCCCATCCTTATCGGCTTTTATTTTTGATATATTCTCATCTGTATAAAAAGGAATTATAAATATATAGTCTTTACTATAAGAAATTATATCGTCTTCCGTGTAGACTGTAACTTTTATAGTTATACCAAAATCTTCTGATGAAAATATATTTTTAGTATTCAAATAATTTTGCATTGTAAAATACTCTTTTTCACTTGAATCATCATAGGTATATATGATTTTACCTATCTCTTTATATTTTAAATCTAAGTCTTTTATTAATTTAGATTTTGAAATTTCCTTACCTATATTATTTACACCTTTTGACCAAAATTCAAAACAGCTATATCTTAAAATTTTAAGTTTTATAATTTCATTATCTGAGTTAACTTTTACAACTTCATATCCTGCTTTATTATATGTATCTTCTAACTCTTTAATTACGTATAAATCTATTATCTGAAATAGATTTTCTCCTAATAGTCTTTCTTGAATAACTTGTTGCCTTCTTGAAATAGTTTTTACACTTATAGCTGTACTTTCTAAAATATAGTTAAAAAACAGAAGTGATGCCATAATTACTATTATTACCTGAATTGAACATAATCCATCTTTATTCTCTGACAAGTATTTTATACTCTCTTTTAATTTGCTGTGTTTCATTTTGAATCTCCATTTTAATCATATAAAAATCTTTTCCAAGTTCATTTCCAAAGTATTCTTTTTCAAAAGTCATGGTAAACGCTTTATCTGAAAAAACATCTTGTTCCAAATCTTTATTAGAAATTATCCTATTTATTTGAAAATTGGTAAAACTTGTAAGCTTATCTATATTTTCTAATGCAAGTAACATTCTTTGGTTTACAAATATTATTCTGAAACAAAGTAATGCAAGCAATATAAGGAGATTTATCCCCACTATTACATCTATCATGCTACTTCCTTTTTCATTCATTTTTGCCTCCCATAGAAATTAATTTTATATTTGCTTCTGATGGAGATTTTTCATAGTCACATATTAACTCACTCATATTTAAGTATTCGGTTTTGCACAATATTTTTATAAATTTATTTATTTCAGTTTTTTCACCCTTTAAATTTAGTTCTACCTCGTATATATCTATGAATTCTAGACTTTGCTTATTATAAGTATAATTCTTTTCAATGCTATTTTGATTTTCTAATACCGCTTCAATTTTATTTATAAATTCTTGGTCTGTTAAGCTCTTTATTTGAGGAATAATTTCTATCGCTACGTCTTCATTTATTGATGCTTTAAGTTCACAGTTTTTCTGAGACTGAGGAATTATAATTAATACAAGATTAAGGATTAAGTATACACTTATCCATTTTAAATTTTTATTCATCATTCCACCTCCATCTCAAAATAAGTACTTCCATTTTCTTTTTTTACGGAAACTATATTTATTTTGAATCCTTTATCTTCTAAAAAATCTACATAATAATTTAGTTTTTTTAAATCTTCTATATAAAATCCTATTTTACTATTTTCTGAATTAAATATTATCTGATTACAATCAACAGCTTCTAAACATTCAAGTTTTTTTTCAAAAGTTTCTTTATCTATAAAATAATATCTTTCATAAAACTCATTAATTTCTTCAGTTTGCTTTTCAATATTCATATCCACATTGCTTGCCATATCCAAACTACTAAAAGCTTGTTTTAATTCTTCACCTCTATAAAAAAGAATAAAATCTATCAATATACTTCCTACTAATAAAATCAGTATTATAAATATTCCCAGTATTTTTATAAAAAAGATTTTTTTGATATAAACGTTTAGATTCTCCAAAACACACCCCTCCTATTTTTCAAAAAAAATAATTTCATACTCATTGTTATATTCCCAAAGCTTATATTTAGGTAATCTATATGGGTTATCTATTTTATAGACCTCATTTTGTTTAAATATTTTATAGTAATTATCAGCTTTGAATATAATTTCTTTTTCCATTTTAATAGAAATATTAGAAAAAAATTTTTCAAGAATATATACTTCATTTTTTAAAGTTAAAAGCTTAATAATTCCTATTTTTTCTTCTAGTTCTAAAAGTACAATTTTAGGAAGCTCTATATTGTTATCGCCTTTATCTTTTTGGTTGAAAAATTTTATATTTTTGAAATAGCTAAGGTTGATGTCTTGTTTTAAAAATTCAACTATATTTAATTTTTTTGAATTCTGATTTATGTTTATTTTATTAATACTTTGTTCTAAATTGTAGTCTATTAAAATGTATGCATCTTTTAGTTCTGTCTGTTTGTTAATCGGCAATATGTTATTGCCTTTTATGTAATATGCATATATCATACTAATCCTCCTGACTAAAGTCCGCTACACACATTGCTTACATCTAAAAGCGGCATTATAATCATTAATATTCCCACCATAAATATACCCATGAGTAAGATTAAAGCTGGTGGAAGTAATTTCCCTGTTATATCTAAAAAATCTTCAAATCGCTTACTAGAATACAGGTTAATATATTTTATATTAGTTATTAAATCTCCAGTATTTTCTCCCATTTTTATATATATTGATACCGCTCCTCCTAAAATCAAATTATTTTCATCACAAATATTACTTAAGCATTCACCTTTTTCTAACTCTTTTAAAATACCACTTATAAAACTTGTTATTTGATTGCTTTTTGAATTTAATTTTATTATCTCAAGAGACTGAATAATGTCTAATTTTGAGTTCAATAGATTATAAAGCTGCCAAGATATCTCTTTTATATGATAATTTACATAAAATTTTCTAAACCATTTTTGTTTTAACATTGCATTATAACATTTTTGTTTTAGTATTTGTTTTTTGGGATTTATTAGCATTATAAGTAAGATTGTAAATATACTCCATCTTATTATCATAATATTTTTAGAAATAAATTCATTTAACGCTATTATCCTATTCATTACAATCGGAGCGTTTATATCCATACTCTGATAAATTTTATAAAGCTGAGGAGTTGCAAACATAACTATAAATACAATTAGCATTATCATCATGAGAAGCAGCATAATAGGATATATTAAAATGCGCCTTAACAAATTTATACTTTGAAGCTTCTTATCGAGATATTCTGACAATAGATTATAAATTTTGCTATAGTTTCCTATATTTTCTCCTATATTTAAATTTGCCTTTATGAATTCATCGGTAAGCTTGTAACCTTCAAATATTTCTGAAATTTTTCCACCATTTTGAATCGCTTCAATAATTTTATCTATTTCAATGCCTTTAATTTCCCTACCAATTAATCTTAAGGCTGTTATTAAATCCAAGTTGCTATTTGTATAAAAACTCAACATTTTATAAAATTTTCGTTTCTGTTCTAAACTAACTTTCATATAAACCTCCTCAATACCATAAGTACTTAAGTGCTTCTTTAAGTTCTATTTTACCTAAATGAAGTAGTTTAAATATTTTTTCAAATAAGGCTCCTGTTTCTAAATCTTCGTTAAAAATTAAGACTTCAATTATAGGAACTACCTTTTCATAACCACTATAACCACAAACTTCACACCCCACAGCTTCATAAGTTTCACTACCTGGCTTTATTTCCAATTCTTCAATACAACTCCCTTTGTAAATTACCTTATGTTTACAGTTTTCACATAAAAGCCCCACAAGTCTTTGATTTATTATTAAATTTATGGATGATTTTAGAGTTTCTCTATCTATTCCTAAATTTTGCATCCTCTCCATTGCTGAGTTTGCATCTCTTGTATGAAGTGTAGAAAATACAAGATGCCCCGTCAAGCTCGCTTTTGTTGCTACATCAGCACTTTCAAAGTCCCTTATTTCTCCTATATATATAACATCCGGATCCTGTCTTACTATATATCTAAGCGCCTTGTTAAAAGCATTTTCAGCCGAATTATCTACTTGAATCTGAGTTATCCCTTTCATCGTATATTCTATAGGATCTTCTATTGATACAATATGTCTTTTAGCATCATTGAGTTCATTTAGTAAACATCGTAATGTAGTAGATTTTCCACTTCCAGTTGGCCCGCATATAAGTACAAAACCACTATTTAAAAAAATTGTCCTTTTTATTATGTTTTTCTCATAATCATTAAGTTCAAGTTCGCTTAAGTTTAATGGAATATCTTGATTATTTAGTATTCTTAAAGATATTTTTTCATTTTGAATTGTATTTACAACCGACACTCTTATGTCGATTTCCTCTTTTTCTAAATAAAATTTCATTCTAGAATCTTTTGGTGATTTTGTTTTAGAAACTTCAATATTAGATTTTACCTTTAAAACCCTTACTACATTTTCTCCCCATAATTTATCTATCATAGCAAAAGTCTTAAGTTTACCTTTTATCCTAAATCTTATTACAAAAAAATCATCTTCAAACATCATATGAATGTCACTTGATTTTAATTCTATCGCTTTTAATAAAATGTATTCAAACAAAGCCTTAGAATCTCTGTTATTTCTAATTTTTTCCATTTCACATCGAATATCATAATTTTCAAACTCTATGGCGTAATACGTATTTATGAGTCTTTCTATTTCAACTTCAGCCACACTTAATAAGTCTATTTGACTTATCCCCAGTTTATTAAAATATTCTCTTATTAACGTAAAATTGTCCGCACAGGTGTCATTAGACACCACTGCGGACAATTTATTTTGCAATATATTAATTGGCATACATTTATATTCTTTTGCTATTTTTTCTGGAATCAAATTAGTTATTCCGTAATCAATATTATACTTCAATTAATTCACTTCCTTTAATCTATACTTGATATTTTAAGTAAATCAATAATTCCTGGTCTGGATTCATCTTCTCTTAAATATAAGCACAGTCTCTCGGTAGCTCTCGAAGTGGCTGTATATATTATATTTATCATCTTTCTTGTATTTATTTTATTTTCTATACTAAAGCTGTTATAGAGCACATCTAATTGACACAAAAAGACTATTTTATATTCTAAATTGGTTACATTATAAATATTTGTAAGCGTTACTCCTTGACTATTATATAAATTACTAGTTTCGTCATCTGCAAAATTAAATATTACGCCATTTTCTTCAAGATATTTTTTAACCAGATGCTTACTATAAACATATTTTTTCCCTTTTAACACTTTTTCATTGAATGGATATATTATACACATATCTGAATAATTATACCCCTGAGCCTCATACTCTTTTATATGCTCCAGTATCATTCCCATCATATCTGTGGAAGAATTGTACTCAAAATTTTTAACTTCACCTATAACATGACTCCCTATCCCAAATGGTATAAAATAATCATTTTCTCCTTTTAACTCAAGAAGACTAAAAGTCTCTACATTATTTTGAAACCCCGTATTGAAGCTTCCTACTGCAATAGAATTCCTATAATTTGTATTAAACGTCAATATATTATCAAAAGCATATTCTTCTATCGAAACTACCTTTTCTTCCAAATGAGACATCTGTTTAGCTTTATCATAGGAGACATACAAAAAATTTCTGGTCTTATAGCTTATACTTCTTAGAAATTTTAAGTCTTTTAGTTCAAAATTTTCTGCCTCATCTACAAAAATTCCTTTAAAATACCTTTTTTCATTATAAATTTGGGATACCTTATTAAATATTTTTTCAAATTCTTTATTGAAATTATACTTACTTTTATTATTTAATCTTAAATTGTATTTCTTACCTAAAAGTAATATAAATTGATGATAGTTTACTATCTTTACATTTTTTAAATCTGGAAAAAGCTGTTTTATATAATTATTTATTTCATTTGAAAGTTGTTTATCAAACGTAAGATATAAAAAATTATCCTTAGGATAAAGTCTTGCAATTTTTATAAGTTTTGAAACCATAGCTCTAGTTTTTCCAGTTCCAGAAGATCCAAGTGCTAATGTCGATCCATATCTAAAGTTGTTTATATTATCAATCTGCTCACAACTCATAAATCCCGCTTTTAAATCTAAGTTTTTATATCTTATTGTAGTTTCTATATCAGGCTCAAAATGATTTTTATCTATATGTTTTTTCACTACGAAGTATTCTTTTGCAAGTTCCCAAATCACTTTTTTTATAGTATTTTCATCATTTTCTATTAAATATTTTTCAAAATCAGCTTCATCATTTATAAGCGATTCAAAATCACTGTTATCTATAATAAATTTTCTCGTCAATTTTTTTTCATGTAAATCCACATACGGCATAATAAAATGATATGATACTTTGCATTCTGGCAAGATTTTATTTATATAGCCTTCAACTTCCTCATATTCTTCTTCCATAACTTCTAGAATTTCTCTGTCCAGTATTGAAAATGTATCTTCGTTAGTATCCATGAATTTAAAAAGACCAACTTTATTTTTTTCTACATACATCAAATCAAAATATATCCCTTTAAATGGTACTATTTTCGTAATTCCCATACCAGATAGTTTATCACTCATATACTTATAAAACTCTTTTTCCGAGGTTTTTTTTCTAATCGACTCCACATTTGAATTTACGTTTGTAGAAAAAATTTTCATAGCTATTCTCCTTTTTCATAAGTAATAGGAAGTATTATACTAAAATCAGTACCTTTTCCTAATTCGCTTTTTAAGTCTATCTCCCCACCTATAGACTTAGTAAGATGCTTAACTATCGCAAGTCCAAGTCCAGTTCCTTTTTCTTTTCTTGTCCTTGACTTATCTACTCTATAGAATCGTTCGAATATTCTAGGCATATCTTCTTTTGATATACCACGACCATTATCGCTAACTGTAACTACTACTTTACCTTCATTATAGCTCACTTTAATTTCTATAGACTCTCCTTCTGGAGAATATTTTATACTATTATCAATTATATTTATAAATATTCTAGTTAAAGAGTACTTATTAGATTGTATAAAAATATTTTTTTCTTCTGAAATTAATTTTAAATCAATTCTTTTTATTACTGCTATATTTTCAAGCTTAAATATTATATCTTCTAAAACCTTTATGAGATTTATTCGCTCTGCTTTTATATCTAAATTTTGCTCTATAAATGAAAGTGTAAGCACATCTTCAATAAGCTCATTTAGTCTTTTGGTTTCTTCTTCTATTATGCTCAAAAACCGTTTCTGCGTTTCCTTTGGTATATCATCATTAGACTTTAGTGTTTCTACAAATCCACTTATAGCGGTAAGGGGTGTTTTTAATTCGTGAGTTACATTACTTACAAAATCTCGTCTTATATTCTCTGTGTTTATTATAGTTGTCAAATCGGATATATTAATTAGTTTTCCAATTAACATTTGATCTTGAAAGTCTATTATAGGTTTTATATCAAACTCATAATGATGCTTATTGTCTGAATATCTAATTGGCTCTCTATAGTTATATATTAGACTCTTTATAATTTTTGCCATATCTTGATTTTTCAAATAAAGAAATATACGTTTTCCTATCTCACTTTCAGATAAACTACAGATTTCTTTAGCTGCATCGTTTATAAATATTATATTTTCTTCTACATCTATCGCAATTAGACCATTTGGAACAGTTGATAAAATAACTTCTATCTTTGATTTATTTTCACTGTTTTTTTCAGTTTCTCGCTTAACTTTTCTAGATAAATCGGATATGACGTCTCCTATAATAGAATATTTACCAGCATATTCTGAATTTATTCTTACACTATAATTATCATCCTTAATTTTTTTCGAAACGTCCATAAGTCTATTAAGATATTTATTTGTATGGTTTATGTATCTTAATAGCAATACTATTATTATTATACTAATTATAGAAATATAATTGTTCATTAAAAACTCCTAGTTAGAATCGAGATTGAATTTATATCCTATTCCTCTTACAGTTTCTATTAATTTTTGATTTTCATCTTCTATTTTTTTTCTTAAGTTCCTTATATGGACATCTAGGGTTCTACTTTCTCCAAAAAATTCGTACCCCCAGACCTTATCAAGCATTTGATCTCTAGTTATCACTTTATTTGGATTTTCCATCATAAATTTTAAAAGTTCATATTCTTTTAATGTAAGTTCTACTTTTTTTCCATTTTTAATAACTTCATAGTTTTTAAAATCTACTTTTAGATTACCTACATATATCTCACTTGATTTTTCCTCACCAGGTGATTCACGCTTTGTACTTCGTTTTAAAACCGCTTTCATCCTATAAATAAGTTCTTTTACTACAAACGGTTTTGTTATATAATCATCTGCACCACTTTCAAAGCCTATAAATTTATCTGAATCTTGAGATTTTGCTGTCATCATAATTATAGGAATATCTTTTAAAGCTTCTTCTTTTTTTATAATTTGACTAATGGTTATTCCATCTACTTCAGGAAGCATTATATCAAGCAGAATTAAATCGGGTTTCCAATCTTTAATTTTCTGCATTCCAAGTTTACCATCATATGCAAATTCAACTTCATAGTTATTTAATTCTAAATTAAATTTAAGTAGCTCCACTATATTTTCTTCATCATCTATAATTAATATTCTTTCATCCATAAAACACCTATTTTTCTGACATTATCTGTTTTAATTCGTTCATAAACGTTTCTAGATCTTTAAACTCTCTGTATACTGATGCAAATCTTACATAACTTACTTCATCCAATATTTTAAGATATTTCATAACCAGTTCCCCTATTTCTAAACTAGTTATCTCTCTTTTCATAGAGTTTAGTATGTCTTTTTCAATTAAATCTACCACATTCTCCATTTGACTAAGTGTGATTTCTCTTTTTTCACAAGAGCGTAGTATCCCTCTTAATATTTTCTCTCTATCAAAGTATTCTCTTGTCTTATCTTTTTTTATAACCATTATGTTTATGCGTTCTATTCTTTCATAAGTGGTGAATCTTTTCTTGCAGTTTTCACATTCTCGTCTTCGTCTTATGCTATTTCCTTCTTCTGCAAGTCTAGAATCTATAACTTTAGAAACCATTTCTCCACAATACTGACATTTCATAATATATACCTTTCCATTTATTTACAAAAAAAGAGAATATAAATTCTCTTTTTCTTAATCTATTTCTTCTTTTCTAACCATTTTGGAATAACAAAAAACGGCTCTTTTTCTTCATCAAATTCAGTTTCAATAGTCTCTATAACTTCGATTTTTTCTTGTGCATCTTTTTCTATAGCTTCGATTTTTTCTTCTTTTTTCAAAGAGGCAGGCTGAGGAATTTTATTTTCCGGAAATCCTGTAGCTATAACCGTTATGCTCAATTGATCCCCTAAGTCATCATTGAAAGAAGTTCCTATTATAACTTCGCTATCTTCACTATCTACACTTTCATTAACAAATTTTGATACTTCGTTAAATTCATTTATTGTAAATGATTCTTTAGATGCCGATATATTTATAAGTACTGCTGATGCTCCCGCCACAGTAGTTTCTAAAAGCGGACTCATTATTGCTTCTTCGGCTGCCTTAAGTGCTCTGTTATCACCTTCAGCATTTCCTATTCCCATATGTGCTATGCCTTGATTTGACATAGTAGTTCTAACGTCTGCAAAGTCAACATTTATCATTCCAGGTACTTTGATTATATCCGTTATACCTTTAACCCCTTGTTTTAATACTTGATTTGCCATTTCAAAAGCATCATCTAATCTTGTATTTTTATCTGTTATTTCAAGAATTTTTTCATTTGGAATTATTATAAGCGTATCAACATATTTCTGCATTTCAGAAATCCCCATATCCGCTTTTTTAGCTTTCATTTTCCCTTCATAAAAAAATGGTTTTGTAACAATTCCTACGGTAAGTATATTCATAGATTTAGCAATTCTTGATACAATAGGCGCAGCTCCAGTTCCTGTTCCTCCACCCATTCCCGCTGTTATAAATATCATGTCACTACCTTCTATGGATCTTCTTATGTCTTCTTCACTTTCTTCTGCAGATTTTGCTCCAATTTCTGGATTTGCTCCTGCTCCAAGCCCTCTTGTAGTCTTTTCCCCAAGCTGTATTTTTATTGGCGCTTCGGATTGTCTAAGTGCTTGAGCATCTGTATTCATAACAATATACTCTACCCCAGCTATCCCCGCCTGTATCATTCTATTGACAGCATTGCCGCCGCCGCCACCTACACCGATTACCTTTATAATCTCTCTGCTCAAAAGACCATCATTCACATCTATGTCGAACATTAAATCTTACCTCCACCATTTTTATAGACTTATCTTTTTTATCATATCCCCAATAATTTAACATATGATATACTCATATTTACAGTTTATCTAATAATGTATACCAATGTCAAGCAATTTCGTCATTTTATTTCATTAATATTAAATTTTTTTTACCAGTTTAAAGCTATCTGTCCTATTTAAAAATATGTCTTCTTATTATTGCTAAATTATCGAACAATCTACTTCCAAAAACTAATATTGGTGCGTAATAAAATGGAACCCCCAATCTATCCCCTATATACGAAAGTAATGCTGCAAGTATAGCATTTGTGAAAAAACCACTTATAAATAAGACATTGTCGTATTTATTCTCCATACTTGCTCTTATAGCTCCACAAAGTGAGTCAAATGCTGCTAATAATGCGATTGATATATATAGCGAATAATTTGATGGATAAGTAAAAGGAAGATATCCTCCTACTATTACTCCTAAACTAAGCCCTAAGATTGCCCAAATCATTTACCATCCTCCATAATCTCATGCAAATAATTGTACTGTTTTAATTTCATATATTTTGGGATTTTTATTTCAGTTGATGTTTTGACATCAATTTTTATTCCATATATACTGTTTAGCATATAACTATACGAATCAATTGATTTAATTGCTGATTCAAGGTCTGTAGCATCGCCTATTGCTCTTATTATAAATGGTTGTCCATATGTTTTCCCATTTATCGTGACTGTAGGCCCACTACATTTTATTTCTGAAAACCCCATATATCTCTGTCCATTTATTGATATCGCTTCTGCGCCTGCTATCTTTAAATCGTTTATTATTCTAAGAAGATCTTGGTCATGAACTAAAAAATCATTTGGGTTTTCTCCTGGCTTTACCAATTTTTCACTGTCTCTTACTTCTACAATTACACCGTTTCCTATCAAATCATATTCTGCATTTACTTTTTTATATTCTTCAAGTTTGGACTGCATAACTAAAATCATATCTTTCGTCTCTAAGTTCAATTTATATTCTAATAAATCTTTATTCTTACGTTCCAAATAATTTTCTAGATTTTCTATCTCTGCTTGCTCTATTTTTAATTGAAGCTCCATTTCATTTACACTCTCTAAATTTATAAATGCAGTTTTATCTGATATAGTTTTCATTTGAATTGAAAGTGCTATTCCAAAAATAAAGGTTATCGTTAGTAAAAGATTTATACGTTTATTAAATTCAGGTCTCATCGTTCTCCTAATGTTGAACTTCTGCAAATTTGTATACTATTTCTTTTGCATACATAGGAAGTTCAAGTTCATCGTATTTTTCAATTTTACTGCTTATACCATAATTATTTTTTAATTCCCAAAGTATACCATACCTAATACTTAATGATGCTTCTAAAGTGTCTGGGTTTCCAATTGCTTTGAATATGAAAGGAGGTTTTACTGGATTTGAATTTATTAAGAGTTCTCCCTTATCATATTTTAAATTTGTATTAGCTATAATTCTTTCATCATTTATAGATATCGCTTCTGCTCCTGCTGCATTAAGCTTGTTTATTATAGATAAAATAAGATCATAATTATTTATTATTACATCGTATGATTCCTTGTCTTGTAACAAAAGTTCAAGCTTTATTCCTGCTCCTTGAGCCTTCTTGTATCCTATTTGAAGTTCGTATCGTTTCATATCTTCTTTTAAACTCTCTTGAAGCGAATTACTTTTTAGTTCAGTATTATTAAGTTCAGAAATTTTATCTTCTATTTCCTTTATTTCTTTTTCTAATTTTGCTTTTCTTTCTTTCGTACTTGTAAGTTCTACTTGAAGATGTGCTGCTTTATCAGATATACTTTGACCATTATTCATACTTTCTACAAGTTTTAGCTGCAATACTAACGTTACCCCTATAATAAAACTGAATAGAAAGAACAAAAATCTTGCTAGCTTTTTTTTTATAATTGGCTTCATCTAAATTTCTCTCCTATAAACTGGATATCCATCATATCTCATATCTACAACGCCTTTATAAAGCTTCTTTTCATGAAGATTTATAAGAATTTGATTAAGCATAAGCATTTTTTCATTTAAATTTTCTCCACTTCCAAGTAGCACCGTTATTCCCTGTGGTGTAATCATCTTGATTTGACGATTTTTATTTATCTCTATCTGAGAGATATTGTTTATAAGTTTTGCACTTCTTATATTATCTGTTATTGATTTTATAGTATCCAATATTTCTTTATTTGATATATTTAACTTTTCTCCAAGCTTTACTTCTTTTACAGTTACTCCATTTATTAACGGTTTCATAATCTTAGACATTTCTTGTGTAGTTTCAAGTACAGTGGCATTTTCGTCAATTATTATAAATCCACCTGAAAATTTTATAGTAGCTACAGGCTGTCTTTTTTCGATATTAAATATTAAGGTTCTTGGAAATTTACTCTTTATATCTATAGATTCTATATATGGATCTCCTATATATATTTGCTTTATTCTTTTTTTATCTATAAGATATGGATTTTTATTAATAAGCACATTTAATTTTGTTTCTATTTCCTCTGATTTAAATTTAGAGTTTTCAAGTACTACAATATTTTTAACATGAAAAACAGGAAGCGTTAAGTATAATATGCTAATTGAGATAAGTCCCAAAACTAAATATACTATAACCTTATTTTTATTAAATTTTATGCCTTTTAACAAAGATTCTGATTCCTTCATTAAAATTCTCCCATCTATTTATTTGTTACCAATTTTTCTAATTCTGAAACTATAATTTCACTAGGATCTAAAAGACTTAATTCTTTACTGTGTTTTTCCATATCCATTCTAAGCTCATCATCTTCAAGAATTTCTAAAATAAGTTTAGCTAGATTATTTTCATCAAGTTCTTTTTCAAGAATATAAGTTCCTGCTTTTTTTTCTGCTATATATTTTGCATTATATTCTTGATGATTTTCCGCGGTGTACGCTTTTGGAATTATTATAGACGCCTTTCCCATTGCATTTATTTCTGCAATAGTAGTCGCACCTGCACTTACTATGCACAGGTCTGCTGCTGCAAGATAAGTTGGCATATCTTCTATAAATTCCATTATCCTACAATTTGGATTTAAGTTTAGGTTCTCAAGTTGATTCATGACTTTATCGTAATGATGCTTTCCTGTCGCGAATACAAACCCTATATTACTTTCTATCATAAGTGGTATAAGCTTTACAAAAGCTTCATTTATAACACTAAATCCACCAGAACCTCCTGTAACCAAAATAAATTTTTCATTTTCAGAAAGGTTTAAATCTGTTCTAGCGTCTTCTTTTGTTTTTGCAAATCTTATATTTTTTCTAACGGGATTTCCTACTGGAATGGGTTCCCATTTTGATTTTAATCTATCTTTTGCTGCTTCAAAACCTAAAAACACTCTATCGACTTTTGGAGATAATATTTTATTTGTAACGCCCGGAAACGCATTTTGTTCATGTATGGCGGTTATTATATTCATTTTATTAGCTGCCATAACCACGGGTCCACAAACATAGCCTCCAGTTCCAACCACAATGTCTGGTTTAAACTCTTTAATTATAGCCTTTGCTTTTTTTATTGCATTCATAGCTAAAAAAATTCTTTTAACATTTTCTATGCTGAGTTTTCGCTGAAATCCTTTTACTTCAAGTCCTTTAAATTCATATCCATATTGAGGCACTATCCTTGATTCTAAGCCCCCATTTACTCCAACATATAGAATCTGTACATCCTGATATTTCTCTTTAAATTTATCAGCTATAGAAAGCGCTGGGTATATATGACCGCCCGTTCCTCCGCCTGTAACTATAATTCTCATTGATATTTTCTCCTGTTTTCAATTTTGTGATATACTTTTCCATTATGTTTTAATTCCACATTTCGTATATATCTTCTATCATATTTTGAAACGTTAAGTATAATGCCTATTGCAAATAAATTCAATACTAGAGATGTTCCTCCATAACTTATAAGTGGTAGTGGAATTCCAGTACTTGGAAGTAGTGAAGCCGCAACGAACATATTTACAACTGATTGAAGTGCCATCTGAATAGTTATTCCTGATACTATAAATGTAGCATATCTATCTTGCGCATTAAGAGCTATTTTAAAACATCTAGTTATAAGTGCCACAAATAAAAATACTATTGCTAGTGCGCCTATAAAACCTAATTCTTCACTTATAATTGCGAAAATGTAGTCATTTTGAGGTTCTGGAAGATATAGTAGTTTTTGTTTACTAGCGCCTAACCCCACTCCTTTTATTCCACCAGAAGCTATAGCATAAAGCGATTGGAGTATTTGATATCCTACTCCTTGTGGATCAGAAAATGGATCAATGAACATCTTGACTCTTTGAAGTCTAAATGGTTCAAGCATTATCAAGAAACCTACCCCAACTACTCCAATTCCTATCAGTGCAACTATCCAGGTTTTTCTTATTCCACCTAAATAAAACACATAGAAGGTTATACAAAATACTATAAACGCAGTAGAAAGATCGGGTTGCATTGCTACAGCTACTATTGCAGCACCTTGAATACACCAAAATTTAGGTACATCAGATAATCTTCTAGGGTCTAAAGTGCTTGATGTAAGCAGATTTGCACTTACAAATATACACATATATTTAGCAAGCTCCGAAGGCATAAAGGTTGTAAATCCCAAATTTATCCATCTTAAGCCCCCATTTAGGTTTATCCCTAGTGGCGTTAATAGTAATAAAAATGTAAATGCCGTAATCCCTACTAAAACAAGCGTTGGTGTTCCTTTGTAGCTCCTGTAAGGAATTACTGAGCCTATATAAAGCATTATCATTCCTAAAAATACAAATAGTAACTCCTTATAAATAATTGAATTTGGACTTTTAAATCTAAATCCAGCATTTACATAACTTGCACTATAAACCATAATCACTCCCACTACAGTTATAGCTATAGTTAAAATTAACACCAGATAATCCATATTTCCAGTTCTAATACGTTTAGTTGAGTTTTTCACTTATATTTGCCCTCTTACAATATTTTTAAAATCCTCTCCACGTTCTTCATAGTTCTTATACATTCCCCAAGAAGCACATGCAGGAGAAAGTAACACTTTATCGCCTGCTTTAGCCAAGCTTTGCGCAAATTCAACCGCTTCTTTCATAGTGTCTTTGCAAATATAATTTTTAAAATTATATTTATTGCAAGTTTCAATTAATTTTTCTTTTGTGGCTCCCATAAATATCGCCATTTTAACTTTTCCTTCGAATAATTTTACAAAATCATCAAAATCAGATTTTTTATCATATCCACCAGCTATTAATATAACATTTTCACCATAAGTTTCAAGTGCTTTTATTGAAGAATCTGGATTTGTACCTTTTGAGTCATTTATATATTCCACTCCATTTATATTTTCTACAAATTCTAATCTATGCTCGACCCCTTTAAATTCTCTTAGTACTTTTTGAATAACACTTAAATCAATATTATTACTTATACAAAGCCCTATTGCCGTCATCACATTTTCCAGATTGTGTTTTCCTTTAAGATATACATCTTCTCTTTTGGCTATATCTATAATATTTATTCCATCATTGTATTTTATAATTCCATTTTCAAGGTATATTCCGTTTTCAAGTTTCTTATTAGTACTAAAATATATACGCTTTGAATTTAAATTAAGTGAAAGCTCCATTATCTTTGGATCGTCAAAATTTAAAATCGCATAATCATTTTCGGTTTGGTTATTAAAAATATTGAATTTAACGTCTGCGTAATTATCTACATTCCCATGTCTATCAAGGTGGTCTGGAGTTATATTTATAACTGCTGCCGATTTACTTCTAAATTTATTTATGGTTTCAAGCTGAAAACTAGAAAGTTCTGCTACAAAAAACGTATTTTCATCTGAAGTCATCACTTCTGAAATTATAGGATTTCCTATATTTCCAACAACTCTAACATCAAGCTTTGCTGCTTTAAAAATTTCTCCTGTAAGCGTTGTAGTAGTGGTTTTTCCATTCGTACCTGTTATGCTTACAAAAGTCCCCTTTGCATATCTATATGCAAATTCTATTTCTCCAATTATTTCAATGTTTCTTTGTTTAAATTTTTCTAAAAATGCTAAATTTATTGGTACTCCTGGTGATAATATAAGTAAATCACATAATTCTTCGCCAGTAGGATTTTGCCCTAAATTAATCACTATATTTTTTGAAAAACCTTCGATTAACTTTGTATCATAATCTGATTTACTGTCATATGCAGCTACTGATATATTGTTTTTATCTAAAAATCTAAGTAATTCAAATCCACTTTTCCCAAGTCCTACTACTATAATATTCTTACCTTCATACTGCATTTTAAATTCCTCCGATATATACTGAAAGTACTCCTAATATTCCCATTAATACAGTTATTATATTAAATACCTTTACCACTTTGGTTTCATGCCATCCACAAAGCTCAAAGTGATGATGTATTGGAGCCATTTTAAATATTCTTTTTTTAGTCTTTTTATAATAACCTACCTGCAGTATTACAGATACACTTTCCATAAAATAAACAAAACACAAAAGTGGTACTAAAAGTTCTATATTTAGAATCACTGCTGCGGCTGCAACTGCTCCACCTAGTGCCATTGAACCAGTGTCTCCCATAAAGACTTTTGCTGGATATTTGTTTATCCTTAAAAATCCGAGACAGCCTCCTACAAGTGCAAATAAAAATATGCTTACCCCCGGATTATCTAAAAGCTTTGCTATAATAATTAAACACACAGATACTACTACAGTTATGCTACTTGCAAGTCCATCTAGTCCATCTGTAAGATTCACACTGTTAACTATAGCTATTATAACAAATATAAGAAAAGGTACATACATTATTCCTAAGTCAAAGGTCATATCCGTAAAAGGAACCCTTATACTGCTCCCTAATGGAGAAGTCTTTAGCTGTATAAGTGCTAATAATGCTGAGAATATAAGCTGCATTATAATTTTTTGTTTTGCATCTAAACCCATTGAACGTTTTTTTACAACTTTTATATAATCGTCTACAAATCCAACTAGTCCAAATAGTAACATAAATGCTATTGAAAATAAAATATAAAAAATTAGACCTTTGGTAAAGAGCATAGCTATAATAGAAGCTATTACTGTAGAACCTATAAATATTATCCCTCCCATTGTAGGAGTTCCATTTTTTTGTAAATGAGACTGAGGCCCATCATCTCTTACCGTCTGTCCAAATTTTAGTTTTCTCAAAACCGGTAAAGTTTTTGGTCCTATAAAAAATGCAATTGCCCAAGATGTCAATAATATAATAATTTCCATATCGAATATTAGCAGATAATTTCTGCAACCTCCTCTAATTTCATTCCTCTTGAACCCTTCATAAGAATTTTATCTCCAGGTTTAAGTATGCTATTTATTTTTTCTATTGCCTGTTCATTGTTTTCATAATAGTATATGTTTGCTTTATCAAAACCTGATTCCGCAGCGCCAAGTCCTATAAACTTTGCTTCTTTTCCTATACATACTAAGGCATCCATAACTTGCGCTGCTAAAGTTCCTATTTCTTTATGAGAACATTCTGATATGGCTCCTAATTCAAGCATATCTGCTAATATTCCTATTTTTCTATTTGAAGAAACTTCTCTAAAAGTTTCAATAGAAGCTTTCATCGAGTCTGGGTTTGCATTATAAAAATCCTCTACAATGACTTTGTCCGAAAGCTGTTTTATCTCCATTCTATATTTAGAAGGCGCATAAGAAGCTATCCCTTCTGCTGATTTTTTCATATCCAGTCCCATTACTTTACATACCGCAAGGGCACTTAATGAATTGTAGATATTATGAATACCAAGTGTCGGTAATAAGTATTCAACTTCTTCGTCAATGAATTTTGCTTTTATTCTCATACTTGTATCTTCTGTTTTGTACGAAATAACACTAAAATCATTTTCTGCTTCTAATCCAAATGTAAGAATTTTAAATTTATAATTTTCTTTGTTTATAGTTTTTAGCATATCATTATCACCATTTATTATAAGGGTGTCATTTTCGGTCATATAATTTGAAATTTCCATCTTAGCTTTAAGAATATTTTCTCTAGAGCCTGCAGTTTGCATATGAGCTACACCTACATTTGTTATTACCGCAATATTAGGTCTTACAATTTCAGCTAAATAGTCAATTTCCCCTAGCGTGTACATGCCCATCTCAAGTATAGCACACTCATAAGTTGAATCTAAATTGTACATCGTCATAGGAAGCCCTATTTCATTATTAAAATTACCTAAATTTCTAAGGGTTTTTAGGCTACTTGAAACAGCATAATAAAGCATATCTTTAGTAGTTGTCTTTCCACTGCTACCTGTTACTGATAAAAATGGAATCTCAAACCTGTTTCTATATGCCATGGCTATATTTTTTAAAGCTTTATAAGTGTTATCAACGACAATATCTCTGCTTGATGAAGACTTCTCTACAAGTGCAGCAACCGCACCATTTTCAATTGCACTTGAAACAAATTTATGCCCATCTAGGTTTTCGCCTTTTAACGCTACATAAAGTGAGTCTGCTTTTATTTCTCTGCTATCATTAGAAATGTGTTTTATTTCTAAATTTTCTTCAATATTAAAGTTTGTTGTTCCACCAGTAATCTCAATTATGTCTCTTATGGTTATATTCTCCATAAAACCTCCCTTAATCTTAAAACTTTTCTAATTCGTATTTTCTGCCTTTTCTTCTTTTAATTCCAAGCTAACTACAGTACCTGATTTTAATTTAGTACCTGCTGCTGGTGCTTGACTAATCACTTTCCCGCTTCCAACATAGGAAGGATTAAGCCCTAATCCTGTAAGAATTTTATCAGCTTCTTCCATGGTTTTCCCTTTTAAATTTGGCATTTTTATTTCTGAACTCTTTTGCTCTAAATAAATTATAACTTCTGAGCCCTTTGAAATCTTATCACCTGGTTTTGGGAAACAATCCATGACTACAGTGTCTGCATTCACATTTTCTTTTACTGCTAATCTATAGTTTAATCCTACTGAATTTAACTTTTCCTTAGCTTGAGAAAATTTCATATTTCTTATCTCTGGAATAATAGTTTTTGAACTAGCTTTATCCACTTGAGTATTGTCTGGATTAACACCTAAATATCTTAACGAATAGCTCATTACATCTCTTACAATAGGAGATGCTACCACTCCTCCATAATAAGAACCAGCCCTTGGCTCATCTACAATTGCAAGGACTACAAGTTGTGGATCCTCAACTGGTGCTACCCCTACAAATGAACCTATATAGGATCCTTGCTGATATTTTCCATTTACTGGTTTTTGTGCTGTTCCACTTTTTCCCGCAAATCTGTAGCCTTCTATCTGAGTTGCTTTTCCACCTGATGTAACTACAGATTCCATTAAATCCATAACTTTTGCTGCTGTTTGAGGTGATATAGGTGTCCTTATTTCTTCTTTTTCGTGCTTTTTAATTATATTACCGTTAGCATCCCTTACTTCTTTTACAAGCGTAGGCCTTAAGAGTTTCCCATCATTTGCTATAGCTGCTACGGAGTTTATCATCTGTAGTGGAGTAACTGAGATCCCCTGTCCAAATGACATAGTTGCAAGCTCTACTGGCTTTATTTTATCAAGTGGGTATACTATACCTGCAGCTTCTCCGGGAATTTCTATTCCTAATTTTTCTCCGTATCCAAAAGAATCTATATATTTAGCAAATTTTTCTGCCCCTATACGATTTGCAACTTGCACAAACACTGTATTAACCGAAGCCTCTACCGCTTTTCTAAACGTAAGACTTCCATATGGTACTGATGTCCAGTTTTTTATCGTGGCATCTTGTATTTTTATATAACCACTATCATAAAATACTTCATCTGGTCTTATTAAATCTTCTTCTAAAGCCGCAGATGCTGTCATAAGTTTAAATGGAGATCCCGGCTCATAGACGTCATTGACTGATGGATTTCGCCACATCTTACTTATTATTGCCGATTTTTCTTCTAAGCTAATAGCTTTATCTAACTGTTTCCTATAAACTTCAAATTTAGCTTCTCTTGGAATATTCGGATCATAATCAGGTTTTGAAGCCATTGCTAAAATTTCCCCATTTTTAGGATTCATAACTATAGTAGTTACCGAAGCCGCCTTATTGTTTATATAGGCTTGATTTGTAACTTTTTCTACATGATGCTGCAATACTTCATCTATTGTAAGTACTATATTATATCCATTTGTAGGTTCATTATATCTTATTTCAGAGTTTGGAATCTCTCTATTTTCTCCATCTTTAACTACGATTCTTCTCCCTGGAACACCTTTAAGTTCATTATTTAAATATGATTCAATTCCGGCTATACCTTCATTATCATAGGATACATGACCTATTACATATGAAGCAAATTGCCCATATGGATATTTTCTTTGCGAATTTTCTTCAAATTTAAGCCCAGAAGCTTCTGATTCCTTTATTTTTTCAACTTGGTCTAATGGAATATTTTTTCTTAGTATAAAACGCTTTTTATCATCATTGAATTTCTTTAGAAACTCTTCCACAGTTACATCACTAAGCACTTTTGAAATTTCTTCAGCAGTTTTTTGTGCATCTCTTACATAAGATTTTTCAACAAGAATATCATAAGTAACAATACTTACCGCTAACTCTTTACCATTTCTATCAAGTATACTTCCTCTTCTGGGTTGAATTATTTCATCTTTTTGTTGCTGTATTATAGCTTTATCTGTATATTTTTCAGGATTTACTATTTGTATATATCCTAGCCTTACAATAAGTATAAATATTAAAAAATAATAAAACCCTACACTAAAGCTTATTCTTTGTGCAATTAGTCCTTTGTATCTACCTTTCATTTAGTCCTCTCTAATCCACTTTTATATAAACTATCTGTTCTTTTGAAGGATATACCATATTTAGTTTGTATTTTGCATAATTTTCTATAGTCTCGCTCTTATAAGTACTTTCACGTTCTGCTTCTAACTCATTTAGATAATTTTTTTCTTTTTCAATATCTCGCTTTATAGCATTGGCCTTATATTGAAGCTGTGCTATGTTGGAATTATTATAAAGTACTGTCATTGAAACTATTATATAAAACACAACAAAGCAAGCCCCCAAAAGTAATTTTTTATTACCTTTGAGTGCATGCTGAAATGATTCTTTTCGTCTTTGTTTTTCTAGTTTTTTATTTTGCTTTTCTATAAGTTTTTGATTCTTTAAATTCGCTTTAAGTTCTTTTTCTCTAGCTCGTCTTTGTGCTTCTCTTATTTTATTTTGTTTTTCCATCTGAGCGTTAAGCTTTTTATTTGCAGGTTTTTTTTTGCTAACCTTATTGTTAGTATTTTTAGTTTTTTTCCCACTTACCTGATTATTTCTTCTGCTAGGCTCTCCCGAAGGCTTGGTGGATTTATATTGCTTATACGACTTATACTCATTCATATATATTCCCCTACAATTTCATAGCACATCTCAATTTTGCACTTCTTGCTCTTGGATTTTCCTCAAGTTCTTCTTTTGATGATATTATCGGTTTCTTATTTACTATTTTTAGTATTGGCTTTTCATTACAAGTACATATTGGAAATTCAGGAGGGCATTTGCAGCCTTGGCTCATATCTTTAAATACTGTTTTTACAATCCTGTCTTCAAGTGAGTGGAAAGTTATTATTGATATAATTCCTTTGCTATTCATATTTTTAGAAGCTTCCACTATCACCTTTTCTATGACATCAAGTTCTCTATTAACCGCTATTCTTATCGCTTGAAAGGTTCTTTTTGCTGGATGAAGATTTTCATCCCTCGCTTTTTTGGGAACTGCTGCTTTTATAACATCTACAAGTTCAAATGTAGTTTCTATAGGTTTTTCATTTCTTTTTTCAATAATAAATTTAGCTATTCTGTTGTGCCAGTTTTCTTCTCCATAGTCCCTTATTATCTTATCCAGTGCATCTTCACTATAATAGTTTATGATATCGTAGGCACTTTCTTTAAGCGTTTTATCCATCCTCATATCAAGCGGTGCATCGTGCATATAAGAAAACCCTCGTTCCGGGGTATCAAGCTGATATGATGACACTCCTAAATCTAATAAAATTCCATCTATTGCTGAAATATTATGCTCTTTTAGTTTTTGATCAAGATTTTCAAAATTTGAATGTATTAGTAAAACCTTATCCATATGGTCTTTTAGTTTTATTTTAGCATTTTCTATAGCGTCCATATCTTGATCAAAGGCTACAAGCATTCCTTTATCAAGTTTTTTAACTATCTCAAGGGAATGACCTGCTCCACCTAAGGTTCCATCTACATATACTCCATCTGATTTTATATTAAGACTTTGTATACATTCATCCAAAAGAACTGATTTGTGTATAAATTCCATTTTTTTCTCCTAAATTTTTTCGTTATATGCAGAGCTTACTCCACGTTTTCTATTCATATATATAATAACTCCGCCTAACGCTATCAACAATAAACTCGTAAGTTGGGCTGTTCTAAATGGTCCTACCATTAGTGAATCAGTTCTTAAGCCTTCAATAAAAAATCTTCCTATTGAGTAAAGAATCATATAGAGTCCACAAATAAAACCATCAAATTTTTTGTTTTTGGAAAACTTTAACAGTAGTCCAAATATTACTAAATTCCATAAAGATTCATACAAAAAGGTTGGATGAACTTTAATCCCATCCACCATTATTCCCCAAGGAAGATTTGTAGGTCCTCCATGAGCTTCTTTATTTATGAAATTTCCCCACCTGCCTATTGCTTGTGCCAGTATTAGATAAGGGGCGATAATATCCATTACTTTAAGCACATTCATATGCTTTTTTCTTGCTACTATAAGCCCTCCTACAAATCCTCCTATAAGGCCTCCATGAATTGCAAGTCCACCCTGTCTTATATTTATCATTTCTATAAAACTGTCATACATATCTAGATTGAATATTACATAATAGGCTCTTGCACATATTATTGCACAAGGTAGGGCTACAAGGGCTAAATCCAAAAGATGATCTTCTACAAAGCCTTGCTTCTTACCCGTTCTCATAGTTAAATATATTCCTAGCATCATAGCTGAGGTTATTATTATCGCATACCACTTTATGTCTATTCCAAATACCGTAAATGCCGTAGGATTCATCTTTACCTCAATTCTAATTTTCTTTTGGCTTTATTATTGAAATAACGCTCATATTTTCATCAAAATGTTCTCTTAATCTGCTATTCACATCTTCAATATTAGTATTTTTAAGAGCCTCTAATATATCAAAATAATTTATACCTTCAAAGAAATAACCCAAGAATGAATTAGCTATATTTTCGATTGAATCAAATGATCTTATAAAGCTTCCAATTTTCATCTTCTTTACACGCTCAAAATCAACTATATCAAGCCCTTGTAACTTATAATTTTCTAAAGCTTCTTTTATTAGTTCTACTGTCTTTTCTATATCCCTAGTTTCTCCAGATATTATTGTGTATCCAAAATCATTATGTGAAGAATAATCACATGAAAGCGGTTCAAATATAAGTTGCTTCATATAAAGCTCTTCATTTAGTTTACTCCCTTTTTTGAATATACAATCTAAAATCATTTCTGTACAAATACTTTTTTTAAGCATCTCGTCACCGGAAAGATTGTCATCCATCTTATCCTTGTATCCTATACTAAACATAGGTATAGATACTTCCATATATTCTATTACTTCTTTTTTAGCAATACTATTAGGCTCTTTTTTACTTATCCTTTTAATTGCCCCATTAAATACATTGTCGTTTTTTACAGTTTCAACTATTGTACGTCTTACTTCGTCCCATTCTAAATCACCAATTACAAAAATAGCCATATTTGAAGGTGAATAAAAAGCATTGTAGCATTTATACAGTTCCTCTTTAGTTATCTTGTATATGCTTTCTACAGTTCCTGCTATATCTATGTTATTATTATGATTTATATACATAGCTTTTAGCGTGTTAAAAAACAGCTGCCAATCTACATTATCATCATACATTTTAATTTCTTGTGCAATTATACCTTTTTCTTTTTCCACATTCTCATCTGTAAAATGAGGAGTCTGAACATAACTTATAAGGTGCTTTAATGAATCATAAAAATTATCTGTAGCTGAAAATAGATATCCTGTCATATTAAAATTTGTGAATGCATTGGCATTGGCTCCAAACTCAGAAAATTTAGAAAAAGCATCCATTCCATCAGGTTGCTCAAACATCTTGTGCTCTAGAAAATGCGCAATACCTTCATTTAGCGATATATCTGAATTATCAAACGGAGATATGAATTCTAAATCATTTGAACCATAATCCGTTGCAAATATAGCATATTTTTTAACAAATCCTTTTTTCGGTATAAAAAAAACATTCATATTATTGTCAAGTTTTTCATGATAAAGTACTTCTTTTAATACTTCATTTTTTATTATCTGCATATTTACTCCCCTTTTTTTGTAAGAAAGTATATTGTATCAAGCTGAATATTTGAAGATATTCGCTTTATATCATCCACAGTAATGCTTTCTATTTTTTCTAAAAACTCTTCTACACTTTCATTTCTTCCTTGGTTACTTAGGTTATAATAATAATCAGATAGTGACCATATACTGTCTTTTAATGATCTTAAATTATTTTTAACGAATTTTTTTGCAAATTCAAGTTCATTATCTGAAATAACACCATTATTCATATCTTCAACTTCTTTTTTTATAAGGTCTAAAGTTCTTTCAAAATTAGAAACTTCTATCCCTGCCGCAATAAACATAATACTCTTCATTTTTTCAAGATATGAGTTTATAGAGTAACAAAGAGAATGTTTCTCTCTTATATTCATAAATAATTTCGAATGAACCCCTGAGCCTAGAATCACAGAATACATAAACATAGGTATAAAATCGTCGGTTTTTACATCTATATTGGTTCTATATCCCATTACAATTTTCCCTTGTGAAACATCCATTTTATCAATAATTTCTTTCACTTCAGTTACATTACAATATATTGATTCTCTTGGTAACTGAGTTATTTCCTTATTTCTAAAGCTAAACATTGAAACTATTTCTTTTTCTAATGAATCTATATCAAACTCTCCAGTAAATGCTATCTCTATTTCTGAGTCTTCTAAGATTTTTTTATAATGATTGTATAAAGAAACGGAATCTATTTTTTCCAAATCATCTATCTTTCCATCTTCATGAATACTGTATGGTTCATTTTTGCACATTTCTTCTATGCATCTTTCCATTGCATAGGTTCCTTTATTGTTTATTCTTGAAAGTATCGCTTCTTTTAAAACTTCTTTTTCTATTTCTACATATCTATCATTAAATCCTCCGTCTTCAACTAAAGGATTAAGCATTATATCCATAAGAAGTTCAAAGGCTTTTTCAGTTATGTTTTCTCCTAGATATTTATCATTTGTTAACGATAGTTTAAAGCTAAGAATTTGTTTTTCCCCAATTTTTCCAACACCCACACCAAAAGAACTTCCATACAATTCTTGAAACGCTTTTGAAATTTCTGCCTGTGTAGGAAACTTCGCGCTTCCCATTTTTAAAATTGATGGAATAAGGGAATTCATAGTAACTTCCCCTTCATTTAATGGTCTTTTTATATATATTGATATGAGATTAGTTTTAAATTGGTTACTTTTCAAATTTAAAACTTTTATATTTCCTGGTAATACCCTACTTTGTATTATATCCAATTTTTAATTCTCCTTCCTAATCAACATAAGTTACATCTATATTATCTAATTGTTTTCTAAAGTTATTTCTAAATTCTTGAAGGTACTGTTTTCTTAAAACTTCTTGTTCTTGTTTTTCATTTTCTGTAAGACCTTCCGATTTTGACTTTCTTGAAAGCGTATTTATTCTATCTATCAATTTTTTATCCATGTTCTTCTCCTCAAAGATTTATACTTAAAGCATTTTCTATTATATTTTATCATAAAAAAATAGTCTAGTGTATATTTCACTAAACTATTTTATGGTTTTATTCGACTTTTTGCAATCATAATTTAACTATTACCCTTCTTGTAGTTGTGAGTCTTCATAAAGATCACAAGAATCTGCAGTACAAGTTTCATTTACACAATTTATACATGTTATAACTCCGCAGAACATCATAGTTTCTTTTTTCTTATTCATATTTTGAATTGAAGTTGTTTTATTTTCCATATTTTTCCTCCTAATTGCAATATCATATGTAAATATTTCTATTTTTGTGTAGTTTTTGTACTACTATAGATAAATAATACCATATTCTGCAAGAAGGGTCAATAGATATTTCATTTTTATTTTTATTGCATAATCTAATGTTCTTTATTTCAATAAAATTTTATTTTAGACAAAAAAATAACCCAAGATGCCGTCTAGTCCAGAAAATTCACCCCCGAGCTTCCTCAGGTGGGTTTCTTGATTTTTGTTTCTGAGATCCTTAACAAGAAGGCATGTCATCTGCAAAAATACAATCAGAATCCCTTATTAATCATGTCGGTTGAATTTAATGAGACTATAACGTTCATCCCAGGTATTTTTCTATATTATACTACTAATTCTAAAATAGTTAAAGAGTTTTTTGAAATTTTTATTTCGTACTCTGTCTTTCTACAATTTTGTGAGGAAGCGTTATATTTTTTTCTTTTATATCAGAACCCTCTACCTTCTTTATAAGCACTCTTATCGATATTGCGCCGATATCATAAAGTGGCTGTTCTACAGTTGTAAGCGCCGGCCTAATTACGCTTGATATCTTCGTATTGTCATAACCTACTACAGATATTTCTTCTGGAACTTTTTTACCATTATCTACAAGTGCGTTTAATATCCCCGCTGCCATTTCATCAGTTGTTGCAAATACCGCATCTGGAAGTTTTGCATTTTGATTTATATATTCTGTCATAAATTCATACGCTGAAACAAAACTTTCTTTTATATAGTTTATTTTTCTCTCATCAAAAGGTTTTTCACGTTCTTTATAAGCTCGCTTTACTCCATCAATTATAAAAGAGTTCATTGTATATGAATTATATTCTGGACTCACCATAACAATATCTTCATTATTTTTATCAAGAAGATAATTTCCTACATCATATCCCGCTCTCAAGTGGTCTATTCCTACAGAAAACACATCATATTCCTTAGCATTCTTGCTTACAAATACAGAAGGTATTCCGCTTCCATTTATAAGGTCTACGACTTCTTTTTTTAGATTCCAGCTTACAATTAATATCCCTGCCACCTGTTTATTCTTTAAAAGATTTATATATTTTATTTCCTCTTCTAGTTCTCCGTATGAGTTGCATAGCAATATATCATAATCATACATTTTTCCAACTTCTTCTATTCCATTTAAAATTTCGCCTATCTTATAATTTGAAATATTTGGAACTATAACCCCTATAAAATTACTTTTTTTAAGTACCAAACTTCTTGCCACTGGATTTGGAACATAGTTTGTGTCTTTTATAACGGCTAAAACTCTATCTCTTATATCATTTGATACCGGCTTAGAGTTATTTATTACCCTCGATACGGTTGAAATAGAAACGCCTGCCATTTTGGCAACATCTTTTATTGTAACTGACATAATATTATCTCCTATTATTTTTTTATTCTTGAATTCAATCTATATATCTTCTTACCCATTTTTACAAATTTTTCTTCATATTCGGTTTTAATTATTCTTTCATCATCAAGTTCAAAATCTTTATCATGAAGATCTATTTGAATTTCTTCGATTGAGTTATATCTACTAAATTCACATACTGAAAATTCAAATAAACTCAAATTATCTGTTTTAAATTCCACTAAAGAATCTGGTTTCAAAACATTTTTATATCTATCTATCATATTTTGATGCGTAAGTCTTCTGTTCGCATTACGTTTTTTAGGCCAGGGATCTGAAAAATTTAAATAAATTTTAGATATCTCTGATTCAGAAAAATAATCCTCTAAAAAATTAGCGTTTATACTCAATAATTTTATATTTTTTAAACCAACCGCTCTTATCGTTTTAGCCGCTCCAAGTATAAGTGGTTCTATTTTTTCAATTCCTATATAATTTATATTCGGATTTCGCTTTGCATGCTCTATTAAAAATTGACCCTTTCCCATTCCAATTTCTATATATATAGGATTCTCATTTTGAAAAACAAGATTCCAATTTCCTTTATTTACATCTTCAGCAAGCGTTATTATATCCTTGCTGTATTCTAAAAATTTATCTTTATAGTTTTTAGGTTTTCTATATCTCATATTAATATGCCAAAAGGCAATTTCTCCTTTTTAAATTTTTATCTCAAAAAATATTGATTTAATTCATTTATTGTATTATACTTCTTACGAGGCATCATGTGACATTTTATGAAGTAGGAGGTACTGTTATGATATTCGAAACAATTGCGAAAATAATAAGTGAACAGCTAGGACACAGCTTAGATGAAATCCAACCAGATACATCTTTAGTTGATGATTTAGGCGCAGATTCACTTGATGCGGTAGAAGTTATTATGGCTATTGAAGAAGAATTCTCAATAGAAATTCCAGATGAAAAGTTTGAAAATCTAGAGACAGTTCAAGATATTGTTGATTTAGTTGAAACTTTAGTTCAAGCCTAATTTACTTATAAGCTCCGTGATATCATCATGGAGCTTTGTTCTTACCACAATTTTCTTTGCCTGTCTAGGCGTATAAAAACCTAACTCTATACAATGAAGCGCCTGTCTATCTAAAATTTCAGTATTCCCACCATAAAGCTCATCTCCAAAAAGTGGATGGCCTATATGAGACATATGCACTCTTATTTGATGCGTTCTTCCTGTCTCTAGCTCAAGTTCAACAATAGAGGCTTTTTCGCTATTTTTTAAAACCTTATAGTGAGTAACAGATTTTTGTCCATTTTCATCTACAATACGCTTTATTCCATCATCTGATTTTAATATAGGAAGATTGATTGTACCTTCTCCCGCTAAATAACCCTCTACCACTGCAATATATTTCTTATCCATATCCCACATAGAAGTATCTTTTGTAATTACACTATGTGCGTATGCATTTTTTGCCACAATTAATATACCACTAGTATCCCTATCTAATCGGTTTACAAATCTGACTTTTGATTTTATATCATTTAATTCAAAATAATATTTAACCGCATTTAACATTGTATTTTCCAAATAATTTTTAGTTGGATGTACTACCATACCATATGGTTTTTCCAAAACCAGCAAATCACAATCTTCGTAAAGTATATCAAGTGCTATATTTTGAGATGCATAATCATTTTCATCTGGCTCAAATATCACTTCGACAATATCGTCTTTTTTCACTTGCGTATGCATGGGAACATAACTCCCATTTAAATAAACATTTTTATTTTTCTTTAGGTTACAAATCATTCTAACAGAAATGTCCATTTTATCTAAAAGTTCGGATTTTAATGTATTTTCACTTTCACATATCCAAACCATTTTATTATATTTTTGCAATTTATCATTCCACATAAGCTTCTCCAATTAATTTTCTTTATTTACTATAATAACATTAAAAAGGCCTAGTTTCAATTAAATTGACCTTTTTGTTATCAGTTTTTATTTTTATTTATATATATAATATGTTATAATATGTTTGGAAAGGTGGACTTATTTATGAGCAGAAAAATTGTCATTACCTCTAACCCTACTGAGAAATCTCAAGAGGTATATTTTGAAATATCAAACAAACTTGAAATACATGGTTTTTCCGTATATAATCATTTTATTCCAGATGCCGAATTAATAATCGTAATAGGCGGAGATGGTTGGTTTATAAAAACAATTCACGACTTTGACTACCCTTCTGTTCCTATAGTAGGCATAAATACAGGACATCTTGGGTTTCTTCAGGACATAAAACCGTCTGATATAGATTTATTTATAGATAATTATCTCAATAATAATTATTCAATAATGCATGTGGCACCTATAAACGCAGATATTTTTATGGAAAATAAAGTTAAGTCTATATTAGCTATAAACGAAGTTGTAATACGTGGCACAAAAAGCCGTATGATTCACTTAAACTTAAAGATTAATGAGTCTGTAATAGAGTGCTTTAGCGGTGATGGAATAATAGTATCTTCTCCAACTGGTTCTACTGCTTATAATTATTCTGCTGGCGGATCTATAATAGACCCTTCACTTGAAAGTCTTCAAATAACTCCGCTCTCACCAACAAATACTAATGCTTACCGTTCGTTTACTTCTAGTATAATAACTTCTCCAGATTCTATAATAGATATAGATCCAGAATATCGATTTGAAAATTCACTACTCATAATAAATGACGGTATAGAAAATAAATATAATAAAATTTCAAAAGTAAGTATAACAACGTGTCAAAATAAAATTAATGTACTACGTTTACATAGCTATGACTTTTGGGATAAAGTAACTGATAGATTTTTATAGGAGGTTTTATGAAAATAGGTGTAATAAGTGATACTCATGGCAGTCTTCATTTTTTTGAAAAAGCTATGGATATTTTAAAAGATTGTGATAGAATAATTCATGCAGGCGATGTATTATATCACGGTCCAAGAAATGACCTTCCTGGAGGGTATGACCCTAAAGGTCTTGCAGAAAAAATAAATACTCTAAATAATATATATATCTCTAGAGGAA
Source organism: Proteocatella sp. (assembly GCA_041738345.1). Lineage (GTDB taxonomy): Bacteria > Bacillota > Clostridia > Peptostreptococcales > Filifactoraceae > Proteocatella. Next base: position 45,680 of record JBGSPX010000014.1, read on the forward strand.
ATTGCGATAGCGATGTAGACCAAATGGTCATAACGCATCCACTTCAAACCCCAGGTATTCTAATTGAGTTCAATCAAAAAAAGTTTTTTGTAACTCATGGATATACCGAAAGTAAGCTTGCTATGATTTATAGAGCAAAAGAAATAAATGCAGACTTTTTGATTTTAGGACATACTCATGTTAAAGAATTATTTGAGGACGAAAATCTTATAATTTTAAACCCTGGTAGTACTTCCCTTCCTAAAGATGGCACTCGTTCATGTGCTATTATTGATACAGAAAAAATTGAGCTTTGGGATATTGAAACTAAAACTGTCTTAAATACATTTAAGTTAGACTAAAAAGGATGAAGCTAAGCTTCATCCTTTAAAATGCTACAAACTTTATTTTTACCTGTTTTTTTAGCTAAATACATAGCCTTATCTGCATGACTTGCACCTTGTTCAAAATTATTTATTCCTTCATGAAATTCAAACACTCCAAAACTTGCCGTGAATTTTATACAATACGCCTCTAAATCAAGCGAATGCTCTTCAATCTTTGCTCGTATTCGCTCTGCCACTTCGTAAGCAACCGTTTGCGTTGCATCAGGGAGTATTATTATGAATTCTTCCCCTCCACATCTTCCTGCATAGTCATATTTTCTTATGCTTTTCATTATTATTTCGCCAATTGATACAATTACTTTATCGCCAATAAGATGCCCATACTCATCATTTATTTTTTTAAAATTATCTCCATCTAATATTATTACAGATAAACTTTGAGATTTAGATTTAAATTTTTGAAATTCTTTTTGCCCTATAGATATAAGTTCTTTTCTATTTAACAATCCTGTAAGATAGTCATGAGATGCCATATATTTAACTTCATTATAATATTTTGAATTTTCCATAGCTATTGCAAGATACTCTGTTATTATCCTCATTTTATAAATATCATCTCTATTGTAATTATATTTGTTATAACTTTGAACGCTAAAAAAACCCCTTATTTTGCCTCTAAATTCCATAGGTATGTATATCAATGAAAGCGTATTATTTTTTTCAAAATTAAACTTCGGTGCATAAAGATCATATTCGTTTTTGACATCTCCTACTAATATACTTTTTCCATTTTTAAGACAATATTCTCCAAAAGTATCATTTCCTCCCAAAGCATAACTATCTAATTCTAATACCTCTCCTGATTCTATATATATATACTTATCCACATAATCCACATAATCATTACATATTCCTATACTCAAAATATCAAGTTTTATAACACGCTTTATATCTTCATATAAATTTTTTAGTATTTTTTTGAAATCAAAATTAGATGCAATATTCCTGCATATCGTAGATACTTCATCCATATTAGTACACAATTTTTGATATTCCAAGGCTTTATCTTTATCTTCATACCCTTTTTGAGTAAATAAAGATTCTATATTTTGAGTTTTAAATATACATTCTCTGTAATGCGCTGTTTTTTCTGAGTAATAAAAAGCTTTTTCGTAATTCCCATCTTCCTCATATTTTTTTGCAAGCAAAGAACTAATCTCTGCGAGTTCTCTATGCAAAGCTTCTTCATTGACAGCTCTGTCGTCTAATTCCATATAAAACTCCCCTTTTCCCCTTTTTATTATAAAACTACAACTTGATTACGACCTTCTAATTTCGCTCTATACAGTGCTTTATCTGCTATGTTTAAACATTTTTCAAAATCAAACATATCCCCACTCACAGTATGAACTCCAATACTAGCAGTAGCATTAAATTTAGTCACTTCAGCTTCAAATTGATTTTTTTCAAGAAAAATTCTAATTTTTTCTGCTAATTCAAAAGCTTTGTCTTTGTTCATCTCTGGAAGAATAGCCATAAATTCTTCTCCACCATATCTTCCTGCATACCCAATATTTTCAACTTCATTTTTAAGTATATTTCCAGTATGTTCTAAAACTTTATCTCCTATATAGTGACCATAACTATCATTTATATGTTTAAATTTGTCTATGTCAATCATTAGTATTGATATAGGAAAATTTGTATGCTTATATTTTTGTGATATCTCACTTCCTATAGAATATATTTCTCTTCTATTGTAAACTCCTGTAAGCTGATCATATTTAGAGAAATATTTTGCTTCTTTATAAAGTTTAGAATTTTCTAAAGCCACTGCTACATAATTTGAGAGGAGTTTTATTTTAGTTAAATCTCTATAACTATATATATTATTATCATAATGCTGCACTGTTATTATCCCTATTATTTTTTCACCAATTACCATTGGACAATATATATGCGATAACGGTCTTCCACTATTCATATACTTGAATTTATTATCTAATACCATGTATTTCCTATATTCAGTACTTGAATCTTTCACTAAAATATCCGCATTATTTTTTATACAGTATTCTGAAAATGATATATTTTGTCCCATATGAATTTTTACAGGTTTTGTTTTTTGCCCTTTATCTATAAGAAATTCATATTCAATGCACTCTCCATTATATAAAAACCCAATTCCCATAAGCTCAACTTCCATAATTTTTCCAATTTCAGAATAAATTATATCAACTACATTTTCAAGTTCCAGACTTGAAGTTATACGTTTGCCTATATCTGACATTATATTTATAGTAGTGTACATTTCTTGGTAAAGCTCCATATTAAGTTTATTATTTTTTTCATTAACCTTAGAAAAAGCTATCCTCGTCTGAGCATTAAGAATATCACCTATTATTTGATTTCTAGCTTTAGAATACTCATAAGCCTTTCTGTAATCAAACTTTAAGCTATAAAGCTTTGATAATTTTTGAAATATATCTATAAGTTCAAAGCGCTTATCTAGCTTTCTACCCTCAACTTCTGCTTGTAATAAAAGTTTCTCAGCATTTATAATATCTTCTAAGTCTAAATAATAACTTCCCCAGCATTTTAGTATCTCATCTTTTTTATTACTCTTAAATTCTTCTGAAAACTGAAGTGCTTTTTTAAAACATTCTTGCGCAAATTCATTCTCGTATCGTTTACTGTGCACAATTGCAGCCACCATGTACACGATGTCTTTTAGTCCGTTTATATTATTCATTCTTACTTTTTCTTGAGCTCTGGATATTACACGAAAAGCCTCATCATAATTTTCTTTTTTTATCTGTATTACGGCTTTATCAACATCTCTAAGTAGTTTACACTCACAGTTAAGTCCTGACTGAGAAGCTTCTAATCTATCAATTATACTTTGAGCTTCATCAAACATCTCATATTTTATATACAAAGATACCATGTTTATATTTATTGAAGCTATTTTATCATTCAAATCGCCTTCAATTGCAAGTTCTAGCCCTTTTATTCCCCAATCAATTGCATCCTTAAACTGTCCATAATAACTATATATCCCCATAAAACCATTACAGCAATATATGAGCCCTTCTTTTTCCTCATATATTCTAAATATATCATATGCTTTCGAAAAATTTTCATACGCTTGAAGCGCATTCCCTCTATAAAAATATATTGCACCTTCAAATGCATATCCCCAAGATAATGCTAATTTATAATTACTAGCTTCAGAAATTTGAATTACCTGATTTACCACAAACCAAGTTTCTTCAGGGTCTTTCATAAAATTCATATCTATTATATTGTTTATGTATTTAATATATGTCTCATCTTTTTTTAATCTTCTTAAATGATAATAAATATCTTCATAATAATTTAAGCTTAAATCATTCACCCCAAAATATACACCTCCACGAAACACATAAGTTATCTAAGAGTTACCAAAAGTAATATTGTCATAACTACATTCATAACTAAATAAAAATACTTAGCACTTTTAAACTCTCGGTCTTCCAGAGTTTCTATTTCTTTATTTAACATTTTTTTAAACTCTGAAATTTCTACAACTTCGCTCACTGATGTAAACTTTACTATTATTACATTATTTGAAAATAGATTCATCTTTAACTCAATTTTTGCTTTTGAATCATTTATATATATAGTCGGAATTCTATAATGAGTATCTATTCCTTTTTTCCTAAAAACTTCCTTTGTAGTCTTATAAAAGTTTTCCCAAGGCATATTAATCATAAAAAAGTTATTATTTCTAAATACAGATGCAAGTATTAAATAAAGAATTATTCCATAATAAACAAGATCAATTATTGAAAATCCATATTTAGCATTAAATTTAAATGATGCATTTATTGGATGAATTACTAATGCTGAAAAAAATACAGCAATGGTTATAAATACATTTTCATAATAATTACGTTTAAATAAAAAAGAATACATTACATATGCCATATTTAAAATTAATAAAATGGCTACAATAAAAGTGATCTTATCACTCATTCTATAATTCCTCCACTCTCTTTGAAATGATATTTTCCAATATGTCTGAAGTTACAGTTTCTTCCTCTTTCACACACGAGACTGAAATAATAACTATCGCAGAGCCTATAAGTTGCATAGAAGATAAAACCTCTCCCAAAAATAGAAAGCTAAATACAAATGTAAATACTGGAATTAAATTCAAAAAAACAGCAGTTACATTTATCCCCAAATTCTTTTGTGAAAAAAGATAAATATAGGTTCCTATTGCCGAACAAAATACCGTTAAAAACAAAAAATGTGATACAACATTCATATTTAATGCTTCTAGCGTTAAATAATCAAGTTTTAAAAATGGTAAAAGACCTATTACTCCAAAAATACTTTGATACATTGTAATAGTTAAATCACTATATTTACTAAAAAGAGGTTTGGTTACAAATTGAAATATCGACCAGGATATAGCAGCTCCCATCATATAAAGGTATCCAATCATATTCATCGTAAAATCAGCCCCTCCAATTATTAAATATATTCCAAAAATAGAGAATAAAATACTTAATAAATTTCTAAGCGTAATTCGACTTTTGTATATAAGTCTGTTGAAAATCAAAGAAATTATAGGTATGGTTCCAATTAATATAGATGCTTCATTTGAACTTATCCTCAGTATCGCATTATTTTCACACGCAAAATAAATTGTTACTCCAAATAGACCAGAAAGTGATAATCTCAAATAATCTTTATTTGCTATTGTTTCAAATTTCCCACTAAGCTTTAGTATACTAAATATTATAAGAGAGGTAAGCGCATATCTAAAAAAAGAAAGGTACATAGGACCAAATACACCCATGCATATTTTTATGCTCACAAAAGAAGCTCCCCAAATAAGCGTTGTGAATGTTAATCCTATATATGCTTTTATTTTGTCATTTGACATTAAGCTTACCTCCATATTTGTTTGCCATACTTTATATCAATATAATATATTATCTTGGCAATTACAAGTGTTAGTACTTTAAACCTATTATATTTCTATACTTTCAGAATTTACTGAGGGCATAATTATAGTAATTTTAGTGCCAATTCCTAAAGTTGAATCTATAAGCATAGCCGAATTATGAAGTTTTAGTATTTCATCAACCAGTGCTAATCCAATTCCACTACCTGGTGAGTTTACATTTTCTTTAAAGAATTTTTCCTTTACTCTATCTAGATTTTTTTCAGATATTCCAATTCCATTATCCTCAACAATTATTACTACTTTATCTTCAAAACCTTCTACCGTAAGACTAATCTTTCCCTGTTCTCCTATAAATTTTATAGAGTTCGTTAATAAATTTATAAAGACCTGTCTTAGTCTATTTGCATCTCCATCTACCATTGTATCCATACCTAAAAGATTACAAGTGAAATCTATTCCTTTTGTTCTAGGTAAAAACTGACGATAAACACTGTAAATTAGTCGTTTTGGTGAAATTATTTGTTTCTTAACTTTCATCGTCCTAGATTCTAATCTTGAGAAGTCCAACAATTCTTCCACAATATCCTTAAGTCTTTCCGCTTCACTACATATTATCTTAAGTCCAATTTCAGTATCTGAGTCAGGTTCTACGCTTCCTAAAAGCAAAGTTTCCCCCCACCCCTTTATTGAGGTAAGTGGAGTTCTCAGTTCATGCGAAATTGAAGATATAAAGTCTTTTTTCACATTATCTGTCCTTGTTATCTCTTCTGCCATATAATTTAGAGTATCTGCAAGTTCTCCAATTTCATCTTCATAGTATTTTTCAGCTCTTATCTCAAAATCCCCATCTGCCATTTCTCTTGCTACCGCTGTGAGCTTGTGTATTGGATTTACTATTGATTTTGAGATAAGCATTGCCATCAAAATAAAAAATAACAGTAATGCTGTAGCTACAAAAAAACTTGCAATCGAATAGGTTCTTATCATATCATCTATTTTCTCCAATGAAACGGTATATCTTACTGCCCCATCCACAAGACTGTATTTCATAAGAGGTCTAGATACTGACATCATCTTCTCTCCAGTTTCTGAATCTGAATCTATATAAGCTTCAAACTTATTATTAAATGCAGCATTTACATCTGGAGTATTAATTTCTTTTATATCAGAAAATCCATATGAATCCATTATAACGTATCCGTTTTTATCAAGCACTTGTATTAGAAATTTTTTATCTGATTCTCCAAGGAAGTTCTCAAATAAAAACCGCGCCTTCCCTTGAACATTAGAATACCCTGCATAACTATTTATGAACTCTGAAGTTACAATAACTCTATCCTTTAATATCTGTTCCACTCCACCATAGTAATAATTTGATATAAACACAACAAATGCTATTTCTATCATAACTATAGTAAGTGCCACTATAGCTCCAAAACTAAATACAATCCTATTTCTTATAGAATTTTTAAAATTCATCTCATGGATAATATCTTTTATATTAAAACTTTTACTGCTCATCCTCTTCCCACCTATATCCATATCCCCATACAGTCTTTAAATAAGACGGATTAGCTGGGTCTTGTTCTATTTTTTTTCTAATCCTTCTCATATTAACATCTACAACTTTTAAATCTCCAAAATAATTTTTACCCCATATTTCATTAAGTATGTGGTCTCTTGATAAGGATTTCCCTTTATTCTTCATAAAAAGTTCTAGAATCTCAAACTCTTTTGGAGTAAGTTCTATTTCATCTTTATGTTTAAAAAACTTTCTGTCATCCAAGTCTATCTTAAAAATACCACTTACTATTATATTTTCTTGAACGTCTGGATTTGCAAGTGACAATCGTCTAACAAGTGACCTTACTCTCGCAATAAGTTCAGCTGGACTAAACGGCTTGCTTATATAATCATCTGCTCCATATTCAAGCCCCATAACCTTATCCTGCTCGTGAGTTCTTGCTGTAAGCATTATTATTCCTATATTATTACTCTTACTTCTAAGATACTTAAGCACTTCAAAACCATCTATTCCCGGCAACATAACATCTAAAAGCACTAATTTTATATCTTGATTTTCTTCAAATATTTTTAGAGCTTCTTCTCCGCTATCAGCTTCAAATACTTCGAAAGCTTCATTTTTTGAGCCAAAATTTGCCTCACGTTTAAAATTAAGTGTTATAAAACTCCTTATCGCATATTCATCCTCTACAATTAAAATCTTCATATTAATCTCCCTTAATAATTTGCTGGTTTTATAATTAATGTTAAATCTCTAGCATCATATTGCATTTTTTCATATACTTTTCTATCTCTAGAGCTTAAATTTGAAGGAGACTCTATAACTTTAGCTATTATAGCCATATTGTCTACTTCACTTATAAGTTGGTATTCTCCTAAAAGTGATTCTAACTTTGATTTATCGACTTTTTTAACCACCATAAATGGTTCTCCACCGACCTTGTCTTCTGGTGAGTAATATATCCAGATTCCACTTCCATCAGATTCTTTTTCTATAAAAAAGTTATCTTTAAAACTTATAGGAAATGTTATATTTACATTTAAGTTTGTATCTTCATAAAGCTGTGATACTAATTCAAGTTCAATATCATCTGTTATCTTATAATAATTTTTGACATAGCTATTTGCCGAGTTTTCTATATCATATTTATCAATAAATTGCATCTTTGCAACTTCAATTATGCCATCATCATCTATGTCTACACTTTTTATTGGAGTATTTTGAACAATTCCTCCTATTTTGGAATTTTTTATTATACTTGAAAGTTCTTTGTTTTCATAAACTAGTACATCTGTTTGTCCATAGTTTTGATTAACATACATATCCACAAAAAAACCTTTAAGTTTATCATTTATTTTACCAAAAGTTATACTATAAACCTCATTTTCTTTTGGGTATATAGTTTCACTCACCTTTATAACGCCTCCTGATGACACATTTAAAATTGATAGCCTGTTATTTTTATCTGTATTTCCAAAATCTGATATAGCTATATCTTGAACCCCGTCATCATCTGCGTCAAGAACTTCTATTGCAAGATAGCTCTCTTTAAATATAGAAACAAGCGAATTTTTTTCTTGTTTATATATATTAATTTCCTTATATGGATTAGTTATTCCGTAATAACCTATTATAATTTCATCCATTCCATCATTATCTAAGTCTATTACCCTGTAATCTGCAATTTCAAAGGCTTCTAATTTTATATCTGTTTTTTTTATCCAAACTTCATTATTTTTATCAAGCACTATAAGCCCAATTTTTCTTGTATTTTTATCTCTATAAAGTGCAACTGCTTCTTCTTCAGAATCAGAATCGATATCCTTATTTATTATAGAACTGTCATTTTTCACACCTTTAGCATATGGAAGCACTATCAGATCTGAGTTTTGAGGTAAAAAACTCAGAAGTGCATCATTTAGTTTTTTCTTTTCAATATTAAGTTCTGGAGGTTGAATAAGCTCCTCCGGTGTCTTTAAGCCTTCACATCCTGCTAATATAAATAGCATTAACATCAATCCCATGATACATAAAATCTTTTTTTTCATGAATTTAGTCCCCTAAACATAAAGTTGAAATATTTATATAACGCAAAAAGACTAGAATAAAATCCTAATCTTTAGCTGCCTTGTCTAATAAAATCTAACGTCTGCCTTTTTTACCTTTTTTATTTGATGCAAATTTTGATGAATTAGGCTTTCTTTGAGGCCTTCTATCTATCTTTTTCTTTTCTTTTAGTTCCTCTAATTTTAAGTTTTTTATCGCTTCCAAATCAAGCTTTGATCTTTCATAATCACTTCTGTCATAAACCTTTGGTATACTAAGCTTTATTATTTTTTCTATTTTCAAAAGATACTTTTCATCATTCTCATCTACGAAAGTAACTGCTATTCCTTCATTATTTATTCTACCAGTTCTACCTACCCTATGGATATAATATTCTGTATCTCTTGGAGTATCATAATTAAAAACATGACTCACTCCCTCGATATCCATTCCCCTTGCAGCTATATCTGTAGTTATTAAATATGGTAATTTTAAACTTCTGAATTTTTTCAAAATTTGTTCACGTTTGTTTTGACTCAAATCTCCATGAAGTACCTCTACATCTGTAATTCCTTTTTGAAGTAGCTTTTCATAAAGTTCCTTTGCTCTTTGCTTTGATTTTGTAAATATCATAGCCATAAACGGATTATATATATCCATAGCCATAATAAGACTATCAATTCGTCTTTCTTCTGTAGTCTTTATAACAAGTTGTTTTATTTGATCTAAAACCACAATTTCAGGATTAATGTCTATTGTTATAGGTGATTTCATTATTCTTCTTGCAAGCTGTTTTATATTGTCTGGCATAGTTGCAGAAAACATCATTATCTGTATATGTTCTGGTATTTTTGAAGATAAAAGCTCCAAATCTTCCATAAAACCATACGCAAGCATTTGATCTGCTTCGTCAATTACCATATGTTTTAGATACTTAAAGTTTATAGTCCCTCTTCTTAAGTGATCCAATATTCTACCTGGAGTTCCTACAACAATTTGAACATTATTTTTAAGTCTAGAAATTTGAGATTCTATATTATGTCCTCCAAAAACAGAAACTACTCCAATTCCATTGGCTTCTCCTAGCATTTTCCCAACTTGAGTAATCTGGTCTGCAAGTTCTCTTGTTGGAACTATCACAAGCGCTTGTGTATGTTTGTTACTTGCATCAATCATTTCAAATATCGGTAGTAAAAATGCAAGTGTTTTTCCTGTTCCAGTCTGAGCTTTACCTATTAAATCTCGCTTCGCTAATATATGAGGAATTGACTCCTCTTGAATCTTAGTCGGCTCAGTAATATAGTTTTTCGCTAAAATTTCTAAATACTTTTCATCAATCTTAAATTCCTTAAACTTCATTCAATACACATCCTTAATCTATATATAAAAATAATTATACCTACTTTAAAATATAATTATACCATATTTCATCCTATTTTTGAATTTTTTTAGAGATTTTTCAAACGATAATAAATTAAAATAAATATAATTTTTTTTATTATTTATTAATAACATGTTTTTTATAAAATTACTTATTTTGAATTTTTTGACGTTTATTTTTTCACAATACCGAATTTTCTGAATTGATTGTTATTTACGTTGCAATTCTAAATTTCACATGCTATAATTACTTTAAATAAATTCTTTATAGATTTTATAAAAAAATTTAAAGGAGGAATTATATTTATGGAAGCACTTCATAATGCGATTTTATGGTTAAACGGTATTGTTTGGGGACCACCAATGCTTATTCTTTTATTCGGAACTCACTTATTTTTAACTTTCAAGCTTAAGTTCATACAAAGATATGTTTTTAAAGCTATTAAGTTATCAGTAACTAAAGATGATTCTGGAACTGGAGATATAAGTCAGTTTGGAGCCTTAACTACAGCACTAGCTGCTACTATCGGTACTGGTAACATTGTCGGGGTTGCAACTGCAGTTGCAATAGGCGGCCCTGGTGCAGTACTTTGGACTTGGCTTACTGGTCTTTTTGGAATTGCAACAAAATATGCTGAAGGTTTACTTGCAGTTAAGTACAGAGTAAAAACTTCAGATGGCACAATGCTTGGTGGTCCTATGTATGCTCTTGAAAGAGGACTTAACATGAAATGGGCTGGAGTAGCATTTGCAGTATTTACAGTAGTCGCTTCTTTTGGTATTGGTAATATGACTCAAGCCAATTCTATAACATCTATGCTTGATGCTACATTTGGAATTAACCCTACTATTTCTGGTGTTGTTATAACTATAGCAGCTGCCATAGTTATCTTAGGTGGAGTTAAATCTATAGCTAGAGTTTGTGAAGCACTAGTTCCTTTTATGGCATTATTTTATATCTTGGGTTGTGTAGTTATTTTAGTTATAAATGCGGCTTATATTCCAGAAGCTTTTGTTACTATTGTTTCTGCAGCATTTACCCCTCAAGCTGCTGCTGGTGGATTTGCTGGTTCTACTATAATGCTTGCAATGAGATATGGAGTTGCTAGAGGTCTATTCTCTAATGAGGCCGGTCTTGGTTCTGCTCCTATAGCAGCCGCTGCCGCTCAAACTAAAAATCCAGTTAGACAAGCGCTAGTTTCTATGACAGGTGTTTTCTGGGATACTATAGTAGTTTGCCTTTTGACTGGTTTTGTATTAGTTACAAGTATACTTAAAAGCCCAGATGCACTCGGTGGACTTGCTGGCGCAGCGCTTACATCTGCAGCATTTGGACAAATTAAAGGCATCGGACCATTTGTACTAGCTATTGGTCTAGTAACCTTCGCATTTTCAACTATTCTTGGTTGGTCATACTATGGAGAAAAAGCTTTCGAATATCTATTTGGAAAAAAACTTTCTCGATACTATAGAATAGTTTATGTTCTAGTTGTAATGGTAGGTTCTGTAAGTGCAAATGCATTTGTTTGGGATTTATCAGATACGTTCAATGCACTAATGGCTATACCTAACCTTATATGTCTTATCTTGTTAAGTCCAGTTATCGTAGCTGAAACTAAAAAATATCTATGGGATGATAATCTTGACTTGGTAGATGATACTCCTATCCCTGAAATCGGGAAAAAAGAAGCTTAAAAATAGTTTTGGAAGATGACTAAGTCATCTTCCAATTTTTTATTATTTTAAAATCTATACTCTTCTTTATACATATGTTATAATTATCAAGTGAAATTTTTTATATTAAATAAAACCAAGGAGTTTATAATGAAGGTACATTTTATTGGTATAGGTGGAATAAGTATGAGTGGCCTTGCATTTATATGCCTTAATCTAGGCTATGAAGTAAGCGGTTCCGATTCAACTTCCAGTTATATGACAGATAAATTAGCTGACAGCGGCGCAAAAATATTTTTAGGACATTCAGCTTCAAATATTGATCCTTCTTACGATTTAGTTGTATACACTGCTGCGATAAGACCTGATAATGAAGAACTTTTATCAGCAAAATATAAGCAAATAAAAACCATTGACCGTGCTCATTTTTTAGGCGATTTGATGAAAAAGTATGATAATTCCATTGCAATTTCTGGAACTCACGGAAAAACATCTACGACGTCCATGCTATCTACAATATATAACTACGCTCAACTTGACCCAACTATTCTTGTAGGTGGAAATCTAAGTGTTATAAATGGAAACGTTCAAGTTGGTGATAGTGAATATTTTATAACAGAAGCCTGCGAATACGTAGATAGCTTTCTTTCGTTTTACCCTAAATATGAAATAATACTTAATATAGAAGCTGACCATTTGGATTATTTTAAAGATATTAATCATATAATAAATTCTTTTGAGAGATTTGCTTCAAACTTAAAACCTAATGGAAAAATAATAGCAAATGGTGATGATTTAAATGTTAGAGAAGCTTTATCTAATTTCGATAATGTGATTTATTTTGGAGAAACTCAACATAATGATTTTATAATATATGATATTGATTTAAATAATAGTTTTACTTCTTTTAAATTAAAAAATTCAAATGATGATTTAGGAGAATTTAAGATTCAAACACATGGTATTCATAATGTATTTAATTCTGCTTCAGCAATCATCTGTGCTTATATAGATAATCTTGACTTAGAAGTTATAAAAAATGCTATCTGGGCTTACAACGGAGTAGGCAGAAGGTTTGAATTCAAGGGTGAAAAATCTGGAATAAGAATTTATGATGATTATGCTCATCATCCTTCAGAAATAAAAGCTACCCTTTCAGCTATAAAGCCAATTGAGAAGAATAATTTATTTGTGGTATTTCAGCCTCATACTTTCACAAGAACTAAACTACTTTTAGAAGAATTTTCTTCAAGTTTTCAAGAGTGTGACTGCATTATAATATCAGATATATATGCCTCTAGAGAAAAAGATACTGGCCTTATACATTCTAAAGCGCTTGTCGATAAGATAAAGGAACATAGAGGTAATGTTCATTATCTTGGCACCTTTGATGAAATTTTAGAATTCCTTACAAAAAAACTTAGTAAAAATGACATCCTTGTAACTATGGGTGCAGGAAATATTAACCAGCTTGCAGAAAAGTTAATAACTACTTTATAAACGAAAAGGGGCTGTCGGATAATGAAGTTTTTTGACAGCTAAAATCCAAAAATTAAAATCTTAGATTATTCAACACTCATAAAAAAGGTGTTTTTAAAAATAATCTAAGATTTTTTTATGGTTAAAATATTTTTTTGCATTACA
>JBGSPX010000016.1:0-85395 GCA_041738345.1 Proteocatella sp.
CCTCTTTATATAGAAATATCTAAAAGTTTTCACTATTTAAATTTCCGTATTAAGAGTTTTTCCCAAGAAAAAACTCTTCTTTCGGCAACTGGCTGCCTTTACAATCTAAATTGTAATAAGGCCCTTTAGTTTTGCGCCCCATCCTTTCGGATGGTTTGCCTTTATCGATGAAAAGTATATTCTGCTCAACTATATTTATTAAATTTTCTAAATCAACTTTGTAAATATATTATACCACGATATATGATTCTTTACACTATTTTTTTGCAATTTATATGTGGCAAAATTGCGTATTTAATCATACATACAGCGATTTTAGTTTCCGTTTTAAATGTTGCTTTTTCTGTAGTTTTCCATACTATCTATAAGGTTTAGTACTATATTATAATCCGAACAAAAATGAGTATGAAGGTACGTTGCCAAAGTATTTTTTGAAAGGTAACCCCCCTGCCAAGTTTTTTCCTCACCACTACTCATAACTTTTTTCATGTTATAGGCATTTTTTAAGTCGGTTTCAAATACTGAATAATGAAATTCATGGCCTTTTACAGTTTGACCTATTTTTGAAATCGGCGTTTTTTCTTTCGCACTGCCTTCACAGTATCCAAAACGCTGAAGTCTATTTTTCATGATACTTCTACCTTCAAATATCCCTACCATATCATAAATTTTGCCTTCCATATCCTCTAGTGAGCCGCCAAGATACATGAGCCCTCCACATTCTGCATATATTGGCATTCCTTTTTCAGATAAAAGCTTTATATGTTCTTTTAACTTTTTATTTTCTGAGATTTCCTTAGCAAATACTTCTGGAAAGCCTCCGCCTATATAGATTCCATCACATTCTGGAACATTTTCATCTTTAAGCGGACTAAATTTTACTATCTCTATGCCTGTTTGAGCTAGTAAATCTAAATTATCTTGATAATAAAAATTAAAGGCTTTGTCATATGCAAGTGCCAATTTTACGTTCGTTATGTTTTTTATATGCTCTCTTCTATTTACTTGATAATTTAATGACGGTTTTTCTGCAATTTGTAAAATCGTATCTACATCTACAAATTCTTCAATCTTTGAGCCTATATAGTCTAATTGTGAATCGAGTTCATCTATTTCAAAGCTTGGGGTAAGTCCTAAATGTCTTGATGTAAGTGCAAATTTATCATCCTTAGGGATTCTTCCAAGTACTTTTACATCGCAGTAGTTCTCTATAGCTTCTCTCAAAATATTATAGTGACTCTCAGTATTTACGTTATTTAATACCACGCCCGCTATATTTACATCCTTATCTATATTTTTAAAACCATACACTATAGCCGCCGCCGAAGCCGCCATTGCCTTGGCATCAATCAATAAGATAACTGGGCAATCTAGTATTTTAGAAATACTCGCACTACTGCAATAATCTATAGTTGAACCATATCCATCATAAAAACCCATAACGCCTTCAATAATAGATATATCCTTACCTTTAGAATTTTCTTCAAATATATACTCTATTTCTTCTTTCGGAAGCATAAATTCATCTAGATTTCTTGATTTTACTTTGCTCGCTCTAAAATGATACTCCGTATCTATGTAATCAGGGCCTATTTTAAAGGGCTGTACTTGTTTTTTTCTGTTTGTTATTGCTCTCATAAGTCCGCACGAAAATGTAGTTTTTCCAACAGAACTTGAAGTCGCCGCTATCATTATTTTTTTCATAATTTTCACCTCTTAATATACTTTTCAAATTTTATTATTTTTTTATTTAATTTATGTTATAATTTTAATAATCAATACTATAAAATACAACAAGGAGCAACTAATGGATTTTTATTTTATATTTAGTAAGGTTTCGGTAATATTTCTACTTATATTAGTAGGATTTTTTCTAGCTAAGAAAGAATTTTTATCGACTCATAGCCAAAAAGAAATGACTGCACTTATTTTATATGTGCTTTTACCCTGCACTTTGATAAAATCTTTTGATATAGATTTTTCTAGAGATATTTTAATTACTGGTTTAAAACTAGCTCTGACAATGTTTATAACTTACAATTGTTCCTATGTTTTAGCTAATTTTATCGCTAAAAGATATAAGCTTAGCTTGACTAAGCAAGATGTACATACGCTCTCAATGATTATACCAAATGTCGGCTTTATGGGCTACCCCATAGTTAATGCACTTATGGGCCCTGAGGGAATAATTTTTGCAGTAATGGCAAATATAGGTTTTGAACTATTTGCTTGGACTGTAGGCATAAAAACTATTTCGAGAAATAGTGAAGTAAAGAGTTCTGACAATGTGATTCTTTACTTACTAAAAACACCAGCTATCATAGCTATAATAATTGGAATGGTGCTTTTTACTACTCCACTTACAGTTCCTGAGCCATTTAAATCCACTATGCTACTTTTGTCTAGTGCTATGTCTCCTATAGCTATGATAATTGTTGGTATTTCGCTTGCTAATAGTCATATTGCAAAGCTTTTAAAGAATAAGTACATGTACATCTCATGTATAACAAGACTTATAGTAATTCCTTTATTATTACTATCTGCACTAAAAGCACTTCATTTTTATGAAACTCTGTACTATCTGCCAATGATTCTGATTTCTATGCCTACTGCAGGTTATGCTACAATGTTTGCTACAAAATACGAAAGTGACAGTCTGCTCGCCTCTGAATTAATTTCTATGAGCACACTATTTTCTTTAATTACAATTCCTTTAATTTTAAGCATTCTATAAATTTAAAATATAATTCGAGGTGATTAATATGAAGATACAGGCAATGTTTTTTAGCCCTACAAGTACTACCAAAAAAATAGTGACTACTATTAAAAATGAACTTGCTACTAATTTAAAAAATCATAATCTTGAACATGAGCTTCTGCCAGACTATGATTTTACCGTACTTTCTAAAAGAAATATTGAGACTTATAATATCTCTTTTTCAAAAGATACTATTGTAATTTTTGGAGTTCCTGTGTACGCAGGGAGAGTTCCTAATATTTTGCTTAATTTTTTAGAAAAAATAAAAGCTGACTCTTCGCTTTGTATTCCTATAGTTTTATATGGAAATCGAAATTACGATGATGCCCTTATTGAACTCAGAGATATCCTTTCTAATAATGGCTTTATCCCAGTTGCCGCAGG
Organism: Proteocatella sp.; assembly: GCA_041738345.1. Taxonomy (GTDB): domain Bacteria; phylum Bacillota; class Clostridia; order Peptostreptococcales; family Filifactoraceae; genus Proteocatella. The sequence goes on from JBGSPX010000016.1 coordinate 3,143, forward strand.
AGCATTTATTGGAGAACATGCATTTTCGCGTACACTTGCTAAAGAACGTCCTGATCAAGAGGATATTGAAAGCGCTGTAGATTTTACAAAGCTTATATACAAAAAAATATTTGAAGATAAAAACATAAGTTCAGTTGAAGTAAGAGGTCATTTCCCATACAGACCATATTACCGCCCTTTAAATCCAGAAAAACAGCCTGTCGATATTCGAAAAGTAAAACCAAAAACAAATTCAAATTGCAATAACTGTAAAATTTGTGTTTCGGTCTGTCCTATGAATTCTATCGACGAGGCTGATGTAACACTTCTAAATGGTATATGCATAAAATGTGGTGCTTGCATAAAATCATGCCCTGCTCAAGCAAAATATTTTGATGACATAGATTTTATAAGACATAAGGAGGAACTTGAGATTGAATTTGCTCAAAGAAGATGTCCCGAAGTGTTTATTTAACTAATTTAAATTCAATTAGATTCTTTCTTCAATTCTAGATATAAGTGTTTCTAGCGCCTTGAGTCTTGCAAATTTTTTATTGTTTGCTTCAATTACAGTCCAGGGCGCAAAATCTGTACTTGTATATTTTAACATGTCTTTTAGTGCCTCTTCGTATATATCCCATTTTTCTCTATTTCGCCAATCCTCATCTGTTATTTTATAGTTTTTGGCTAGAGTTTGTTCTCTTTCATTAAATCTTCTAAGCTGTTCTTCCTTATCTATCTGAAGCCAAAACTTTATAATTATACAGCCCCATCTACTTAAAGAATCTTCAAATTCATTTATTTCATTGTATGCTCTTTTCCAGTCATTTTCTTTACAAAAACCTTCGATTCTCTCAACCATTACTCTTCCATACCAAGTTCTATCAAATATCGTTATATGCCCAGTTTTCGGCATTGCCTGCCAAAATCTCCAAAGGTAATGTCTTTGTGCTTCTGCTTCATTTGGAGCTGCTATTGTCGTAACATTATAGCCCCTTGGGTCAAGTGCCGACGTAAGCCGTTTTATATTACCGCCTTTCCCAGCAGCATCCCAACCCTCATATCCAATTACTATAGGAATTTTCTTTTGATATACTTTATTGTGCAAAAAAGATAATCTTGATTTATAAGCTTTTAATCTATCCTCGTATTCTTCATCCGATATGTGTTTATCTAACTCTAATTCGTTTAGGCCGTTTTCTTCTACCAGTGTAAATTTAGGATGGATTTTTATTTTTGTAAGCTCTGATGATTTTTGCATTTTTTTATTTTCAATAGCTTCTTCCATTTCGGCTATCATAATTTCAAGCACTCTTTTTTTAGTATATCTTTTATCTGTCGAAGGGATTATATGCCATGGCGCATTTACGGTATTCGTTTGGTTTATCATAACATCAAAGGCTTTGTAATGTTTTTCATAGTCTTTATTATGCTTTAGGTCTTTTTCTGTAACTCTCCAAGTAGTACTCTTATTTTTTATAAGTTTTTCAAAGCGTTCTTTTTGTTCTTTTTTGCTTATATGAAGAAAAAATTTAACTATAACATAGCCCTCATCTGTAAGATGTTTTTCAAACACATTTATTTCATCATAGCTTTCTATTTTTTCTTCAAATTCACCTACATTGTCAATTAGGTTTGTTGATACATCAAGATACCAGCTTCTATCAAAAATAGCAATGTGCCCGTATGGCGGAATATTTTCCCAAAATCTATAAAGCGGAGGCATCCTTTTTTCAAATTCGTTTGCCGGTGTTACCGTATTAACTTTAAAACCTCTAGGGTCAAGTGGATTTATAAGTGAAGCTATAACACTTCCTTTTCCGGATGCACCCCAACCTTCAAAAAGCACTATTACAGGAATTTTGTTATTTTTCAGTTCTTGCTGAAGTACCGCAAGCTTATCTCTTAAGCCATCTATACTTTGGCTATACTCTTCTTTTGATATTTTCTTTGATAAATCGATTTTTTCTAACATAAGCCACTCCTATTTTTTGAAATTAAGTATATAATCTATTTACCCATTAATCAAAAAATCACTCATAAATTTAATTTCTGCTAAAAAAATAAGATGCCTGTAACAGCACCTTATCATATCTACTCTATTATTCTATTTACTCTAAATTTATCCCAAGGCTCTACTCTTGGAGTATCTAGCACAAAGGTCATCTTCTTTTTAGTTGTTGGATGTTCAAATTCTATTTTGTGAGACCAAAGTGCAATCCCTTTTCTACTTCTATAGTTTGAACCATATTTTCCATCACCCCAAATAGGATTTTTGCGACTCGAAAACTGTACTCTTATCTGATGAGGTCTTCCTGTATGAAGATCTACTGCGATAAGGTTAAGCCCATCTTTTGCCTCTATTAGTTCATATGATAGTTTCGCTTCTTTAGCCTCACTAACATTTTTCTTTACTACAGCAACTGTATTTGTATTTTTATCTTTTTTTAGATAATCTACAAGCATTGATTTTTCAGCTTTAAGATGGCCTTCAACCACTGTATAATATTCTTTATAGAAAGTTCTATTTCTTATCTGTTCCGATAGTCTAGAGGCTGCTTTTGACGTTCTGGCAAAAACCATAACTCCACCAGCTACTCTATCTAATCTATGAACTAAGCCTATATAAACATCTCCAGGTTTTTGATATTTTTCTTTTACATATTCTTTTACTACCGTAAGAAGGTCCTTATCTTGAGATTCATCTTCCTGTGTAGGCATATTGAATGGCTTCTCAACCACTATTATATGGTTATCTTCATATAAAACATTTAACATTATTTACTCTCCATTCTAGCATATATTCCACAAGGTAAAATCAAATCTCTTTTTTCAATCGGAATTCCAATTTCTCCAGAAGAGAAATCCATATCAAAATCTTTGAATACTATTTTCATCATATTACTTAATGATATGTGTGAAAATCCTGTTGTATAAGAGTTTACTAACAAAAATAACGGCTCATCTACGAGAATCTTAGAAGTAAGTTCTAATAATTTTGGAAGCTCATCTTCAAGTTTCCATATTTCGCCTTTTGGTCCTCTTCCATATGATGGAGGGTCCATTATTATGGCATCGTATTTATTGCCTCTTCTAATTTCTTTTTCTATGAATTTAAATACATCATCTACTAGAAATCTTATTTTATTGTCTTTTAGTCCGCTTAGCTCTGCATTTTCTTTTGCCCAAGCAACCATACCTTTTGATGCATCTACATGGCATACCTCTACCGCACCTGCTTTTGATGCAGCACAAGTAGCTCCACCTGTGTATGCAAATAAATTAAGCACTTTTACAGGTCTTCTAGCATTTTTTATCTTTTCACTCATCCAGTCCCAGTTTGCAGCTTGCTCTGGAAATAATCCTGTGTGTTTAAATCCCGTAGGCTTTATATAAAAAGCTAAATCCTTATATTTTACGACCCATTTTTCTGGAAATTTCTTTTTATTTTCCCATTGCCCACCACCTTTGGCACTTCTGTGATAGTGTGAATGAATTTCTTTCCAGATCTTTTGATTTTTATCTGTTTTCCATATGATTTGAGGATCTGGCCTTCTAAGCACTACATCGCCCCAAACTTCAAGCTTTTCGCCCTCTCCTGCATCTAATATTTTGTAATCTTTCCAACCATCTGCTAATATTAACATCTAAACCTTCCTTATTTTATTATTTCTAAAACTTCATCTTTGGTCATTTTTTTAGAAAGCATTGAAAACGCTTTAGATGATAGTTTAGTTTCTCCAATTAAGTTAATTCCTGTAATTACATTATCTTTAAATGTAAATAATCTGTAGTTTTGAGCATCACATTGCTCTATTTCCTGATCTTTTAAAAATACATCTCCTGCTGAATAAACCCCTATATTAAGGGCCTTTAAAATTGTAGTCGGTGGATTTATGACAAATTTTTCAGATTTGCCTAAAATATCCATGGCTGCAATCTTACCAGTTTGCATAGCCATAGGCCATATTCCTAAACACATCCCATTAACTTCAGCACAGTCGCCTGCCGCATATATATCTGGATCTGAAGTCTGCATAGTTTCTTTTACTAAAATTCCTTTATTAGTATCTAGGTTGCAGTTTTTGGCAAGTGCTATTTCTGGTCTCACTCCAATAGAAAACATTACCATGTCAGCAGGAAGTTCTTCTCCTGATTCAAGAATAAGTTTTTCAACCTTACCATTACCTATTATACACTTTGTACTTTTTTGCGTAAATACATTTATGCCTTCTTTTTCAAGTTCTTTTTTCACTAGACTGCTAGCCGTTTCATTTAACTGCCTTGCCATTATTCTTTCTGAAAATTCTAATATAGTTACTTTTTTGTTGGCTTTTCTAAACGCCCACGCCGCTTCTATCCCTAGTAAACCGCCTCCTATTATAACTATATTCTCTTTTTCTTTAAGGTAAGCATTTATATTTTTTAGGTCTTTATAGAATTTTAAGTTGCATACTCCTGTAAGCTCAATACCTTCTACTGGTGGAACAAAATTGTTGCTTCCCACCCCTAAAACAAGTTTATCGTAAAGAACTTCTGTTTGATTATCAAGTATTACTTTTTTTGCGACTCTATCTATTTCCTTTACACAATGTCCCAGTAAAAGCTCTATATTATTTTCTTCATAATAGTTTTCTGGTTTCACAAAAAATCTTGAATCTATTTCGTCCGTACAAAGCATGTGCGAAAGTGATGGTCTGTAATAAGGCTTTATATTTTCTCTTCCTATAATACTAATTTCAATATCTTTATCATTTTTTCTTAATGTTTCTGCACAGGAAACTGCTACAGCACTGCTTCCAACTATAACTACTTTCATCTTTTTTCCTCCCTATAAAATTCATTATGTACAAAAGAAGGATTAGAACTAAAAATTCCAATCCTCTTATATATATATCATTCTTTTGTTAAATTTAAACTAATCTTTTAAAGAATCTTTTACTTTTTTGAAAAATCCTTTTTCTTTTTTACCATTAGTTTCCTCTTTTTTTGCCTCGCCCATCTCAGTTGCAAGTTCCTGAAGAAGTTCTTTTTGTTTAGCTGTAAGATTCTTTGGAGTTTCTATGGTAACTCTTACCATTTGGTCTCCTCTTCTGTCAGGGTTGCTTATATAAGGAATTCCTTTACCTCTTAATCTAAATATAGTACCCGTTTGAGTTCCTTCAGCTATCTTATACTTAGTTTTTCCATCAAGCGTAGGCACTTCTATTTCTGCCCCTAATGCTGCTTGAGTAAACGATATTGGAATTTCAAGCCATACATTGTTTCCTTCACGTTCAAAAATCTTATGTGGAAGTACATTTATAGTAAGATATACATCTCCTCTTGGGCCGCCTTTTACGCCAGGTTGTCCTTCTCCTGCGATTCTAAGAGTTGAACCATCGTCTATCCCTGCTGGTATTTTTACTGACTTGTTTACTTTTATAGTTTCAGTTTTCTTGCCTCTGCACTTATTACATTTTTCTTCTATAACTTCTCCAGAACCATTACAGGTACTGCAAGTAGCTGAACTCATCATCGTGCCAAATGGAGTTCTTACCTGTCTTTGAACTTGTCCTGAACCGTGACAAGTTGGACAAGTTTTTGCAGAAGTTCCAGCTTTTGCACCTGTTCCATGGCATTCTGAACAAGGCTCTTCTCTACTTATTGTGATTTCTTTTTCGACTCCAAAAGCTGCTTCCTCAAAAGTAATATTCATTCTATATCTTATATCTTCACCTTTTTGTGGGCCATTTCGTCTTTGTCTTGAAGAAGCACCTCCTCCAAAACCACCAAAGATACCTTCAAATATATCTTCAAAGCCGCCGAAACCTCCGCCGCCAAAGCCCCCAAAGCCTCCGCCGCCAGGTCCCCCTTGTTCAAATGCAGCATGCCCAAACTTATCGTAGGCTGCTCTTTTTTGAGGGTCTGAAATATGCTCATAGGCTTCATTTACTTCTTTAAATTTTTCTTCAGCAACTTTATCGTTAGGATTTCTATCTGGGTGAAACTCCATTGCCTTTTTTCTAAACGCTTTTTTTATCTCTTTTTCATCAGCATCTTTTGAAACCCCAAGGACTTCATAATAATCTTTCTTTGCCACCTTATCACCTCTTCAAGGCAAAAGCCTGCGACAATTTTTGCCGCAAGCCCGCCATATATTAATATTATTCTTCTACAATTTCTGCATCAACTACATTGTCATCTTTTGGCTGTTCTTGGCCTTCTGGACCTGCTGCGCCTTGTGCTGCCTGTGCTGCTTCATACATTTTTTGTGAAATTGAGTGGAATTTATTCATTACATCATCAATCGCTTTTCTTATTTCTTCGCCTGTTGCATTTTCATTTGCAATTACTGCTTTAAGGTCTGCTATTGCTGAATTAACTGCATCTTTTTCCTCTTGTGAAGCTTTGTCGCCTACTTCTTCAAGTGCTTTTTCTGTTTGATAAATAGTAGATTCTGCTTGATTTAAGGCTTCCATTCTCTCTTTTCTTAGTCTATCTTCTTCTGCATGAAGTTCTGCTTCTTTTACTTTTCTTTCTATTTCTGCTTCTGAAAGATTTGTAGATGAAGTTATTGTTATAGATTGCTCTTTTCCTGTACCTAGATCTTTTGCTGTTACGTGTGCTATTCCGTTGGCATCTATATCAAAAGTTACTTCTATTTGTGGAATTCCTCTTGGTGCTGGTGGAATGTTAGTAAGTTGGAATCTTCCCATAGTAACATTATCCGCTGCCATTGTTCTTTCACCTTGAAGTACATGGATATCAACTGCAGTTTGATTGTCTGCTGCGGTTGAGAATACTTGTGATTTCTTAGTTGGGATTGTTGTATTTCTATTTATTATAGTAGTAGAAACTCCACCTAATGTCTCGATTCCTAATGAAAGTGGTGTTACGTCAAGAAGTAATAAGTCTTTAACTTCTCCAGTAAGCACTCCTGCTTGAATTGCTGCTCCAAGTGCAACACATTCGTCTGGGTTTATTCCTTTATGAGGGTCTTTACCAGTTAATTTACGTACAGCTTCTTGTACTGCTGGTATTCTTGTTGATCCTCCTACAAGGATTATCTTATCTAAATCATTTGTTGAAAGTTTTGCATCTGCAAGTGCTTTTTTTGTTGGCTCCATTGTTGCATCTACAAGGTGTCTTGTAAGTTCATCAAATTTTGCTCTTGTAATATCCATATTTAAATGTTTTGGACCTTCTGCTGTAGCTGTGATGAATGGAAGGTTTACATTTGTAGTCATTGTAGATGAAAGTTCTTTTTTTGCTTTTTCTGCAGCATCTATAAGTCTTTGTAAGCTCATTTTGTCAGCTTTTAAGTCTACACCTTCTTGTTTTTTGAACTCACTTGCCATGTAATCTACTAATACATTGTCAAAGTCATCTCCACCAAGTTTATTGTTTCCGCTTGTAGAAAGTACTTCAAATGCTCCATCTCCAAGTTCTAGGATAGATACGTCAAATGTTCCTCCACCTAGGTCAAATACAAGTATTTTTTCTTCTTTTCCATCTTTATCAAAACCATATGCTATAGAAGCTGCTGTAGGTTCATTTATTATTCTTTTTACTTCAAGTCCTGCTATTCTTCCTGCATCTTTTGTTGCTTGTCTTTGAGCATCTGTAAAGTATGCTGGTACTGTTATAACTGCATCAGTTATTTTTTCTCCAAGGTAGCTTTCTGCATCTGCTTTAAGTTTTTGAAGAATTATTGCTGATATATCTTGTGGTGTATATTTTTTACCATCTATCTCCACATGATAATCTCTACCCATTTCTCTTTTGATTGAGCTTATAGTTCTGTCTGGATTTGTTACTGATTGTCTTTTTGCAGGCTCTCCCACAATTCTCTCTCCATCTTTTGAGAATGCTACTACTGAAGGTGTAGTTCTAAACCCTTCTCTATTTGATATTACAACTGGTTCTCCACCTTCTAAAACTGCAACACATGAGTTTGTTGTTCCTAAGTCAATTCCTATTACTTTTCCCATTTTATTTTTCCTCCTAAATTTCAAATTTAAATTTTTATAAAATTATTTCCTATTTGCTAATTTACATTGATACCTTTACCATAGCAGGTCTTATAACCTTATCTTTGATTTTGTATCCTTTTTGGAAAACCTCAAGTATCATTTCTGATTCATCTCCACTTTCTTGCATTACTGCATGGTGAAAGTTCGGATCAAATTTACCATCTGTAGCAATCTCTTCTACCTCATATTTTTTCAGAAGTTCCTCAATTTGATTTCTTATCATTGACACTCCACTGTACATAGAAGACTCTTTATCTTCGAATGTATTTAATGCTCTTTCAAAGTTGTCAACTACACCTAACAGCTCTATAATTATCTTTTCATTTGCAAAAACTGTTATGTCCTGTTTTTCTTTTTCTGTTCTTCTTTTGAAGTTCATAAAATCTGCTTGAGTTCTTTGAACTGTAGATTTTAATTCTTCTATTTCTTGCTTTGCTTTTTCAAGGGCTTCTGAATGTTTGTCTTTTTTAGATTTAGATTTTGAAAAATCTAATATTTTTTCCTTCTTTTCTTGAGTTCCTTCTGCTGCTGAATTTTCTTCAGTTACTGGAGTCTCCTCTTCTTTTTCAGGATTTAAATTTAGATCCTCGTTTCCCAAATCTTTTTTCTTTTTATCCATTTCCCATTCCTTTCCTCTATGAATCATTTATTATAGAATTTATTTTTGATTGTATATAACTTATTACCGAATATGCTTTGTCATAATCCATCCGTTTTGGAGCAATTATTCCTATTTTTCCTACTACCGAACCTTTGTAATGAAAGTTTGCAGTTATAATTGCACAATCCTTTACAACTGAATCCATATTTTCATTTCCAATGATTACATTTATATCATTTTTTTGAATTCCTTCTTTATTTATTATCTTTTGAACTTCTTCTTTACTACTTAGGAACTCCATAAATGATTTGGCTCTTTCTATGTCATGAAATTCTGGATAATTCAGCATATTAGTAGCTCCATTTAGAAGAAATTCTAGATTATCATCCTTTATAAAGGTCTCATTAAGATTTTGTGTTATATCATCAAATACCGCTGAGTATATATCCAATTTAGCTCTTATAAATTCAAGTAAATCTATATCTACCCCTGCAATATTTTTACCTACTAAGTTATCGTTTATCAGTTCACCAATAGTTCTTATACCTTCTTCACTGACATCTGTATTTAAATTTACAGTACAATTTTTCACTTCGCCATTGTCTAACACAGTAACTATGACTACTTGCTTTTCGTTTATTTTTACTAACGATACATGCTTTATATAGATTGCATCTGTATTTCGTTTAGAAAGTGCTATTGCTGTATAATTTGTAACTTTAGTAAGCATATTCAGTGACTGTGCTATTAACGCATCAATTTGCGTTATATTAGCTAAAAAATCCATATTAGGATCTATTACATCTGAGTCTTCATTTTGGTTTTCAAAAAGAAGATTTTGTACATAAAGCTCGTAGGCTTCCGCTGAAGGAATTCTTCCTGCTGAGGTATGAGGTTGAAGCAAAAGTCCTAATTCCTCAAGATCTGACATTTCATTCCTTATCGTGGCAGCACTCACTCCTAAATCTTTATTTTTAGAGATAGTTCTTGAGCCTACAGGTTCAGCAGTATCTATATACTCTTTTATTATGAACTTTAATATTCGCTTTTTTCTATCACTTAAACTTATTAATGAAGCCATAATATCACCTCACCTTTTCTTGTTAGCACTCTAACCATCTGAGTGCTAATCACTATAATTATGATATAACTTTTTTATAATGTTGTCAATATTATTTTGTATTTTTACATTAAAAAAGCTTTCTATGTACATCTGTACAAGAAAGCTTGGATTCTAAAAAATGGAGCGGGTGAAGGGGATCGAACCCTCGCAACCGGCTTGGAAGGCCGGGGCTCTACCACTGAGCTACACCCGCAAGTTATATTTATTATTAATTAAGACGTTTTGATTTTTTGGAGCGGGTGAAGGGGATCGAACCCTCGCAACCGGCTTGGAAGGCCGGGGCTCTACCACTGAGCTACACCCGCGAATCATTTTTTCATTTATATTATATATTTTTTAATGGTGGTGGAGAGTGGATTCGAACCACTGAAAGCGTTGCTAACAGATTTACAGTCTGCCCCCTTTGGCCACTCGGGAACTCCACCAAGTATATAACAGACTATCAAAATGGTGGGACCAACAGGGCTCGAACCTGTGACCCCCTGCTTGTAAGGCAGGTGCTCTCCCAGCTGAGCTATGATCCCATCCTAGACAATCAAGTCTTTTTTGAAGTAAGTGCTTATCCTTACTACGTTTATTATATTACCAAACCAAATGATAATTGTCAATATTTTTTTTAATTTTTTTCAAAAATAGCTACACAAGATTGTGTATCGTAAGGCTTTATATTGACTTTAACTTGCTCTTCTCTTGATGTAGGCATATTTTTTCCTACAAAATCTGCTCTTATTGGAAGCTCTCTATGACCTCTATCTATAAGTACCGCTAATTGAATAGTTCTAGGGCGCCCAATTTCCATAAGTGCATTAAGCGCTGACCTTACGGTTCTCCCTGTATAAAGTACATCATCGACAAGTATTACGTTTTTATCATCTATCGAAAAATCTATATTAGTTTCAATTTCCTTAGGACTTATTTGTTTATATTCTAAATCATCTCTATAATTGGTTATGTCAAGTTCACCAATTTGAATTTTAACACCTTCTATTTCTTCTATTTTTTTAGAAATACTTTCAGCTAAATGTATTCCTCTTGTTTTTATTCCTACAATTACAATATCTTCTATTCCCTTATTTTTTTCTATTATTTCATGGCTTATTCTAGTTACTGCTCTAAAAATATCCTTTTCATCCATTATTAGGGCTTTCATCAAAAAGTCCTCCTCGTTTATATTTTATAAAAAGCTTGACTTTGTAGTTATATTTCTACAAGTTTTTCTATTATATCTGAAAAATAAGCTGGAAGTTCACTATTAAATTCTATATATTCCTTAGTGGAAGGATGTATAAATCCTAGTTTCCCAGCATGAAGCACTGGCCCTTGAGTTTTTATTTTAAAATTACCTGAATAATAAAGTTCATCTCCTAATAGAGGGTGTCCTTTATACGTAGAATGTACTCTTATTTGATGAGTTCTTCCTGTTTCTAGAGTTGCACTCAAAAAACTATATCCTTTATAATTTTTTATCACTTCAAAATGAGTTACCGCTCGCCTTCCACCTTCAACCACTGCCATTTTAAGCCTATCTTTTGGATTTCTAGCAATTGGTGCATCTACTGTATATTTTTCTAATTTTGGATTTCCAAGTACTATCATTTTATATTCTCTTGTTATCGAATGGTCTTTGAATTGCTCCGTAAGAAAGTTATGCGCATAATCATTTTTTGCCACAACAATCAATCCTGTAGTATTTTTATCTATTCGATGTACTATTCCTGGTCTTTTTACTCCATTTATTGTAGATAGTTTATCTTTACAATGATATAAAAGTGCGTTCACTAGAGTCCCTGTATAATTTCCAGGCGCTGGATGAATCACCATATCTTTGCTTTTATTTATTACAATTATATCATCATCTTCATAGATTATATCTATTGGAATATCTTCAGCTTCTATATCAAGTTCTATAGGTTCGTTAAATACTATTTCTATTTCATCATCTTCTTGAACTATATAGCTTGGCTTTTTAATTAAAGAATTAACCTTAACATTTCCCTGCTTTATATTTTTTTGAATAAATGACCTACTACTAGTTCCCATAACAAGCGCTAGATATTGATCTAATCTAGTCCCAGATTCTTCTATACTTACCTCAAAAAAACTTTTTTCCACTTACTTCCCTTTCGTCATCTCCAAATGTTCTTGATTTACATCTAAAAGAACTTTACTAAATTTCCACTGTAAATTATTCTGAGTAACCGTTGCAAATACTGGCCTTTTGATTTGCGTTTCTTTAAGTTTATCAATAAATCCAAATACAGATTCTCTATCAAACCCTGCAAACATGCATAACTCTAACTGTAATTCGTTAAAGACTTCAAAACTAAAATCAGATTCTTTTTCAAGAATATCAAGTACGATTTCATCCAATTCAGCGTTTTTAACTATATGAATACTGTCAGTATAATTTTTAGCTGTATCCAGTATAATGTCTGCTCTATTTTTATCTATTCCATAAAGAAGTATTTTTTTCATAAATTCCACCTATCCTATAAATTATCCAAATATAAGTGTTCCAAACTGATAAAAAATCATCGCTACAAACCAAGCCACTGCAAACTGATACACTACTGAAAAGATAGTCCATTTCATAGAATTCGTTTCTCTTTTTATAACGCCTATAACCGATACACATGGAGTATAAAGTAATACAAATACCATAAATGCATATGCGGATACTGGTGTAAATGCAGATGAAAGCGCTGATGCAAACTCTCCTGCGTTTTCCCCAATTCCATAGATTATAGCCATATTTGAAATTACAACTTCTTTAGCAAGCACTCCTGTTAAAAGTGAAAGTGCTGCCTGAAAATTTCCAAATCCCAGTGGTGCAAATATAGGTGCTATAAATTTACCTACAGAAGCTCCAAAACTCTCACTTATTTCAGAAGCCCCACTCATATTATAATTCAGGATGAACCAAAGTACAATAGATGCTCCAAATATAAGTGTTCCAGCTTTTACTATAAAGCCTTTTACTCTATCCCATATGTGTAAAAACAGATTTTTTGCAGAAGGAAATCTATACTGCGGAAGCTCCATTATAAATGGCGTTTCATCTGCTTTAAAAAGTGTCTTTTTAAATAAAAGTCCAATTATTATAGCTACTACTATACCAAGTGTATACAATGAAAATACCACATATTTTTCCATTCCCGGAAAAAATGCCGCTGCAAAAAGTGTGTATACTGGCAGTCTTGCCGAGCATGATACAAAAGGATTTATAAGAATAGAGGTAAGTCTATCTTTTTCACTTTCTAGCGTTCTTGTACTCATTATCGCTGGCACATTACAGCCTATTCCTAAAACAAGTGGAATAAAAGCTTTTCCACTAAGTCCTATATTTCTCATAGCCCTATCCATTATAAACGCAACTCTAGCCATATAGCCTGTATCTTCCATTAGCGAAATCATTAAGAATAGACAGGCAACATTTGGAATAAATACAAGTACTCCACCAACTCCTGGAATTATCCCCTCTACTATAAGCGATGTAAGCCAAGACTGAGTTCCCACTGCATTTAAAAACGCTGATGCTGTAGGCACTAGAGTTCCTGCAATAAGTCCATCTATAAATTCATTAAGTGGATTTCCTACAAGGTCAAATGTTACAAAAAATGTAAAAAACATCATAAGTGCAAATATTGGAATTGCTAGATATTTATTAGTTACAATTTGGTCTATTCTATCGCTTACTGTATAAATTTCTTCATCTGGCTTGTTTATTATCTTGTTAGAAATTTCTTCAATAAATCCATATGTTAAATCTGTCTTTTTCTCTTCAATCGCATCTTCATCAGCGTCTTTATCAAGCTCTGTTTCAATTGATTTTAAAGCCTTGAAGAAATTTTCCAGTTTAGGAGTCCTATTATTTTCATATTTTGTGTGCTTTATTTCTTCTAGTGCATCCAAAAGCCTATCTATCCCCTCGTCTTTTGAAGCTACAATAGGTATTACTTTTACGCCTAACTCTTTCGAAAGTGCATCTATATTTATTTCATGCCCCATTTTTTTAGCTACATCTACCATATTGAGCGCTAAAATCATAGGTTTTTTAAGGTTCATTAGCTGCAAGGTTAAAAATAAATTTCGCTCCAAATTGGAAGCATCTACTATATTTACAACTACATCTGGATTTTCTTCTACAATATATTTTTTAGAAACAATTTCTTCCATTGAATAAGGAGATAGCGAATATATCCCCGGAAGGTCAACCACCTTTATTCTATTATCCTTTAGATTAAAATGACCTTCTTTCTTTTCAACAGTTACTCCTGGCCAGTTTCCAACATATTGCCTTGAGCCTGTCAAAGAATTAAATAAAGTCGTCTTTCCACAATTTGGATTTCCTGCTAATGCTATTGTCATAGTATTTTTGCTCATTTATATTTCTCCACGCTTTCTTATCTTTTTTCTATATCTCTATGATACAATATTTATTTTTATCAAAAATGACAGGAAGCTTTTCCTGCCATTATAAGTTTATTTTAAAATTATATTAAGTGCATCTGATTTTCTTATTGCAATATGAGAATTTTTGATTCTAACATCTATAGGATCTCCTAAAGGGGCTACTCTTTCAATTTTAATCTTACAGCCCTTTGTAAGTCCCATATCAATAATTCTTCGCTTTAGTATTCCAGTTATATCTATAGCCTCTACGACTCCATATTCTCCAACATTTAAATCACTAAGTTTTTTCATATTTCCTCCTAAAAACTATACTTTCTAAGCTACAATTATATTCTGCGCCACTGAAAGATTTATTACCAATTTTGAATCTAATATTTTTACTATTATTGACCCTTTCTTAGAGCCCTGTATCACTTTTACCTTACTACCCTTTACAAAACCTAACTCATTTAGTCTTTTTTTGAGTTCCGGAGTTCCTCTAAGTTCTGCAATTACAGACTCTTCATTATTTCTCATCATACTTAAAGGCATATACTCCTCCTTACATAAAAATGATTTTCATATCCAATTGATAATATATATCAATTGTATCATTTTAATGTATCTAAGTCAATTAAAAACTTTCTCTTGTATATAGGTTTTTTTTGACCTAAAATATAGATATAAATAATAATCTAAGAGGTGTAGAAAATGAGTAAAAAACATGGCGCAAATCTATTTGACTTATCTAAACAATACAATTTTGATATTAACAGCATACTTGATTTTAGTTCTAATATAAATCCTTTTGGCGCTGACAAAAAAGCTTTAAATTATATAGCTGCTAATTTGGATATAGTCTCAATATATCCCGACCCAGAATATATTGATTTAAAAGCTTCTATTTCAGAATACTGCCAGTGTCAAAGTGAGCATATTCTTTTGAGTAATGGTGCAACCTCGCTTATTTCAAATTATGTAAAATACATAAGCCCAAAGAAAGCACTCTTGCTTCAACCTGCATATTCTGAATATGAGAGTGAGCTAAATGAAGCTGGTACTGAAATTCTTAGATTCTTCCTAAAAAAAGAACAAAATTTTAAAATAAATATTGATGAAATGATTGAATTTATAAACAAAAACAAGATTGAGCTTGCAATAATATGTAATCCTAATAATCCAACTGGAACTATACTTTCAAGAAATGATATTGAACTTCTACTAAATAGCACTAATTCAAAATTCATGGTGGATGAAACTTACATAGAATTTTCTGATAAGGACATCTTTTCATCTGCTCCTTTAACCTCAAAATATTCAAATTTATTTGTAATTAGAGGAACCAGTAAGTTTTTTGCAACCCCTGGAATACGTCTAGGATATGCTATAAGTTCCGATTCTAAAGCCAAGGAATATATAAGCAAGAGCTTCCACTTATGG
Source organism: Proteocatella sp. (assembly GCA_041738345.1). Classification (GTDB taxonomy): domain Bacteria; phylum Bacillota; class Clostridia; order Peptostreptococcales; family Filifactoraceae; genus Proteocatella. The sequence goes on from JBGSPX010000016.1 coordinate 18,693, forward strand.
GATATAAATGTCATAGCATCTACAATGGGTGAAATAATGTTTAAAGATAGTGACTATATAGAAAATACTCATTCTCTAATATCAAATGAAATGAATTATTTAAAAAATACACTATCTACATTTTCAAAATTAAAAGTTTATCCAAGTCATGGAAATTTTATATTATGTGAAATTCTTTGTGATAATATGAATGCTAATAAGCTCTACACAGAGCTTATAAAAAAAGGCATTGCTATTAGAAATTGTAGTTCATTTAATGGGCTTGGCGAAAATTTCTTTAGAATATGCGTTTTAAAACACGAGGAAAATGCTAGATTAATGGATGAGCTTAAGCTTTTTTTTGAATAATGTTAAGGTTTTGATATGTAAAAATGAATAATGATAACGACATTATTCATTTTTCAATACATTCAGTTAGTCTTGTTATGTGGTCCGCTTTTTGGAGGAGGATTTTGAAATCTAAATTGAATTATTTTACTTTCTCCGTTTTGAGAGAGTTTTTCTTTGGTATTAGCTTTTGCAAGTGCATTTTTTATCATACTGCCAACAAAAGTAAACATAGCCGCTCCTATTACTAAATTCTTTATATATCCTAATTCATTAAGCCATCCTGGCAGAATATCTAATGGCGAAAAAACATATGCAACAGTAATTAAGGTCATCAATAATATTAAAAGCTTGCTAAAAATTGAAACTCTGTGATTTTTTAACAAATTAAAAAATTCTTTCATATACTTGATATCTCCAAGTTTATCAAGTATGTTTATATTTTTAGGTTCATTGCTTTTCATAATATCACCTACTTTTCAATTTATCTAAAAACTATACACAAGGAGCAGTTATGAATTACACTCAAATAAAAGATTATTTTAAAAACTACCAAAGATATATTCTCTCTTGGAACGATTACACACTTTCTTCAGTATTAATTCCTTTAGTGGAAATCGATGGAGAATTAAATGTCGTTTTTCAAGTAAGATCATCTAAACTTAAAACTCAACCATGTGAAATTTCTTTTCCAGGAGGGAAGATTGATCCAACTGATAAATCGCCTCTTGATGCAGCTATAAGAGAAACCTATGAAGAATTCGGATTACCAAAAGATAAAATAGACATAGCTTGCGAACTAGATATATTAGTTAGTCCTTTTGGTATTATAATTCATAGTTTTCTTGGAGAAATTTCAAGTATAAATGATATCTATATAAATAAGGACGAGGTGGATTCTTTTTTTACAGTTCCATTATCCTTCTTAGTTAATTATACCCCAGAACAGCATGTAAACTCACTAATTCCAAATTTTGATGAAAATTTTCCATTTGATTCTATCCCAAATGGCAAAAGCTATAAATTTAGAACAGCACAGTATAAAACCTACTTTTACAGGTATAAAGATAAGGTTATTTGGGGCATGACAGCAATGATTCTAGAAAATTTTGTAAGCAAGCTTAGGCAGTTGTAATTAATTATCTTTTATAGTATAATAGATAGTCGTGATTTAGATAATTATTTGAAAGGATTAATATAAATGAAATTAGGAATAGTAGGATTACCAAACGTAGGAAAAAGTACTTTATTTAACGCTATAACTCAAGCAGGTGCAGAATCTGCAAACTACCCATTTTGTACAATCGAACCAAATGTAGGAGTAGTTTCAGTACCAGATGAGCGTCTTGAACAATTAGCTAAGATTTATGATTCGAAAAAAATAGTTCCAACTTATATTGAATTTTATGATATCGCAGGTCTTGTAAGAGGCGCTAGTAAAGGCGAAGGTCTTGGAAACAAATTCCTTTCTCACATAAGAGAAGTTGAGGCTATCGTTCATGTTGTTAGATGTTTTGAAGATGACAATATAACTCACGTTGATGGAGACGTTAATCCGCTTCGTGATATAGAAACTATCAATCTTGAATTAATATTCTCTGATATTGAACTTGTTGAAAGAAGACTTCAAAAATCTATAAAACTTGCTAAATCTGACAAGTCATTAGCATTTGAAGTTGAAACTTTAACATCACTACTAGCTATACTAGAAGATGGAAGATCAGCAAGAACTGGCGACTTTACAAAAGATGAAGCTGAATTTGTAAAATCACTTAACCTTTTAAGCTACAAGCAAATAATTTATGTTGCAAACGTATCTGAAGCTGATGTTGCAAATGATGGCGTTGATAATAAATTTGTTCAAATCGTAAGAGATTTTGCTAAAACTGAAAATTCAAGTGTAGTTGTCGTTTGTGCGCAAATCGAAGCTGAAATTTCACAGCTTGAAGATGAAGAAAAATCTATGTTCCTTGAAGAACTTGGACTTTCTGAATCAGGACTTGATAAACTTGTAAAAGAAAGTTATGCCCTTCTTGGACTTATATCTTTCCTTACAGCTGGACCTCAAGAAACTAGAGCATGGACTATAATAAATGGAACTAAAGCACCTCAAGCTGCTAGTAAAATTCACTCTGATATCGAGCGTGGATTCATAAGAGCAGAAACTATATCATTTGATGATATTGTAGCTCATGGTGGAAACCTTGCAAGTGCAAAAGAAAAAGGACTTGTAAGACTTGAAGGTAAAGACTATGTAATGAAAGATGGAGATGTTGTACTATTTAGATTTAATGTGTAGGATTTTGCCAAAGCATTAAAACAGCAATAAACGTTGAAATTTCAATAGTTTAAACTTACTTGAAATTGTGTCAAAAGTAGTGAAAATTCATTAGTTTTCGTGAGCTACTGCAGACTTACTGCACACCTGTTGCACCTTCGTTGCACCCCAAGTTTAGACTTAAATAATAAAAAAAGATAGTTAAATATATAGTTAAAGACTGGAGTTTATTTCCGGTCTTTTTTTGTGCAAAAAAATAAAGCCTCTAATAGAAGCTTTTTGTAAGTTTTAATGGAAGTTGCACTTTGACCTAGTGCTGTTATAGCACCATCGTGGTCGCTTGCTTGTTTCAATCCTTGTTTTAATGGAAGTTGCACTTTGACCATGTTACTGATTCAGTGAAGTTATCTGAAATGATACCGTTTCAATCCTTGTTTTAGTGGAAGTTACACTTAGACGTTGTATCACCGCTTTTAATACTGGTCGGTAGCCTAGCGTTTCAATCCTTGTTTTAGTGGAAGTTACACTTAGACTCGTGCATATAAACATTCTTGTATTTGCAATACTTGTATAGTTTTCATCGGTCAATCACTTTACATCTTTCTAACGCAATAAACCAATTTAAACGAGGGTTTTATTTGAGGGAAGACAAGGTTCAATCCTAGTCATTCCAATCAATACCAGTCTTGAGTAGTGATTTTTCCAATAAAAGTGAACCCAGAAAAAATTTCTTTCTATACTTAATATTATTACATATAACCATTCTTATTGCAATATCTTTTATATCATACCATCTAGTCCAACAATCGAAGGATAACATCAAGCCCAGTCAATTCAATAATTTAGAAGAAATGCTCTTTTTCTCGTTGTGAAAAGCCTCAAAACATTATATAATAATATCTGTATTGGAGGTGTAAAAAATGAAAATTAATTGGAATGATATTTTCAATAAAAATTATCAAAAAAACAAAGGCGTTACCGATGATGAATTACAAATATTTTTAAGAACATGGAACACCCCTTTATCGAATATTGAATATAATGAAATGAAACCTTTGATTGTTAAATTTGGTATTGAGAAATACGATTTTCCTCAAAGAAAATTACCTCTGAGTTATATTGATTTTCTTAAATATTCTAATGGCGGGGATTTTTCAAATAAAGAGCGTTACTTCCAATTCTTTAATGTTGAAGAATTGCGAACATATAACCTTGCTTATGAAACACCTATTTATATGAATGGATTTTTATCAATTGCAATGGACGGATGTGGCAATCATATTCTTTTTGATATGAGAGATGAGTCTGTAGATGGTGAATATCCAGTAGTAGTTTCTCATTCGGGTAGTTTAGGCATTGGTGAGGATGATTACAAAGTTATTGGTAAATCATTTTTAGCTGTATGTATGGATGGCAGTATATCAATTGATGATTTCGCAAATTAAAAAAGCCCCCGAAGGGGGCTATAATGTGCCAATACTTGCTGTGTCTTTGTTAGATTCTAAATATTGTTTTCTACAATATATGGTATATGTGATATATCCATTATATAATCTACAACTTCATTTAAACTTTTATCTCCGTTTGGCATATTTATCGAAAATCCTGCATACTCAAGCATTGCTCTATCATTTTGGCTATTTCCTACAGTAAGTATGTTTTTTATATCAATATCTAATATTTTTATCAAATAAGAAATTCCGTTTTGTTTACTTGCTTCTTTCGCTTGGATATATGTCTTATTTCTATCTTGAAATATATTTGCATTTTCCATCGGTGGCAAGTTTTTATTTTTGGGGATTATTATTCTTAATACTTTTCCATCTTTGGTTTTATCTAATATTAATTTATTTTTACTCTGTATTGATAGGTTTTCGGATAGTATTTCAAGGATATTGGTTTGCAGGTAATATTCTTTCTCTTTTTCAAAATTCTTTTCTAAAATATAACTTCCATTTGAAAATATGCCCCCACTAAAATACTTCCATATTTTAGTACATTTTTGTTTTGCTATTTTGTATGACAATGAGGTTGCAAAGTATAATTTGCAGTATTTTGACAAATATTCTATTGTATTTATAACTTCTTGTTTTAATTTTCCTTCTGTTGAAATTATTGTTCCATCTATATCAAAAAATATAGCTTTAATAGTTTGTTTTTTTGGAATTCTAAATCGTTTATTTTCTCCAAAAAAGCAATTCAAAGCTTTTAAATCTAATTGTGAGTATGCTAAAAAACAATCGCAGTAAGTTCTGCTACATACAAAAGCCTTCTCATCTGAATTAATTTTATAATAATTTCCAATCGAATGTTTTTGCATATGACATGCAAAGGTTTTGCCATTTGCTTCAATCAAAATAGATTCTTTTGCAGCACTGCATATTGCATCATCTTTTCCTACACGACTTAGTTCATAGTTAAAAAATGGGTCTATTTTTTGAAAAATAGCTTTTTCATTTTCTGAATAACGATTTTTTCTATGTGACTCTCCATTTAACCATAAATAAATATGAGGCAATAGTTCTGATTTTAAGTTTTGTATATTTGCTATTTCTTCTGAGATAGCAACTGCCCCCACTGATAGGTCTACATATTCTGATAGCAAATTAGCTTTTTTTGCAAATTCAAAGTATGTAACCATAGTTGGATGGTACGAACTCCAGATTTTAATTTTTCTTTGTTTTGGTTTGGTTAGGTTTTCTATTTTGTTTATAAATGCTTCTGCTGAAAAACTCAAATTAGTTTGAATTCCTACAGCTTTGACGTTTTCAAGTTCTGCTAGTTTTATTATGATTTCTTGATAATAATCATGTATCATACCCTCTCCATAAGGCGTAAACATTATATTTAGATTTTGACTTGGATTTATTTCTATGCTTTCGTAAAATTTCCAAAGCGCATTGCAGTCTTTTTGGAGTTCTTCTTGGGATGATTTGTTTTTTGAAAATGGACAGTAATAGCAACTATAATTACATGATTTTAAATGCCCTCTATAATAAATATGATTAATCGTTGATGGTATCATATTTTCGCATCCTATCTTCAACTTCTTTTGAAATAAATTTAGGCCCTATATAATCTGACCATTCCATTCCTTTTTCTGTAAGGCATATCTTTTTAGGGTTTATCTCAATCCACCCTTGTTTTTTAAATTCCAAAAGTATTGGAAAATGCTCAAAAATATCTCCTTCAAAATATTTATTGTAATCTTCTATATCTATCCCACTTATATGAAGTAAGTTTTTTATAATGTATCGCCTTTTTTGTTCGGAATTATTTAGTTCATAATATGACATATCTGCAAAAAAATCAGTTTTTTTAATAAAGGTTTTTAAGTTGTCTTTGATTTTTTGAGGTTCTGCGGTATAGGGTTCACAAAAATGCAGATTATCTATATATGACCTACCACCGCATCCTAAGGCTATCATATTTTCAAAGCCACAGCTAGATTGTATTTTAGGCAACTGTTTTACAAATCGCCTCATTGACAATTGATGGTAGCCGTTTTTTTCAAGATAGCTTTTTATTGTTCTATAAAATATCACTTGTTTTTGTTCGTCCACTTTATATTTGTTGCCTATTCTGGTATTTGCTTGAGCATATAGTGGATATGCAAATATTTCATCAGGGCTATATTGTAAAATTTTATCTATGGAAAAAATTAAGGATTCAATGCTCTGATTTGGAATTCCGTAGATTAAATCTATATTTAGGATAGGAAAATTTGCTAATTTTAATATTTCTAGGGAATTTTTGACCATTTTAATATTATGATTTCGATCTAAAGTATCTAATTCTGATTGAACAAAGGATTGAACGCCTATACTTATTCGTTTTATATTTTTAGATTTTAAATATTTTATTTTTTCGTCGGTGGTTTGATTCGGTGAGGTTTCAATTACAGAAAAATCTTTTTCATAGTCAAAGCTGTAATAATTTTCTGCCAAAACAAATAGTTTTTCTAATTGAGAATTACTCAGTGAGGTCGGAGTCCCGCCTCCTAAAATAAAACTTTCAGCTTTAATATTTTCAAGACCAAAGGTTTTTTGATATTGCTGATTTTGTTTTTCAATTGCGTCTATATAGTCTTGCATTACATTTGTATTTTGACTTGGAATTGAAAATAGATTGCAATATCCACATTTACTATCACAAAATGGTACATGGACATATAATCCTATATTTTTATTTTTTAGTGGAGATGTTTGGATTATATTATCTAGGTGTTCTATTTTTTGGTAGGCAGTTTTGTGTGGATAGCTATACATATATTGCAAAAATTGGGTTTTGTTCATAAAATCACCTATAGGAAGAAATGCTTGTATGGCACTGTATATACTATTTCATGTGATAAGCAATGAAAATGATACCCATCTTCTCCATAACAGCTTCCATGATCTGAACAAACAATAACAAAGGTTGAGCCTCTCTGTTTAAATATATCAAATAGTCTTTCTAAATGATTGTCGACATATCTCAACGCTCCTGCATGGGTATTTACATCGTCTTCTTTTGCCCCTTCTGTATAGAAATAATTCGGATAGTGAATGCTATCAATATTTAAATACATAAAGATTTTTTGTTCTTTAGTATAGCTAGAGAGTTTACGTTCAATAAAGTTTATTTGATTTTCAAAACTTTCTTTTATATGGCAACTAAAAGATGGATGCCAATAGCTTTTTTTAAATAGATTAGGCAGTACGCTGTTTAAAGGCGTTCTTTTGTTAAAAAAACCTACGCCTCCTACGCAAATGGTTTCATAGCCTACTTTTTCCAATCCTTCTACAAAGCTTGCTCCCTCAAACATAAATGCACTTGGATGAGTGCTTAGGCTTGAGGAAAAATCTTTAGGCATAAACAGTCTTTCTCTTTCAAAAAGTGGCGTAGGTTCTGCTGGTGTTGGAAGTGCGCCTGCAAACATTGCTACATGTGAGGGATATGTGTAATTTCCTGGTGCATGACGCTTTTCCCACTTTCCATACTTATTAAGTACTGGCGTCGCTCCATTTAGCTCTTCTTTTATAGCTACATCATAACGAAGGGTATCTAAACACACAAATAATATATCTTGTTTGCCTACAATGTCATTCATATTTACGCTATATTTGGCTTTTTTAGGATCGCCTATTACTTCCTTGGGTACTTCATTTCCTATTTTAGTCATTTTAAATTTTCCTTTACTTTTGAATTATTAAATTTGCTATTTGATTTTTATAAATCTTGTTTTCATTCAAAATATCTTTATATATTAAATCGCCTTGACCATTTACTTCAATTACAATTGGTTTTCGTTTTTTGTGAGTTAGTAATATATCTACCCCAAAACTATTCAAGCCTGAAAAATTTCGAGCAATTAAGTTGCATATTTTTGCTATTTCATCCATGGTTTCTTGTGATAATTCAAGTGCTTTTATATCAATAACCTCATTGTTTAAATGCAAGTTTGTTATAGATCCTACTTTAGAACCCCTACCGACTATAAAGTCTATTTCCCCATATTGGTATACTACTCTTAAGTCATAGACACTGTTTTTGTATACGTCTTTGGGTATCCAGTGTTCAACTATCGCATCTTCTTTTAATATAAAGTTTATTAGGTTTTTTATATCTACATTTTCTGAATATCTAAATAAGTTTTTTGTATTAAAAAAAATATTATTTTCTGCTTTTAAGCAGGTTTCTAATATTTCCATATTATTATTTGGATTCCATTTGTATGCCATAACTCCTGCTGCCCCAGAACCATATCTCGGTTTAATAAAAACCTTATATATTTTTGCTTTTCTCATAGATTCTTTAAGGCTTTTGTAGTCCTTATATTCACCTTGTAATATCGGTGTCGTTGCTATATTTAAATTTTGTAATAGCTTTTTACAATATATTTTATCTAAGGTTTTCCAAATACTTGAAGGGGTATTTAAAAATTTAGCCTCTTTTATACTCTCTAATTTTGTTAATGTTTCGTGGTATTTTTTTGCTAGGTCGTTTAATTGGTTTATTTCGCTTGTTTCATAAACAGGCGGATCAATCTTTATGGGTTCGCCTGCATTATAGTTTTTATAGAAAATCGAATTGATATTTTGAATGCTCCAAAATATCAATTCGATATCTTTTTCAGTACACGCTTTTTTAAAATAGTGATAGCGTTTGCTATCACTATTTCCAAAAATATGAATTCGCTTTGAATTATTATGCACTTGATTTGAATTATTCTGTAAGCATTGGGTAATTTCCATATTCTTCATCATTTTCCTGTTGTTCTTTTAAGTTTACTTTGAATGGTAATTTTTCTAATTCCGCCATATATTCTTCATCTATAAAGTGATACTCTAAATTTAAATGTTCTAAGTTTGTAAGTTTCTCTTTATGGTCTAAAATTATTTGTGCACCTTTATTAGATGCCGTTCCATTTGAAAAATCTAAAGTTTTTAACTGTTTTACTATTTCGCTTTCCATTACAGCTTCTATTACTTCGTCTTGAATCTCACTATCGCCTAATCCCAAATATTCAAGACTTTCAAAACTTTCATTTTTAAGTAATTGTTTTATATCTTCTATATCTGCATCAAATCCATAACTATCTATTCCAAGATATAGGTTTAATTTTTTTAAGTTTGGTAGTTTCGCTGATGATATGCTAGAAATAACAGTTCGTGGAAGTCCTCCACATATTATTTCTAAGGACTCTAAATTATTATGCATTATTTCCCCTAACTCAAGTTCAGAGCTTCCTTTTATAGTAAGTGCTTTTAAATTTGGTAGCGCTGCCCATAAATTGCTGTAATCTCCTTGGATGATCCAAGATACTTCACACTCTTCAAAGGTCATATCCCCCATAAACAAATGCTCTATATTCTCAAATTGTTCTGACGTTCTTATAATACCATCTATTATCGTTTGAGCTGACGTATCCCAAGTTTCACCCCAACATCCTATAACAAGTTCACTTATTCGTGTTAATTCTGGATCTGACAATATCTCTGCTAATAATGTATCTGCGTTTTTTTCTCCATCTTCATAATCTTCGTAATCATAAAAAAACTTTTTTGTAATTCCCATATACCCTCCAAATTTTATAAATTAGCTTAAATTTCCTTTTTTGTAATTAACATACTGTTTATCAAAAAAAAGAGACATGCTTCCATGTCTCAATATATAATAATGGAGCTATCTTTACGACAGGACCTCTTTTCGAGCTATCCTTCACGACAGTTCATTGATTTCTTTAGAATCTGCTTTCTAAAAGCACTTCTCTTGCATGAGCTTTTCTAAGTAAAGCTGTTTTGTTTACTATGACTCTGTCAAAGTATCCTTTTCCAATTGGCCCTAATTCATCAAACGCTTCCATTTCAAGTTTTAGAGTGTTTTCAACTCTTTCTTTAACTGTAACTCTTATGGTTAAAGTTTGACCAATCATTGTAGGTTTTTCATGGGTTACATGAATTTCCTTTCCAATTGTTATTAACCCTTCGTCTAGCTTTTCATCTATAAGTTTCGTGCTAGCTTCTATCATGAGTGCTACAAGTGACGGAGTAGCAAACAATTTGTCTAACTCTGGATTACCATAATTGCTTGCAGTATCTTCCTCTGTAACAACTTTCTGTATGGTTATAGATTCTCCAATTTCAAATTTTGGCATTTTTAACATAAGCACTCACCCTTTCATAAAAAATATACATTATATATTTTACCCTTTTAGTGACTTAATTTCTACTTTTTTTTATAAAATTACCTAAAATTTGTGAAATTTTTTTGATTATTCATCTTTATCTTTCGAAATATCCGAAAATTTAACATCAATTATCTTTTTATTCTTCAGTTTTGAGGCTTTATCCTTTTTTAATTCTGTTTTATCAGGGTCATCTGGATTGTTCAAATTTTTATAAATAAGATTTCCAATATAAAACAACATTGCCATACTAACCAAAAAATCCTCTATATATCCAAATATAGGTATGAAATCAGGCACTATATCTATAGGCGAAGCAAGATATAGTATCATCATTAGAAATACGAATATAGCCTTGAATTTTTCCCAATTAGATATATTCTTATTTGAAAGAAAAGTTTTTATATTTTTAACATATTTTATATAAAAAATCACGCTGTCCTTATTTTTAAAAAACATATCAGTCTCCAATTAATATATATTTGTTTCGGTTACTATAATATCCATAGCTACATCATTTTCTTGAGTAGGCACTTTATCTACTAAATATTTTTCTCTACAAAGTACTACTTTTAAAAAACTTTGATTGCTTAAATATCTATCATAATATCCCGCACCTTTTCCTATTCGATTTTTATTTTTATCGCATGCAGTTGCCGGTATTATTGCAAGCTCAATATCTTCAGGTTTTATAGTTTCACAATATGATTTAGGTTCTTCTATATTATAATACCCTTTTTCTAAATCTTCTAAGCTTTTGATTCTATATACTTTCATATTATTTTTTGATTCACATTTTGGAACTCCTACTATTTTTCCCATAGAAAGCAATTTTTTTATTATTTCTTTAGTATCTATTTCATCTTCCATTGAAACAAAGCAAAATATTGTCTTTGCCTCCATCACTTCATTCAACGTCATTAACTGTTCTTCTATTAGTTTATCCGAAGTTTCTACTTCTTCTTTAGTCATAAATTCTTTGATTTGTTTTATTTTTTCTCGTAATTCTTTTTTTTCTATTATAATGCTCATAAAATGCTCCTTTCTTATATCTAAGTCCATCTAAGATTTTTGATATTCTAATTTTATCATAAATATGTATTTTTATACAAAAAAGTAGAGACAATAAGTCTCTACTTTTTATTTTTAGCCCAATCTAGCTTCTATCATATCAGCTAATTCTCTTGCCATATTTGATATTTGGTCTTTATCTTGACCTTCTATCATTACTCTCACTAATGGTTCTGTTCCTGAAGGTCTTATTAGTACTCTTCCTTTTTGATCCATTTTTTCTTCAAGTAATGTTATTTCTTTTTTTATTTCAGAATCTGTCATATATGCATTTTTATTCTCGTTTTTAACTTTCGCATTGATTAAAACTTGTGGATATACTTCCATAACTTTAGATAACTCTGAAAGTTTATTTTTACTCGAATTAAGTATGCTGCATAGTATAAGTGACGATAAAACTCCGTCTCCTGTTGTGTTGTAGTCTAGAAATATCATATGACCTGACTGTTCTCCACCTAAAGAGTAATCATTTGCTAGCATATTTTCAAGAACATATCTATCTCCTACCGAAGTAACTTCTAAATCTATTCCTTCTTTTTTAGCCGCAATATGAAGTCCTAGGTTACTCATTACTGTGACTACAAGCTTATTTGATTTCAGCTTGCCTTTGGATTTTAAATGTTTGGCACATATCAGCATTATTTTGTCGCCATCCACTATTTTTCCATTTTCATCTACAGCAATAAGTCTATCCGCATCACCATCATAAGCAAGACCTATATCTGATTTTGACTTTATGACAGTTTCACAAAGATTTTCAGGATGTGTTGACCCACATTTTTTATTTATATTTGTGCCATCTGGATTGTCGGATATAACATTTATCGTTGCTCCAAGTTTCTTAAATACATTTGGAGCCACTTGATATGCTGCACCATTTGCACAATCTAGTGAAACCGTAAGTCCTTTTAAATCTATATCTATTGATTTTACTAAAAAGTCTTCGTATTCTCTGACATAATTTTCATTAAAAACCCTAGTCCCTAAATTTTCGTGAGATATATGAGTATCAATTTTACTCATATCCGCAAGATATTCTTCTATTTCAAGTTCAATAGCATCGTCTAATTTTAATCCTAGTGAATTAAAAAATTTTATGCCATTATATTCCATAGGATTATGAGATGCTGATATAACTATTCCTGCATCGGCTCTATGTTTTTTTGTCAAGTACGCTATTGCAGGAGTTGGTGCTACACCTATATCTATTACATCTCCCCCTACACTCATTACACCTGCTGCTATTGCACAAGAGAGCATATCTTTTGATATTCTAGTGTCCGAGCCTACAAATACAGTAGTTTTTCCATCCTTATTTTTGCTATGCTTTTGGAGAACATGTGCTCCTGCTCGTCCAAGCTTAAATGCCAATTCTGGAGTAAGTTCGACATTAGCTATTCCTCTTACTCCATCTGTTCCAAAATATTTTCTCATATCAAACTAATTTCCTTTGCTTTTATAATAATGGTTCTTCATTATTATAATGCATAATGTAAAATTTTACTATATACTTTCTCCACCTTTTACAAGTGCATCTCTGTTTTGTGGTATAAATTTCTCTTTTGATGGTCCAAAAACTTTCTTAAATGCTTCAAGTATAGCTTCTATATCAACAATAGACATAGATTTTAATAGTGCTCCAAGCATTACAAGGTTCGCTGCTTTTGCATTTCCTATTTCTTTAGCTAGTTCATTGGCATCTATATAGTGTACTTCTACATCTGTTCTCTCTACCTTTTTTGTTATAAGTGAAGAGTTTATAAATATTTTTCCACCTGGTTTTACATCATTTTCAAATTTTATAAGTGAAGGAAGATTCATAATTATAGCTACATCAGCATCATTTGTGATTATTGGAGAACTTATTTCTTCATCAGATACAGTAACTGCACAGTTTGCAGTTCCCCCTCTCATCTCTGGACCATATGATGGAAGCCATGAAACATTTTTTCCTTCTATCATTCCAGCGTAAGCAAGAAGCTGTCCCATAGACATTACTCCTTGTCCACCAAATCCTGCACATATTATTTTATTCTCCATGCTATTTCGCCTCCTCTACATTTTTGAAGTTTCCTAGTGGATAGTATGGTATCATATTATCTCTTAACCACTGAAGTGAATCTACTGGAGAGAATCCCCAGTTTGTAGGACATGTAGAAAGTACTTCAACTAATGAGAATCCTAATCCTGCTTTTTGAACTTCAAAAGCTTTTCTTATAGCAGTCTTTGCTTTTCTTACGTTTGCTGGAGTGTCTACTGTAACTCTTTCTACGTATACAGCTCCATCTAAAGTTGAAATAAGCTCTGATACTCTTATAGGGAATCCGTTTTTAACTGGATCTCTTCCATCTTGACTTGTAGTACTTTTTTGTCCTACTAGTGTAGTTGGAGCCATTTGTCCGCCTGTCATTCCATATATTGCATTATTAACAAATATAGTTGTTATTTTTTCACCTCTAGCTGCAGCATGTACTATTTCTGCCATACCAATAGATGCTAAGTCTCCGTCTCCTTGATACGTAAATACTGTATTTTCTGGACGTACTCTTTTTATTGCAGTTCCAACTGCTGGTGCTCTTCCGTGTGCAGCTTCTTGCATATCACAATTAAAGTAGTTATATGCTAATACTGAACATCCTACTGGTGCAACTCCTACTGTTTGGCCTAATAACTCCATCTCTTCAAGTACTTCAGCAACAAGTCTATGGATTATACCATGTGTACATCCTGGACAGTAATGCGTTGTTACGTCTGTTAGACCTTGTGTTCTTTTGAATACTACTGTCATTATTTTGTACCTCCTATTAGTTCTCTTGCTTTTTCTACTATTTGCATAGGATCTGGAACCATTCCGCCAGCTCTTCCTACAAAATGTACTGGTATTTTACATTCTACCGCAAGTTTTACATCATCTACCATCTGTCCCATACTCATTTCTGAACAGATTATATGTTTTGCTTTTATATTTTCAAAAGCTTTATTTGGATATGGCCATAAAGTTTTAAGTCTTATAAGACCTGCTTTTACGCCTTCTTTTCTTAATTGGTTAACTGCATTTTTTGCTATTCTTGAAGTAGTTCCATAAGCAACCATAACTACATCTGCATCTTCTACCATATAGTTTTCAAATCTTGCTTCATTTGCTTCTATAGCTTTATATTTAGCATCTAATCTTAAGTTATGTTGCTCAAGTACGTTTGAATCTAGGTAAAGTGAATTTACGATATTTGGTTTTCTTACTCCACCTGTTCCAGTTGTTGCCCAAGTTTTTTCAGGTAATTCTCTTGGTGCAGGTTTTCTGAATTCTACTGGCTCCATCATTTGTCCAATCATTCCATCACCTACAACAAGAACTGGTGTTCTATAGTATTCAGCTACATCAAATGCTTCTTGAACCATATCTACTGCTTCTTGGATTGAAGCTGGAGCATAAACGATATGTCTGTAGTCTCCATTTCCTCCACCTTTTGTAGACATATAGTAGTCTGCTTGAGATGGCTGGATACTTCCTAATCCTGGGCCACCTCTCATCATGTTTACTATAACTGCTGGAAGCTCTGCTCCTGCTATATATGTTATACCTTCTTGCTTAAGTGAGATTCCTGGTGATGAAGACGAAGTCATTGCTCTTGCGCCTGCGCCTGCTGCTCCATAAATCATGTTTATAGCTGAGATTTCTGATTCAGATTGAATAAATACTCCTCCAACTTTTGGAAGTTCTTTAGACATATATTCTGGTATTTCATTTTGTGGGGTTATTGGATATCCTGCAAAAAATCTACAGCCTGCTTCTATTGCAGCTTTACCAATAGCTTCATTCCCCTTCATAAGTACTTTTGCCATCGTTATTCCTCCTAAAATCTTTCTACTGTAATTACACTATCTGGACACATAAGTGCACAACTTGCACAACCAATACATTTTTCTGCATCATTAACTGATGCCACATTATAACCTTTGTCGTTTATTACTGAATTGTCCAAAAATACTATTTTCACAGGACATGCAGTTACACATAGGCCACAACCTTTGCAACGTTCTTGATCAAATATAACTTTTCCCTTTGCCATCGTAATTCCTCCTATAAATTTTTATTAAAAATAGCCTTTGGCTAATTTAATCACATCCAGTCTTCTCTCATAATCATACTTATCGGCATAATCATATCAGAAACTTCATTTTCAGTTAATCCCTTATCGAATTCAGAATATTTTAAATTGTGTGAAACCGTTTTCCTAAGTTCCTCTTTTTTATCCCAATAAGTAACATATCTTATTGGGATGCCTGTTTGCTTTTGAACTTCTTTTACCAATAATATTCCTTGCTCTATGTCTTCGGCTTCTGTGTCTCTTAACAAATGAGTATTGCTTATTAAACCTGTAACTTTTAAGTTACTTCTGTATTCTATATCTCTTATATATTCAATTACTTTTTCTGCTTCATTTGTATATTCTCGGTTCCTGTTTATTACCATAAACATGTCATACTCATACTTTTGTATATCACTACTCATTCTGCCAAGTACACGAGCCCCCACATCATCTCCACCTACATCTATGATGTATTCATATCTATCATCATAGATAGGTTTCATTAAGTCTGGTGCTAATGCTGGAAGATCTAAGGAACTATTTTTTAATATACTAGAAAAAGATTCTATATTATAACCATTTAACAAGTCTTCTTTTTCTCTAGATCTAAAATATGGATTTACCACATCTATATCTGCAATTGCTACTTTTCTTGTCGAGCCTAATTCTTGTGAAAGTTTTATTGCATAATTTACAGCAAATTCAGTTTTTCCACTGCCGTAATGTCCTACAATAATTCTTATTCGCTTATCGTTCATCAGCATTTTTTACCTCTACTTGTTTGCTCCTACATAAACCTTCGGAGCTTCTTCTTTATTAAGTACTCTAAGTGCTCCTTCAGCAAGTGCTATCATCTCATCTTCTCCCGGATATACAACTACTTCCGCAAGTTTTGAAACTCTTTCCTTTATCCAGCTAGTCATCATATCTGAGTATGCAATTCCACCTGTAAGGATTATTGCATCTACTTCGCATTTTAATACTGCTACACTTGCAGCTATATCTTTTGCTACTTGATATGCCATAGCTTTATATATTAATTCAGCTTTTTGATCTCCATTTTCTATAAGCGTCTCAACTTCTCTAGCATCATTTGTATTTAAATATGCTACAAGTCCGCCATTTCCTTTTATTCTCTTTTTAAGGTAATCTTTAGTGTGGTTTCCATCAAAACAAAGATTTATAAGTTGTCCTACTGGAAGACTTCCTGATCTCTCTGGTGAAAATGCACCTTCTCCATCTAAAGCATTGTTTACATCGATTACTCTTCCTTTTTCATGAGCACCAACTGATACTCCTCCACCTAGATGAGCTACTATTACATTTACTTCATTATAATTTTTTCCTATACTTTTTGCATATCTTCTTGCAACTGCTTTTTGATTTAATGCATGGAATATAGATTTTCTTTCGATTTCTGGTATACCTGATATTCTAGCTATATCATCCATTTCATCTACCACAACTGGATCTACTATAAAAGCTGGTACTACTGCCATATCTGCAATTTCTTTTGCAATTATGCCTCCAAGATTTGAAGCATGCTCTCCTTGAACTCCTTTTGCAAGATCTTCAAGCATAGTTTCATTTACTTCATAAGTTCCACCTTCCATAGGCATAAGCAGTCCGCCTCTTCCAACAATTGCATCGAAGCTGTGTGGACTAATTCCTACTTCTACAAGTGATTCTATTATCACTTCTTTTCTAAAAGATTTTTGAGCTGATACACTCTCATATTTTTGAATTTCTTCATTTGAATGTCTAAGTGTTTTCTCCATTATAAGGTTTTCATTTGAGAAAACTGCTATCTTTGTTGAGGTCGAACCTGGATTAATTGCTAAAACTTTGTACTCTTTCATGTTTTCCTCCAATATATATTAGAATTTATTTGAGTATAGTACAGCAAGTGCTATAGAATACATTTTAGTTTCTTCTGAATCTGCTCTAGATGTTAAAACTATAGGTTTTGATGCTCCAAGTATTATTCCTGCAATTTTTGATTTTGAAAAATAAGAAATCGCTTTGTAAAGTACATTTCCAGCTTCAATATCTGGAACTAGTAATACATCACATTTTCCTGCAATTGGATCTTTTATGCCTTTATGATGTGCTGCTTCTTCACTTACTGCGTTATCAAGTGCAAATGGTCCACCAATTATACAATCTACAATTTCGCCATTTTTATTCATATCAACTAAAGCTTGTGCTTCAACTGTTGCAGGCATTTTTTCATCTACTTTTTCTTTTGCACAAATTACGCCTACCTTTGGGCATTCTATTTCAAGTGACTGTGCTAATTTAACAACATTTCTTACTATAGCTGCTTTTGCATTTACATCTGGGCTTATATTCATAGCTGCATCTGTAACAAACATTAATCTGTCATATCCTGGAATTTCACAAACCGCGGCGTGGCTTATTGGACTACCAGTTCTAAGTGTAAGTTCCTTATTAAGTACAGCTTTTAAAACTACTGATGTATCTACAAGACCTTTCATAAGTATGTCTGCTTTTCCATCAGAAACAAGTTTTGCAGCAAGCTTTGAAGCCTCTACATTATCTTTTTCGTCTATTATATCATATTTGTTAATATCTATGCCTAGATTTGTGCAAATTTTTGTAATTTCTTCTTTATTTCCTACTAATGTGGCATTTGCAATACCTGCAACGTTAGCCATATCTACAGATTTTAATACATCTTCATCTTGCGCACATGCTACTGCAATCCTTCTAGGCCCTGCACTTTTAGCTTTTTGCATTATTTCTTGAAAATTTTTCATTTTTTCCTCCTAATTATTCTTTGGTAAATTTATTACATCAGGGGTTACCTTAATGCTTGCAATTGGAACATCTATTTTATATGACAGTTTATATTCTTCTTTTTGAGAATAATTGTCTATAAACAAAGTTATTTTTTTACTTTCTATTAAGTCTTTATACTCTTGACCTGCAAATAATTTTATTTCTAATGATTCTGGAAGTTTTTCCTTTAAATTTTCTACTTCATAAGTGCCTAAGAATTTGACATCTTCCTTTGGAATAGATAAATCATATTGAATTATTTTGTCGTCTAAAGGAACTACTTTTATTTTATTATCTGATAGTTTTAAACCCTCAATATTTTCTAATGGATATAAGAGTCCATCTGTAATATTAAAATTACTTATTTTTATAGGTTTTGTTTTTATACTTTCAATTTTATTAACTAGGCTTTCTCTTCCTTGTATCTCAATCATCTTAATTTCTGATTCAAATGAACTATTTTTAATAACTTTATTCTCTGAATTAACAAATACTAACTCAATTGGAACAGACTTAATTTTATCTACAGAGACATCTACTATTATATTTGCATCTCTTACGGTTACGCCTTCTACCACATGACCTTTGGAATCTACTGGTATCAAGTTTACCTTGGAGCTAAAATCACTATTTTGATTTTCTAATTTTATTTTAGCTAATAAGTTATTTACTTTTTCAACTTGACTTTGAGGTCCTTCGACATAAAGTTTATTTCTATTTGGGATTATCTCTCTAACTACGTAGCCATTTTGAAGTTCTCCTTCTGTTTCTAAATATACATCTTTCAAACTCACTAAAGACTTCTCTAAAATAACCTCAATTTTTTCTGGAACTACACTGTATTCAATTTCTCTTGGAGTATCTAACACTATAGTCATAGTATTCGTTCCTATTGTAGGGTCGTATATTTCACCTTTTGGTTTTACTCCATTTCTTATATATTCATTCAAGGTAGAGCGCTTTGCTCGAAAATCAATTTTTGCATTAAAATTTTGTCCATACGCGAAAGTCAATCCATCATCTCTTATTTCATCTATATTAACTATGCTTTCTATAGGTATGCTTTCAAAACTTCTTATAACTATGGGGTCTACTTCTGACATTACATAAATCCACATTATAAATGCAAACATAAATGAAAATATTTTTATCTTTAAATTCGCTTTAAACTTTCTCTGCATATCTATTCACCACCTCTTCTAAAGAATTTTCTCTCTTCAGATCTTTTTAGATGTTTTTTCAGATATATTTCTAGGTCTTCTTGAGATAAATTTTTAAAAAGTTTTCCATTTTCTGCAATAGATATTGCTCCCGTTTCTTCAGAAACTACAAGGGACACACAATCTGATTTTTCACTTATTCCAAGTGCCGCTCTGTGTCTCGTTCCAACTTCTTGATTCAATTTATTATTTTCAGTTAATGGCAAAAAGCATCCTGCTGCCATAACTCTATCGCCTCTTATTACAACCGCCCCATCATGAAGTGGCGTATTTGGTATAAATACATTTATTAAAAGTTGCTTACTTAATTTTGCATCTACTATAGTCCCTGTATGAATTATTTCATTTAATCCAGTTTCTCTTTCAAATACAATCAGTGCTCCAATTTCACTTTTTGAAAGCGAACTTGCTGTCTGAACTATCTCTAAGATTATATTATCATAATCTAAGCTACCATCCATATTTGATTTCACTAAAAACTTTGTTCTTCCTATATGTTCAAGTGCTCTTCTAAGCTCTGGCTGAAACACTATTAAAAGTGCTATAAGCCCTACTGTCATAGTATTTTTTAAAATCCAGTGAATAACTTGAAACTGCATCAGTTCTGAGATTTTACTGGTTAAAAGCAGTATTACAATTCCTTTAACTAATTGCTCTGCACGTGTTTCTTTTATTAATAAATATACATTATAAAAAACATATGCTACAATGGATATATCTATTATGTCAAAAACACTTATATTCATAATAATATCTTTTAATTCCCACATTGGTTTCAGCCACCCCCTTCACCATATATTATTTTTATATTATTTCACACTTAGGAATTTATTTCAATAGGATTATTATAATTTGCACTTATTAAACTGTATATATTTTTTGATTTTTTTTATTTATTGACTCGTTTATATTTTTTTTATTTTTCGGTTTTCTATATTTCAAATTTGTGGTATTATAGTAAGTGTTGCTTACTAATACGCATCCATAGCTCAGTTGGATAGAGCAGCGGCCTTCGAAGTCGCGTGTCAGGGGTTCGAATCCCTTTGGGTGCACCAATTATTCGGAAACTTCTATTCATGATTTGGATTTTTGTTTCCTATTTTATTTACTTTTTACTAGGAGGATTTATATGTCTCTAGTCTTGATTGCAGATGACAACAAATTAATTGTTTCTATTTTAGATAATTATTGTAAAAAAGAAGGATACGATACCGTTTTAGCCTATGATGGAGAATCAGCCCTTGAATCGTTTAATAAAGTTAAGCCTGATATAATTCTCCTAGATGTCATGATGCCTAAAAAAGATGGCTTTGAGGTTTGTCGAGAAATAAGAAAGATGTCTAACATCCCTATAATAATGATAACTGCCAGAGGCGAAGATTTCGAAAAAATCATGGGTCTTGATATCGGTGCCGATGATTATATAGTTAAACCATTTTCTCCTGGCGAAGTAATAGCTAGAATAAAAGCAATTCTAAGAAGACTTAGTTTTGGAGAAAAAGCTCCTAATATATTTTCATATGATAATTTAATTATAAACATAAATGACTACAGTGTACTTATTGATAACAATATCGTCCCCTTAACTAAAAAAGAATTTGAATTATTCTGGACACTTGCAAGTAATAATACTAAAGCTTTCTCAAGAGATGTCCTTTTAAATACATTATGGGGATACAATTACTTTGGGGATACTAGAACCGTAGATTCTCATATAAAAAGACTCCGCTCAAAAATAGATACTTTTCCTCATCCAAAATGGGATATAAAGACCATTTGGGGTGTAGGTTATAAATTTGAAATTGTTGAATAAATCTGAATTTTAGCCCCTAAGATAACTCTAGGGGCTATTTTATTACATTACTGTGACTTTTAACAATTTAATTTATAAAACAAAACAATTTTATGTTATAATATATTGGATTAGGAGGTTCTAAATATGGACAAAGAAATAGAAAAAAACACAAAAAAGAAAAAGAAGAAAAAAATAAATTTTTTAAAATTATTCTCTTTAATACTTGCTTTTGTAATGATTATAGGTACCGTCTCAACTTTAGCTATGGCACTTGTTGTAATAAAAACAGCTGAACCTATAGATCCTACAAAAATTTCAGAGCAATTAGATGAGAGTTCCTTTATTTTTGATGATAAAGGGGTCTTAATAGAAAAAATATCAAATGGAGAATACAGCAGTGTGGTTCCACTTCAGCAAATACCAAAAGATTTGCAAAATGCTGTAGTAGCAATTGAAGATGAGCGTTTTTATGAACATAATGGCGTAGATATCAAAAGAGTTTTTGGAGCACTTTGGTATGATATCAAAACAATGAGCCTTGCTCAAGGTGCTTCTACAATAACTATGCAGGTTGCAAAAAATCTTTATACTACCATGGATAAAACTTGGACAAGAAAACTTAAAGATATATATTACGCGGTTGAGCTAGAAAAAGTATTAAGTAAAAACCAAATACTTCATGCTTATTTAAATACTATTGGTCTTGGAAGAGGAACTCGAGGGGTTCAGGCTGCGGCACATGTATATTTTAATAAAGATGTATCTGAATTGAATTTAGCTGAAAATGCTATGATTGCTGGAATAACTAAAAACCCATATAAATATTCCGTTTATATAACTGCTCCAATAACCATAAACGATGATTTTAATAATATGCAGGTAAGTTTGATACCAAGCAATGAAGATACTCCTGAGCCTACAAGTGAAGATCTGCAAGTTTATAGCACGCTTTTAAGCAAAGGACTAATTTCTAATTTAGAATATAATCAGCTTCTTAAAAACGATTTCTATGTTAGAAAAGCAGTTTTAAACCCAGACTCAAAAGAAAGACAAGAAGTTGTATTAAAAATGATGCTAAAAAATAATTATATTACTGAAGCTCAATATAATGAAGCTGTAAGTTATCCAATTGAAGTTAAGCTTGGTAAAAAGAAACAAACTAATATATCTTCTTATTTCGGAGATAAAGTTAAAGAAGAAACTATAACTGCATTAAAATCTGTCGGCTATTCTGACGAAGATGCTAATGAAATTTTATATAGTGGAGGACTTAGAGTTTACTCTACTTTAGACAGCAGAATTCAAGGCATTTTAGAAGATGAAATAAATAATCCTTCTAATTTCCCAGGAAGCAGAGTAGATGCAGATGGGATTCCTCAACCACAAGTTGCTTCTGTTATAATGGATCAATACACTGGTCAAGTAAAAGCATTAGTTGGAGGTAGAGGTATAAGCGGTAGTAGAATATACAACAGAGCTCTTAATCCTCGTCAACCAGGTTCTTCTATAAAACCTCTTGCAGTATACCTCCCTGCACTAGAAAATGGTTTCACTGCTGCAAGCGGCATTGTGGATGAGCCTATAAAGAATGAAAAAGGACAGTATTGGCCTAAAAACTATGGTCGTTATGATGGACCTACAACTCTTAGAAATCTTGTAATAAAGTCTTCTAACGTAGGTGCTGTACAAGTAGCACAAAAGCTTGGTCCTGCTAAAATGATTGATTATCTTAAAAATATGGGCTTCTCTACATTAGTTACTAGAAGTGATAATTCATCTATAAATGACGAGAATCTTTCTCTAGCACTAGGCGGAATGTCTAAAGGTGTTACTCCGCTTGATTTAACAGCTGCATATGCTGCTGTGGCTAATGCTGGAACTTATACTAAGCCTATATTTATAACTAAAATTGAAAATGCAAGTGGTACTGTACTTTATGAAAACAAACCTGAAACAAGACAAATTGCTTCCCCACAAGCCGCTTATATTATGACAGATATAATGAAAGATGTCGTAAATAGAGGAACCGGCGGAAGAGCTAGGGTTCGAAACATGGTTACTGTGGGTAAAACAGGTACTACTAATGACGAAAAAGATATTTGGTTTTCAGGATATACTCCATACTACACAAGTGCACTTTGGATAGGAGAAGACCAACCTAAAGATTTAAATAAAACAAGTGATGTCCCATCAAGACTTTGGTCGAGAATAATGACAAGAGTCCATGAAAATCTTCCTAGTAAGAGTTTTGATGTACCATCTGGACTTACAAATGCTACTGTTTGTCAAGAAACTGGACTTTTAGCTGGTCCAAATTGCAGTAGAAAATATAGCGAATTATTCATGTCAGGCACAGCTCCATCAAAGGTATGTGATAACCATACTCCAATAGTTACTGAAGGTCTTTTAGATGATGAAAGTATTGAAAACGCAGCTGAAGATGATAAAAAGGATAAACCTGAAACAGAAGAAACGCAACCACCTGTAGATAATCCTACAGACACCGAACCACCTGTAGATAATCCATCTACAGAACAAGGAGAACCCACTGAGCCTTCAGTCCCAGAAACTCCACCACAAAACAATAATCAAAATGTAGATAACGGATTGTTCGGATAAAAAAAAAGTGCCAATGGCACTTTTTTTTACTTATTTTTCTAAAGATTTATACATTACTATAGCTCCTGCTATTCCAACATTCAGTGATTCCGCTTTCCCATATATAGGTATATATATTCTTTCATCTGAAATCTCAAGTATTGTTTTTGATACTCCATTTGCTTCATTTCCTAGAACTATTATACATTTTTCTTCATAATTTACTTTATCATAAGTTTTAGCATTTTCATCTAATGCTGTAGCAAGTATTTTAAATTTATTTTTTTTGAAATTTATTAAGTCCTCTTCTTCAATTTCAATTATAGGAATATATAAATTAGCTCCCATTGCTGATCTGCTGACCTTTGGCGAATATAAATCTACTGTTCCTTTAATTACAAATATAGCATCAAATCCAGCTGCATCTGCTGTTCTTATAAGTGTTCCTGCGTTTCCTGGGTCTTGAATTCTATCAAACAACAGAACTCTAGCTTTAGCTTTTTCATCAAACATATCTTTTGAATATTCTGGTATGCTTGTAACTGCTATAATACCTTGAGTATTTACTGTATCTGATAACTGACTAAAAATATTATCTTTTATTATTACTGCTATTTCTTTGTTTTTTTCATAAACAGTTCTATATGATTCTATTTCATTGAGACTTTTCTCAGAAAAAGCTAATATTTCTAACTTTATATTAGCATCAAGAAGCTGCGTAACAGCTCTGAAACCTTCTATTATCATCAAATTATATTTATCTCTATGTTTTTTGTTTTTTAAACTACTTATAAGTTTTATCTTTGAATTGTCTTTTGATTCAATTACTACTTTATTTAACATGGTCTTCACTTAACCTATTTAATTTTTTTATTTCTCCAATAACTACTAGTATATCTTTGGAATATACTATATCATCACTTACTGGTGATATATTAACATCATTGCCTCTTTTTATAGCCACTACATTTATTCCATATTTAGCTCTGAAATTTAACTCTAAAAGCGTTTTTCCATTCCATTTTTCATGAGCTATTATTTCAATTATAGAATACTGTGGATCTAATTCTATGAATTCTAGCACATTCTTTGACACTAAATTGTGTGCAAGCCTTACTCCCATATCTCTTTCTGGAAAAATAACCCTGTCTGCACCTATTTTATAAAGCACTTTTGCTTGTAATTCATCTTTAGCTTTACAAACCACATAGTTTACTCCTAATTCTTTAACAACAATAGTAGTCATTATAGAAGCCTGTAAATCTGAAGCTATACTAACGATAGCTACATCATAATTTCTAATCCCTAAAGATTTTAAAGTTGACTCATCTGTAGCGTCAGCCTGGATTGCTTGAGTTACATTATCTGAAATATCCTGTATTATTTCCATATTGGAATCTATTGCTAAAACATCATGACCTAATCCATATAAGGTTTTTGCCACTGATGAACCAAATCTTCCACAACCTATAACAACATATGAACTCATATTTTCTTCTCCTATAATATAACATTACCTTCTGGTAACTGATAATCAATTTTTTTGTCACGACCCGCAAGTGCCATTACTATAGTAAGTGCCCCTACCCTTCCTGCAAACATAGTTAATATTAGTATAAACTTAGATATTCCTGTAAGCTTTGTAGTTATTCCTAGGGTAAGGCCCACTGTACCAAATGCAGAAACTACTTCAAATAGTATATCCATAAACTCCAGTTCTGGATTTGCTATACTTATAAACATAGCTCCTAAAGTTATAATAAAAAATGCTATTACTATTATAGTCATAGCTTTATTAACTATTGAATAATTTATACGTCTTCCATAAACTTCTACATCTTTATTTCTTACAAACGCTACCATAGTAAGTATTAAAACTGCTATAGTTGTTGTCTTAACTCCTCCAGCTGTAGATGCTGGTGAACCCCCTATAAACATCAAGATTAATGTGAAAAACTTACTACTATCTGTAAGTTTAGCCAGATCTATAGTATTAAATCCAGCAGTCCTTGGACTTACTGCTTGAAATGCACTAACTTTAAGCTTATTAGCCATACTCATATCTCCAATGGTTTCGGGATTACTATACTCTAGCCACAAGATTATCAATGTTCCAAAAATTAAAAGTATTGCCGTAACAGTTAGTGCTAATTTAGAATGAAGACTCAATCTCTTTAATTTACGATTTGTCATGCAATCAAAAATAACAGTAAAACCTAGTCCTCCAAATATTATAAGCAGCATTATAGTTACATTTATAATAGTGTTTGAATAAAATGCTGTCAACGAAGTAAAGTTCCCCATTATATCAAATCCTGCGTTACAAAATGCTGAAATTGAATGAAAAATTGATTTTACGACTCCATCTCTTATTCCAAAAATAGGAATGAATTGCGTAGAAAGTAATAATGCTCCAATAAGTTCAATTATTATAGTTCCTAAAAATATATTTTTAGTTAAGTTTACTATTCCTTGGATTTTTTCTTGCCCAAGAGATTCTTTTATTAAAATTCTGTTTTTTATACCTATTTTTTTGCCAACAATTATAGCTCCAAATGTCGTTATTGTCATAAATCCAAGTCCTCCAACCTGAATTAATGATAAAATAACAAACTTTCCAAATGAAGACCAATAACTCCCTGTATCTAGCACCACTAGTCCTGTAACACAAACTGCGGATGTCGCAGTAAACACCGAATCAATAAACGACGTTGACTCACCTTCTGCTGAAGATATCGGAAGCATCAATAAAAATGCCCCAAAAAGTATTATTCCCAAAAATCCAAGTACAATTATTTGAGCTGGGGAAATTCCCTTTTTCACCGTATAACCTTCCTTCTTAGTTAAATTGCATTAATCATGCACAGACTATTATATCTCAAAAAAATTTTTTTTCAATACCTAATATTTAAATTACTTAATTCACACAAATCTGACTATTAATATCTTGATATTTTTTATCCCCTATACCCTTAACATTTCTTATATCCTCTATAGAACTAAACTCACCATTTTCAGTTCTATAATCAATTATCCGTTGAGATAAAACTTCTCCTATACCCGTTAATTCTTGTAGTTCTTCTTTACTCGCTGTATTTATATTTAATTTACCGCTTTCTTGTGATTTTGCTTTATCAAGTTGTTTGTTATCATGATTTTCAGTATCCTCACAATAATTAATAACTAGCGCTTCTCCCTTTGACGGAACTATATATTGAGCTCCATCCACTAGCTTTTGTGCCAAATTTATCGATTCTCTATTTGCATTTTCAGTTAAGCCTCCTGCTTTTTCTATAGCTACACTAAGTCTATCACCTTCTTTAACTTCCACCAAAGATGGTTTTTCCACTGCACCTATTATATCTACAAAAATAAATTCTTCTTTTATTTCACTAACATATGTATCGTTTTCGTTTTCTTCTTCAAAAATGTCATTATTGTTTAAATCAGCACTTTCTGCTTCTTGAGTTTCTAATCCTTCTCCTATTTCATACTTATCTTCTTTCCCAAATATATTAAAAGCAAACATGATTATTATCATAATTACTGATGCTATAATAGTTATTTTCACTTTTTTAGAATCCACATCAAACTTAGAACTCATGATACTTCCTCCTTAAAGCTTACAGAAAATATTAAAAGAGGAATCTAGACTCTCTAGAAATTCCTCTTAGTATAAACTATTCTTCTATATTTTTATATATAAACCAATCCGATAAACTATATACGCCTCGTTCTTTATCCAGTTCTGGTAAATCGTCTTCACCTCTGTGAAATAATACTTTATCGCCAATTAATTCGTTTGAAGGCCAATTCGCTGGGGAAAAAACTTTTTTAATCGATGCCATTTTTAGAGCTTCTACCGTTCTAAGAATTTCATTTATGTTTCTTCCTATTTCTTTTG
The DNA here is from genome assembly GCA_041738345.1 of Proteocatella sp. GTDB lineage: Bacteria > Bacillota > Clostridia > Peptostreptococcales > Filifactoraceae > Proteocatella. The sequence continues at coordinate 46,448 of JBGSPX010000016.1, forward strand.
GATATTCAAGCATAGTTCTTACTTTTCCATTGTGGTCTACAATTATAACAGCTCTTACTGATGCGGTATCATCTTCATTTGGATGAATCAGACCTAGCGTCTCAGAAACAACTCTTTTTTCATCATCTATTATAGGAAATTCTATTTGTACATGTAGATTTTTGTTTATCCAATCAATCCACTGTCTGTGAGACTCCAAGTTGTCTACACTCAATCCTATAAGTTCTACTCCCATTTCACTAAATCTTTTCTTTTTTTTCTGAAATGATACAAACTCAGTTGTGCAAACTGGTGTAAAATCTGCTGGATGACTAAAAAGTACAAACCATTTGCCTTGATAGTCTTCTGGTAAATTTACTACTCCGTTTGTAGTTTCTACTTTTAAACTAGGGAACTTATCTCTTAAAGCTAACTTCATAATGCACCTCCAAATTGTCCTTTTAATAAGATTATACTCCAAAAAAGAATATAATGATATATTTCATATTAATTTTCATAAAGTTCTTTATACTTGTCATAATTTTGCCTTACTATTTCTACATAATTTGCAGTTTCCTCATAAGGTATATTTTTCAAAGAGACTCCATCTTCTGAATATCTTTGATCTTTAAGCCACCTTCTAGTTACATTTATACCTGCATTATATGCCGCTGCAATCGTTTCAACCTCTTTAAACCGATCTTGTAAATACGCTATAAAAAACACACCATACATTATATTTACTTCAGGTTCAAAAAGATCTTCATAAGTATATTCATCTACTTTCATTTTGACACTAAGCCAATTAAACGTATCTTGTGTTATCTGCATAAGACCTCTAGCTCCCGCCTTCGATACTGCATCACTTTTAAAATTACTTTCCTGTTTAATGATTGCGTATACAAGATATTTATCCACGTTATATTCTTTACTGTATTTTTCAACTATTTTTTGATATCTTTCTGGATATTGAGTCTCTTTTTTTATAAAATTATGCTCAAACTCTGCTAAAATTACAGTTAATCCTAAAATTACAGTTAATCCAACTCCAAATATCCTGAAATAATTTAGTTTTATTTTCTTTTTTCGCTTTTTCTTTTTCAAAAATTTCCTCTTTCTAGCTAGTTTTAGTAATTTGTATCACTTTAATTTTAACATATAAATTCAAATAAAAAAAGAACTCTCTAAAACATAATTTAATGTTTTAAAAAGTTCTTAGGATTCATATTATGTCAAAGCTCTTCCTACATGTTTAATAAAATCTTGAGTATTTGTAACTATAGAAGTCGCTGTAAGTGTTCCTCTGTCTGCTAGCTTATTTACTGCAAATTCTTGAATGTCTACGGTATACATATATACAGGTCTTACAACTCCATCAAACTCATTATATGATGCGGTCATATTTCCTGTAGCAATTGTAAATAATGCCGTAGAAACCATTATTATTGTAGAGGTTTTTCTAGCATGCTTTCTCATGGCATCTTGAGCCTCAGTTACGTCATTATATGTTCCTGGAAGCGTGAATCTATCTCTAATTGTTCCAGAAAGTACAAATGGTACATTACAATCTACGCAAGCTTTAATTATTCCATCTTTAACTTCACCGCTCTTAACTAGTGCTTCTATCGAGCCTGCTTCTCTTGCCATATTTATTGTACTATAATAATTTTTCATAGTTTGCTGTTCTTTTACAAAAACCTCTTGTCCCCATATAGTATCGAATATACCACATTCTAGGTCAAAAGCCGCTAAGCTTGTTCCGCATATTATAGAATTTACATAACCTTCTCTAACAAGATTTTCTAAAGCAGATCTTGTATCTCTATCTAGACTTATAGCTGTTCCTAATACCCAAGTAACATAGCCATTCTTTTCTTTTTCATTTCTTAAAACATCATAAAGTTTTTCATAGTCAATTGAAAATGCAGTTTCTCTAGATCGTCCACTTCTAAAAGCAAATGTTTCACAGCCTTTTTCTTTAGCTTCAAATCCCTTATCATATACATAGATACCTTCACTTGCATCTTCAGCTCTTCCAATAGCAACCTTATCTCCTACGTTAAGGTTTCTAAGTTCTACAATTTTAAGGCTTTCTTTTCCTGGTTCGTCATTAACTACACAAGCCGAATCCATCCTACTTTGAGTTGCCAATATCCACTTTCCGTTCACTTTGAAATATTCTGGAAACACTGAAAGAGCATGATAGTTCGATGGTGAAACCCCTTGTTTTTCAACCACTTCAAGCTTCACATTTGGCGCATTAACAAAGATTTCTTTAGTAAAATCTGGTGCATTATATTTTGGTATATCAAATTTCATATTCTAAACTCCTAGTCGTATCTGAATTTAACGTTTATCGCTCTCTGATGATTTAATCAGTTCTTTTTGAACATTAACCACAAAATCCTGCGCATTTGTAACAATAGGTTTAACTGCTATATATTCTCTAGCCGCCATAACTTTGTTGACTACGTTTTCCGTAACATCGACATTGTACATGAATACTGGAACTATAGACCCATCTTCTTTTACTCTATAGCTTGAAGCAAGTTCTGCTGCAGATACAGAGTGAAGCATTGTAGCCAAACCTATTATTAGTGTAGCTTTGTCCGTCTGCTCCTTCATAGCATCTAAACCTTTTGATACATTTGTAAACACTTCTGGCAATGGGCCATCATCTCTTATAGATCCAACTAGCACATACGGAATATCTAGTTTATCTAAAGTTTTTATGAATCCATCTTTTATGTTGCCTTCTTTTATAAACTCATTTACAGAACCTGCTCTTCTTACTTCATTTAGAAGATCTAAATGATTATAATGTCCTAAATGAACTGATTCTTGTGTATATATATTTTGACCTAATGCAGTTTCTAAATAGCCTGCCTCTAAATCATGTGTAGCCATAGCATTTCCAGCTAAAAGCGCTTGTACATAGCCATTTTCAGCTAACTGAGATAGCCCTATTCTTGTATAGTAGTCAAATACAACAGATGGTCCTAAAACCCATACAATATGACCACCATTTTCTTTTTCATGCCTCATTAAATCTGCAAGATATTTGTAATCGTTGCAAAACGAACTCTCTACTGATCTTAATGGTTCTGAAATAACAGATTCATCAAATCCCTCTTTATAAATTAAAATTCCATTTTCTAAAGAAGCTTCATCTGCTAAAATAACTTTATCCCCTTCTATAAGATTTTCTAATTCTTTAACTAAAATCTCATCATTATGAAATACTGCTACACAATTTTGTGAATTATGTTTTGGAAGTAGCCATTTGCCTTCATAGTAATAATAGGTAGGCATATGAGTTGTGAGATAAAAGCCCGATGGAGCGATTCCCGCTTTCTTAACTTCTTCAAATTTTACATTTGATACAAATGAATATTTCTCAGAAGTAAAATCTGGTGGTGTAAATTTTGGTAATGAAAATGCCATTATTATCCTCCTAATAAACTTAAAACATGAATCTATTTTCTTAATTAATCAAGATGAAGTTAGTTATTATTGTAACGTATGTAATGATTGATATAAGCCAACTTCATTTTTTTATACTACTAAGTTTCATTTTTATACTTGAAACATAGTTATTATTATAACATTTTTTGTTATAAATTTCTACTATTTTATTCCAAAAAAAACACTATAGTACATCTTCATAATAATGAGAAATATAAGAATTATCTCAAATATTTATTTTTTTTAAAAGTATGATTTGAAATTCACATTCATTTTCATCAGATGCCTTACTGGCATTTTCTATAGATAACGCTAAATTAAATACAGGCTCTACAAGAAGACTACCCGATGCTCCCTTAAGTTGATGTGCCAAGTTCGATATACTTAAAAAATCTTTTTTTTCCAATGATTTTTCCAATGATATCAATATACTCGAAAAAAACGAACTAAAATCATTGAACAATTCCTCACTATCATATGCTGGAAGTCCTGTATTTAAAATAAATTCTTCCAAATATGGCATTAACCACTCTTCTACCACAGTATCACTTCCTTTCAATATATTTTTTCTATAGAAACTACTGCAACATCATCATCAAATCCATCCTCATTATTTTTTTTAGAATATTCTATAATATCATCAAGCATTTCAGTTTCAATCCTTTGATTTGAATTAAAATATGATTCTATAAATAATTTGATATCCATTTGATTGTTATATTCATCAGCTTTCCCAATATCATATAACCCATCTGTATAAAGCATAAGGAAATCATTTTTTTCCATTAAAAATTCAGCATCTTCAAACTCCGAATCTTCCATAAATCCTAAAGCAAAACTTGGCTGTTCTAAATAATGTGCTTTTTTATTTTTGTGTTTAAAAAAAATAGGATAAGGATGCCCTGCATTGGCATAATATAAAATATCCCCTTCTAAAAAACCTATAAATGCAGTTATAAGAGGTGGTTCAACTTTTTGAAAAATTTCAAATAAGGTATTATTCAAAGCTGATAAAACCTCACTAGGTCTTGAGCTTAAAACCACGCTATAATTAAAAACCACTTTTATCATTGTAGACATCATAGCTGCTGCTACTCCATGTCCTGTTATATCTGATATTATAAACCAATTTTTGTTATCTACTTGCTTTATAGCAAACATGTCCCCTCCGATTTCATTACAAGGGATATACCTACTATCCATTTTTACAGATGAACTTTCTAAAAAATCAATTATAGTAGCTCTTTGAATCTCTTCTGCAAGTTGCATTTGAGTTTTAAACATCTCGTTATATTGTATAAGCTGTTTTTTCTGTTCATAAAATGATATTGCATTTTTTATTTTTAAAGGTAAAGTTACTTTTATCTGTTCTGTATTTAAAGGCTTTGTAAAATAATCTAAAGCTCCTAAGTCAAGCGCTTTTTGAACACTCTTTATATCATTTACTGCAGAACATATTATCACACTCGTGTTTAATAAGGCTCTTTCTTTTTTTATTATTTCTAAAACTTCAATACCATTAAGTTTTGGCATCATAACATCTAATATAACTACTCCAAATTCAACTTTTTCCATTAACCTAAGTGCATCTTTTCCATTCCCAGATTCATATATTTCTACACTCGAATCTAAATTTTTAACAATTGTACATATTAATTTTCGATTTACTTGTACATCGTCTACTACCAGAACTTTTGCCATAATATCCCTCTTAGTATTTTTATAATAAATGACTTTATTAAAGTTCAAAAATCTTAAAGCCTAATTGTATATCTCCATTTGTAAAATTAGAAATAAATCTCTCCGTTCTATTTTTTACAATTATATTTACATCTTTTCCAGTTATAGTAAATGGTACTGACATAGAAAATTTATACTCAGTATTTTCAAAAGCAATTCTAGCCCCTCCACCAACCATATTTATAATTTCTGTTATTCCATCACAAAGCATTGCATTGCTCAAATCGCTTATTTCAATTCCTGTCATGTATGAAACTATCATTCTAGCTGATTTTTCATCCGCGGAAAGCATCAAAAGTAAATTTTTATCGCCAACCATAACCATAGTTCCTAAGATTTCATTCTCATCTTTAGTTTCCTTATTATTTTCTGTTTTTTCTAGATAAAAACCCGTAGTAGTAGTTATAGCATCTTGAAGTAATGTGGAAAATAAAGCCCCTGAAATTTTAAGGTTTGAAGAATTTAAAGTTTCATTCATCAAAGTATCCCCCTTCCTAGACACTCTAATATTTTTTTTAATAAATCTTCTGTAGCAAACGGTTTTATTATATAGTGTGAAGCCCCCTCTTTTATAGCTTCCACTATACTTTCACTTGTTCCCTCAGAAGTAACCATCATTACTGGTATATGGCTATGATTAGCATCTGATTTTAATATTTTCAAAAAATCAATCCCACTGATTCCTGGCATATTCCAATCTAAAAAAATAAGATCTAATTTATAATCACACTCTTCCAATGTCCTAAATGCATCCTCTGCATCTTCTGCTTCTAAACATTCATGCCCTAGTGTCCAAACTGACTCTTTTATAATCGTCCTTACTACAGCTGAATCGTCAATAGTAAGCATCTTCATATCTATTCCTCCTTAACGGTATAGTACGTGCCCTCATTGTGTATTTGTTTTTCAAAGAGCTCATCCATATCATAATAGATTTCTGATGTTCCTATTATGAAACTTCCCCCTTTATTTATAGCTCTAGCCATTTTTTGAAGTACATCTTTTCTAAAATCTTGAGAAAAATATATTAGTACATATCTACAAAAAATTAAATCAAATTTACCCATAAACATAAAACTACTTTGCAGATTAAATTGTTGGAATTTAACCATATCCTTTATATGGTCTTCAACTGACCAACTAGGTCCTTCCTTTTTAAAATATTGCTCTCTGTATTCTCCGCCTAACCCTCGCTTTATACTTATAGCATCATAAAACCCATTTTTTGCTATTTCTAATACATTTGTCGATATATCTGTAGCTAAAAATTCAAAATCATCAAGTTTAACATCTTTTATATTATGCTTTTTCAAATAATTATCTATGCACATTACAATAGAATATATTTCTTGCCCTGTAGAAGAAGCAGAACTCCATATTCTTATCTTTTTACGTTCCTTTTTTCTTAAAAGATCCAAATATATTGGCATAAATTTTTCTTCTAGTATTTCCCAAGGTTTTTGATCTCTAAACCAAAAAGTTTCATTGGTTGTAACTGCATCTATTATTTTAGTAGCTATGCTGTCATCCCAATTCGTTTCTATTAGATTATACAGTTCCCCAAATGAATTTAGCCCTGAGTCTATAAGCAGTTTAGCCAATCTAGTTTCTATTAAGTAGGCTTTGTTCTCCTCAATATTTATCCCACATCTTTCATATATAAATTTTTTAAATAATACAAATTCGGAGTTTGATAAAGCAACCATAGTCAGCTCCTTCCTTTACAAATTTCCTGAATCCTTAACGCTATTTTTTCAATTGGAAGTATTTCGTCACTCAACCCTGCTTCCACAACACTCCTAGGCATTCCATATACTACACTTGTAGCTTCATCTTGAGTTATACAATAGCAGTTACAGTTTTCCTTAAGCGCTTTAATTCCAGCTTTTCCATCTTCTCCCATGCCAGTAAGCACTACTGCCAATACATTTTCCGACGGATATGATTTTGCTACTGAATTAAATGTAACATCAGCTGCTGGCATTACTCCATTTACAGGTTCCCCTTTTTCTAATTTTATTATTTTTTGATATTTTTGGCTTTTTCTTACAATCATATGATACCCCCCCGGAGCTACTAAAACTTGTCCTGACCTTACAATAGATGCATCCTTAGCTTCTATTATGCTCATATGACTTTTTCTATCTAAAGTTTTTGCAAAAACACCTGTGAATTCGGGCGGCATATGTTGTACAAGAAGTATAGGTTTTACAAAATTTTTATCAAGTGAAGATATTATTTTTTCTACTGCAACCGGGCCACCAGTGGATGATGCTATTACAACTAAGTCTACTGCTGATAATTCTTTTTTATCTTGATTTTTTACAGTTTCAGATTTTGGAATATTTTTTTTAGGAATTCTATATGAAACAAGCTGTTCAAATATTTTTTCTAACTGTTCTTTTAAAAGATTCATATTAGTGTCATAGTTTTCTTCAAGTGGTTTTATTATAAAATCTAGCGCTCCAAATTTGAGTGCTTCCAATGTAGTTTGGGCGCTTTTATCTCCCGTACTACTTACCATAACGACAGGAAGCTCAGGAAATCTGAGCTTTACTGTCTGTAAGGTTTTTATTCCATCTAGTTCAGGCATAACTATGTCCATTAAAACTAAATCAAAAATCGATTTATTTAAAAGTTCTAGTGCTATCAAACCATTTTGAGCAGTTTGTGTCACAACAGCTTTTTCTGTAGATTCAACAGCGGCCTTTATTATTTTTCTGTATATAAGTGAATCCTCTACAACCAAAACTCTCAATTTTTGACTCATAATATCACCTTATAATTTAAATTGTTCTACTAAAGATTTCAACTGTGCCGACAACTCCATCAAATTAGCAGCAGATACACTTGTAGAAGATGCCCCTTGAGATACCTCGTTTGAAGCTTTATTGATTTCTTGTATACTCTTTGAAATTTCAATTGCTCCACTTGCAGTTTCTTGGCTTGCCTTAGTTATTTCATTAATTCTAACTGAAGCTCGTTCTGTATTCATTGCTACATCATCAGCAGCTTTGGTAAGCTCTGTCGCTGATTTTGCTATTTCATTTACTGCTTTTCCTGATTCCTCAGCACTTCTATTTACATTTAAAGCACTTTGCGAAATCGTTTCTATTTCTTTTGTTATATTGGACACTCTATCCGCTGTATTAGTTGCTACAGAAGTTATTTGATCTGTCGCTGTACTTTGTTCTGTAACCGATGATGCTATAACATTAGTTATATTTGAAATTTCTTCAATTACTTTGGTTATATCCGCTACTGCTTTTACTGCTTCTTTCATATTGCCCTGCATTTCCTCAATCTGTTGACTAATTTCATCGGTTGATTCTGCAGTTTGTTTTGCAAGTTCTTTTACTTCATTAGCTACAACCGCAAAGCCTTTGCCCGCTTCGCCAGCTCCAGCAGCTTCAATTGTAGCGTTAAGTGCTAGCATATTAGTCTGATCTGCTATATCATTTATAACCTCTACTATTTTACCTATTTGGTTAGAGGATTGGTTAAGTTTTTGAATTATTGAATTTGTAATTTCAGCCTTAGTAGCTGCATCAGATGCAATTTGCATAGAATTATTACAATTTTTACTTACCTCGTTAACTGAAGTATTAACCTCTTTTACTGCATTAACTACATTATTAACTTCATTTGTAACTTCTTTTGCAAAAGAAGATACTTGATTTATGCTTCCTGAAATATCTCCAATCAAATTAATCGCTTGTTTCACTCCTGCTGAAGTCTGTTCTGAAGCTGAAGCTAGATTTCTAATCGTACTGCTCATTTCCTCTACAGCAGAGGCTATCATTGTAGTATTTTGACTTGTAGAAGAAAGTGCAGTTCCTGATTGAGTCATACTTGCAGATATCTGTTCTACTGCGGAACTCACAACAGACACCTTACTGCTAGTCTCCTCACTGCTTGCTGCCATACTATTTGATACTCTTTCCATCTCAGAAGCAGATTGATTAAGCATTTCTGTAGATGATTGAATTTGACGCATTGTCTCACCGGTTTTTTCAAGCAGATTATTGAAAGCTTCTGTCAGTTGTCCTATTTCATCTTTAGAATCGACTTCTCCTCTTATGCTTAAATCACCTTCGCTAGCTTTCCCCATCAATCCATTTATATCAGTTATTGGTTTACATATAACTCTTGCTATATAAAGTGCAATAGCTACACTTAGTGCTGCAATTATTATCATAAGTCCAGACATTACTATAAGAAGACTCTTAGTAGAAGCTAATGCTTCCGATTCTGCAATCTCAATTACGAACCCCAAATAAGTTTTACCTATTTGTACAACTTTATATGATCCTACCACTGACTTACCCGTATAATCTTTATATACTCCTGCGTCTGCATAAGAAAGATTTCCGCTAGTTATATTCGGCGCTAAGTTTTGCTGAGCTTTACTGTTTATCGTTTGTTTAAATGCCGCATCAGCTGAAAACTGCCCCTGTCTAGTATTTGTATATAATAGACCTTCTGCATTTATCAAATATGCATCTGATGTTCCTGCTGTTAATCCTGATTGTACCATCTGTTGTATAAGTGCTATTGGTAAAAATTGATTAATAGTACCAATTACCTCGCCTGTACCATTTTTCTTAATAGGTGTTCCTACTACTATATAATATTCTTGACCTACTTTAGAATAAGTAAATTCGGATATTACCTGTTGCCCTTGAATTGATTCTTGATAATAAGCTGATCCTGATAAATCAGCACCTTCTATTACAGTTTTTAATCTTCCTGAAGCATATATACCTTTTCCTTTTTTATCTATCACATATATACTTTCAACACCAAAGGTTTCTTGATAATTTGACAGCAATGATTCCCATTCACTATAAGTAGTTTTCCATTGGCTGCTATTTTTACCATAATTCTCATAAATCTCCATGCCATTGTACACTCTTGCTGTACTTGCTAAAACATTTCCATAATTCATTTTCTCTCTAAAATAATTATCTAGTTTTTCTACTGATTGTGACGTAACTATATTCATTTTCGCAAGTGTTTCGTCTATAAGTGCCGATTTAGATTGATTGTACGCTACCGTTGTTATTAATAACATTGGAATAAGCCCTGTAATTATAAATAGTGATATTAACTTTGACTTCATGTTTAGGTTTTTAAAAAGTTTTGTCATAAAACGTTCCACCTTTCCCCTTAGCTAAATAGCCTTTCATTATCAATAATTAATAATAACCCCTTATCTAATTTTGCTACTTTTTTTATATACATATTTATTTTGTCAGTTGAATTTGCAGGCACATTTTCACATTTTTCTTCATCTAAATCAAATACATCTTGAGTTTTATCTATTAAAAAACCTATTTGATTTAATGAATTCCCTCTACTTTTTAATATTATACAGGTACTTTTTTCAGATTTTTCATGTTCATCTTCTTCTAAATAATTTGCTAAATTTAAAAGCGTTACTATCTGCCCCCTCATATTAAAAAGTCCTACTACTGATTTTGGCGCTAGTGGAACTTCGGTATATTCTACATTTCTATTTATTTCTTTTACATACTTAGTTTCTACTCCTAAAAGTTTATCATTCAACATAAAGCTCAGTACTTTCAAAAACATCACCCCCCTATAGCAATATCAATAACTTTTAAAAGCCTGTCTCTGTCTAGCTTATATTCGTAATAGTCAAATCCCTTTTCTAAACCTATGCTCCTATTATAATCTCCTGTCATTGATGTTACTGCAATAACTGGTATATGAGATAATGATGCACTTTCTTTCATACGTTTTACAAATTCATATCCGTCCATTACAGGCATTTGAACATCCGATATTACTACATCGACCATACTGTGACTTAATAAATCCAGGGCTTCTCTTCCATTATCTGCAAGATATACCTGATATCCAGCTCCTAAAAGATAGTTCTGTGTCATTTGCTGGAAAAAAGGTGTGTCTTCTACTACTAAAACAGATTTTCCTTTTCTATAATCATATTGAACATTTTCATTTCTATCTGGATCTGCAATCTCAAAAAGTTCATATATATTTATAACCAGCATTATTTTATTATCATAAATAGATGAACCAATAAGCCCTTTCATTTTTATCTCTTGGTCATCTAGTTTTAGAGATACCTTTATATTATCTTGAATTGATTTTGCAAGTATTCCCATTGGATGTCTTACCAATTTAGGAATTATTATATACGCAAACTCTTGCGATAAATCGCAACTACTAACGTCAAGATAATCTTCTGGTCTTACTATCCTTAACGAATCACCTCTATGATTCACATACATTTTATTTCCTATTGTTTCAATTTCAGCTAGTCTTATTTTTTCAATTCTTGATACCATTGCTATATCAAGTGCATACAATTCATTTCCAGAACACTTAAATAACAATAAATTCTGTGTTTCATTTAGATTGGACTGATTTTCAAGATTTTCTGCAAAAGCTTCACTTCCATCTAGGAATTTAAGTTCAGAAATCCTAACTATACCTTCTGCATCGATTATCATAGCAGTCTTACCATCTCCTAATATTGTAACTCCCGAATATGCTAAACAGTCTTTGAGATACATAGGCACTGGTTTTACAAGAGTTTCTTCACTTCCAAGTACATCCTCAACCGCTAAGCCAAATCTTCTTTTACCTTGCCTTATAATAAGCACTCTTATTCCTTTATCACCTTCTACTTCGTCACCTATTTTTAATACTTTTGAAAGATGTACTACTGGTATAAGCTGTCCTCTGAGTCTAAATACCTCTGCATTTTGAACAAATTCTATTTTTTTAAGCTCATCATCCCTTATCCTTACAATTTCTTGAACATCAACTTGAGGTATTATAAATCTGTGTCGACAAGTAGAAACAACTAACGATTGTACGATTGCAAGTGTAAGCGGAAGTATTAATCTAACTGTAGTCCCTTCACCTATTGTCGTAAATATTTCTACAGAGCCTCCAAGTTTTTCTATGTTAGTCTTAACTACATCCATTCCAACCCCTCTACCCGATACATCTGTAAGCTTTTGGGCAGTTGAAAATCCTGGTCTAAATATAAGTTTTATAATTTCCGACTCACTCATTGAATCAAGCTCGCTCTGTGCTAAGACCCCTTTTTCTAGTGCTGATTTTTTTATTTTTTCAGCATCCATCCCTTTTCCATCATCAATTATGTCTATATTTACCGCTCCACATTCGTGATATGCTCTTAATTTTATAATCCCAATTCTTGATTTTCCATCCGCTTCTCTTTCATCAGGAAGCTCTAACCCATGATCTGCTGAATTTCTTATAAGATGCGTAAGTGGATCTCCTAACCCTTCAATTATAGATTTATCAAGTTCAACATCGGCACCTTCTATTATCAGTTCTATTTCTTTTGAAAGATTCTTTGATATATCTCTTATAACTCTAGGAAATTTATTAAATACATTTCCTACAGGTTGCATTCTAGTCTGCATAATTTTTTCCTGCATACTACTTGTAAGGTAATCTACATTTTGCAATATAGAGGAAAGTCCAATTATACTTTTTTTATGATCTTCTAATGTACTTAGTAATTGATTTCTTGCAAGTACCATCTCACTAGCCATATTTAAAAGATCATTTAGCACCGAAAGATGCACTCTTATAGTTTCATCGCTTGTACTTGAAGTAATACTTTTTTCTTCTGAAGGAACCTCTTTCTTTGGAACCTCTTTCTTTGGAATGTCTTTCTTTGGAACGTCCTTTTTAATTTCCTCTTTTTTAGAGTTGTCTTTTTTTGTTTGAGCATTATCTATAACATCAGTTTTCTCAGCGCTCTCTTCGGTTAATTCATATATACTCTCTTCTGATATATCTATAGTATGTGCAAGTAGTTTTTTATCTAACACTGTAGTTATTATTAAATCTAAAGTAACATCAAAATCCTCATCCTCTAGTGCTTTTAAAACATCTTCTAAGGAAGTTATTTTACTATAATCCATGCTCATATCTACAAGCATTCCTATAGATTGGATTGTATTGAATAGCTTTACTGGTCCATCTTCATATTCAAGTAAATCTCCATTCATTTTTAAAATAAGTTCATATACATGATGTCCATATCTAAGACTATCTTTTATAAGTACTGCATTCAAACCTTCTAATTTGAATTTACTTTTTTCTTTAATAGCAATAAACTTAGGACTCTCATTTTCTTTTTCTTTTGAACCATCACTTCTTTCTAAAATTTTTGATAATGCTTTTTTGACTTCACTTATATCTACATTTTCACTTTCCGAAACATTGTGTACCATTTCTTTTAATACATCATTAGCTACTAGAAGCAAATCTAAATCTTTTTCATCTAATAATACTGCTCCACTTCTAAATGCTCCTATTACGGTTTCCATAATATGTGAAAGCTCTACAATATTTATAAGTCCAAAGAAACCTGCTGTTCCTTTTATGCTGTGAACTGCTCTAAATATATCATTTATGGTTTCTTCTGTGAAAAAGTCTGCCTTCTTTATTAAACATGCTTCTAAATGCTCTAGATGAGATTTGGCTTCGTCTACAAATTCTTGTATAAAATCTTGATTTCGAATCAAATTAAGCCCCCCCATATATAAAGTTAACTTATTTCAAAAACTGTATCTAATTTCATCACTTTAAGTAAATTACGTATGCTGTCTGATACCCCAGTCACTCTTAATTTCAAACCTTTTGCTGCAAGCGTTTTATATAATCCTATTAAAAAAGTTATACCCATAGAATCTATACTTCGTGTATTATTTAAATCTATACAAATTACTTTTATTTCATCTGATACATCACTTGTAACCTCATTGCACCTCTCGACAATATCCTTTATATTAGGGGCTATGAGATTTTCATTCAAAATTATTGTCAACACTTCACTATCATACTTCAGCTCCATAAGCTTCTCCTCCTCAAATTCGTATATTTCTTTATCTCCAAACGTATATTCTACAGATGTTTTTCCCTCACTTATTTCTATTGAAAAACCTAAATCACGTATTGTCTGCAAACCTCTATTTCTATTTTGAGTTATATCTTCAAATTTATCAAAATCAAAATCTTTCGATATTTCAAATTCTCTTCCTTCATCCCTCGCTTCTACTTTTATCCCCTGTTTGTCTATGATTATACTGTAATCTACAAACAATTGAGGATTTAATTCATTCCCATGTTCTATCGCGTTGTTAAAAATCTCCCTTAAAACAAATTCTACTACAAACAGAAATTCATCAGAAACATTTCTATAGTTTCGCTTTATTAAATAACACAGCTTCATAACTTCATAATCTACTGATTCAAATGTCGATTCTATTTTATTTATATATTTCAATCTATTCCCCCCTCTCTATTTTGAAGAGATGATTTTACTTGATTAAACAATTCTTGATTTTCTAATAAGGATTTTATCTGTTTTGGAAGTTCTGGCATGAAACCTCTATTTCTAGAAACCATAACGATAAGTTCTCTTGATGCATCTATGTCTGACTTTCTAGCTTTTTCAATTAAATTTAATAAGTCTATATTATCTTTTCTCTTTATATCATCTCTAGCTTTAATTATAGACTCAAACCCTAAGGATTGTTTTAATTCTTTATTTAATACATTGAGCTTTAATTCTATTTTATTATCAAATTTATTATTTCTAAAAGAGTATAATACAATTCCTGAATTTATATTTTGTTTGGATGAATCGTCTATTAATCCATAATTTTGAGCTATATCAAAAACTTCACTTGAATTCAAATCTATTGCTTCTTTTAAATTTATAGATATACTAACATCCATATTTTTACTTTTTGACTCAAATAAATCTTTAAGAAATCTAATTACAACCTCTGTATTTTCATTTGAATTTTCTATTGCTTCTGATAGCGACGGTTTTATTTTAGGTTCAGATAAAGAAAATTCATTTACCTCTTGAAGCTCAAAATTATCTAAAAATACCGAACTATTAAATACCGATTGAATCTCACTATATCCAGCTGCAGTTTCTATAAATATCTCAAAACCGTTATTTCTTATTTGTTCTGATGCATCAGGATTATCTGCTAACTGCTCTGGTACATGTTTTAATTGTTTTGATATATCTCCTAATGCGTGTACCATAGCAAATGCCCTTAAATTCTCCATTTCACAATCTGGCAAAAATTTAACTTTAGCATAATAATAAGTATTTGCAGATACATTTTTATTTTCCTTAATTTTTTGTTTTCCATTTTTCAACTCATCTAAAAACTCTATAATATGTTCAATTAAATCCTCTGGAATTTCACTTATTTCAGCTTTTTCTTTAACCTTATCAAGTTCAAATGATAAAAAGTCTACCCCTTCAAAAATCACATCTATAAGCCGTTTTACATCATATTCTTCATCTGGATTTTCTCGTATAAAGTAAAATAAATCTTCTACCTTATGGGCTACATTTGCTATATTGTCATACATCATCATAGATGAAGCCCCTTTTATCGAATGCATACATCTAAAAATTTCATCTATCTTCTGTGGTTCAAAATATTTTAATTTCTCTGTTTGAAGAAGTGCTTCTTCTATATTTTCTATCTGCTGTCTGGTCTCTATAATGTATGCCTCAACCATAGATTCATTCATAGTATCATTCTCATAGTTTGAAATCATAAATACCCCACCGCTTTCTCTTTTAAATAAATATTTCTAATTTTGACCCACTATCTAATAGCTACCCAAAGTAAATGTTTTTTATAGCTTTTAATAGCTTTACTCTATATATTTTTTTATAACTTCACTCAGTTTTTCAATTTTTATAGGCTTTGTAAGAAAATCGTCCATCCCCGATTCAAACGCTTTTTCTCGCTCCTCCTTCATAGCTCCTGCTGTAAGTGCTACTATTGGAACATGTTTTGATAATGATTTTTCATATTTTCTAATTCTTCTTGTAGCCTCCTGTCCATCTAACTCTGGCATCTGAACATCCATTAAAATTAAGTCTATTTTGTTATTTTGTGCTAACTCTACCGCTTTAAGTCCATTTTCTGCCTCTAAAATATTTACATTAGGTACTATCGCATTTATAAGTGATTTTATTAATTTCATATTTATTGCCACATCCTCCGCAATCAATATAGAAATTATATTTTTATTAAATAATTCACTGTTTTTAAAGTCTTGAGAGCTTAAAATAATATCTTTTTCAAATTTTTGTGATATAGTTTCATTCCTAAAAATTTTCAGTTCATTTTTTTCCGTATTATGAATAAATGAATAAAGTTCATCTATTTTTATAGGCTTTGCCATAGTGTAACTTATTACCGATGGTTTATCATTTTGGAAACTTATTTCATCAGAAGGTCCATGAAGTAGTAGCACTGGAATATTTAGTTTTTCAAATATTCCAGCCGATTTATTATAATCTGATATAACAATATCAAACTTATTATTTTCTACTAATTTTATCGCTTCCATCAAACTGTTACACGCAATACTCTCTACGCCCCAGTACTTCAAATTATTTTGAAGTACCGCTTTACTTTTTCTGTTATCCTCTATAATAAGTATTTTTTTTATTTTTCCATTTTTAGGTAATTTAAGCTTTGGTTCTCGTTTATACGCGGTTTCTATAGAAAAGCTAAATGTACTTCCAGCTCCAAATTCGCTTTCAAGCGCTATATCTCCTCCCATTCGCTCTGCTAATAATCTCGAAATCGTAAGTCCAAGACCCGTCCCTCCATATTTTCTTGTAGTAGAAGTATCCGCTTGAGAAAAAGCATTGAATATCTTACCTTGCTGTTCTGGTGTTATTCCTATCCCTGTATCTATTACCAAAAAATTATACCGTCCAAACCCTTCACCTAAATCAACAAACTCTACTTTAAGTTCCACTTCTCCATTTTCTGTAAATTTGATTGCATTGTTTAGTAGATTTATAAGAATTTGTTTCACTCTTATCGGGTCTAGTTTTGCTATTCTAGGATATTCTGGAGATATATTTATAATAAGCTCTATATCCTTTTTGGAAGCATTGTATCTGACTATATCCATACTATGTTCTGCAAGCTTCACTATATCTGTTTCTATAAAATTAAATTCTAGCTTTCCAGCTTCTATTTTTGAAAAATCTAAAATATCATTGACTATTCCAAGTAATGCCTTGCCAGATATATCAATATTTTCTAAATATTGTTTTTGTACTCTATCTAAATAAGTTTTTTGTAAGAGTTCTGCAAATCCTATTACTGCATTAAGCGGAGTTCTTATTTCATGACTCATATTTGCAAGAAATTCTGACTTTGCTTTATTAGCACTTTCAGCTATTTTCTTTGCTCTTAAAAGTTCATCTTCTTCTCGCTTACTTTGTGTTATGTCTAATCCCATACATATTATTCCATCAATATTTCCTTTTATATCATAGGTTGGTGATTTTGTAGTTTTTAGCCATGTCGAAGTGCCATATTTAGGATGAATTATTTCAATTTTATCAACTATGGATTTCCCAGATTTTATTACCAGTTCATCATCTCTTCTCTGATTATCCGCTGATTCAACATCAAAAAAATCATAATCCGTTTTACCTTCCAAACTTTCATTTCCTATTGCCACTACATCACAAAAACGTTTATTGACAAATTTATATACAAAATTTTTATCTTTTTGCCCTATAATTACAGGTACTGTATTTGATAATATATCAAATCGTTCACGCTCTCTTTGTAACAATAGTTCTTTTTCTTTTTGAGCCGTAATATCTATGAATAGTGTATAAAAATAACCTTTCTTATCTGAATGCACTTGAATTTTATACCATCTTTGGAAGCCTTCTTCATATTGTTCAAAGGTTTCATCGCCTCCATTAATTGCTAGGTTCCCATAATAAGCTATCCAGTCAAATTTAGAGTTTTTTATTTTTGGAAAAACATCAGTTATTCTTCTATTCAAAACTTCAGCTTCCTTTAACCCTGTTAGTTTTTCAAAAGCTTTATTTACTTCTAAAAAATAATAATCTACAGGATTCTTATCATTATCAAAAATAACTTTATGATAAGCATATCCAAAAGAAGATGTCTTAATTAAATTCATAAGAGACTTATTTTTCATAACAGCATTCTCCTCTATTGTTACTTAATTTGATTTAATTTCTACCCTAAATTAACAATTTAAAAACATTTCAAATTGTCTAATAACATAAAAATCCCAGATTATTTACTTACAATTTTCACTGTAAGCATATAATAATCTAGGATTTTTCATAATTTAATTAAATTTTATTTGTTATAGTTTTCTATAGTATAGAAAGCAAAACACCATCTTTTATATAGAATACAGAATCGACATAACCCTCTTCATACACCCATAATTCTATTTTAGAGAATTTAGTTTCTACCTTAGCAATTTGGTCTGGAGTTCTCATTTTCTGAACAACAAGCATGTCCGATTTCATTCCAACCCATGGAATATTTCCTTTTAATCGTTCCCAATCACTATTTTCCCAATTAAATAAAGTCTTAGGGTCTTTTTCCAAAATTCCACTATATTTATTAGGTTTAGCATTAGATATATAATCTAAAATTGGTTTTGCTGAGATTACTGCTTGAAGTTTATCGTTTACTGTAACTTTAAACAAAGTATCTTCTCCAAGTATTATTTGTCCATCTAAATCTTTGTTACTTGAAGCAAAATCAAATTTTGAATTTCCTGTCTCTGATAATTTTTTCCAAGTATTTAAATCAAAATAATGGTCTACTATAGATACTTTTATATAGTTTCCAGTTGCCGAAGTTTTTATAATATCCTCAAGTTTTAAAAATGTATCTTTTTCTGGGTCATATAATGTACTGCTTCCTGTAGTTTGTTCCATTAATCTTGCATCTATCCAATATGATTTCTTTACAAAAGGTGATACCTTTGACCAACCTTTAGCATAACCCTCTAGGTTATATTCTGGTACATTTTGTGATAATTTTCCATTTGCAGTATACATATTGTAGAATTTTACATTATAATTAGCTCCAGTATAACGCATTTCATTTGTTTTAGTTCCATTATAGTACTTTAGCTCAAACTCTTTGTATGGAGGTGTTTTTTCGTATCCACCATATCGCCACTCTATTATATTTGATTTACTAAGAAGAATTATATTAGAGCTGTTATTCCAAACTATATTATAACCCATATTTTCAGAAAGAAACCTAAGCGGAATCATGGTTTTTCCGTTTATTGCTACTGCTGGTGCATCCATCATCATCTCTACATCATTAACAAAAGCAGTCTTGCTTCCAAGCTTAAATATTATTTTAAGATTTTCATTTGTTGCTGTAGCTGTCTTTTGAGCTTGATTCCAGTCTACACTTAGTCCAAATTCTTGAAATATAACTCCCATAGGCACCATTACCCTAGAATTAATGCTTTGTGGTTTTGCATCAAATTTAAGCTCTTTTCCATCTAGAAAAACTCTTATGTTCTTGGTTTTGCTATAATCAATATTTTCAAAAACTACGCTGTTTGAACTTTCCTCTGCCCATGCCGAGGCAATAGTTCCAAGTACCATCATTGCAATTACAAAAAATACTAGTATTTTTTTAATCATTTTTATACCCCCTCTGTTTAAATTTTTACAATTTAATGCCCTTTGTGTTTTTGTCTTTGTATACTAACTTAATTAATTTATACCCTTAATATATTACACTAAAAGTATATCATATTTATTTTTATTTAAAATAATAAATTTAAAAATATTTTTTTGAAATATTTGGGGCGAAGTTAGAGATTTTTATTTTCATACCATATTATATAAATGGTATGTTTATTTCACCTTGACTTTTTATTTCATTATTGATAATCTTGAAATTAGATAGTACTGTTAGGAAAATTTTTATATCTAAGGGGTGAATTATTTGAATAAGTTTGAATCACTTTTAAGCTATGAAGGTAAATCTACTATAATTTTAACTTTCCCCAAAAGCATAACAAACTCATATGAAGGTTTTAAATTTTTAGTTTGGCTACATGATGCGTTTAAAGATATTGAGGATATAAATCTAGAAATTGATTTTTCTAAACTATACTGGTTTGATTCCAATTTATGTTCAGTTCTTGGTGCTATATTCTATGATATAATAGATAGACAAAACAAAATCAAAAGTAACAGACCTTTTAAACACGTGAATAAAATTTTTGAAAGAAACAACTTTTTTTATAACTTTGGACTGGCTCCAAAGCACGATTATGACAGAAGTGCTGTTAGATATGAATTCTATACTGGTAGTAACGGTCTTAGCGTTCAGGAATATCTCGATAAATATTTTGCTCCTAAAATTGAGTCTTTGAAACTTTTAGATGATTTTCAAAACTTACTTTTTAGCTGCATTGATGAAATTTATCAAAATGCAAGAACTCACGCTAACTCAAAATGTATTACTGTTTGCGGACAACAGTTTCCTAAATCTAAAAAATCCATACTTACTATTACTGATTTAGGAAATACTATATATGATAATGTAAGTAAGGTTAAAAATTTATCCCCAGAAGAATGTATTCTTTGGGCTACTCAACGAGGAACGACGACTAAGCCAAGCTATTCAAATGGTGGTTTAGGTTTATACACTTTAAAAAATTTTATTAAAACCAATCAAGGCAAACTTCATATAGTTTCAGGTGCTGGTTACTATTCATTAATTTCAGGAAAAGAAACTTCTAAAAATTTTGAAGCTTCTTTTGACGGAACTATAGTGACTATTGAAATCAACTTAAATGATAATCATTTATATTTCCCTTGTGATGATGATTTAGATGGCAAAGGATTTGATTCTATTTTACTTAATTTTGACGACTTATTTTTATAAATTTAAAAAGGAGATTTTGATGAATAAAACTATTATTGTAAAGGATATAATTCACTCAGAATATGCTGTTACCGGGGAAATGGGATTAGCATTATTTAATGAATTTGAAAAATGTGATTTGAGTGATAATAATATTATAGTAATTGATTTTAACGGAATAGAAAGAGCTACTACATTATTTTTTAATGAATCTATTTCCCAATATGTAAAAAATTATTCTTATGAAAAATTTAAAACTCATTTTAGATTAGAGAATATGACTAAAACTCTCAAAATTTTGTTTAAGAACTCTTTGGAATTAACAATAAATAAAATGAGTGATCCAAATATTCTACAAAATACATTGAGAGAGGAATTGAAAGATGAGTAAAATTATACAATTTAACAATTATAAATTTAATAATTCAGATTCACTTCTTTTTGATACAAATGTTTGGTTAAATCTTTTTGCTCCAAACAACCGTCCTAGACAAGTGGCTTTAAATGTTTCAAATCTTTATAGTACTTTGCTGAAAAATAAATCCAAAGTATATATTACCAGTTCTGTTGTTTCAGAATTTTTCAATTCTTATTCCCGAATAAAATTCAAAGAAAAACAGTCAATAGATTCAAATAAATACAAAGATTATAAAAAAGATTTTAGAGATACGCCTGAATTCAATGATATCGCCGATGAAATCTTAACTATCATTGAAAATGAACTTCTTAATCCTGATATTACAATAAAACTTAATGATGATTTTAAAGATATGGATTTAACTACTATTTTCAAAAATTATGAATCTCGCAATATTGATTATAATGATATTTGCAATTTAGAAATTTGTAAAAATAATAATATAAAAATGGTTACTAGTGATAGTGATTTTATCAATGCTAATCCTAGCATTGATATTATTTTTATAAATAGATAATTTAAAACAAAAAAACTAGTGTTGTTATAAAACGTTTAAATTTAAACTTAATTTTATTAAATAGTATGGGTGTGGGTTCGAGTCCCACCATCGGCACCAATAAATCAATCAAATATTGATACAATCCCAAAGCCCTTGATTTCATGGGCTTTTTTGTTGTCTAAAAATAAAAATAGATAAATTTTGGAAGAAAAATAGTCAAAAAATGCACCTATCGTTATTTTGTATGCACCCAAATGCACCCAGCTAGAAAAAATCCCAAAATCTGAATTTTAAATCCATCTCGAATATATACTAATTATTCCCTATATAAGTTATTAAGCGTAATAACTTATATAAGCCAAATTAAAAAGCAGGAGGATATAGGGGAGCAGCTGAAACTATTAAAGTTGCAATAATTTCAAATATCAGCTATAATTTAGCTAATAAAATAAATATTATAAAAAGGGGAACATACCTATGAAACTAAGAAAAGTAAGTGCTGTAACATTAGCGGCTATTACAGCTATGACACCTATAAATGCTATGGCATATACAGATGCTCAAGTAAAAGAATTTCAATCAGGAGCAGTTTTAGAAAGTAAGCTTAAGTTTAATGCAAAGGATGCTGTAGATATATACCTAAACGGTAAAAAGGCAAACTTATCAAATCCAGCTTATGTATCTGGTGGAAGAACTCTATTACCAGTAAGAGCTGTAGCAGAGCTACTTAAAGCAGAAGTAAACTATCAGCCTGATGGAAACAAAGGACTTATTCAGATTTTAAAATCAGATAAAGAAATTTTGATGAAGCTAGGTTCAAATAAGATGTATAAAAATGCAGAACTTTCGCAGATAGACCCTAGCAATAGTAAAATAGGCGCAGCCACAAACAACGGAGTAACCTATCTACCACTTAGAGCAGTAGCCGAAGCCCTAGGAGTAAATGTGGACTATTCAAATGGGAAAGTCTTAATAACAACAGACGGCAATACTCCTATAGCCCCACCAGTAACACTTCCTATCGAAGAACAACAACCACCAGTAGTAGAGCAAGCAGGATTCGAACAAAAAGCTACTAGTAGCGAAACAGTGTTACTAGATGGTAGAGTTGTAATCCCATCAGGCATATCATACAGGGCACCAAAAGGCATAAACCCTGGCGACACTCTAACAGTAGAGCAAATAAAGCAGTATGCGCCTGGTTATGTAAAAGATATTGAATTTTATAAAGGAGATATTAATACTAAAAAAGTAATATTCCTACCAGCAGGAACACATATTGCTACCAGTCATTCTTATAATAATGAAGCAG
This sequence comes from Proteocatella sp., assembly GCA_041738345.1. Lineage (GTDB taxonomy): Bacteria > Bacillota > Clostridia > Peptostreptococcales > Filifactoraceae > Proteocatella. The sequence goes on from JBGSPX010000016.1 coordinate 69,643, forward strand.
TGTTTATAAATAAATTCGTTAAGTCAATAAGTGGGCCAGCACTTGAAACGTCAGATAAATCAAAACGTTATAATCCTATTATGGGCTGTACAGGTACAGTATTCTTTAGTGATGGGACTAATAGTGGGGTATCAGGCGGTACAGTACGAGAATCGGTATCAGCAGATAAAATATCAAAAATAGACTACTCAATAATAACCGACAGTGGGTATCAAAGAGAAGGTAAAATAGTATTCTTAACCTTCTATTAAAATATAACAATAAAATATAAATTCTGAAAAAGAGTACTCACATAAAAGGGTGCTCTTTTGTATTTACAAAGAAAAAGATAAAACAACTCATAAACCAAAATTATAAAACGAAAGGAGCAATAAATGAAATTTAAAAAATCCATATCAGCATTACTAACAACCTCATTGTTACTAACTTCAATCCCAATAGCAAGTTTTGCTGAAGAAATAAAAGAAAAGCCAAGTAATCCAGAAAGGTGGTCGTTCAGAAACACTTACTCAAATGTAGTAAGAAAGGATGATGGGACATTCCCAGATGGGACAACATTCCAAGACCCAGAGAAAAGTCCACCAAAACTATATCAGAATTTAGTAAATCTAAATCCAGAAGCAGGAGGCATACAGCCAAACCCTTCCGACCCACTATATCCAAAAGGTGAGGGTAAAATAATTTATCAAACGCCTATGTTCGTGGACCTCCCAAAGGATATTGCTGAGACTGTAGGCCCAGAGGATATAGAGATATATACTATATTCTCAGAACCAGGAGAAAATATCACTGGCAAACTAACACTAGAAGAATTAAGAAACATTTACGAAAGAAAGGACACTCATAAAAGTACTTCAGCTTCTGTAGATGAGTATATAAATGGAAACATAGCAGACCAAATATTAACCCCCGACAGGAGCAGATATTCAGCTAAAAAAATAAATGTAACTAAGCCAATTCTATATGACAAGAATCATAACGTAGTACAGCCAGGACAAAAGGGCGGAGCATATTTTACATTCACAGTCAATGGACCAAGAGAAACCATAAATCCAGGGCCAGATGAAGATAATAAATTAGCATCCGAACCAGGATACGGGCTTAGGATAGATGAAAATAAAAAGAAAGAAGTAACAGATGCTCTAAAAAAATTCATCACCGCAGGAGTATTCGAAAGCGTCCAGCTAAAGAACGGAACTATGCCAAACTACGACCCCAAAAGACCTCCATTAAATCCATTCACTTATGAGGAAATAAACAACAACCTGACTTATGCAGTAAAAGAGTGGGACATCGGTGGATTATTCTCCGGCATGGATGTAGACGTGAAAAAACTAGGTCACGTTCTAGACGGAACATCTTATGCTTTAGCAAGTCAATTAATGAAGATAGATGCCAACGCCTGTGTAGCCGCAGGTGGTAATAGAGAAATATACGAACAACTAGGAGCCTTCCAATCTGCATGGGCAACTTCATCACCAGGGGAATTCATTCCATATTTTAATGAAGTTCTAACTGAACATAACAAAAAGGCTAACGAGGCTATGACTCAAGCAATTGAAGATAAAGTAAAAGAATTTACGGACGAGGTAGCTGCTGGGATAACGCTCCGCAGGAGTCATTCTTTGGACATCTTAAGGACGAAACAAATATTAAAAATTGTGATACATTTTCTGAACTATTGGAAGAAATTGATGAATATATGGATTACTATAATAATTATAGAGGACAATGGAATTTAAAAAGATGACTCCTGTAAAATACAGAAATCATCTTTTTAGTACCGCCTAGTCTTTTTTTTTACTGTCCTTGACAAAGGGTACATTTTATATAACGTTAGTTTTTTTATTGTGCCTTAATTTATTTTTTGATTTTCTTGAAATTCTTTTTATGTTCTTTTTCAATTTGTTTAATACTTTTATCTGGAGTGGGTAAATCTTCAGGCATTGTACCACCAAGTTCAGCAATAGTTTGTCTTACTTTTTTACCAACCTCAAAATGAGTCTTTCCAGCTTCATCTTTTCCAACGATATTCTCTTTACGCAATTTTTCATCTGTTTGTGTTGCACGAAATAAATTGGCTGCAAGTTCAGTACTTCCCATATGGTCAAGAATTTTTTGTGAAGATTTCAATCCTTTTCTAACGTGAATATCTTTTGCGCCAAGTCCGCCATATAATCCTTGATAGCCTTTATTTTGAAAGATCGCATAATCCTTAGGAGTTTCAACACCAGCATATTTTGCTGCCTCAACTAAAGATTTATTATGTTCAATCAAATTATCACGAATAGCAAGTCTTTTTTGTTCCTCAGATAATTCCTCATAATTCTCAATAAGTTCTTGTTGCCTTGTTTTAATAGCAAAATAAGTTTGCCCAAGAGCTATGACTTCTTTTCGAGGGTCTCCATTTTGTACTATAAGATAACAAGCATATCTAGATAGCATAAAATCATCTATTTCCTTTGATGCACCTTTAGGCATAGCTATCGTTTTTCCCACGTGGGAAAAATGTTCAACAACTGTATTTCCAGAACTTTCACAAGCAATCTTTGCTTTTTGAATTACATTATTGAATTTATCCCATCTTTTATACTCAAGAACTTCTTGTAATTCTCTAGCATACCAAAATTCAATCTCTTCATCGGTATAATGTTTAATATTTTCAAAAGTAGTTTCATTATAACTAGACAATACTAGTCCTCCAATCTTGATTAATTACACTTGACACTAAGTTCATATTAAATTTCCACATTTTTTCCTAGACTACTCTGAGTATGTCTTCGATGCCACTCGAAGCAGAGGCAACCCGTCTTTGAACATTGAATAAGACATTTTTTATATTCTTCATCTAATTTTTCAACAGAAGGTTCTTTAGAAGAATATGATTTTACTTCTTCGGCAACTCTAGGAGGAAACAAATCTTCCTCATCAGGTTCTTTTTCATGTTTATTAAAAATAGATTTTAAATGAGCCATTAAGCCTTTTCGTAAGTCTTTATCAAGTTCCATATAGCCCTTGATGATTTCAAACTCAAATTCTGATAATCCCTTTTGTTTTGCATAGCCATCAAGTGAAAATATGTCTGGAGCTATTTTCATAGAGCCTTCACCAGTACGAATCCAATTTGGGTTAATATTCAATTCTGAAGACAAAAGTTTAATATGCTTTTCGGTAACTTTTCTTTGACTGCTTTCGATATTAGATATTCCAGATTTTGAAAGACCTATTATTTCTCCAAATTTTTCTTGGCTAAATCCAAATTCTTCACGAATCTTTTTGAAACGTTCATTCATATAAATACTCCTTTCATAAATATATTAAAACAAGAAGTTCTGTTTGTAAATGTATTTTTTAAAAACATACAAACATTGTTCTGTAAGAGTGCATTTGAATATTACAGTAGAAGTTCTTAATTTACAGGAATTTGATAATGATGCTTTCAAAGAGCAGATAAAAGAGATAACAATGAGGATATACGAATTGTTTTTCAAATAAGATTGTATGTGGAGAGTGCGGAAGCTTTTATGGTTGCAAAACATAGCATTTGTATGAAGATGAATTGAAGAAAGTCTTTGTGGGAGCTTTTAACAGTATTGTGAATAATAAAGAAAGTATAATAGCAAGTTACGGTGGTATAATTGAAAAACTTACAAATAATAAAGAACTTGATTTGAAATAGAATAAACTTCAAGATGAGTTTGAAGAAGCTATCTGGAATGCTACGATTGAATTAGTAAAGGTAAATAGCCATGAAAACATAACTTTCATATTTAAATATGGAACTGAGATAGATTGGGAAATTTGAAGGTAATATATTCCCCCACAGTATTAGAGTGAAATTTTGCTGATGCTGTAGGTGTTTTTATTTTAAATAAAATATTGACATTTACATTTTATAATTAATTGCCTATAATAGAAATATTAATATATATTAATATTTATTGATAGTAGAGGAGTCATTATGTTGAGTACGGAAGAAATTAATATTTTGATTAGAAAATCTGACAAATTTATTAATAAACTAATTTTACAATCTAAAAAGTTTGTTATATACGCATGCTTTGAGTATGGAAAATATAATCACATTGCGAGTGGTGAAAAATCAATTCAGTATATAGATGATTTTCAATATTTTGCATTTACAAAAAGTACAAAAACACTTATATCTATTAGAACTCTTCTTAAAAATAATCATAATGAAGATGTTCTTGTTTTGCTAAGAAGTGTATTTGAATCATATATTTCATCTAGATATATATCCGAAAAGTGTTGTGAAGGTGATGAAGAATTTCATATAAAAAATATCGATGATTTTGTATTTATTCCAATGCTTCTAAATCATAGATTACTTATATATAATAATAAGGATCAACTTAAGGGTAGAAACAACGAGACAGTAACATACACACAAAAACAACCGTCAGCATTAAAACTTGGGAAAGATAGTAAATATTTTACTGATTTATACGAATTTTTTTGTAATTATGCGCATTGTAATTATTCAATAAAAGAAGATTATTTTGACAAAAACTTAAAAAGTGTCTTTTCAATAGATGAGAATAATAACCCATTATTTACAAGAGTCTTGGTGTTATTTGTATATACAAGGCTATTTGAATTAATTGTGACGGTAGACGGAGAAGAGTTTGATAGCCCAAGAACAGAAAAAATATGTTACAATCTTGTAATAGAATTAAATACTTTTTTAGATGCAACTTTGAGTAATTTACATAATTATATTGAATTTAAAAACCAATACACAGAGAAACATATTAAGATGATGATAAAACATATGAGAAATTCTCTAAAAGAGGAACTTGGGAGTTTAAATAAAGATTTTTTAAAAAACAAATAATATATGAAGGGTTATAAATGATTAAATTAAGGCAAATTTTTATCGTATAAATAATACTAGAAATTATTCTGTATAAAGGTATATACTAATTAATGAATAGAGACTTTGAGGTTAACTTTGGTCGAAGAAAATAAAATGGTTGAGGAATTTGCTAAATCATTAGGATTTGAAGAACCATCAAGGCTAATTCCTTTGAAAATATTTATTTCTCTAATACAAGCAGCAACTCTAGAAGGAGATGATTACCTGAAAGATTTGTGGGGAAAACTATTAATAAATTTCTCGAATAAAAACTCTAAAGTAGATATATCTAGGAGTTATGTAGATATTCTTGAAAGAATATCTACTTTAGAAGCAACAATATTAGAGAAAATATATAGTATTAATTTTGAAGAGATGCAACATCAAGGGGTATTAACTAAGGAGTTACCATATAAAGCAAATTTAACATCAAAAAACATTGAAGAATCTAATCCAGAAGATATAGATGTAATACTAGCTATATCAAACTTATCAAGATTAGGATGTCTTACTACAGCTAGAATATATGGTGGTGGAGAAGCATTTTCTGTAGTTAATCCAACTGTGCTAGGGAAATACTTTGTAGAGGCATGTACTATAAATGGGTTTAAGTAACTTTTAATATCACGTATACAATTTAACGATTCCTACCAATAATTAAATTGTATCAATATATAAGTTCTTAGACAATAAAGAAGTATCGTATTAATACAATCCTAAAGCCCTTGATTTCAGGGGCTTTTTTGTTTTTAAAATTTTATATAATTATGCTCTATGTAGATTATATTGTCGGAATCCCTTAATAACTTACATAGAGCAATTTTGTTGTTTAGAACCCATGATGTTTTTATTTAATCTTTATTCCAATTCAAATGCACCCGTATAAAGCTTATAATACGTACCTTTTTGTTCGATTAAGCTTTCGTGGGAACCCCTTTCAATAATTTTTCCGTGATCTAGAACCATAATTGCATCACTGTTTTTTACAGTCGAAAGCCTGTGTGCAATTACAAATACAGTTCTTCCTTTCATCAGATTATCCATACCTGCCTGAACTAGGGCTTCCGTTCTCGTATCAATTGAAGAAGTTGCTTCATCTAATATCATAACTGGTGGGTCAGCAACGGCTGCACGCGCAATTGAAATCAGCTGCCTCTGCCCTTGAGAAAGACTGGAGCCATTACCGGTCAAAATTGTTTCATAACCATCTGGAAGTCTTGTTATAAAATCATCAGCATTGGCTAATTTTGCAGCAGCAATACATTCCTCATCCGTCGCATCCAAACGGCCGTAGCGGATATTATCTATAACAGAACCCGTAAATAAATTGACATCCTGTAATACTACGCCCAATGAGCTTCTAAGCGCTGGCTTTTTGATTTTAGAAATATTAATTCCATCATAACGAATCTTGCCGTCCATAATATCGTAGAAACGATTGATCAGATTTGTAATGGTAGTTTTTCCAGCACCGGTTGCACCAACAAATGCAATTTTTTGTCCTGGCTTTGCAAAAAGGGATACATCGTTTAGCACTAGTTTTTCAGGCACATATCCGAAGTCAACATCTTCTAATCTGATGTCTCCAGTAAGTTCAGTAAGAGTTACCGTTCCATTCTGATGAGGGTGTTTCCAAGCCCACATTTCGGTATTTTCTTTTATCTCTATCAAGTTACCTTCGGCATCTTTTTTCACATTTACCAGAGTCACATAGCCATGGTCTTCCTCTGGCTGCTCATCCATTAACTCAAATACGCGGGTCGCGCCAGCAAGTCCCATTGCAATCATAGAGACCTGCATAGATGCTTGACCAATCGTCTGAGAAAGCTGTCTTGACATACCTAAAAATGAAACAATAATACCAATTGAAACAATGCTAACACCAGTAAGACTAATGTTTGGTACCTTTAAATAGACCATAAATCCTCCAATGACTGCAAGAAGAACATACATAAGGTTTCCCACATTACCTAAAATCGGCATCAGAATATTTCCGTTCTGATTTGCTTTTTCTCCGTCTTTGAAAAGCTGTTCATTCAGTTTTTTAAATACTTCCTTATTCTCTTCCTCGTGGCAGAATACTTTAACAACCTTCTGCCCCTGCATCATTTCTTCTATAAAACCTTCTTCTTTTGCTAAAGATTCTTGCTGCTTAATCATGAAAGCTGCAGTGGTACTACCCAGTTTTTTTGTAATCTTTATCATCAGAAAGATTACAATCATAACTACGAAGGTAAGCCAGATACTGTAATATAACATGGTAAGGAACATTACCGTTATAGTCAAAGCAGACTGAAAAAGTGTTGGAAGGCTTTGTCCGATAAGCTGTCTTATAGCATCTGTATCGTTAGTATAAGTACTCATAATATCTCCATGTACATGTGTATCAAAATACTTAATTGGAAGTGTTTGCATTTTATCAAACATATCATTTCTTAAATTTTTAAGCGTTCCCTGTGTGACAATTGCCATGATCTGATTATAGATGATCGATGCAATTGTACCGAAGATATATACGACACCCATTGTTAACAGTATTGAGGTAAATTTGTCTGCTACAGCTTCAAATCCCTGATTCACACCAGGAGTGATACATTCATCAATTAACTTTTGAATAAAAATCATTGCAATTGAAGAGGAGAAGGCACTAATCACAATACAAATTAAGGTTACAATTAACTGAATTTTGTAATGTGCAAATAAATAGTGCATCAAGCGCCCAAAGCTGTGTTGTTTTTTCTGATTCATGGGTTAGTCCTCCTTCTTTTCATTTGTCTGAGACTGGTAAACTTCGTAATAGATTCCCCTGTGTGCAAGCAATTCTTCATGGGTTCCCTGCTCCGAGATTTTCCCGCCATCTAATACAATAATCTGGTCTGCATCTTCAAAAGAAGATATCCTCTGTGCAATAATTATTTTAGTTGTTTCAGGAATCTCCTCACGAAGTGCCTTACGAATCATGGCATCGGTCTTTGTATCAACTGCAGAGGTGGAATCATCTAAAATGAGAATCTTAGGTTTTTTCAATAAGGCTCGTGCGATACATAGCCTCTGCTTCTGCCCACCTGAAACATTGGTTCCGCCCTGTTCTATATAGGTATCATATTTGTCAGGAAATTGCTGAATGAATTCATCTGCCTGAGCCAGCTGACATACTCTTACAAGTTCTTCATCACTGGCATCTTTCTTACCCCAACGCAGATTTTCCTTGATTGTTCCAGAGAATAATACATTTTTCTGTAATACGACTGCAACCTCATCACGAAGGGATTCTAAATCATAATTTCTCACATCGACTCCGCTGACACATACCCTGCCCTCTGTGACATCGTAAAGTCTTGAAATCAGCTGAATCAATGAGGTTTTGGAAGAACCTGTTCCTCCAAGTATACCAATGGTCTGTCCCGATTCAATATTCAAATTGATATTCATCAAGGTGGGTTTCTTGCTCTTTTCAGAATAGCTAAACGAAACATTCTCAAACTGAATACTTCCATTCTTTACATCTCTCAACCCATTTTCAGATGAGGTTAATGTACTTTCATGATTTAACACCTCACATATACGATTGGCCGATTCTTTTGCCATGGAACAAATAACGAAAACCATGGACAACATCATAAGAGAGGTGAGAATCTGCACCCCGTAGTTAATCAGTGAAGATAACTGTCCTGTAGTTAATTCTGATGCCGCACTATTTATAATAGTCTTTGCGCCTATAAAGCTTACAAGAAATATAGCAAGAGAAATACAAAACATCAAAATTGGATTGTTCAAAGCAATAATCCTCTCCGCCAATGTAAATTCCTTACACACCTCAGTGGTTTCCTTTTGAAATTTTTCTCGTTCATAGTTTTCTCTTACAAAAGATTTCACAACACGAATGCCTTGTATATTTTCCTGAATTGAGTTATTCATGGCATCATATTTCTTAAAAATACGTCTAAAAATTGGAAATACCATAACTACAATTAAAAATAATGCAGCGGCTACAAATGGGATCATAATTAAAAAGATAAGGGACATTTTCACACTAATTGTCAAGCTTATAATGACTGAAAAAATAAGCATCAGTGGTGTTCTTACTGCAATTCTGATAATCATTTGATATGCATTTTGTACATTGGTCACATCAGTTGTCATTCTTGTAACCAAAGATGATGTGGAGAACTTATCTATATCAGAAAAAGAAAAGTCTTGTATCTTAAAAAATAAATCTTGTCTTAAATTTTTGGCAAATCCACAGGAGGCAGTAGCACCAATCCTTCCTGCCATGTATCCAAATAGCAGGGATAACATTGCCATAATAATTAACATAATTCCATAACGTATTATTGGTATCATTGATGCCCCAGTCATTTCATCAATTAAATTAGCCATCATCAGAGGTAATAAACATTCTAATATTATTTCCAAGGTTATATATAATGGCGTTATAATAGAGGCTCTTTTGTATTCCTTAATACTCTTCATCAGTGTCTTTATCATGTTACTTTCTCCTTTACATTTATTTTGCGAACGAGTATTATTATATTGAACTATAGTTGCTTAGTCAATGATCAATGATTATATTTCGTTTAATATGAAACGAATTTGAGAAATCGTTGATTATTATAATGTATAATTAATCTATTTGATTAGAGAAGGGAAATTTTATGAAAGAAGATTTGAGAGTTGTTAAGACGAAAAAAAACATAAAAACTGAAATGATGGAGCTATTACAGAAAAAACCTGTAGAAAAGATCACGGTTACTGAACTTGCCTCCAATGCTTTCATAAACAAAGGGACATTTTATCATCATTACTCCGATATTTATGATTTATATCACGAACTTGTGTATGATTTTATTGAAAACTCGATTGGTTCTCTAGATTACTATGAAGATTTCTTTATAGAACCAGAACGTTTTCTTCAAAAATTTCTTCGTGATTTCAGAGAAAATGACATTAAGAAAACATTTCCCTTTTATAATGAAGGAACTCATAGTCTTTTTCTGCCGTATTATGTAACAGAAGTGCTTTTAAATAGACTTATGTCTGTAAATTATGTAGAGAACACCATTGAAAATCGTGTAAAAGTACAATGCTGTATTACTGCCATTACAGCAACAAAATCTCATTTTGATGAGAGATATAATAACATTATTATTCGAGTTGTAAGTAATATGATTCATTCAACATTCCCAAAAGATAAAAATATTCTTCTGTAATATTCATTGTAACGATTAAGCCACAATTTTTTCCTTATATATGACGGGAATACGCAGACAAAAAAGCCCCTGAAATCAAGGGCTTTAGGATTGTATCAATAACTGATTCCCCATGGCAATAGGCTGCCGGTTGAATAATGATTTGATAAGGCTTTTTATTCAATCTGGTTATCGCATCTAGACCTTATAAGGGTATACACGATTGCCCCGTTTATAAGGATGACGCGTAAGCTCTCGGATACGTTTGATGAAAACAGATGCTCCAACGCTGGAATCGAAATAATATAAAAACCTTGTAGAAGTATGATTCCAAGAAGCGCATTTTGCACTGTTGCTTTACTAATTGTAGCACCACCAACAACCAGTGCAGACACAGCTAATAAGCCAATCCCAAGATGCGAACCATAGGTGCTAAAAGAACCTCTATTTTGCAATAAGATTATTTGCCCCCATGCCGCCACAATAGTGGAAATGGCGATGGCAGTGATTCTGACTTTTGAACTGTGTCGATTAGAGTCTGTGGGATTTTGCACATTTGAATATAATTGAGTGAAATCCTGCCCCATCTTGGTACGAGTAATCATTATGGTAAAAACTGCAACAGCACAAATGAGCACACCTGTTATCACAGGGAACTGGATATTTTTAAGTTCATTAATCTCCTTTGGAAGGACATCACCATACATAATCAAAGAACTCATGAGAATGACCACAGTGAGTAGGGCTATTTTGATGTAAGCTGTCTTCCTGTCAAAGTTGGCATCTTTTTTCATCAAATGATAAATAGCGAATCCGAGAAAGAGTATCCCTAGTATGATAAGAATTAAGAATAACTGAACTTGCAGTAGTCCATCAACAGAATGCAAAAGTGTGCCTTTTAGGTCAATTGTGTTTTTAAGACCTACGCCATCACCTAATAAAAGCTCCTCGGACTTTATTGGAATAACAGACCCCATGAGGACAAGTAGGATAAACGCATATATGCTATCTCCTAAATAACCAACAAACCATGAGGCAATCATCTCGTGACCACGGGCCTTATTGAGCAGCATCCCTGTTATAATTCCAAATAAAACGGCAAGGACGGTAGCAAAAAAAGCTGCAGTCAGGAAGCCTAAAATGCCCGAAAATTCCCAGTTCACAGCCATGATTACGCCTAACTCACCGGCAATTGCCCCAATCACAATACTGAAGTTAAAACCCATACCCACTATTAATGGTATGATTAGAGAGAGTACAAAGAGAGAGTAGCCAGTAAAACTCTGTACAAGTTCATTCATCATGTTATAGGGCGTTTCTTTTGATATGAAAATCCCAATTACTACGAAAACAGCGAAAAATAAGGTCACATTATTTCTAAGAAGAAAATTCTTTTCTTTTTTCTTTTCTGAACTTATTTTCATGAAAACCCACCTTTCTTGATTTTATATTTATATTTAAATTGAAAGGCAATCGCTCAAGGCTGCCTTTATTGTGTCATAGAAGAATTATGCGCAATACATACTTCATACCCAATACGTCTATCTATTCAGCGTCAAAATCAATAAAGTAATTTCTCTCTGATGTATTTATCGTGAGGGTTGCTAAATTAATATTGTCATCTAAAATATCCACTCTCTTTCTTTTATTAAATACCTATTTCTTTTCAAATCAAGTATATACTATGTTTCTAAATAACAGTAGCCATAATCATTATTAATTTATGGTCAGCGGAAAGCTTCACTTATCAAACTCACATGGTTCTCAATGACCTCTAGGCTAATAATCGCTTCATATTTTAACTATATTATTATGCCTTCAAAATGATCCATCTCATGTTGAATTATTTGTGATATAAATCCCGTAAACACTTGTCTTTGCTTCTTAAAATTTCTATCAAGATACTCCACTTCTATCTTTTCATATCTCTTTGTTTTTCTAAAGCCAATTAAAGACAAACAACTCTCTTCAGTTTCATACATCTTTTCTTTATTTAATATAACCGGATTTATCATAGGCACAATAAGGTCGCCTACAGTAAATACCAGTATACGCTTTTTTACTCCAATCATATTACCAGCCAATCCAACACAATTCTCAAGGTTTGCTCTTAATGTATCTATTAAATCATCAATTACTACTATATCACTTTTAGTTGCATCTTCTGATTTTTGTCCTAAAAACAATATATCTTTTATAATTGGTTTTATCATAATTTTCACCTCTTTTTCAGTTGTATTTTTTATAAATCATACTATTGTTAGTCTGATTTTTTTACTGATAGACTGCTACTTCCCTATTATTTCACAGAAATTGTTACTTGCATTGGATTTTTTATATGGCATTCTGAATTTTCAACTATTTTTTAATCGTTAATACAAATTAATTATATCACTTAATTTTTCATATGTCTTTGTTTTGAAATGAAACTACTTTTGAAAATATTAAATATTGTACCGATGAAGATATTGAATTTTAGTATGCTAGAGAATTACAAGAAGTTCTTGAGTATAAAAGATGGGATAAATTCAGTAACATAATTCAAAAAGCAAAGATTGCTTGCGAAAGTTCTGGAAATACAATTGTTGAACATTTTTCCCACGTGGGAAAAACGATAGCTATGCCTAAGGGTGCATCAATTGAAACCTTCACAAAAAATTCTTGACCATATGGGAAGTACCGAACTTGCAGCCAATTTATTTCGTGCAACACATAAAAATATTTCCCTAGCACAGTTGGATTAACTAAAGAAAACACCTCTCCTCCACCCCATGTGCGAGCTATGGAAAGACAGCCTAATCTTGATAAATTTGATATAGCTAATATTACATCAAGTCTTCTGGATTGGATTCCTCTATATTTTCCGCAATAGATGTCTCTACTCCACCTTGCTTTGTTATATTAGCAAAGGCTTTGTTGAAATCTGTCTCTATCATGTAATTTCCATCTTTATCTCTTAGAGCTTTCGTTTTTCCAGTTTTTGGGTCGGTTACTAAGTTACCATTAGCGTCTCTTTCAAATTGAATGAATGAACCGCCTGATATAGTTTTCATAAAAGCGTGTAGGGCTTTTTCTTTATCCCCAGAAGCGCTTACACCATCTGTAAATTCTTTTACCTTATCTTCAATTGCTTGAGTCATAGCTTCGTTAGCCTTGTTGTTATTTTCTGTTAAGACTTGATTGAAGTAGGGTATGAACTCCTCTGGTGATGAAGTTGCCCACGCTGATTGGAAAGCTCCTAGTTGTTCGTATATTTCTCTAGTACCGCCTGCTTGAACACAGGCGTTGGCATCTATCTTCATTAACTGGTAAGCTAAAGAATATGATGTTCCGTCTAATACGTGACCTAGCTTTTTCACATCGACATCTACACCTGTGAATAGTCCACCTATGTCCCACTCTTTTATTGCAGAGGTGACGTTCGCATCTATTTCACTAAAGGTGAATGGGTTTGATGGTGGCCTTTTACCATCGTAGTTTGTCATAGTTCCATTTTTTAGCTGGACGCTTTCGAAGACTCCATTTTCGATGAATTTTTTTAGGAAACCTGTAACTTCTCTTTTTTTCTGTTCATCTATTCTAAGCCCGTAGCCTGGTTCGGATGCTAGTTTATTATTTAAGTCTGGCCCTGGATTTATGGTTTCTCTTGGTCCATTGACTGTGAATGTAAAATATGCTCCGCCCTTTTGACCTGCTGGCACGACATTATGATTCTTGTCATATAGGACAGGCTTACTTACATTTATTTTTTTAGCTGAGTATCTACTTCTGTCTGGGGTTAGGATTGCGTCCTCATCATTCCCCCCTATATACTCATCTACAGAAGCGGATGTACTCTTATGAGTGTCCTCTCTTTCGTGGATGTTTCTTAATTCCTCCAGTGTTAATTTGCCTTTGATGTTCTCTCCTGGTTCTGAAAATATTGTGTATATTTCTATATCCTCTGGACCTACAGTTTCAGCAATATCCTTAGGTAAATCCACAAACATGGGTGTCTGATAAATTATTTTACCCTCACCTTTTGGATATAGTGGGTCGGAAGGATTTGGTTGTATACCTCCTGCCTCTGGGTTTAAATTTACTAAGTTTTGGTACAGCTTAGGAGGTTTCTTCTCATTTTCATGTAGTAGACCTTCAGGGAATGTCCCATCTGATTTTTCTACATAGTTAGAGTATACATTCCTAAAAGACCATCTCTCTGGATTACTTGGTTTTTCTTTTATCTCTTCAGCAAAACTTGACATTGGGATTGACGTTATTATAAGTAAAGCTGTAAGTAGTGTTGATATTGATTTTTTAAATTTCATTTATTGCTCCTTTCATTTTAATTCATCTTGTTTTTATCGACTTTTTTAATATTATTTATTATTTTTGTTTTTTATAGTCGGTTATCAATTTTAATATCTCCCTATATTCATATTCCCCAGTTGAAATTAAATTATCAAAACAGTAGGAAACTACACTACCTTTATTCTTAAAAATATTAAAAATTCCAGTTTGTAAATATTTATTGTAAAATATAATTTTTAAAAGGTTCCCATCATTTATAGTTCTATGAATGGGTTTCAAGTTATTTGTATAGTTTGATAAAGATTTATTACTTTTTAATTTATCCAATATAGCTTCAGCTGCTATCTTTCCAGAGTACAGAGAAAAGTATATCCCTTCACCATTTATAGGGTCAACTAATCCTGCGGCATCTCCTACTAATAACAACTTTTCATCTAAGATTGGGTTCTTTATATATTTTCCAAATGGAATATAATGCCCTTTGATTTTCAAATTATCTGTAGGAATCTCCTTTGACTTTAAAAAATCTGTTAACAACTTCGGATAATCTACATTTTCATAATAATCACCACCTAAGCCTACCGTTATAGAATTTCTTTTGGGGAATGTCCATAGGTATCCATTTTTAAAATTCCCAAAATGAATTTCTGTTGATTCAAATTGTCCTTTAGTGATTGTTTTTGGTAATTCTACTTCAACACAAAATCCGTTTGGTTTATATTTCTTATCGATTAATTTTCTTACAACACTGTTAGCTCCATCTGCCCCTATTATAAATTTAAAAGATATTTCATCTAGGTTAGTTATTTTAATTGTATTC
This sequence comes from Proteocatella sp., assembly GCA_041738345.1. Lineage (GTDB taxonomy): Bacteria > Bacillota > Clostridia > Peptostreptococcales > Filifactoraceae > Proteocatella. The sequence goes on from JBGSPX010000016.1 coordinate 84,818, forward strand.
TTTCCAAGATTAATTTCTTCTACTTTATGCCCGTCATATAAAACTCCGCCATTAGACTTGAAGCTTTCTAGTAGCATATTATCGAACTCAAGTCTATTTGTGAAATAATAAGGGGTATCAATATTAACATCAAAAAATAATTTATCCTTATGATACATCTTTATATGATTAGAACTATTGTTATATAATTCTGATATATCTAAAGAAAGTCCTATTTCTTTCAACAGTTCTATTGATTTTTGTGTAAGTCCTCCTCCACATAATTTATCTCTAGGGAATTTAGCTTTATCTATTATGCAACAGCTTATTCCATTTTTAGATAGTATATTTCCAGCAATACTTCCTGACGGACCTCCACCTATTATTACTACTTCAAATTTATTTATTGTCATCTTTCCTCCTGTGTTTATAAATGATATGTTTTTATTTGTAAACACAAAAGGGGCTGTCGGATAATGAAGTTTTTTGACAGCTAAAATCCAAAATTTAAAATCTTAGATTATTCAACACTCATAAAAAAGGTGTTTTTAAAAATAATCTAAGATTTTTTTATGGTTAAAATATTTTTTTGCATTACA
>JBGSPX010000003.1:0-7467 GCA_041738345.1 Proteocatella sp.
AGCCTGACAGATAGTCGGTACATGCTTTTATTTTTTCTTCAACAGTATAACTTGATTTTCTAGACATAATAAAATCCCACCTCCATAGATAAATGAAATTTAATTATTTCATATGTCTACTTAAGTGGGATTATATCATATTGCTCTCATTTTTCTTTTCTGAATATTAAAATGTATTGGTGTATCTGATTTGCTACAAAAGAAAATGGTATCCATAAGGGAATAATTTAACCGTCTGATCTGCCCATATACGCAATCCTTTATAATGTAAATTATTGATCTCATTTAACTTATTTACTACATCTAAAAGAAGTAAATTTACTTCTTTTAGACAGTATTGCAAATCTTTAATGAATATAACATCAACTTTTTTTGAGTGAGTCAAAAAAATGTAATTCTATCCATGTTTCCTAAATCACAATCTAGATTAGTAAATGGTGTTGGTCCCCCCATATATATCTATATCAGCTCCAGTCTTAGCTTTGCTCATCATTTCTCCATATTACGGATCAATTAAAGTCAAACTTAAAAGTTCTTTTCCTAATGAATATGGTATTATATCTACATCACTTAAAACCATTAAGAGTCCCCAACAATTGTAAGCTGTTCATTTACATTCATAAACTCAGCTGCTTTCTTGTACGCTTCAACATATTTGGGATTTAGATCTATACCAATAGCTTTCCTTCCACACATAGTAGCTCCAAGAAGTGATCCTCCTACGACCATAAAATAGTCTAACACTACTTAATTCTCTTTTGTAAAAAAAATTATAATATCTCTCATCAACTGCGGAGGTTTTGTCGTCGGATGTATTTTCCTTATTTTATGAGCAAAGCTCTCTTTACCTGAAGTTGGGTACCTAGTATTGAGATCCGAATTAGTAAAATATATCCATTCAGTGCCAGATAGATTATTAAGTTTATTGTTCATTTGGAATTTTCTTCCATCTGGTAATACTATCGTTTTTTTCTCACTTCCAACAACCATTGCATATTCAATATTTTCTTTTACCCACGTTGGCATATAATCTGGATACAAATTTAGTAGTAAAGTTTCATATTTCAGAATAATCTTTCTTTTTGTTTCATATTGTTTAATAGTATTCTCAATAAAGTTATTTATTTTATTTAAAATTGTCTCATGTTCAACTATTTCATATTCATTTAACAGTTGTACCAAATTTTCTTTGTTTATAATATTTTTATCTGTTCGAATACCAAACTACCTTCTTTAGAATAATCATAATTGGTAATCAAAACTTCTACGGTTTTTGCATTCCGGTCTTTAAATTGGTAATTGCAATTGGAATAATTTTTATCAAGAAACATAATATAGTATTTTTTACTCCAATCTAATAATATATTATTTGTCATTCCTTTGTGATATAAAACATTGGAAAGTGCAAATTTTATATTTCTATGATTTAAACTATCCAACATATATAATAACTCCATTTCCTCTTTTTCAGTCCAGTCCTTAAATCCTCTTTTCCCATCGTTGTAAGACCCTGTAGAAATTAAATACGGCGGATCACAATAAACTAAGCTACTTGATGACAGCTGTGATAAATCTAATTGAAGAAAATCTTTGTTCTCAAATACCACTTTTTTTTCTTTTAAGGCCCTACAAAAATCTATTAAATTCTTTTCTATATTAGCATTATAGCTACTTCGTTCTTTTCCAAATGGGGTATTAAACTCATGTTTATTGTTAAATCTAATTTGGTGGTTAAAGGAATAACATACTAGAACAAATAGATCCATTATATCTTTTTTTTCATTATAGTACTTCCTTAATAAATTATATCCCTCTTTATTTGTCTTTGTTAATTCAAATTGTAAAACTCTTTTTTTTATAAAATCTATAGTGTCTTCAATATTATTATCAGACAAACTTTTATATAATTCAATTAAATATGTCATGTGATCATTACATATAATTTTATTTGCATCAATATTAATACCCACATTGAATCCCCCGGCAAAAAGATCTACAAATGTATCTATTTTTTCTGGAAATGCATTTATTAAATTTGGTAGTAATTTATATTTTCCTCCAGTATAATTTAAAGGACTCTTTATAAACTTCATATACATACTTCCTTCTCTATATAAAATAGAAATTCTTTTAAATTGTCTTTTTTAGTTAAAGTTCTACTTTTGAATCTTTTATAAGGTATTTCATATACCTTATACGTATCTTCTTTCCCAAATTTTTTCATTATTATCTCTATATCATCTATAGACATTAATCCATCTGAATTATAACTTAAAATTATATGTTTAAATTGTGCATTCTCAATTAATCTAGCAAATTCATTTATTACAAGTTTTTTAATGCAAAAATTTGATTTTTGATCTTTATATGAACGTATTCCTGTTATACCTTTTACTTCAGGATAATCATATTTAGCAGCAGTTTCAAGAACATGATAATTAGATGGATATTGTCTTGAATTATATGGAGGATCAACATAAAGTATATCTCCGGATATTTTACTCACAAGTTCAACTCCATCTTCATTGAAACATCTATTTTGCTTATTATTCGTCAAAATATCTAAACTTACAAGTTCAAATTTTTTAAAAGCTCTTTTATCCCAAGTTTTATGAAAGGCTCCATAAGTCCCCGAAATATTTGATACAAAAGGTATTCCTTCTACTGTTGCTGCTACTAAGTAATAATATTCATTCTCTGTTATCAATCTATCTTTTTTCCATTGTTCTATAGTATTTCTAGAGTAATCTATTCTTAAAGCATTTTCATCAGTAATATACATTCTATTTCCATTTGGAGAGTATGTATTTTGAAAAAATCTTTTTCTTTGCTCCAAAGATTCCATTTCAATAGTTTCTAGATGATTAAAATAATCAATTGGATTTAAACCATTCGTAATTTTTTGAATTCCTTTAAAGTTTAGCTGAGTATCATTTTCTACTGTACTTTTTTGAAGTACATATGAAAAATACAATAAGTCATTTGAGTAAACTTCATACCACTGCTTAAAATATCTTGCAACACAAGCTGTTCCAGAAAATATATCACAAAATGACGATGCCATTGGCACTTGCTCATCAATTACCTCTTTTATATTCTCTAGTAATAATATTTTACTTCCTATAAATCTCATTTATTAACTCCTTACATATTCTTTTTTTCGTAAATTTCATTATATAATTTTCTAATAGATAAGCGTATAACTTCAGATTTTGTAATAGATAGTGACCTTGCACAAAAATCTAAATTCTCTTTAGATTTTTGATCACATCTAAATTTTATTAAATTTATTTTGGGGGAATCTGTAGGTCTTCCACTTTTTTTAAATTTTTCGCTCATAAAAGTTCCTCCTTGCCATGGTAATAATTATAGCATTTTGTGTGCACAAAAGTCAAATATTCTATTTTAAGAAATAGTGATTTCAACTCCCTTATGTTCGCATAGTTTTCGCAGGATTTGTCCAATATCAGACTTTACTTTTTCATAAATTATTTGTCGTCTATATTTGGGTGGATAGGTTACAATTAATTAGACATAAATTATTCGGTCATGATATGATAAAATAAAACAAATAAGAGAAGAGGAGAATATATCATGGCAGGAAAAACAACAAATTATACAGAGGAGTTTAAAAAGCAAATAGTTGCTCTAAAACAAAGTGGTAAATCAACCGGAGAAATTTCAAAGGAATACCATATATCAAAATCAACTATAATTAAATGGACTAACGATTTTACTAATTCTGGTTCATTTAAGGCTAAATATAACCGAACTGATGAAGAAAATGAATTAATACGTCTTCGTAAAGAAAATAAACAGCTATTGATGGAAAATGATATTTTAAAGCAAGCAGCGCTGATAATGGGACGAAAATAGATATTATTTTGGCAAATAAAGGAAAGTACAGTATCAGCGCAATGTCCAGACTTTTAAATATACCAAGGAGTTTAATATACTATAAAAAGAAATCAAAAAAGTATAATACTAAACTTGAAAATACAGTTATATCAATATTTAGAAAAAGTAAGAATAATTATGGAACTAGAAAAATAAAGATAGAACTTAAAAAAGAAGAAATGATAGCTTCTAGAAGAAAAATAAGAGATATAATGGATAAATACAGATTAATATCAAATTATACTGTAAAACAATTTAAGATACATAGAAGTAAATGTAATAATGATCAAGTTGATAACGTTGTAAATAGAGAATTCGATGATAGAGAAGACTTAGAAATAGTTGTAAGTGACTTAACATATATAAATGTAATGGGTAAATGGCATTATATATGTCTATTAATCAACCTTTTTAATAGAGAGATAGTAGGATATTCAGCAGGCGCTAAAAAAGATGCAGATTTAGTATATGAAGCATTTTTAACTTCAAAAATAAATTTATCAAAGATAAAAATTTTCCATACAGATAGGGGAAATGAGTTTAAAAATAAAATTATAGATGAGGTACTAGAGGCTTTTAATATAAAGCGTTCTCTTAGTAAAAAAGGCTGTCCATATGATAATGCAGTAGCGGAAGCAGGATATAAGATTATTAAAACAGAATTTGCATTTAAAAGAATTTTCAAGAGCTTAGAAGAACTAAAAATGGAATTACATGATTATGTGAACTGGTATAACAACAAGCGCATACATGGAGCATTAAATTATATGACTCCTGTGGAATATCGCTTAGCTAAAATGACCGAATAAAAATTGTATGCTTGGTGTAAAATAATTGTAGGAAAAATAAAATAGAGAATCATACTTTGTGTTAGAATGTAGTTACGACACCAAAAACAACACTAAGGAGATTCTCTATGAAATATATTATAAACCAAATTATGAAAAATGTCATAGATTCTATGATAAAAATTACAACAAAAACGTTAGAAGGAGATATGGATATAATTCAATCAGTAGAAGAAATTAAAAATACAACAGATGCCGTAGGCTTAAACATGTTGAAAGCAAGCTTGGAAAATATCGATGATACACTCAAAAGTTCCGCTCAAAGAAAAAAAGATTATCATATACAACGAATTGAAGATAAAAGAGAACTTGTTACAATATTTGGTACAGTTGAATTTAATCGAACATACTATAAACACAAGAAAAATAAGACGTATACATATTTGTTGGATGAAATGGTGGGCATCCATAAATATGAAAGAATAGAACCTTTTTGCAAGTCCAAAATCATAGAAAATAGTCTTGATATGAGTTATGCAAAAGCTGTGAAAAATGCAACGCCAGTAAATGTTTCAAGACAAAGCGTTAAAAATACAATAAGAGAAATGGGTCAAATTTCAAATGCTGCATTACCTATAAAACAAGAGAAAAAAATAGTAGAAAAACTATATATAGAGGCGGATGAAGATCATGTTGCTATGCAAGATGGTACAAATAAAATAATGAAGCTAATTTATGTTTATGAAGGAGCTATCCAAAAATCTAAAAATAGGAGAGAACTTGTAAATAAACGGTATTTTACTGGAAATCTTTCACCAGATGATCTTTGGCTTGAAGTTGCTGATTATATATATGAAGCTTATGATTTGGAAAATATAAATGATATTTATATAGCAGGAGATGGTGCATCTTGGATAAAAACAGGATTAGGATATATACCAAACAGTAAATTTGTACTTGATCACTTTCATCTTAGTAAATATGTTAAGAAAGCTACAGCACATATAGATTCGCTTAGAAATCCACTGTGGCAATCGCTTAAGGAAAAGGATAAAAAACAAACTTTAAAATTACTTGAAACTGCAATTGAACTAACAGAATCTGATTCAAAAATAGCCTCGATAAAAGAAGTTAAAAAGTATATAAAAAATAACTGGAAAGGTATAGAAAATCTTTTTGAAAAAGAAAAATATATCTGTTCGACCGAAGGTCATATTAGTCATATACTATCAAGTCGATTGAGCAGTAGACCAATGGGATGGAGCATGATAGGTGCCGATGAAATGGCTAGGATGAGAACATTTAGAGAAAATGGCGGGAATATATCAACTTATTACAGTTTGATAAGGTTAGATAAAAAGAAACAATCTGGAATAAAAAAAATCGACAAAAAAACTATACAGAAACAGAAAAAAATATGTTTTGGTTCATTTGATCCATATAATATGGTTCAGATGCCCTATATTGCCAAACCGGAGTTCAAATGGCTAAGAGCTTTTTCGAGATATACAGGATAAATATAAATTTCTTATTAGGCTAACGCCTTTATTTTAATACAAAAAAACAAATATTTTTTGGAGGAGTAATTTTCAACAAAGTAATTTTATTTTTTTCCAACAAAAAGTTGACACCATCAATTGTATGCAAAAGTATTGACAATCCAATATTCTTCAGATAAGCTAGTTAGAGTGCTACCATCTTCAAGATGGAGTTTAATCAGTTTTCTTTTGAATTCAGGTGCGTAGTTTATTCTTGCCATTGTAATCTCTCCTTTAATGAAATTATATCATTCGTACTGGAGTGTTACAACTTTACTATATCGGAACAAAGCCACAGTAATGAGCAATTAGAAGGTTATTTGAAAGATAATCAACTAAATCAGATATTTGAGAAAACTGTTCACATTTCATAACTATAAATGCACAAATCATACTATGATTACTATAGCCTTTTCGGCCTAATTTTGAGTTATAAAGTGGAATTGATGATAAATCTAGATTTATGAATAAATCATCATAAAATTTAGCCGAAGGCTGCGATGTAAAAAATCGCATATCATTAATTAATTCTTGACGGTAGATAAAACCAATCCCTTTCAAATTAGATTTTGTCGTAGAAATATTATATTTGTTAGAGAGTGGTTTTTCTATATAAATAGTGATTTTAAAAAATGCCACATGCATGGAAATCACTGAATACAATGGATTTACAATTTTGCATGTGGCTAAGATACAATCAGGATAAGGAGAAAAAATCATGAAAACATGTTGGAAATGCGATGGAATAGGAATTATCCAAAAATATAAGCATATCAATGATGGAAGGTGTTATGAATGTGATGGAATAGGAATTATATTTGACACAATCGAGGAAAAACACGAATATTACGATTTTCAAGAAGAGGACAGAGCGATCAGGGCTGAGAATGAAGAAGACGACGACGACTCACATTTGTATAACTATAAAGGAAAGTAGTAGTAATTATATATCTGCTAAGGTATTTTAATCCTATTAAAAAATTATTGTTAAATATCAAAAAACGAAATGTTGTTTAGAGTGTGTGAAAAAAGTCTGTAAATAGGCTTTCTATGATAAGGTTTTAAATGCGAGGCAGCTCGAAGAGCTGTCTCTAACTATTTAGAAGAGTGTGTGAAAAAAAGTCTGTAAATAGGCTTTCTATGATAAGATTTTAAATGTGAGGCAGCTCGAAGAGCTGTCTCTAACTATTTAGAATATATTAGATATTTTTAAACATGTCAATATCATCCTTTGATAAGATGTC
>JBGSPX010000004.1:0-47977 GCA_041738345.1 Proteocatella sp.
AGCCTGACAGATAGTCGGTACATGCTTTTATTTTTTCTTCAACAGTATAACTTGATTTTCTAGACATAATAAAATCCCACCTCCATAGATAAATGAAATTTAATTATTTCATATGTCTACTTAAGTGGGATTATATCATATATACCGCACTATTTTTTTATTTATTTTGAGCAAATATTGGGTAGAAATCAGTAAATGAATTTTTTTAAAAGTATATTTTTAAGTTGATTAGGGTGGGGTAGGTATGACTTTGGCTAAAAAGTATTATATGCAGGTTATATTTATATATATTTTTAGTATAATAGGAATAATATTATTAACGGAGAAATCGCTCGCAGAAACTTTGACACATATGATGATGATTTCGATTATAATTATTTCACTTTTTATTTCTGGAGAATATATATTTGAGAATCAGAGCAAACTTCAATTTTCTAAAATATTCTTATCACTGAGTATGTTTTTTTACTTACTAGAAGCAGTGGCGACTGAGTGCCAGATGGAATTCTATAGTGCGGTTCCATATGTGGGGATAGATTCATTGCTACACTTTATACGAAATGGAATGCTTTCACTAGGGGTATTTTTTATGCTTATAGACCATGGTGAAAAATGGAATAAGTTAAGACTTATAATAGATGTGTTTGTATTTGGGTTTTTTGTAATATATATTTCTTGGTTTGGATTCATTAATATATATATAAATACAGCGGTGTATGATGATTTTCAAAAGGTATTTGCAATACTTTATATTGCTGCGGATGCAATGATTGTATTTTGCTATATACTTATCTATATGCATGAGTCGAGTTATTTAATTAAAACATCAAAGCAGATGGAGATATTGGCCTTTGGTTATATATTATTTTCTGATTTAATTTATTTTTATTCAATTGTTCAAAATGCTTATTATCCATATATGCTCAATAAACTCATACCAATTTCATTTTTTCTAATTGCACTTAGTTTAGATGGAGAAAATGTAGAATATATTTATGAAAATGGAGTACAAGAAACAGATAAATATCTCATGATTATTTTAGTAGGAATGGGAATGGTTTCTTTTAGAATTAATCCTGATCTTATGACTGGGGTTTTATTTTCAATAATGGTAATTTTTAGGCTTTTTTCAGATAGGTATACTAGAAATTATGAATTAAGTGAAAGCCTTGTTCAAAGCTATATTGAAACTAATAAAAATTTGAAACTTAAAGCAGAAGATTTAAGCAAACTTTCATTTGAACTAGAAAATAGGATAATCCAAAGGACTAGAGAACTAGAAAATATAAATAAAGAACTTGTAGATGCGGTTAATACAGATATACTTACAAGGTTGCCAAATAGAACGAGTTTTATTGGAATTTTAGATAGTATGATTGCATCAGGAAATTTTGAGTTTGCAGTGATATTTATAGACGTAGATAGGTTTAAAACTATAAATGACTGGTATGGACATGAAGTAGGAGACTATATACTTTCGCAGGTAGCAAGACGCATAAGAAAGAATATAGATGAGGAAGATATAATAGCAAGACTTGGAGGAGATGAATTTGGGTTAGTAATTAAAAATTTTCAGGATCGTTTAGATATTATTAATTTCTCGGGAAAAATACTTTCAGATTTAAGAAGACCATTTATAACAAAGGAGAGAAAGATATTTATTACAGTCAGTGTAGGTATTTCAATATATCCAGAACATGCAAAAACTCGAAGTATGCTTATGAAATATGCGGATATAGCACTTTATAAATCTAAAGCAGAGGGTAAAGATAGATATACTATATATGATCTAGTTATGAGAAAAGCTGAAAATAGACGCCTTGAGATAGAAAACATATTATATGATGCTATCGAAAAAAATGAATTTTCAGTGGAATATAAGCCTCAATTTGAAATACAAGGCTCAGAGCTAAAAGTTTTAGAGGCCTTTATAAAATGGGATTCGGATATAATAGGAAGTATAAAAGAAACTGAATTTTTGGGGATTGCAGAAGAAAACGGGCTTATAATTCATATCGGAAAACTCCTTTTAGAAGAAGTTATAAAAGACCTAAAATATATAAACACCAAGTATAATTCAGATATTGTAATAGCTATAAATATTTCGCCAAGGCAGTTTATGGAGCCAATGTTTGTGGAAGATATGAAGGTGCAAATACTGAAATATGATGTAAAACCCAATTGGCTTGAAATAGAAGTGACTGAAGAACTTATTATGAGTAATGAGGAACTTATTATAAAAAGGCTTAATGAGATTTCAAGTCTAGGAATAAAGGTAGTTTTGGATAAATTTGGAAAAGGCTACTCTTCGTTTATACATCTAAAAAAACTCCCTATAGATAAGCTAAAACTTGATGCAGAGTTCATAAAGAATATAGAAAATGAAGATGATTACAAAATTGTAAGAGCAATAATGCTTATGTGCAAATATATGGGAGTTTATTCTGCAGCAGAGGAAGTTTCAAACAATAGACAGATAAGAATTTTAAAAAGTATGGAGTGTGATTTTGCGCAAGGAGATATATACGGGAAGAATATGAATTTAGAAGAAATTGAGAATAATTATTTTAATATTTAGTCTGGGAGTGGGAATATGAGGTTTATAGGGCTTATTGCAGCAGAAATAATAGCTATTTTTATAGTAGTACTAGCATTTAAGCATAGACTACAGATGAAAAAAAACAGAGATTATTTTAATGTGCTTATTGTCGCATCTATTATGTGTGCAGTAGGAAATTTTGTTGCGATTATATCGCCTTATTTTGGATTTTCAGGTAATTTAGCAGACATAATATACAAATTGAGAGATATATTAATTGAATTTGCAGCATTTTTTTTGATAATAGGAATGCGAAAAAATTGGAATAGACTAAAAGGAATCGCGGATTTTTTTGTAGTATTTATATTTTTAGGGTATATATTGCATAATTTTTTTGAGAGTTCAATAAGCTTGTACACGAGCAGAGGGCTTGTATTGATTTTAGAGCTCATCTTAAGTTCTGCAAGTATAACCTCTGTAATAATAATATATACTAAGGATACTTATTTTAAAAATGTGCATGGATATTTTGAATTTACAGCACTTATATTATTAAATATCCTAAATCTTGCACTTAGAGAATGGCCGTTTGTTTATGCAATGTTGCTATTACTTTTGATAAGTGCAGTTATTCAGAAGAATAAAAGTGTAAATGAAACTGGTTATGAAAACGAACTTTCATTAACTATGGATATAGGACATTTACAATTTCCAATCTGGCTACTGTTTGTGGTGGCACTTTTTAGTGGAAGTGATTTAAGGATAATAATGTTTTTTGTAGCGCTTATATTGTTAAAAGTAACAATATATAAATATATAAATATTTATGAATTTAATATAGCGTTGACATATCAATATAAAGAATTGAATGAAAAACTAAATCAAAAAGTTATTGAAATATCTAGGGTAAATAGCGACTTAGAAGATATTGTTAAGGAGAGAACACAAAAACTAGAGTTAAAAAATGAAGAACTTTATGGAATTATAAATATAGATCCAATAACAAGAGTAGCAAACAGAAATAGGTTTATCTCATATTTAGATAGTTTGATAGAACGTTCTTCGGAGGATTTAGAGATGGCGCTTTATTTTATAGACCTAGATAGATTTAAAGTTATAAATGACTGGTATGGACATGATATTGGAGATTTAGTGCTTGAATATACAGCGGATAAAATAAAGAATATGTTAGGGAACAAGGCTTTTATAGGAAGGCTTGGGGGCGATGAATTTGGAATTATAATTGATAAGAGTAATGCGGATAGGAGTTTTCTAGACACTGCGAATCAGATTATAGAGGAATTTAGAAGTCCATTTACTATAAAAAATAAAACTATAGTTTCTACGGTAAGCATTGGCGTAACAATATATCCACTTAATGCTAAGCGAAGAATAGACCTCATGAAATTTGCAGATATAGCACTTTATAAAGCAAAGCTTAAGGGGAAAGATAGGGCGGTTTTATATGACCGTAATCTTAAGCGTGAAGAAAATAGAAAGCTTGAAATTGAGAGCAGATTGAAGGATGGTTTCTTTAATGGGGAATTCTTTTTGAATTATCAGCCTCAGATAAGTGTTAAAACTCAAGAATTAGTATCAGTAGAAGCACTTTTAAGATGGGAAAATGAAGCATTAGGAATTGTAAGCCCCGCAGAATTTATTACAATTGCAGAAGACAGCGGGATGATAGTTCAAATAGGGGAATTTGTACTAAAAAATGCACTAGAAGGAATTAAGTATATAAATCAAACTTACAATAAAGATTTAAAGATAGCATTAAATGTATCTCCAAAACAGTTTTATGAAATTGATTTTTTAGATAATATTGATGTATTTTTAGATAAATATGAAGTAGAGCCATCATGGGTAGAACTAGAGATAACTGAAAATCTAGCTATAAGAAATGAGGAAATTGTATTTTCAAAGCTAAAAAGAATAAAGGAAAGAGGGATATCGATAGCGATAGATGATTTTGGAACAGGATATTCATCCTTTTCATATATAAAGAAATATCCTATAGATAAACTCAAAATTGCGAGGGAGCTCATAATAGGAGTAAGTGATTCGTATGAGGATTACAAGATGGTAAAGGCGATAATATTTATGTGTAAGGAACTAAATATAAGTACGATTGCAGAGGGTGTTGAGAAAAGTGAGCAGGTAGATATACTAAATCAGCTTGGATGTGATATAATACAAGGGTATTATTATGACAAACCAAGAAGTCTTAAAGACTTAGAACTTGAATATTTTTAGATACAGGGAGATACTATGTTTTTTCAAGAAAAAATTGAATCATTTAAGAAAGATACTACTATTCCGAATATATTTTTCGAGCAGATACTTCCTATAGTTAATCCACTTATGCTAAAAATATATCTTTATGCCTATTATTTAAGTCAGAATGAAGAAGCCGCAGAGAACTTTAAAATAAATAGCAATGAAGCTTTGGCGGAAAAGCTAGAAGTATCACTTGATGATATTTTAGCATGTTGGGATTTTTTTGAATCCTGTGGACTTATAATAAAGCATAGGATAAATGAAGAACAAGCACATCTTTTTTCAGTGGAGTTTAAGAATTTAAAGGATATAGGCCTTAAGAAAACTCCAAAGTCAATAAGTTCAGAAGAACTACTTGTAGCTTATCAAAATGAAGATTATAGGAAAATGTATGATCAGATAGAGCAAATCACACAGCTTCCGCTTATGCATCACGATATGAAAAAAATAAATGAATTTATACAGCAATATAATCTGCCGAAAGAGCTTATAGTAGAGGCGGTTAAGTTTAATTTATATAGAAAAAAATCAAAATCTATGGATTCAGCACTAGGAGTACTTAGAAATTGGTATTTGGATGGAGTTAGAAGCAGTGAAGATCTGGATACAATGCTTAAGCAAAAAGAAAAACGCTATGTAGAGTATAAAAAAATATTGGCAAATTTTGGAGAATACCGTCTGCCAACAAAGCCAGAGGAAGAAATGATGGATATGTGGCTTGATGAATATAAATTTAGCATAGAAGTTATAGAAAATGCACTTAAGAAAACGACTTCGATAAAAAGTCCAAATATGAATTATCTAAATGGAATACTAAAAAACTGGCATGAAAAAGTGAAGGAAAATGCAATTAAAGAAATAGAGCAAGGTAAAGTTATCGTAAATGAGCCTAAGGAAGATAAACAAGAATATAGGGCAAAGATTTTAAGATTTATAAATTTTACTCAAAAAACAATGACTAAAAAAGAAGTAGATGCGCTAGACTTTCTTTATGAGAATTACCATTCAGAGGATGTACTTTTGGCAATAAAGTGGCTTAGAGAAAAAACTATTCCAATCACGCTAAATAATATATGTAAAATGCTTGTAGACCCATCTATGAATGAAGATGATAAAATTGGAATGGAAGATATAAATAAGATTGAAACGAAAAGTCCAATTAAAAAGAAGGGACAAGATGTTTCTAAAGCTAAAGGCTCAGAATCTGGTGAAATGGATGAATTGGAGAGACGACTTCAAAAAAGATTATTTGAAAAACTTTCTCAAAGAGGAAATTAGATTAAAAAGATAGGAAGTAGAAAGTATGCACAACATAGAGTATATTTATCAGAGGAAAAGAGATCAAAAAGAAGCAGAACTTCAAAATAGAAAAACTATAATATATCAAGAAAATCCAGAACTTGAAACGATGGATGATAGAATAAAATTATTAAATTTAGAGCTTACTAAATATACAGTTTTGGGAAATAAAGAAGCAATGCAAAAGAGCGAAAAATCACTTGAAGCTGCAAAAGCAGAACGAAAAGCCTATATGCAAGAACATGAAATTAACGCACAAGACCTTAAACTTAAATATGAATGCGATATATGCAAAGATAGGGGATATGTAGAAAAACTCGGCGTGTTTGAAAAATGTATATGTCTTAGAAAGATGCAAGAACAGCTTAGGTATAGAAAATCTAATTTAAGAAGAAGAGTGGAAAAAGAAAATTTTTCAACATTCAATATTGCTAGATTTGATGATAAGCTTCAATATGAAATAAGTCCAGAACTTGAACTTAAAAAGACAGCCAGAGCACAAATGGAAACAATCCTAGGAGAAAGCCTTAGATTTATAGAAAACTTTGATAAAACGGATACCAAAAGTCTTATATTTTACGGTGGAGTAGGTTTAGGAAAGAGTTTTATGTGTTCTGCGATAGCCAAAGAAATGATGGATAGAGGAAGATCGGTGCTTTATTATACAGCAAATGAGCTTGTGGATTTATTGCAACTTTATACTTTTGATAGAGAGGCTTTTTTTAAGGAGTATATAATAGAAGACTATCGAGATTTAGATGACGTTGATTTATTGATAATAGATGATTTAGGAGCAGAACTTACAAATAATTTTGTAAGAACCTCGTTTTTTAATATAATTAACACTAGAATAATAAAGGATAAAAAACTTATAATATCAACAAATCTATCGCCTTTAGAACTAAAAGAAAGATATGATGAAAGAATTTTTTCAAGACTTATAATGTATACAGATCCATATAAATTTGTAGGAGAAGATTTAAGATGGTAGAATCAAATAAAGCACGTTTTATACAGATATACAACACTCATATAAAAAGGGAAGGTTCACAAAAACTACTGGCTTACCTTGAAAAAAGCGACTTTTTTATAGCACCTTCTTCAACTAGGTTTCATTGTAGCTATGAAGGTGGACTATGTGAACACAGTTTGAATGTATATGATTGTCTTAAAGATTATTTAAGTAGAGATTATGTTAAAAATAGATATAAGCTTAATCCAACTGAGGAAAAAATAGCTGTAGTATCCCTGCTTCACGATGTATGTAAAGTAAATACTTATACTCAAAGTATGAGAAATAAAAAAGATGAAGATGGAAGATGGGTACAAGTGCCATTTTATGAATTTAAAGAAAAATTTAGTTATGGAAGTCATGGCGGAAAGAGTATCTTTATAATTCAAGAGTTTATGAAGCTTGATGCAGAAGAGCAAGTGGCAATAAACTGTCATATGGGAGCATATGATAGAATGCCTGGAGATTTTAGCTTAAATGCGGCATATGCACAATTTCCACTGGCGCTAGCACTCCATATTGCAGATGTAGAAGCTACAGTCATTTTAGAAAATGAATAAAATTTATAAAAAAGCCCTAATCATCTTAATTGAACCGCCCCAAAAAAGTTGGCTTGGGGAAAATTAAGAAAATTAGGGTTTTTTGTTATATCAAACTGTGTTTTACTAAATTAAGCTTCTTTCTTTTCAGCGGACTTTTCATATTTGTACGCATTTTTCTTAAGGTACACATCAGGCTCTGATGGTAATTTGAAAAGCGGTACAAATCTATCAAGTCCAGTTAAAGTTAATACTAATATAGAACCTACAGCTATCATCGCCATGAAATTATATTTTATTATGTCCGTTGCGACAAACTCATAAAGTTGGTATACTGCGGTCGCAATACCTACATAAAAAGTCATATATACATGCCATGGAATAAGCTGTGACCCAAATACGCCTAGCGCATCTCCAAAGGTAGCATTTCTAAGTCTAAGTGTATACATATCTTCTTCACTTGCAACTACATTGTTGTCTGTAAGTTCCTTTACAATAGGCCCAATTGTAACAATTTGCGCCATTTCATCTGAAAGTGCTGCATTTCCTGCTATTGAAAGCACCCCATTCCAGAACATTAGCTGTCTTACATTTCTTGAAATTTTTGAAACTAGATTAGAAAGTGGAGCAAAGGCATTTATCTTACTCATAATACCACCAAAAGCAGCTACCCACCTCATCATTACAATTACCCAGCCTCCTGCATCTGCAAATCCCGCTTGCATTAATTCCAAAAATCCTGGTACTGATTCAACGGTCCCTGCAAAAAGTCCGAATACAAGCGAACAAATTATTCCCATTCCAAGACACGCAAGTGTTGGAAGTCCTTTTATCGCCGCTGCCAAAACTACGATTAGTGGTACAATCATATACATCGGCACACCTTCTTGAACCTGATTTAGAAGCGTAACTGCTGAAGGTCTAGCTTCTTCAAGATTTGCCCAAACTTCTTTTGGAATCTGATTTATAGCTTCAGTGGCACTTGCTAAGTTACTAGGGAGGCCTAAGCTAAAAATAAATATTACCACTGCGGTAATGATTAAGCAAATCGCTGACCATACTCCCTGGTGTTTTATACGTCTTATAACTTCAACTCTTTGGATTCCAGAACTTACTACCGTAGTGTCTGAAATAAGACCTATATTATCACCAAAGCATGCGCCTCCTGCGATTGCGGCAGTTGTAAGCAAAATGTTTCCACCAACTATATGGTTTAACCATAAAAAGATAGGTGCACATGCCGCAAAAGTTCCCCAAGAAGTTCCAGTTGCTATAGATAATACGGCGGTAACCAAAAAGCCTGTAACCGCTACTGTTTTAGCAGTCATTCCCAAACTTAATGCAATATTTATAATAGCTGCAGCTACTCCAGTAGACATAAATGCCTCTGCCATTGCATAAGCTACCATAAGTATAAAGAATACTAGCTGCATTTCCTTTACATTTTCAACTGCACAATCTACAATTTCATTAAACGAAAGTCTATCGGTAATAACCGCAACGACAGCGGCTAAGACTGCAGCAAGAGGTGCTGCAATTAGTGCATCCACCTTCATTATCATAAGTCCTGCCATCAAAAATACTGGCGTAAATTTAAATAGTCCTACTAAAAAAGGCATAATATTTCCTCCAAAATTTCTACATAATAATAGATTAAAAATCAAATAAAAAAACCCTTGAGCAAAATTCACTCAAGGGTCGCTTTTTCCACAAAAAATCGATTTGAATGATAGCCCTCCACAAAATGAATTGTGACAGTCCTGCATATATTATATACAGCACCAGCTTCAATTTTTAAGCTAAAAAATTGAAACTTCGGCGAAATCTCCTTTCGATTATGGTCAAAGAGTAGCTTACTCTCACATAATTTACTAATATCATTCGCAACCTCTATCGTAGTCATAATTGACATGTTTAATATATTATATTATTTTTTTTCATTAGTCAACACTTATTTGAAAAATGCGGAAATTAAAAAACGTTTGCAGTGTAGCAGATTTTAAGATATATTGGTAAGGATACTATATTGAAAGGAAGTGAAGTATGTCCAACGAAAGAATAGAGTTTCTATACCTATCTGAACCAGATATGATAGAAGCTGGAGTGCTTGATATGAATGCTTGTGTGGAAGTTATGGAGGAAGTGTTTAGGCTTATCGGGCAACAAGATTGTCTTATGGGTGGGCCGAGTGGGAACACACATGGCATAAAGCTATGGTTTCCAAAAGAAAAAAGAAGTGAAAATATGCCCATAGCGGAAAATGAGCGAAGATTCATGGCGATGATAGCATATGTTGGAGGGGCGTATAATGTTTGTGGGGAAAAATGGTATGGTTCAAATATAGCAAATAAAGATAAGGGGCTTCCGCGTTCAATTTTAAATATAACGCTAAATGATCCAGATACAGGCGCACCACTGGCCTATTGTTCGGGGAATCTAGTAAGTGCAATGAGAACAGGGGCGGTTCCAGGCGTAGCAACCAAATATCTTCATTCCAAAGAAGCAGATACGGTAGGGATAGTTGGTGCAGGTGTGATGAATCGTGCTACGCTGCAAGCGATTGTTCAAAATCTAAAACACAAGAAGCTAGCTAAAATATACAATAGGACAAAATCAAAAGCAGAAGCGATGTGCGACGAACTTAGAGGCCTTCTTGATATAGAAATAGTGGCAGTAGATACTTTAGAAGAAGCTATAAGAGATTCAGATGTAATAAGTATAGCTACCTCTGGCGAAAATAATGTTAAGATAGATGACACTTGGATAAAAGAAGGCGCACTTATTCATTTGGTAGGAGCGGCAGAACTTAGCAAAGAATGCTACAAAAATAGTAAGATAGTAGTAGATAATTGGAAGATGCATAATGATTGGATTGAAGAGGCATTAAGACACCCTGACGGAATTGAATCGGTTTCAAAATCACTTCCATCTGCGGGACTTTTAAAGGCGGTTTTAAATAAAGATATTCCTCAAGAAGATATTATAAATTTAGGTGATATTGTAAATGGACTTATAAATGGCAGGCTTAATGATAAAGAAAAAATTATTTTTGTAACAGGAGGTATTCCAGCAGAAGACATAGCTTGGGCATATAGAATTTATGAAAATGCGAAAGAAAAAGGAATTGGTCAGAAGCTTCTCCTTTGGGATAAACCTTTTTGGGCTTAGATAATTAAAAAAAAGTTAAAAATGGCGTAGAAATATGTCATTTTTATTGTTATTTTACAAAAAAACCAGTATAATAATAGAAAAATGTTTTATTTGTAAAATTTTAGACAAATCAGTATAAATCAAGATTAGCAGCTTTAAGGATTGGACATGCGATATGAAAGGGAACATATTTAATTATGAAAGTTGAAATGGAAGGTATGGATAATACCAAAGAGGACTTTTTTTACGAATTGAAAAAAGAAAAAGAAGCTCTCGAAAAGAAATGTGAGAGATATAGGCTGGTATTAGAGGGTTCAAATGATGGGGTTTGGGATTTTGATGTAAAAAATGATATGTATCATTTATACATAAAAGATATGGAAGAAGCACAGTATAGCATAAGATACCAGAACTTCTGCATAGATACATGGAAACAAAAAATTCATCCTGATGACAGAGAAAAAGCTCACAAGGTATTGTCTGAGTTCATTTTTAGTGGAAATAGGTTTTATGAGAATACCTATAGAGTATTAACAAAAATAGGAAACTATAAGTGGATAAAAAGTAAAGGGATTGCTCAGTTTGATGAGAATCACAAACTACTTCATATTTCGGGTTCAAATACAGATGTTTCAGAGCAAGTGGAAATGCAAAATAACTTATATAATTTAGCATATTATGACAAGCTTACAGGTTTAGCTAATAAAGAAAATATAAAGACTATTTTTAATAATCTAGTGGCTACACAATATGAACATCAAAATATAGCATTTTTATATCTTGATATTGATGATTTGAGTTATATAAATAATACTCTAGGATATAATACTGGAGATGAACTGATAAAGAATGTAGCAACATTTTTAGTAAAACGATATAACAGCAATAGTTATATAGCAAGAATAAATGCAGATGAGTTTTTAATTTTATATGTGGACTATAAAAGTCTTGATGAATTTGAATATGAGATTTCTAAATTACTTTTAGAGATAAAAAATATAAAGTTTTTGAAAGATAATGATATAACTATTTCTATGAGTATGGGGATTTCACTGTATAAAGACCATGGGCATGGATTTTTTGAGCTTTTAAAATGTTCAGATACTGCACTTTATTTTGCAAAAAAGAATGGTAAAGACCAATTCAAAATGTATGATGCGAGTATGGGGAAAAGCGTATATAACACTGTGGATTTGATAAATCAAATTAGAGTAGGAATAGATAAATCGGAATTTCAAATGTATTATCAGCCCATAATGGATGCTAAAAAAGGTTTTTTTGTAGGGTTAGAGGCTTTGGTTAGATGGATTCACTCCAAAAGAGGCATGATTTCTCCGGCAGAGTTTATTCCTGTAGCAGAGAGCTCTGGGCAAATAAAGATGCTTGAAAAATGGATAATCCAAGAAGTGTTTAGACAAGTTAAGGCTTGGGAAGAATACATGGATTTTCCTATATTTGTATCTATAAACCTATCCGCAAGAGGGATGATTGAAAAAAATCTTATCGAATATCTAAAGGATTTACTAAAAATATATAATATAAAACCGGAACATATAGAATTTGAAGTTACAGAAACCGCGGTACTTCATAATATAGAGCATTCGATGAATATACTTTCAGAATTAAAGGACATGGGATTCAAAATATCCTTAGATGATTTTGGAACGGGGTATTCTTCGCTTAATTATCTTAAAAATTTACCAATAGACAAGGTAAAATTAGATAGAAGTTTTGTAGAAAATATTGATAAGAATAATAAAGATCAGCTTCTTGTACAGTCAATAATAGAGCTTTCTCATAGGATGGAGCTTGAGGTAGTGGGTGAAGGCGTAGAAACCTATTCTCAAAATGAGCTTCTATGGACATTGGGCTGTGATTATATCCAAGGTTATTATCATGGCAGACCAGAAAATGCAAATATTATAGATGAAAATCTCAAAGAAATGTGCAAAAGAAAAGCCCTCTTTTTATAGAGGGCTTTAAAATTAGTGTTTTAATAAGTGCTTATAAGTTTTATCTACCCCAATAGCACCTAGGGGCGCAGTTATTAGAATAGCTATAACTGCTACTGATAGTATGAGTTCTCCAGATGTTACGCCACTTGCAAGCGGAACCGAACCGATTGCAGCCTGAACGGTAGCTTTAGGAAGGTATGCAATTGCACAGAAAAGTTTTTCTTTTGAATCTAAAGAGGTACCTAAAAGGGCAATCATTACTCCGATCAATCTAAAGCAAAGCGCTACTAGAATAAGGACTACTGCACTTATACCAGACTTTGATACATAGCTTAAATTTACGCTTGCGCCAACTAGTACAAATAGCAGAATTTCACTTCCGACCCATATTTTAGAAAATTTAACCGTAAGTCTAGCTGCCAACTTTTCGTAGGTTTTTAAAATTGTACCACCAAGTGCCATAACGGCAAGGAGACCTGAAATTGCAAAGTAAGGCTTTATAAAAGTTTCAAGACTTACAAATAGAAAAGATACACTTAGTATAATTAGCACTTTTATAGTATCTCTCATATGGATTTTTTTGAATATCTTAACCATTAAGATTCCAGATAAAATTCCAAGTACAATTCCTGAAATTATTGAAATAGGAACAGATATAAGCGAAGAAAGCTCAAATTTGTCGCCTGAATACATACCTAAAAATGAAGTGAAAAGTACAATTACATAGATATCATCAACAGAAGCGCCTGCCATTATTATTTGAGGTATGCTCTTGGTTTTACCATAGCCATTTTCTATTAGTGAAATCATGCGTGGAACCACTACCGCAGGGGACACCGCCGCAAGTACGCTACCTAATATGGCGGCTTCCAAATAAGAAATATTAAATAACATATGCCCTAAAAAAGTTATAGCTAGAATTTCCATAGTTGCGGGAATAAAGCACATAAGGATAGCCGGTCTGCCTACTTTTTTGAGGTCATTTATATCTACTGTAAGTCCGGCTCTCATAAGAATTACTATAAGCGCAATTTGTCTAAGTTCTGAAGATATATTCAGGATATCTTCTGAAATCAAGTTTAAGGTATAAGGACCTAAAATAATACCAGTTAAAATCATTCCAAGTAATCCTGGTAAATTTAAACGTTTGAATATTCCGCTTAAAGAAAATCCGATTATTAAAATTAGTGACAAACTAAAAAGCATAAAAATCTCCTTTTTGAACATAAAAAAAGCCGAAAACATCTGTGATTTACACAGAAGTCATCAGCTGAATAAGCGGTTTTAGCAAAAGCTAAGGGAGAACTTCATTCCCTAGAAATATTTTAGCATAGCAAGTATAGGATTTCAAGGCAAAAATTAAAAATTTAGTGTATAATTATGCTTAATTATGAGTAAAATCAATCTTTACTGGTTATAATATATTATATGAAAGTGCGGGTGAGGCTTATGAGGAATGTATTTATATTGGGATTTGTCAGTTTTTTTACGGATATAAGCGCAGAGATGGTATATCCAGTAATCCCACTTTATCTGATATCAAGATTTGGAGCTACTCCGGCACTGATTGGATTTATTGAAGGTATTGCAGAGAGTATGGCAAGTTTGTTGCGAGTTTGCAGTGGTTATATTACGGACAAATACAAGAAAAAACGTGCTACTGCATTTATAGGTTATTCAGCAGGGGTAGTATACAAAATTGCACTTATTTTTTCAACTTCATGGTGGGGTGTGCTTGGCGCAAGAATAATTGACAGATCAGGAAAAGGCATACGTACAGCACCTAGGGATGTTATGGTAAGTGAAAGTGCAGGCAGAGAACATTTAGGAAGAGCTTTTGGCATACACAAAACACTTGATATGGCAGGGGCTTCGATTGGAATATTTACGGCATATATGCTTATGAGTAGAAGTAATGGGGTATTTGATTATAAACAGCTATTTATGATATCAATTGTACCGGCGCTTATAGGCTTATCGCTGTTTATGTTTTTGGAGAATAAATCAAGTGAAGATAGACCGAAAATAAATATAAATTTTGGGGGAAGATTAAAATCTTTAGACTCAAGGCTTAAAATCTATCTTTTTGTAGTATTTATATTTACGCTAGGAAATTCATCAAATACCTTTTTGCTTATGAGAGCTAAAAATATGGGTTACAGTGATTCGGGAGCAGTATTTTTATATTTTGTATATACTTTTACTGCATCAGTACTTTCGATGCCATTTGGGAAGAAATCGGATATTGTAGGACGAAAAAAACTTTTAGTATTAGGTTATATAGTATTTTCGCTTGTATATTTTGGATTTGCAATAGCTATGAGCAAACAGTTTATATTTGTACTCTTCATGATGTATGGGTCATATACCGCTATAATAACTGCGGTAGAAAGAGCATTTATATCTGAAATAGCTCATTTGGAGATACGAGGGACTGTCTTAGGACTTCACTCTACGCTGTCAGGTTTAGCGCTTTTTCCAGCTAGTTTAATCGCAGGATTTTTATGGGAAAATTTGGGTGCAAGTGCTCCATTTTTGTTTGGCGCTTTTATGGCACTTTTGGCAGCAACTATGATAGCTCTATTTATTAAGGAACAATAAAAAAAGCCTTTAAAGGCTTTTTTGAGGTGTATATTTAAATAGTCGATCTCAAAAATAAAACATAGCTGAGTACTGCTAAACATCCAGCAATTTTGTAGACAGAATTAAGTACTACAGGCGAATATGTTCTACTACTAGTTTTAAACTGGAATGCTAAAAGTGAAGCTAGTGTAGCTATAAGTCCAGCTATAATAAGGTTTGAAGCTTCTGTATTTGAAAAATATATGCTACTTCGGCTATAAGAAATATCTGCAACAAATAGGATTGAGAAGTTAAAAAGGTTACTTCCGACTATATTTCCCGTAGTGGCATTAAAATTTTTCATACGTACAAGTGAAATTGAGGATGTAAGTTCAGGAAGTGAGGTAGCAACCCCAAGAAGTAAGGCTCCCGCAATAGTCATTCCCAAGTTTAGTTTTTGAGCTAATATATCAGTTGCAAATGTAAGCCCTATACTTACAACAACTAGCATAATACTGAAAATGCCAAATCTGACAAGAATTTGATTTTTGGTAAGGGAAGCTTCTATTTCAAGTGAATCTTCATCTTTGCTATCGTCAGAAGACATCATTTTTACAGCACCTAAATATATGACTAGTATAATTATAGACACAGGATTCGTGTTAAATACATGAAAATGTGCAGGGAATATCATAGCTGAAATTACTAGAACATACATTATTATTGTGGCTACTAAAGTGTTTTTGTGACTTGGAGACAAAAAACATTTTTTAAAGGTTTTTAAATTTAAAAGGATTAGTCCACCAAGTACAAATAAATTAAATATATTGCTACCAAGGATATTTCCAAGTACCATTTCTGGCTGATCTACAAATACTGTAGCTGAAATACTGGTGAAAAGTTCTGGAAGACTGGTTACCGCAGCAAGCATTACCCCACCGATGAAAGCTCCAGAAATATTTGTAGTACGGTCTAGCAAGTTGACATAATAGGATAGCTTTATAGATATTCCTACTACAGCAATTGCAAGAATTAAGTATAAAATGTAAATCATATATTCCTCCCAATTTTGTTCATATAATATTACAAATTCTTCTAATTATAACATAAATTTAAAATATTTGCATTAGATGAAAATGTTCTATTGTGTTAAAATGCATACTATTGTATAATTGTGTTGTGGATGAATATTTTTAGAATTTTGATTAAATTTATAGAGGTATGATAAAATGATAAATTTTATAATATTTGTAGGACCGAGTGCGTCAGGAAAATCCACTGTAAGAGATAAATTTGCATTAGATAAAATTATTACATACACTACTAGACCTCCAAGAAATTATGAGAAAGAAGGCGTGGATTATTACTTTACGACAAAAGATAATATAATTGAGATGTATAGAAATGGGGAGTTACTTGAATATAATAAATATGGGAATTCTTATTATGCGAGTAGCTTAAAGACATTTGAAGCAGTAGTAAAGCGTAATGAACTTGTTTCGGTAGTTCTAGACAAAAATGGAGCTGAAAAAGTCAAACAATATTTTGGAGATAGAGCAGTAATAATAGGAATTGCTTCTCCTTTGGAGGAATGCATAGTACGAATGAGTTTGAGAGGGGAATCAGAAGCTGAAGAGAGAATAAAGCTTTTTGAGAAAGAACTCAAAGATACCTATGAGATAAGTGATGTTATAATAAATAATTCAAAAAAACACTGGAATGGATCTATGAAAATTATATCTATAATAAGAGAAGGTATTTTTAAACAGTGTAAAGATTAAAAAATTAAAAAGGACAAGCTTATGAGCAAAAGGATACTAGTAGTAGATGATGAAAAAGAGATTAGAGGAATAATAAAAACATATCTTGAGAGTGATGGATTTGAAATTATTGAAGCAAATGATGGATTTAAGGCACTGGAAATGTTTAAAATTCATAAGCTAGATATGATTATTCTTGATGTTATGATGCCGAGAATGGATGGATGGCAATTTTGTAGGGAGATAAGAAAGACTTCAAATGTTCCAATAATAATGCTTACCGCACGAAGCGAGGAATATGATAAACTTTTTGGGTTTGAGCTTGGGGTAGACGATTATATGGTCAAACCGTTTAGTCCAAGAGAGTTAAATGCAAGAGTCAAAGCTATTTTGAACAGAAGCGATATTTCAAATTATGAGGAAGATAGCTTTGAATTTGAAGATTTTAAAATAAATTATAAATCAAGAGTAGTTATGATTAATAATAAAGAAATAATACTTACGCCGAAAGAGTATGATTTATTGAGTTTTTTTATAAAAAACCAAGGAATTGTATTTTCTAGAGATAAACTTTTAGATGAAGTGTGGGGGTATGATTTTGGAGGAGATTCAAGAACTGTGGATACACATATAAAGGTACTTAGAGAGCGCTTAAAACATAGACGTAGTTGGATTCATACTGTTTGGGGTGTTGGGTATAAATTTGAAACAGAGGAAAATATATGAAGAGCATAAGACTCAAGCTTTGGTTTACTATGATGGGTGCGGTCTCTATGGTTATGATACTGGTTTTTCTTTTCCAGATAGTGTTCCTAGATAGATTTTACGCGAATATGGAAGTTATGCAAGTAAATAAAGCCTGTAAGAACATAATCGAAGACATAGAAAAATTAGATAATATAAGTGATTTATCAAATTCTTTCAGGCTAAGAGGGCAGATAGAGGAGTTAACCTATAAAAAACAACTGGCATTTAGAGTTTTAGATATAGAAAATGATAATGTACTTGAGTTTTCCTCTGTTAATTCTAATCTTTCTCAAAAAATGATAAAAACTGGATTGGATGACATATTAAAATCATCTTCTCAAGGTAAGTATGTCAAAGAAGAAATAGAACATCATAGATTTAAGAATAAAATGATATCACTGGGTTTTCCTATATATCGTGGACAAAATGTAATTGGAGCATTAGCTGTAGTAATTCCAATGGCACCAGTTGATTACACTATAGATATTTTGAAAAAGCAATTAGTAATAATTATTTTTATTGCTATTATAATATCTTTTTGGATGACAGACAAACTTTCCAAAAGTTTTACTAAACCTATTTTAGAGATAGGAGATATTGCATCAGAATATGCAAAAGGTAATTTCGAAAAGCGCCTTCCTTATGTAGGTAGAGATGAATTAGGTCAGCTTGCGGAACGAATGAATCAGATGGGATTAGAACTATCTAAAAATGAAATGCTAAAGCGAAGACTAATTTCGAATGTTTCACATGAACTTAGAACTCCACTTACTATAATAAGAGGATATGCAGAAACGTTAAGAGATATAACTGGAGCAGATGAAGAAATGAGAAATCAGGAGCTAGAGGTTATAATAAACCAATCTAAGCGGTTAGCAAATATTGTAGAAGATGTATTAAGTCTTTCAAAACTTGAATCGGGAACAGAAAACCTAAAGCTAGAAGTATTCTCGGTATACGAGCTATTAGAGAATATAAGACGAATGTATGAAATGAATGCTGATGGAAGAACTTTTTATCTTCAAATCGAAGAAGGCTTTGAATACAGAGTATTGGCAGATAAAGGGAAGATAGAACAGGTGATGCATAATTTTATAAGCAATGCACTTAGACATACGAATCCTGATGAAATTGTAGAAATAAGACTTCTGGAAAAACAAGATACTATAAAAATAGAGGTAATCGATGAAGGGGATGGAATTTCCCAAGAGGATATAGCGTATATTTTTGAAAGATATTATAAAGCAAAACAAGACGATGAACGGAAATACACTGGGACAGGTTTGGGACTTGCAATAGTTAAAAGTATATTAGAACTTCATAATGCAAGCTATGGCGTGGAAAGTAAGTTTGGAGAAGGTTCAAAATTTTGGTTTGAACTAAAAAAAGCATAGTTTCTCAATTCTTTTTCATTTCCCTCACAAATTCATCACATATGATGGTTATAATAAAGCTAAGGAAATAAGATTTATAATTTGAAAGGAGCTTTATTATGAAAAGGAATATGAAAAAATCATTATCAGCAATATTGTTAGCACTTACTATGAGTACAGTTTTAGTAGGTACAGTTTTTGCAGACACTGCCGTTAAACCACCGCAAAGAGGAAATGGAATTAACTGTTCAGAGGATTGTCCTAGAAATGGTGAAGGCAATGGAAATGGGCTAAAAAGAGGTCCTAAAGACGGGACTAGAATGGGGCCTAAAGATGGAACCGGTCCAAGATCTGAGGACGGAACATGTGTACTTCAAAAATAAATAATATAACCTATAAAAAATACCTTTCAATTGAAGGGTATTTTTTTTGACAATTGTGTTTTGAATTATAAAAATTTGATATAATATAATAGAACAAATTATGAGAAATGAGAATCTAATGAGGATATCAATTATAATACCAATATACAATGAGAAAGCTACAATAACAAATACGCAAGCTAAGCTTAAAACTTTAGCTGGAGATGTAGAAGTTATATTTGTAGATGGCGGAAGTTTAGATGGAACAACGGATATGATTATAGAACCATTTAAACTTATTAAAAGCGAAAAAGGAAGAGCTAATCAAATGAATAAGGGGGCGCTTATAAGCTCAGGAGAAGTGCTTTTTTTTATGCATTGTGATAGTGTTTTGCCTAAGAATGCAAATAAAGAAATAGAAGCGGTTATGAAAAATTATGATGCAGGATATTTTGGAATAAAGTTTGATACGAATAATATCCTTATGAAATGCTGTCAGGTGATGTCTAATTTAAGGGCGAAAAATGGAATTGTGTTTGGCGATCAAGGCATATTTATAAAAAGAAACTTATTTTTTGAATTAGGTATGTTTCCAAAACTTCCAATCATGGAAGACTATCAATTTTCGCTAAATGCAAAGGAAAAAGCTATTCGTTTTGGAAAAACCAAAAGCAGAATAATTACTTCAGATAGACGGTTTTCGGGTAGCAATTTACACAGACTTAGAATTATGTATAAAATGAACAGATTAAGGTCAAAATACAGAAATGGTGCAGATATAGGATATATTGCACAATCATATAGCGATATAAGATGAACCTAATTAGAGAGGACAATGATGAAACAGGCAATAATTTTATTTACAAGACTTCCGATTGCGGGGGAAACTAAAACAAGACTTCAAAAAATATTTTCACCAAATGAGTGTGCAGCGCTTCACAGATCATTTCTTAAAGATTTAAGAGTGTGTCTAAAAAGTACAGAGTTAGACTATTTTGTATTTTATACGCCTAAAGGGAATTATGAGGAACTTAGGTATATATTTAGAGAGGCAAAAAACTTTAAAACTCAACATGGTACTGATTTAGGAGAAAAAATGTATAATGCAATATCTGAAGTACTTAGCATTGGATATGATTCCTGTGTACTTGTGGGCTCAGATATTCCTCAGTTAAGTAGAACAGACTTCGTTGAAGCTTTTGAAGCTTTAGCACATAAAGATATAGTGCTAGGGCCTACTCTAGATTATGGATATTATCTTGTAGGAATGAAAAAACCTCATATAGAAGTATTTAAAAATCAAGTATACGGAGAAGGTAGCGTACTTAAAAATACTATAGAATCGATTAAACTGGCAGACTTAAGTTATCAGCTGATAAAACCTCATTTAGATATTGATGAACCAGAAGATGTATTTAATTACAGTCAAAAAATCAAGTTGAATGAAGTGAGCAAAGATAGCTTTACGACAAAATATATTGAGATGCTTATGAAGGAGCATGGAGGAATATGGACAGAATTAGAGGATTACGGGAATATGTAAAGAGTTCAAAATTTAAAGCTTCACTAGGGCTTCCTAAAGATAAAGAAATAACTTACTCGCTTTTAGCACAAGGTGAATACAATATAAACTATGTATTCATTCATCCTGTAACAAAGGAAAAACTTTTATTAAGAGTAAATACAGGAAGTCAGATGCATTTAGAGAATCAAATAGAATATGAATATAGAACGTTAGAACTTTTAAGAGAATCAGGAAGAACTCCGATGCCAATTTATTTAGATGGAAGCTGTAAAGATATGGAGTATGGAATAATGGTAATGAGTTTTTTAGAGGGAAGGGCTTTAGATTATAAAACCGATTTAAGCATAGCGGCGGAATGTCTTTCGGATATACATAGTATAGTAATAGAAAAAGATACTCATTTAATATCACCTAAAAATCCAATAGAAGCTATACTTGAAGAATGCTATCAAATGTTTGAGGTATACAAGACTTCTCCTATTGCAGAAGCTAAAACGGCACTTAAAATTGAAGAAATGTTAAAACTAGGGAGAGTGATGTTAAGCCATAGTAGGGGATATGATATTTATAGATGTTGTATAAATACCGAACTTAATTCAAGTAATTTTTTGATAAATGGAAGAGGTCAGTCGAATTATATAATAGATTGGGAAAAACCATTATTTTCAGACCCTGCTCAAGATTTAGGTCATTTTTTAGCGCCTACGACTACTTTTTGGAAGACAGACTATATTCTTAGTATTGAAGAGATTGATTTATTTATTAAAGAGTATACAGAATGTGTAGGCGGAAGATTTGAGGTAGCTAATTTAGAAGAAAGGGTAAAACTCTATATACCTATAAATTGTTTAAGAGGAGTGACTTGGTGTGCAATGGCTTGGATTCAGTATCAATCGGAAGATAAGCTTATAAAGAATGAGGACACTTTTATAAAACTGGAGCAGTATTTATCAGAAGATTTTTTAGATATGATAATAAATAACTTTTTAAAAAAAGACAAATGTCCCATAAAAAAAGGAAAACTGCATTATGGACAAGGGACAATGGGGAGCAGTATAATCTAGTTAATAGATTAATCTGATAAAAAAGGGGATACATATGCTTCCTAAATTGTTTTTACTCTTTGCAATGATGCTTATTTCAATTAGAATTATAAATACTATTCATAGCAAACTATTCGTAAAAGAACTTTGTAAAGATGGCTTTTATGATGGGGGATTTATTGCAAAACCGTTAATTTCTAATCAGATTAAGCGAAGCGTTAATAAACCGGCTATAAAATCAAATGAAAAAAGAAATACTAGTTATGCTTCTTACGGAGCTTATAAAAAAATGAAAGCTCTGTCATGATAATATTTATTTCACAATTGTTCACACCTACATAATACCCAGTACGAATCTCATCTTCTGTATTTCTAGGGTATTAAAACAGCACTTTAAGTGCTGTTTTTTTTGTGTAAAAAGTTTATTTGGAAGATATAAGGATATATATTATATATATTATATATATTATATATTGTGAATTTTTCTAAATTTCAAAGAGGGTGGAAGCATTGAAAAAAAATCATATAAGGGGTATGACGTTTCTTATAATAGCGTTAGCGTTATGCTATAGCTTGTCATATGCAGATGAACAACGATATCAGATAGAAGATATAATAGATAATCATGGAGCCATTATGCTTGTTATAGACCCCGAAACAGGTCAAATTTTGGATTCGAATGCTTCGGCAGAAACATTTTATGGTTACAGTAAAACGGAGCTTACAAAAATGAATATTTCACAGATAAACGTCTTTTCTGATAAAAAAGTAAAGGAAGAGATGTCACTTGCAGCGCAAGAAAAGCGAAATTATTTTTTATTCAAACATAAACTTAAAGATGGAACTCTAAGAGATGTAGAAGTATACTCATCGCCATCCAAAGATATTTATGGAAAAGATATACTATTTTCTATAATACATGATGTAACTCCAAGAATGGAAGCTGAAAGAGAAAATACAAAAGGAAGAGTACTTATAGTGAGTCTATTATCACTTGTAATAATTGGGATGAGTATTACTGTATATTATATGAATTTTGCTAAAAATAGAGAACTTAGATTAAAAAAACGCTTTCAATCACTGTTTGAGAATATGGGCGAAGGGTTTGCACTGCATAGAATTGTATGTGATGCTCAGGGCGTACCAGTAGATTATATTTTTCTAGATATTAACCAAGCGTTTGAAAATATAACTAAATTAAAAGCGGAGGATGTGATTGGAAAAAATGTAAAAAAGGTACTTCCAAATACCGAAGCATACTGGATTGAGAAGTATGGAGAAGTTGCAGTTACAGGGAAAAATGTAGTTTTTACAAATTATTCACAGGAATTGGATAAATATTTTAATGTAAATGTATATAGTCCCAATAGTATGGAGTTTGCAACGATATTTACAGATATAACAGATCAGGTTACAACTACGGAAAAGATAGAATTAGAGCGAAAGTTTCTCAAAACGATACTTCACTCTTTGGGTGATGGAGTAATTTCTATAGATGGAAATGGAAATATAGATTTAATGAATGCAGTAGCGGAAAATCTTACAGGTTGGAATATAGAAGAAGCAAAAGGTATGAAATTTGAAGAAGTTTTTGAAATAGTAAATGAATTTACAAGGCAGAAATGTGAGAGCCCAGTAAAGCAAGTATTTGAACTTGGAGAAATAGTTGAACTTGAAAATCATACTATTTTAATAAAGAAAAATGGACATGAAATACCAATAGAAGACAGCGCAGCTCCAATCAAGGGTGAAGGAGGAGATGTTATAGGAGTTGTATTAGTATTTAGAGATTATACTGAGAAAAAAGAAAAACAGGATAAGATAATATACTTGAGTTATCATGACCAACTTACAGGACTCTATAACAGAAGATTTTTTGAAGAAGAATTGCTAAGACTAGACACAGAACGCAATCTTCCATTTACAATTGCTATGGTAGATGTAAATGGACTAAAGCTTACAAATGATGCGTTTGGACATTTGGCAGGGGACAGACTTCTTGTGAGAGTATCAAAAATACTCAAAAATCACTGTCGTACAGACGATATAATCGCACGAATTGGGGGGGAAGAATTTGTAATTCTTTTGCCTCAAACGTCTTATGAAGAAGCGGAAAAAGTAGTAAATAGAATATATAAGAGCGTAGAAAATTGTTATTTGGATCAAATCGTAATTTCGGTATCTATAGGATGGGATACGAAAGAAAGTGTAGAACAAACTATAAGAGACACTTTTATAAAAGCAGAAGAACATATGTATAGGAAGAAGCTTACTGAGAGTCAGAGTATGCGAAATGAGACGATAAAGGCAATTTTAAAAACTGTTAATGAAAAAAGCGAAAGAGAAAAGATTCATGCAGAAAAAGTTAGTGAAATAAGCAAAAAAATAGGAAAGATGCTCAATCTGCCGCAAGATGTAATAAATGAAATTGGAATAGCTGGGCTTATGCATGATATAGGAAAAATTGGAATAGACGATGCGGTGTTAAATAAGAAAGGTGCATTGACGGAGGAAGAGTATATTGAAATAAAGCGCCATCCAGAAGGAAGTTACCATATTTTAAAAGCGGTAGATGCATATACTAAATTAGCAGATTATGTGTTATCTCACCATGAAAGATGGGATGGTAAAGGCTATCCAAGAGGAATAAGTGGCGACGATATTCCACTTGTGTCAAGGATAATTGCAGTAGCAGATGCATTCGAAGCTATGACTTCTTCCAGACCTTATAGAGAAACTTTAAGTGAAGCAGAAGCCCTTTTAGAGATAAACAAAAATGCAGGAACTCAATTTGACCCAGAAATAGCACATAGATTTGTTCAAAGATATGATGAATTTATAGAATAATATTTAATAATTTTAATAAGAAAGACTGTAACGCTCTAGTTTTTAGAGAATTACAGTCTTTAATTTGTAGCTATTTTTGAATAGTCATTATGAGTTCTCTTACTAATTTACAAGCTACCGCAGTAGAAGTACCGCTGTGGTCGTAAACTGGAGATAGCTCATTTATATCAAGCCCTACGATATTTAGTGGGGCAAGCTTCATTATAGCGCCTAAAAGTTCATTAAAGGTTACTCCGCCAGCTTCTGGGGTACCAGTTCCAGGGAATATAGATGGGTCTAAAACATCTAAATCAAGCGTAAAATACACTGGTTTATCTTTTAATGAGGCAATAACCTCATCGAGTCCAAAGAACGTGAATTTACTTGTTTTTACATGGTCTTTTCCCCAATAAAACTCATTTTTTTCTCCAGAACGAATTCCGAATTGAAAAATTCTATCATCGCCTAATATTTCCCAAGTTCTTCTCATTACCGTAGCATGAGAGAGTTTTTCGCCCATATAATCTTCTCTTAGATCTGCATGAGCATCAAAATGGATTACGTGAAGGTCGGGATATTTTTCAGCTACCGCACGGATTGAGCCAAGCGTTACAAGGTGCTCGCCACCTATCATAAATGGAATTTTAGCATCTTGTAGCACTTTTTTTGAAAACTCAGTTATAGTATCAAGTGTAACTGAAGCATTTCCAAAAGTAAGTTCTAAATCTCCAGCATCAAATACTGGAATATCCTCTAAATCCAAATCCTGATAAGGGCTGTAAGTTTCTATACCTATGGACTCAGTTCTCATAGCACTACTTGCAAAACGAGTACCTGGTCTAAATGAAGTGGTGCTATCAAAAGGCGCACCAAAAAGTACTATTATAGACTCGTTATATTCATTATCACAGCCTATAAAGGTGGAAATATTTCTATTCATGAGCCTGCTCCAACATTTCTTTCACATAGTTTGGAAGCGCGAAGCAGCCTTTGTGAAGGTCTGTATTGTAGTATTTAGTTTTAAGTCCTAATGCATTCCATTTAGCAGCATCTAAGTCAGTAAGTGGGTCGAATTTTTTAGAAGCAAATCCAAATAACCAATGACCTGATGGGTAAGTCGGGATATGCGCCTGATAAACTCCACATATTGGGAAGAACTCTCTTATACGTTTATGAGCTCTTTGCATTGAAGCCGCATAAGCACTGTAATAAGGACTTTCATGTTGATTAACAAGGATTCCACTTTCGTTAAGTGCTTTAAAGCAGTTGCCATAAAACTCTTTTGTGAATAATCCTTCTCCAGGACCAAATGGGTCTGTAGAATCTACTATGATTAAGTCATATTCATTTTCTTTATTTCTTACAAATTTAAGTCCATCTTCAAAGAAAAGCTTAACTCTAGGATCATTAAGTTTACAAGATGTTTGTGGGAAGAATTCTAAAGAAATATCTACCACTTTTTTATCTATCTCCACCATATCAATCTGCTCGATAGTTTCGTATCTTGTAAGTTCTCTTACTGTACCGCCATCGCCAGCGCCAATAACAAGTACCTTTTTAATCTCTGGATTAGTAGCCATAGGAACATGAACTATCATATCATGATATATAAATTCATCTTTTTCCGTTACCATCATAAGGCCATCTAAAGTAAAGAATTTTCCAAATTCCTTTGACTCAAATACATCTATTCTTTGGAAGTCGCTTTGACCTGAGTAAAGCTGACTTTCTACTTTTATTGAAAAACGCACATCATCTGTGTGCTGCTCTGTATACCATAATTCCATCTATTTTCCCTCCAAAACATTTATATTACAAACCGTCATATCTTCAGTACCAGTAAGCAGACTGCCCTTAGCTTTAGCATAGGCAATATAATCAATAGCATCTTTTGAAATTCGCTCTCCTGGAGCAAGGATTGGTATCCCTGGGGGATAGCACATTACAAATTCACCTGAAACCATATTTTCACTTTGAGATATAGGCACTGAATGTTTTTTGCCATAAAAAGCTTCTGTAGGTGAAAGCACTACAATAGGCTCTATATATTCATGGTCAAACATTCCCTCTGGATTTTTTGAGTGAAGTCTTTTTATTTCTGAAAGTGCTGCAATAAGCCTTTCAATATCAAGCATTCTATCACCTACAGAAATTATTGCAAGTATATTTCCAATATCTCCAAATTCGATTTGAATACCGTAATTATCCCTTAGGATATCGTATACCTCAACGCCAGCAAGTCCCATTTCTCTTGTGTGAATAGAGAGTTTGGTTATATCAAAATCATATACCGTATCACCATTTATAATTTCCTTTGAAAAGGCGTAATAGCCGCCAATCGCATTGATTTCTTTTCGTGCATAATCAGACATTGCTTGAACTTTTTGGAAAATTTCTTTTCCGTCTAGTGCAAGATTCATCCTTGAGATATCCAGTGAGGACATCAAAAGATATGAACCACTTGTCGTCTGAGTAAGATTTATAATCTGTCTTACATATTCAGGATTCATACTTTTTCCTGTTAGCAAGAAGGAGCTTTGGGTAAGTGAACCACCTGTTTTGTGCATACTGACAGCGGCCATATCGGCACCGGCTGCCATAGCGTTAATAGGCATATTTTCTCCAAAATAAAAATGTGTTCCGTGCGCTTCATCTACAAGCACCTTCATGTCTACGCTATGAGCTAGCTCTACAATTGATTTCAAATCAGAGCATATTCCATAGTAGGTAGGATTGTTTACAATAATAGCCTTGGCATCTGGATTCTCAGCGATAGCTTTTTTGATATCAGATAGAGCCATTCCAAGTGGAATTCCAAGCCTTTTATCTAAGCCTGGATTTATATAGATAGGAGTAACGCCTCCAATTATAAGGGCATTTATAGCGCTCCTATGAACATTTCGAGGCATTATTATCTTATCACCTGGTTTGCATACGCTCATTACCATTGCTTGAACCGAAGATGAGGTACCACCTACCATCAAAAAAGCGTGGTCTGCACCAAATGCTTCTGCGGCAAGTATTTCAGCCTCTCTTATAACTGAGGACGGGTGGCAAAGATTATCAAGCATTTTCATAGAGTTTACATCTACAGATATGCAATCTGCACCGAGAAACTCCTTAAGCTTTGGATTGCCTGAACCCTGTTTGTGTCCTGGAACATCAAAGGAAACTATTCTAAGTTCCTTATATTTTTTTAGAGCCTCATATATTGGGGCTCTATCTTGGGAAAATCTGTTCAACTTAATTACCTCCTTGGTACACATTGGTACCGCTGAAAATCTCAATCATTTCTCTACGAAGATTATTGGTTATTTCCAGTCTTGTCTTAGGATTTAATTCGTACACATCCTTATTGAAAAGATAATTTTGAAGTTCGATTTCTTTTATTAACATTTTGGTATGGAAAATATTTGCTTGATATACATTTACATCTATAGCATCATATTTTCTTAATGTTTTATCATCAATATAATCTTGAATGGAAGTAATGTCATGATCTATATAACACTTTTTGCCATCAACATCTCTAGTAAAACCTCTGACCTTGTAATCTATCGTCATAATATCTGAATCAAAACTGCCGATAAGATAATCCAAGGCATTGATTGGTGAAATTTGTCCACATGTAGATACATCAATATCTACTCTAAATGGAGCAATGGAGTTATCTGGATGATACTCCGGATAAGTGTGCACAGTAACGTGACTTTTGTCCAGGTGTGCTACCACCGTATCTTTCATTTCTCTTGTATCAAAGAAGAAATCTTTTCCCTGATTACATGAGCCGTCTACCACTTCATCTGGTAGAGCCTCTTCAGCAATCAAAATAGTTACGCTTGCTCCTTGCGGATCATAATCCTGCTTGGAAATATTGAGCACATGTGCTCCAATCATTTCAGTGACATCACAGAGGATTTTAGTTAATCTCTCTGAGTTATATTGCTCATCAATGTAAGCAATGTAATCTTTTTGCTCTCTCTCACTCTTCGCATAACACACATCATAGATGTTGAAGCTAAGTGTTTTTGTGAGGTTGTTAAAGCCGTACAATTTCAGCTTATTTTGCAACCCTAACATCACAACCTTCCTATATTAAATTTTTTGTAAAAAAGTTAAAAAATATCAACTTTTAGATTAAATGATATCAACAATTTGGAAAAAAGTCAATTAATTTTAAAATAAAGTCTTGACAGTTGAATGGTTGTTCAACTATAATGATATTAAGAAGAACAGTTGAACGGTTGTTCAATCGTATAGATGAAATTATAGATGGAGGGACTTTATGGAGAAGGATACAAAAATGGTATATTGTGATTGTGAGACTATACATGAAGATATTTTAAATGAAGTTAGAGATAATATGCCAGAGGATGGATATCTTTATGAACTTGCAGATTTATTTAAAATATTTGCAGATAGTACAAGAGTGAAGATACTTTGGGCGCTTGAACAAAGCGAAATGTGTGTATGTGATATGGCAGTGCTACTTGGCATGACAAAATCAGCAATATCTCATCAGCTTAGAACACTTAAACAGACCAATCTTGTTAAGTTTAGAAAAGATGGTAAGAATGTATTTTATTCACTAAAAGATGATCATGTTAAAAAGATATTAGAAATGGGTATGGAACATATTCATGAGTAGCGCATTAGATGCGACATTATAAAGGAGAAATAAGATGAGCGATTTATTGAGTTATAAAAAAGACGAACAGTGTGACGATTACTGTTGCTCTGGATGTTCAGATAAAGCAAAAATTGTGTTAAATAAGAAATCTAATAAATGTGAATGTGACGAGGAACATGACCATGAGCATAGTCATAATCACAGCCATGAACATCATTCACATGGGCATTCTCACGACCATGCTCATGGCGCAGAGTTAGACAAAAGTACTTTGCTAAGAATAGGGGTAGGCGTTCTACTTTATATAGCGACATTCTTTGTAAATCTGGAAACTGTGAATTTAGCATTATATGTTAGTGCATATATTATAATTGGATATCCGGTTATGATACAGGCAGTAAAAAATATAGCTAAGGGTGAGATTTTTGATGAAAATTTTCTAATGATGATAGCTACTTTGGGAGCTTTTGGTATAAAAGAATATCCAGAGGCAGTAGCGGTTATGCTATTTTATCAAGTTGGAGAGTTTTTTCAAGATTATGCAGTTAGTAAATCAAAAAAATCGATTGAACAGCTTATGGATATAAGACCTGACTATGCAAATCTAAAAATAGGTGAGGAGCTTATAAAAACAAATCCTGAAAAGATAGCAATTGGAGATATAGTAGTAATAAAACCAGGAGAAAGGGTTCCACTTGATGCAGAGATTGTATTTGGAGCATCTTCGCTAGATACTTCTGCACTTACTGGGGAATCAGTGCCTAGAGATGTAGGCATAGGTGATGGGATTTTAAGTGGATGTATAAATATAAATGGACTTTTAGAGGCTAGGGTTAGCAAGACATATAGTGAATCTACTGTCAGTAAAATTCTAGAACTTGTTCAAAATGCAAGCAATAAAAAATCTAAATCAGAAAGATTTATAACTAAGTTTGCAAGGTATTATACCCCATCAGTAGTTTTTATAGCGGCAGTTTTAGCGTTTGGAGTACCACTTGCAACAGGAGCAGAATTTGCAGATTGGATTTCAAGAGCGCTTATATTCCTTGTTATATCTTGTCCTTGTGCACTTGTAATATCCGTGCCCCTAAGCTTCTTTGGAGGGATTGGAGGCGCATCTAGAAGTGGTGTGCTTGTAAAGGGTGGAAACTATCTAGAGATGCTAGCAGATACAGAAGCTGTAGTTTTCGATAAAACAGGAACACTTACAAAGGGCGTATTTGAAGTAAGTGATATATTAGTAGATAAAGATGCAGGGATTTCAGAAGCGCAATTACTAGAGCTGGCAGCCTATGCAGAAAGCTATTCAAATCATCCAATTGCAAGTTCTATAATAAAAGCGTATGAGAAGTCTATTGATAACGCTAGGATAAGTTTTGTAGAAGAAATTGCAGGGCATGGAATAAAAGCGCTAATAGACAATAAACAGCTTTATGTCGGAAATCTTAAGCTTATGAATATGCTAAAGCTCAAAGTACAAAATACGGAGGGAACCGCAGTTCATATAGCTTTAGATGGAAACTATTTGGGAAGTATAGTGCTTTTTGATAAACTTAAAGAGGATGCTAAAAATATAGTGTCAGAGCTTAAAACTGTAGGGGTATCTAAGGTAGTAATGCTTACAGGGGATAGTAAAGCTGTAGCTCAGAGAATTGCAGAAAAACTTTCTATAAAGGAAGTTTACTCAGAACTTCTTCCAAGTGATAAGGTCGACAAAATAGAACAAATATTTAGCGGTATGTCTAAAAAAGGAAGACTTGCTTTTGTAGGTGATGGAATAAATGATGCGCCAGTCCTTGCAAGAGCGGATATTGGGATTGCTATGGGTGGACTTGGTTCAGATGCAGCGATTGAAGCCGCAGATGTTGTGATAATGACGGATGAACCTTCTAAAATAGTAGATGCGATAAAAATTTCTAAGAAAACTATAAGAATAGCAAAACAGAATATAGTATTTGCACTTGGGGTTAAGCTTATAGTGCTTACGTTGGGAGCGCTAGGAATGGCGAATATGTGGGCAGCGGTGTTTGCTGATGTAGGCGTATCACTTTTAGCAGTTATAAACTCTATGAGAGCAATGAAACACGACTAAATTTGGTTAGAAAATTATGTTAAAAAAGATTAGGAGCGTTAAGGCCTAATCTTTTTTGAAATTCTATTAAATTTTTAATGTTATTAAATTCCTATAATGGAGCCTATGTCGGTAAGCGGATATTCTGTAAAATATTTCAGGCATAGGTCTTTATTTTCTATGAAAGTTTTTATTGATGTGAAATCGGGATGAGCTTCAAGATTGCCATTAAATATAATGTAATCATCAATTCTTCCGCAACAACCCCCCAAAAATCCATGAGGGAAACCTTTGAGAGTAACATTTCCTTCAGAGACTAAAAGGACATCAAGTTCAGGAGAAGCGACATTTAGCGTTTTTGCAATTCCAGAATCTGAAGTTATTATAGAGTTTTCATTTATGAACACTATATTGCAGTTAGTATAGCCCTG
Source organism: Proteocatella sp. (assembly GCA_041738345.1). GTDB lineage: Bacteria > Bacillota > Clostridia > Peptostreptococcales > Filifactoraceae > Proteocatella. The sequence goes on from JBGSPX010000004.1 coordinate 32,105, forward strand.
CATTACATTTATTATTTTATATTCGTGCTGTTTTACGAGGTCTAATATAATGGGGTCGGTATAAGCTACGTTGTGAAGAAAGTAATTTCCTATTTGGACGCAGTTAAATATACAGCTTCCAGGATATTTATGACCAATGCTTTTAGCACCAGAATACACTTTTATCGGAGAAAGTTTTTCGTTTATATAGTTTACGTAATCGGGAATTTCATAAGACATAAGCTTCTCTTTATTATTTTGATTATTATAAAATCCAAGTTCACTCGCAATTATGGGAATCTGTTCCTTTGCTATAATAAGACTGTTATTTAAGAGACACATATATATGTCGGGGTGATCAGAAATTTCGCTATATACATGATTAGTACGTTTTATTTCAACTATTTTTTTATCTAAAGAATGAACAAATTCTTTGACAGCTTTATTTGCATATTCAGATATAAATACATATTTCATAGAGAGCTCCTTTTTGATTACTTTCCTATAGTATAAACCAAAAAAGAGAAAAAGTCACATTATTAAGATGCGAAATTTTGTATGATTGACTTAAAATTACCTATTTGCTATACTTGAAAAAAGCAAGTTATATAATGGAGGGGAAGTATGAGGCTTTTACATATAGAGGAAGATGAACTATTTTCAAGAAAAATAAAAAAAATAGTGGAAGACAATGGGTTTATGTATCTAAACACGGAGTCTTATGATGAAGCAATCAAAATAATAACAGAACTTGATATTAAACTACTTATAACTTCAGAATCACTGAGAGGAAATTCCTGTGAGTATGTTATAAATAAAATTAGAAATTCTAAAAATCAATTACTTCCTATAATAGTAATTGCTGATAATCCTGATTATGAAGCGAAAACCCGTTACTTTGAACTTGGAATAATGTCGTATCTTAACAAACTACCTTTTATTGAAGCTCGTTTCGAAAAGTATATTCAAACGGTAAAACGTGATTTAGAACTTATAGAAGAACTTAAAGAGTTAAAGATTGCAGTAGTAGATGACAGCAGTTTTTCTTTGAGTGTCATAAGAGGTTTTTTTGATGTATATGGAATATGTAGCGTCGATTATTTTCAAAATTCAGATGAATTTATGAAAAGTGCTAAAAATTATGATATATTTTTGATAGACTATGTTATGCCTATTTTTGATGGCGAAGAACTAATATATAAAATAAGAGAAGAAAATCTAGATTCAATGATTATACTTGTAACTGGATATGATAGTCAGAAAATGATAGCCCACTGTTTGAGTATAGGGGCAGATGATTTTATTCTTAAACCACTTGATATAAAACTATTTATGCTTAGGGTGGTTTCGTGTTTAAAACAGTTTAAAATAAATAAGGAAAACGAAAATAAAAGTAAAATTTTATTTGAAATGGCTACGAAAGATGCGCTTACAGGAGCATATAATAGAAACTATTTCACAGATGCATTTGATAAAAAAGCTTCAGAGGCTAGACGAACAGGAAATCCGTTTTCGATTATACTTTTAGATGTAGATCATTTTAAAAGTATAAATGACCAATATGGACATCTTAAAGGGGATTATGTATTAAAAGAAATTGCAAGTATCTTAAAAGAAAATTTACGAGAATCTGATGTAGTTTGTAGATGGGGAGGCGAAGAATTTATAGTACTTTGCCTTAATACAGATTTGGAAAAAGCTAATATAGTTTCAGAAAAACTTAGAAGAGCGATAGAAACTCAAAAATTTAAAGGGGTATACAGGATTACGGTAAGTGTTGGAGTTACTCAGTGGCTAGAAGATGACAAGCGTGATACGGTGCTTAAAAGAGTAGATAATTCGCTCTATCTAGCAAAATTAACTGGGCGAAATAAGGTGGTTTCAGAAGAAGGTATAGAAATATTACAAGATGGAAAACCGATAAGTATTGAGTGGGGGCCTTTTTTTAGAAGTGGACATGCTCTTTTAGATTTAGAGCATCGCACCCTTATTGGGCTTGTTAATGAGATAATAAATAATAGTCTTACAAAGGACGATGAGTATATATGTCATGCACTTTTTGATAAACTTATAGAAGATGTTGCGCTCCATTTTAAAAATGAGGAAAATCTACTTGAAGCAGTAGGGTATAGCAATCTTAGATATCATAAAGAACTGCACGAAAAACTCATTAATGATACTCGTATAGTTAGAGAAAAGCTTCAAAAAAGAGAGCTCAGTTCGCTTGAGGCGGCGAGACATATAGTACAAGACTTAGTGGTAGGGCATATTGTTAAGGATGATTTTGATTTTTTTAGCTCAATAAATATAAAATAGGCAAAAATCTTAGCTTTTATTAATAAAGCTAAGATTTTTATTTTAGCTATTTACAAATGGGGTATATAATTTAAAAAGTATGTTTATGATGGGAGCGATATTTATGGTACTTCTTCATGTAGAGCGAGATTTTAAATTTTGTAGACATGTTAAAGATATAGTGGAAAAGAATGGATTTATATATGTGAATGCTTTTTCGTATGAAGAAGCCTATAAGATAATATTGAAAGGAGAAGTAGACCTTTTAATTACAGCAGAAAGTATTGATTCTAAATCGTGTAAAGCGTTAATTCAAAAAATAAAAGGGCTAGAATATCCGCTAACATCGGTAATCGTGATAGCAGATGAATATAGTTATGAACAAAAAGCGCTTTATTTTGATTTAGGGATAATGTCGTATCTAGGAAAGCATCCCCTTGTAGAAAAACGATTTGAACAGTATATAAGAACTGTAAGGCAAAGTTTAGAGCTTTTGGATGAACTTAGAACTCTTAAAATAGCAGTAGTAGATGACAGTAGTTTTTCTATAGGTGTAGTAAAGCGTTATTTTGATATGCATAAAGTTTATAATGTTGATTACTTTCAAGATTCAGAGGACTTTGTGAACTGTAAAAAGGTTTATGACATATATCTAGTAGACTATGTTATGCCTAAGTTTGATGGGGAAGATCTAATTTATCAAATACGAGAAGATAATCTTGACTCCATGATAATTTTAGTTACGGCACATGACAATCAAAAAACAATAGCCCACTGTTTGGGAATAGGGGCAGATGATTATATACTAAAGCCTTTAGAAGAAAAATTGTTTATGATTAGAATTATTTCATGTCTTCATAAGCTAAAGATAAAGAAGGAGAATATACACAATAATAAAATGCTTTTTGAACTTGCGACAAGAGATCATCTTACTGGGTTATATAATCGAAATTATTTTGTAGATATCTATACTAAGAAGATTCATGAATCTTTAAGGACGAAACAACCTGTAGCTTTTATTTTGGTAGATATAGATAAGTTCAAGGGAATAAATGACAAATATGGTCATTTAAAAGGAGACTATGTACTAAAAGCTTTAGCAGGCATATTGATAGAAAAGCTAAGAGCCTCAGATATTATCTGTAGATGGGGAGGCGAAGAATTTCTTATAATGTGTATAGATACGGATTTGAAGAAAGCAGTTTTTGTAGCCGAAAAAATAAGAAAATCAGTAAGTGAGTATAAATTTGAAGGGGAACTTCAAGTCACTGTGAGTTTGGGGGTTACAGAGTGGAAAGAAACAGATAATGAAGAAGATGTATTCAGGCGTGCAGACAACTCACTATATTTAGCCAAGCTAACAGGTAGAAATCGTGTGGTTTCAGAAGAAACTGTGGTGTTTGATAATATTGAAGGTGGAATAAATATAGAATGGGGAGGATTTTTTGAAAGCGGAAATCCTATAATAGATATAGAACATAGTGCACTTATAAGACTTGTTAACGAGATAATCTATAACTGTACATTTGGGCCTGATAATGAATTACTTCGGACTCTTTTTGATGAACTGATATTTGATTCTAAAGTACATTTTAAAAGTGAGGAAGAAATCCTGGAGTCTCTAGAATATAAACACTTAGAAGAACATAAACAGTTGCATAAAGACCTTATGGAGAAGGCATTATATCTAAAGAGCGAGTTTTATAATGGAAATCTAAAGGCGATTGAATTAGCTAAATTTTTAGTGCAGGATTTTGTAGTAGGGCATATTATAAAGGATGATTTTAAATTTTTTGATATTTTTATAAAACGCAGATAATACCTCATTTTTAATAGCTAAATAAAAAAGCATACATTCAAAACTATAATAGTGATTGAATGTAAGCTTTTTATTGTATTTAAGGTTATTAAAGGGTGTTTTCTTTTGGCAGAAGAGTTTTTCTTCTCCAGATAAATATAGAGAGCGTTATAACAGATGCGGTTATATCAGCAATAGGTTCAGCTACATATATACCTGTAACTCCGAATAATCGAGGCAGAATTATAGCTAGGGGAATCAGTAAGAAAATTTTTCGCACAAGGGCTAAAAATAGTGAAATTTTAGCTTCTCCAAGGGCTAAAAATGTTGATTGACAAGTGATTTGTACTCCAAATATAAATATTCCTGCAAAGAATATAGGCATCACTCTTGACGTTAGCTCAATAAGTTCATGGCTTTGAGTAAACATTCTCGCAAATATTCCTGGAATTAGGAAGGTAAGAATGCACCAAAGTGTAGACATTGAAAATGTTATAATGAGAAGCTTTTTAAATGTCTCACGAACTCTATCATAATTTCCAGCACCATAATTATAGCTTAGGATAGGCTGAGCACCTTGCGCAAAACCATTTATAGGCATTACGATGAGCTGCATTATACTCATTAGTATAGTCATACTTCCAACATATAAATCCCCACCATAATTTTGAAGACCAGTATTTAGCGTAATACTTACAAGACTTTCTGTAGATTGCATTACAAATGGAGATATCCCTAATGATATTATCATTATTAAAGTTTTTTTAGATAGCTTTAGCTTAGTCTTTTTTATTTTTAAAATACCCTTTCCAAAAATAAGAAAACGAAGAATCCAAAGCGCTGATACCGCTTGAGAAATTACGGTGGCAATTGCAGCACCTTTGACTCCTAGTCCAAATCCGAATATGAATATAGGGTCTAGAACTATATTTATAATAGCACCTATAACTACTGAAATCATAGCAGTTTTAGCGTATCCTTGTGCACTTATAAAAGTATTTAGTCCAAGTGCAAGTTGTACAAATATAGTTCCATAGAGATAGATGGTTATATAGTCTAGAGAATAGTTTATTATATTTTCACTAGCGCCAAAGGCATAAAGCATGGGCTCTTTAAATATAAGGAATATTGTAGTAAGTATAGCGGAAAGTATTATTAGCATACTAAAGCTATTTCCTAATATTTTTTCGGCTTCATCTATATTTTTTTTACCAAGTTCTATAGAAGCGAGAGGAGCGCCACCCATTCCTGCAAATGCGGAAAATGCTGAAATAATAAGAATTATAGGAAGTGTTACGCCTACTCCGGTAAGCGCTAAATCTCCATATTCTGGAATGTTTCCTATATATATTCTATCTACTATGTTGTATAGGACGTTTATAAGCTGTGCGGCTACAGCTGGAAGTCCAAGCGAAAAAATCAATTTTGATATTTTTTCAGTACCTAATTTACTCGTATTATCCATATATAGTCTCCCTTTCTATAAAAAAATAATATTGGATTTATTAGTTAAAATAATATTGTATCATTTAAATACAGACAATATCATGTTTGAAATGTAAAAAAAATGAAGAATTGCGTTAAGGGAAAAGAAAATGGTTTTTATATTAACAATCTAAAGTTAATAATAATTAAAAAAATAACTATATATTAAATATTTATGGAAAAGAAAATAAATTAAAATTTAAAAATAGATTATAAATTAACTGTAAAATGTATTTGTTTAAATAAAATTAATGAAAATATTACGGAATAGACTTTATTTTTATAAAAATAAAAATAGTTTAAATTTGGGGTTGAATTTGTTATGAAAGTAAGATAAAATATCAATATTATGATAGATAATTAACAAAATTGGGAGGGAAATATGAATAATCAAGAGATGATTACACGAGTTGATGAAATTCTTTCAGAATATGGAACGGAAAAAGCACAACTTATAAACATTATGCAGGCAATACAAAAAGAGTACAGGTATCTTCCAGAGGAATCATTGACATACATATCAGATAAAATGGGAATAAGCGAAGCGAAGATATATGGCGTGGCAACTTTTTATGAAAACTTTTCATTAAATCCAAAAGGAAAATATGTAATAAAAATATGTGATGGAACTGCCTGTCATGTTAGAAAATCAATTCCTATATTGGAAGCTTTAAGAAGACAACTTAAAGTTACTGATAAAAAGAAAACTACAGATGATATGATGTTTACCTTAGAAACAGTTTCATGTCTTGGCGCTTGTGGGCTTGCACCAGTTATAACAATAAATGATAAAGTGTATCCTAAGATGACACCAGATAGCGTAGTGGAAATAATAAACTCAATAGTAGAGGAGGAAACTAAAAATGATGATAAATAGCTATGAACAATTATTAGAGTTATCAAAACATTATAAGTCCTCATTAGATAAACAAAAAAAGAAAATTCTTGTCTGTGCAGGAACAGGTTGTATTGCAGGAGGCTCACTTAATGTATATGCAGAGCTAAAACGTCTTGTGGAGGAAAAAGGACTTCTTGTGGATGTAGATTTAGAAAAAGAAGAAGAAGGCGTAGGCATTAAAAAAAGTGGATGTCATGGTTTTTGTGAGGCAGGACCACTGGTTAGAATAGAACCAGAAAATTATCTATATCTTAAGGTTAAAGTCGAAGATTGCGAGGAAATAATAGAAAAATCTATAATGGATGATAAGCCAGTAGATAGACTTACTTATGAACTTGACTGCAAATCATATAAAAAACAAGAAGAGATTCCGTTTTACAAAAGACAACATAGGGTAGTTTTGGAAAACTGCGGTCACATGGATGCAGAAAGTATACAAGAATATATTGCACATGGGGGTTATCAAGCCGCAGCTAAGGCGATAACGCAGATGAGTCCTTCAGAAATCTGTAACACGATGGAAGCTTCTGGACTAAGAGGCAGAGGCGGCGGTGGTTTCTTAGCTGGTAGAAAGTGGAAACAGGTGCTTTCTCAAACTGAAAAGCAAAAATATGTAGTCTGTAACGGCGATGAAGGGGACCCAGGCGCATTTATGGATAGAAGTATAATGGAAGGGGATCCTCATAAAGTTATAGAAGGAATGATGATAGCGGGTTTTGCAACAGGCGCAGACAAAGGCTACATTTATGTTAGAGCTGAGTATCCAATGGCGGTAGAACGTCTTAAAATAGCGATAGAAAAAGCTAGAGAATGTGGAATTTTAGGGCATAATATCTTAGGAACTGATTTTAGTTTTGACCTTCATATAAACCAAGGCGCAGGCGCATTTGTATGTGGTGAAGGTTCGGCACTTACGGCTTCAATAGAAGGCGAAAGAGGAATGCCAAGGGTTAAACCACCTAGAACTGTAGAACAAGGGCTATGGGCTAAGCCAACAGTGCTTAACAATGTAGAGACTTTTGCCAATGTCCCAGTAATTTTATTAAATGGGGTAGAGGAATTCCGTAAGATTGGAACAGAGGGAAGCCCCGGCACCAAAGCCTTTGCACTTACTGGGAATGTAGTTAATACAGGACTTATAGAGGTGCCAATGGGAACTACGCTTAGAGAAGTTATATTTGAAATTGGTGGTGGAATTGCAGGCGGTAAAAAGTTTAAAGCAGTTCAAATAGGTGGTCCTTCAGGAGGATGCCTATGTTTCACTAAACAGCATCTTGATATGAAGCTTGATTTTGATTCCCTTAGTGAAGTGGGGGCAATGATAGGTTCGGGTGGAATGGTTGTAATGGATGAAGATACTTGTATGGTAGAAGTGGCAAGATTCTTTATGAACTTTACTCAGAACGAGAGCTGCGGAAAATGTATACCTTGTAGAGAAGGTACAAAGCGAATGCTTGAAATTTTAGAAAAAATAGTAAATGGAAATGGTGAAATAGAAGATTTAGACCTTCTTGAAGACATTGCAGATACGGTAAAAAATACTGCACTTTGTGGGCTTGGAAAAACCGCGGCAAACCCAATATTAAGTACGATGGAATGGTTTAGAGCGGAATATGAAGCACATGTAATAGATAAAGTCTGTCCAACTAAAAACTGTAAGGGACTTATGAAATTAGAAATAGACCCAGTATTATGTAGAGGTTGTAGTAAGTGTGCGAGAACATGTCCAGTAAATGCGATTGAAGGCAAAATAAAAGAACCATTTGTAATAGATACGAAAAAATGTATCAAGTGTGGAGCATGTATAGATACTTGCGCATTTGGTGCAATAAGGGAGGTATAGTATGAGCAAGGCTATGATAATCGATGGTATGAGAGTGCCATTTACAGATGAAAAAAATATCTTGGCAGTTATTAGAAATGCAGGAATAGACCTTCCTACATTCTGTTACCATTCAGAGCTTAGTATATATGGAGCATGTAGAATGTGTTCTATAGAAGATAAAAGAGGAAATATAATAGCTTCATGTTCCGAAAGACCAAAGGAAGGCATGGAGATATTTACAAATACGAGAAGAATTCAAAAATATAGAAAAACTATATTGGAACTTCTGCTTTCAAATCATGACAAGGACTGTACTTCATGTGAAATCACAGGTAAATGTCAGCTTCAATCACTTGCACTTAGATATGGGGTGAAAAAATCCAGATTTGAAAATAATTTTGAAGAAAAGCCTATAGATAATTCAAGTCCAAGTTTAGTTAGAAATCCTAATAAATGTATAAAATGCGGGGACTGTGTACTTGTGTGTGAAGATGTTCAAGGTGTAGGGGCACTAGGGTTTGCACATAGAGGCTCAGAGGTAGAAATTACACCTGCTTTTGGAAGAAAACTAGCAGAAAGTAACTGTGTAAACTGTGGACAGTGCCGAATTGTCTGTCCAACAGGGGCAATAACTATAAAAAATGATACACAAAGAGTATGGGATGCTATATTTGATAAAAATACAAAGGTAGTAGCACAGATTGCACCTGCGGTTAGAGTAGCGCTTGGCGAAGAATTTGGACTTCCAGCTGGAACTATGACCCTTGGCAAAATGGTAGCGGCTATGAGAAAAATGGGAGTAGAGCAGATTTTTGATACTGCAATTGCCGCAGACCTTACAGTAAAAGAAGAATCTACTGAATTTTTAGCAAAATATTCAAAAGGAGAAGGGCTTCCACTATTTACTTCATGCTGTCCAGCTTGGGTGAAATTTGTAGAAAATAAATATCCTGAATTTATACACAATCTTTCTTCAGCACGTTCTCCGCAGCAGATATTTGGCTCAGTTTATAAGGAATTTGAAAATAAACAAGAGGAAAAGAAGGATGACAGAAATATATTCTTAGTATCAGTAATGCCATGTACGGCTAAAAAGGAAGAAGCTACAAGAGAGCAGTTTAGAAAAGAAAATGTGCCTGATGTAGATGCAGTGCTTACTACTCAAGAACTAGCTATAATGATTAAGGAAATGGGAGTTAAATTTACAGATTTAGAAGAAGATTCACTTGATATGCCATTTGGAGTAGCGTCTGGAGCAGGTATAATCTTCGGGAATACAGGTGGAGTTACAGAAGCAGTATTAAGAGATGTAGCAGGAGATAAGTTTGGTAAAATAGACTTAGAGATACTTTTTGAAAGTGTAAGAGGGCTTGAGGAAGTAAAGGAAGCTACGGTAAATCTTGATGGAAACGAAATTAAGATGGCGATAATCCATGGACTTAAAAATGCAGACATGGTGCTTAAGGAGATAAAAGAAGGCAAGCGTCACTATGACCTAATAGAGGTGATGGCATGTAGAGGAGGCTGTATATCAGGTGGAGGACAGCCTGTTAACCGTACGCCAGCTATGCAGACGAGAAAGGATAGAGCTGAGGGACTTTATAGCATAGATAAAACTAAAAAGTTAAAACGTGCAAAAGACAACTATGTTATGAACGAACTTTATGAAGGAATATTAAAGGATAATGAACATATAATGCATATCCACAGATAAATTTTTAAGCCGGTGATTCTTTTGAACTGCCGGCTTAAGTTTTTTCACGATGTATGCGAAAGCAGTACATTTATAAAAGAAAATGTTTTTCTAAAATAATCAAAGGGAAATTGTGAGAAAATTCTTGAAAAAGCCTAAGCGGTAGTTTATAATATAGCCTTACAAGGAAGTGGAAATACAAATGAATACAGCAGAAATATAATTTAAGGAGAAATCTATGCTTACATTAGACAAGATATATCATGCGGCATTTGTATTAAAAAACACTGTGAGGAAAACTGATTTAATTAAAACCTCAAATATAGTTAAGGGGTGTGACTTATACCTTAAAACGGAAAATTTACAAGTTACAGGCTCGTTTAAAGTAAGGGGGGCATATTATAAGATATCACAGCTTTCTGAGGAAGAAAAACAACTAGGCGTTGTGGCATGTTCTGCGGGAAATCATGCACAGGGAGTAGCACTTGCAGCGTCTACTGAAAAAATAGAATCACTGATATGCATACCAGATTTAGCACCGATTTCAAAGGTAGAAGCTACAAGGCGTTATGGTGCAAAGGTTGAACTTGTAGAGGGGATTTATGATGATGCATATAAGAGGGCTTGTGAGATAAGAGATAATGAGAAGATGACTTTTATTCATCCCTTTGATGATGAGGATGTCATCGCAGGACAGGGTACCATAGGTCTTGAAATTTTAGATCAGCTGCAAGATGTCGATTCAGTAGTAGTCCCAATTGGCGGAGGGGGACTTATATCTGGAGTCGCGTTTGCAATAAAATTGCTTAAACCAGATTGTAAAGTGTATGGTGTGCAGGCAGAAGGCGCACCCTCTATGTTTAGAGCGGTCAAGGAAAGTAAAAATGTGGAATTAACGCAAGTTTCTACATTTGCAGATGGAATTGCAGTAAAAAAGCCTGGAGAAGTTACCTATGAACTCTGTAGTAAATATGTAGATGAAATCATAACTGTAACAGATGATGAGATTGCGGCGGCAATTCTTACATTGATGGAGAAACAAAAATTAGTTGCAGAGGGTGCAGGTGCAGTAGCCGTAGCAGCGGCAATGTTTGGAAAGATTGATACAATAGGAAAGAAAGTCGTTTGCATCGTTTCGGGCGGAAACATAGATGTAAATATACTTTCAAGAGTTATAACGCGAGGACTGGTCACAAGTGGAAGGCTATCAGATCTTACGATAGAACTTATTGATAAACCAGGACAGCTTGAAGGGGTAGCAAGAACAATCTCAAATAAGGGCGGAAATGTAATTGCAGTACACCACGACAAAGCACAGCCAAACATGGCGATAAATGCATGCCTTTTGAGAATAACGATGGAAACTAAAAACTTTGAACATATAAGTGATATCAAAGCTTCACTTGAAAACAGTGGCTTTAGATTAGCTAAGGATAAAAAACTGAATTTATAGTACAAACATGTGTAAAAAAACCTGCTAAAAAGTATACTTTAATTAGCAGGTTTTTGTTTTTAATTTTTCTTTTTAGGGGCACTTGGGCATGAAGAGCAGCTTCCGCCACAACCTCCTGCGCAACCTTTACCTTCTTTTTTATCTTTATATAACTTTCTAGCAGCAAGTACAAAAAGTACTAGTATTATGCCGCCTATTATAAATGTTGACATAAAATCGCCTCCTTAGGCTCCTAGCTTTAATGCTGAAAGGGATTTACTGCTATTTTTTGAACTTATTTCAGCAGATGGCTTTCTAAATAGTAGGTAAAGCATTAAAGCAAATAATACAAGGGCAAATATAGTCATTATATTTACTCCATTTCCAGTTACTAAAAGTCCAATTTGATATACAATCATAGCGACAGTATATGCAAAACCTGTTTGGTAAGCAATTGCAAACCAAGTCCATTTTGCATCATTCATTTCTCTTCTTATAGCACCTATTGCAGCGAAACATGGAGCGCAAAGTAGGTTGAATAATAAGAATGAGTAAGCTGAAAGCTGTGTAAATGAACCGCCAAGGGTTGTCCAAATCTCCATACCATCTTCTGCAACTGTTTCAAAGCCATAAAGTACTCCAAAAGTACCAACTACATTTTCTTTAGCAATAAGGCCTGTTATAGTAGCAACTGCAGACTGCCAATCTCCGAAGCCAAGTGGCACAAATAGTGGTGCTATTATACTACCCAAAGCCGCTAGCATTGAATCAGAAGTGTCTACCATTTGCATTGAGAAACTAAATGAGCTTAAAAACCAAATTAAAGCACTTGCTAAGAATATTATAGTTCCAGCTTTTTTAACGAAAGATTTTCCTCTATCTACCATATGGATGAATACACTTCGAAGAGAAGGTATATGATAGGCCGGAAGTTCCATTACAAATGGGGCAGGATTGCCAGCAAAACCTTTTGTCTTTTTAAGAATAATACCTGATACTATTATAGCAGCGATTCCTACAAAGTAAGCTGATGGGGCTACCCAAACTGAGCCTGGGAAAAGTGCTCCTGCAATTAGCGCTATAATAGGAAGCTTAGCAGAGCAAGGTATAAACGATGTGGTTATTATAGTCATTCTTCTATCGTTATCATTTTCTATAGTACGAGAAGCCATAATTCCGGGAACGCTACAACCAGTTCCTACAAGCATAGGGATAAATGATTTTCCAGAAAGTCCAAACTTACGGAAGATTCTATCCATTATAAACGCAATTCTTGCCATGTAGCCGCATTCTTCTAAAATTCCAAGAAGGAAGAAAAGTACAAGCATTTGAGGAAGGAAGCCAAGCACTGCTCCAACTCCACCTATAATTCCATCTAGAATAAGCGAACTAAGCCAAGGCGCCGCATTTACATTTGTTAAAAAGCCTTCGATAGCAGGCGGGATAACATCGCCAAATAGTACATCATTTACCCAATCGGTAGCAGCGGTTCCTATAGTAGAAATAGTTATATAGTAAACTAAGAACATTACAGCGGCAAAAATTGGAAGGGCTAAAAATCTATTAGTAACAATTTGATCTACTTTATCAGAGGAACTTAAACCACCTGGATTTTTACGCTTTACACATCTATTAATAATATTACCTATAAATTCATATCTTGCGGTAGTTACTATACTTTCAGAGTCATCATCCATTTCTTTTTCTGCAAGCTCGATTATTTCATCAGCTTTTTCGAGAGTATCTTTTGAGAAAGAAAGGGATTTAACTATTTTTTCATCTTTTTCAAAAACTTTTAGAGCATACCATCTAAGCGGAATATTTGAATTAAAAAGTTCATCCTTCTTTGAATTAGAGTTTATAGAAGTTTCAGCTTGAAGCTCAAACTCAATTAACTCTCTTATTTTTTCAATAACATCCTCTACCGGTTTTGAAAAAATATTGTCGGTTTTCTTGAGGGCTTGTTTTTTTCTTGCAACAGCGATGATTTCCTTGCAACCTTCGCCTTTTATAGCAGAAGTTTCTACAATAGGACATCCCAAAGAATCACTTAGCGCTTTTACATCTATGTAGTCGCCGTTTTTCTTAAGAACATCAGTCATGTTTAGTGCTACAACTACAGGAATTCCCATATCAATAATTTGGGTAGTAAGATATAGGTTACGTTCTATATTAGTACTATCTACTACATTTATTATTATATCTGGAGTTTCTTTTAAAAGGTAATCTCTAGTTACCACTTCTTCTAAAGTATATGGGGAAAGTGAGTATATACCGGGAAGGTCTATTATTTCTACAGTCTTATCTTCTTTATAAAAACCTGATTTTTTTTCTACGGTAACTCCAGGCCAGTTACCTACATACTGCGCACTACCAGTTAGTGCATTGAACATTGTAGTCTTCCCTGAGTTGGGATTACCAGCAAGTGCAATTTTAATATTCATCGTTAATCCTCCTAAATTATTCAACTTCTATAAGCTGTGCATCTGATTTTCTAAGCGTAAGTTCATATCCTCTTACATTGAGCTCGATAGGATCACCAAGCGGCGCTACTTTTCTTACTAAAATTTGAGCACCTTTAGTAATTCCCATATCCATTATTCTTTTTCTAAGTGCGCCTTCACCGTGAAGTTTTGAAACACAGACTTTTTGACCACACTTTACCTCATTAAGTTTCATTAAATTAAGCTCTCCTTTCAACTATTATTCTTTGAGCCATAGATTTATCCACCGCTATTCTAGAATTTTTTATAGATACAATTATGTTACCGCCAAGTTCTGAGATTATCGTTACACATTCGCCAACGACAAACCCAAGGCTTTCTAAAAATTTTTTTGTAGCATCTTTTCCATTTATTTGTTTTATTGAGCTAGGCTCACCTATTCTGGCCATTGTAAGGGGCATATCTAAAACCTCCAAATATTTAAATTAATGGGATTGAAGTTAGTGAAGACAAACCGCAAAACCTTATAAAAGTTAGTATTTGCTAACCTTGTGTCAAAAATAAAAGCTTAGGATATAAGCTTGGGTGTTGTGAAAATATATTAGCAAAGACTAACTCGTCTATAAATAAAATATCATTTTTATAAATAATTGTCAAGCTTTGAGGTGTTATAAATAAAATAAATCGATTAAAAAAGTATTGACGAAGTAAATTATCGTGTGTATAATTGTCTTAAATTAGCGCAGGCTAACTTTTAAAAAAGGAGAATATTCTCCTTTAAAAAATGCTATCGGGTTAGTTAATACTAACCAACGAGGTAGGCAATTAAAATTTCTGTATATAGGAGGAAACTTATGTTTTGCAATTTGGAGGAAAGGCTAGCATTTCATTGTGGGCCAGCACTTACAGGTATAAAACCTGCGAATCTAATGTGTTTTAAGCAAGAAGAATATTCAAAAATAAAACTTGATTTAGGTAAAATAGAGCATAGTTTGAGCTCACAAGATATATTTTTTGAAACTGTATTTGAATCTAGTAATCATATTCTTATAATGGTTTACCAGAAATCAGTTTTAGAAAAATGCTTAAAATGTGAAATTGGAAAGCAGATACTTTTAAGTCAAGGGTATCCAAATTGTAATGATATATACAGTTATGTTTCGCATTTAAAGAAAAGAATTAAAGATTCAAATGGTGAGTTTCCTCATGAGATAGGTGTGTTTTTAGGATATCCGATAGAGGATGTACTTGGGTTTATGAAGCATAAAGGTAAATCCTATAAGCTTAACGGATATTGGAAGGTCTATGGGGACGAAAAAAAGGCAAGTAGCATGTTCCAAAAGTACAATGAGTGCAGGAAGAAACTGTGCAGTCAAATTGCATGTGGAAGTAGCATTCAAAATGTACTTGGGATTGCTTAATATAATTTTATAATTTTTAGGAGGAAATGATATGAGCATAGGTGTTATTTATTGGAGTGGAAGTGGAAATACTCAGGCTATGGCAGAAGCTATTGCAGAAGGAATTAAAAGTGCAGGAACAGAGGTGGAACTGCTTACAGTATCGGAGGTAAGTGCAGATCAAGCCTTAAAATATGAAAAAATAGCGTTTGGATGCCCGTCTATGGGTTCAGAAGTACTTGAAGAATCTGAGTTTGAACCATTTTTTGAAGATATAGAAAACAAGCTTGCGGGTAAAAAAGTAGCACTATTTGGTTCATATGGCTGGGGCGATGGTCAATGGATGAGAGAATGGCAGGAAAGAACTGAAGGCAAGATGGCAATGTTGTTTGATGAAGGCCTTATAATAAATGAAACTCCAGATGGTGAAGGCATAGAAACTTGCAAGGCATTTGGTAAAAAATTTGCTTCATTCTAAATAAAAAGAGTGTGTGAAAAAAAGTCTGTAAATAGGCTTTCTATGATAAGATTTTAAATGTGAGGCAGCTCGAAGAGCTGTCTCTAACTATTTAGAATATATTAGATATTTTTAAACATGTCAATATCATCCTTTGATAAGATGTC
>JBGSPX010000005.1:0-10590 GCA_041738345.1 Proteocatella sp.
AGCCTGACAGATAGTCGGTACATGCTTTTATTTTTTCTTCAACAGTATAACTTGATTTTCTAGACATAATAAAATCCCACCTCCATAGATAAATGAAATTTAATTATTTCATATGTCTACTTAAGTGGGATTATATCAAAGTCCAAACTCTTTTTTTTGTTAAAACAATTTTTTCTTAAACATAAATATTGTAAATACTAATGTAATTACAATTGTATAAATTAATACAAATAGAAATCCATGAGGATTTTCAGCCAAAGGGACAGGTACGTTCATTCCCATAAAACTAGCTACTATTGTAGGTATTGCAAGGATAATTGTAAGTGAAGTAAGCAGTTTCATTACTATATTAAGATTGTTAGATATTATAGAACCGACAACACCCATAGTACCATTTAAAATATTACTGTAAGTTTGAGACATATCAATAGCCTGCTTGTTTTCTATTATTACATCTTCAAGTAAATCTTTATCATCAGAATACTGTTTAATCACATCAAGTCTCATCATCTTTTCGAATACAACTTCGTTTGCTTTAAGTGATGTAGTAAAATAAACCAATGATTTTTCAAGGGATAATAGTTGTAGAAGTTCTTCATTTTTCATGGACTTATGAAGTTCTTTTTGGATGCTCTCACTTATTCTATCAATTTGTTTTAGATAAAACAAATAATAAGTTGCATTTTTATACATTATTTGAAGAATTATTCTGGTTTTTTTAGCAGTATGAAAGCCTTTTACTCTCATTTTAATAAAATCATTTAAAAGTTTTATTTCTTTAGTAGATACGGTGATTATAGCTTCTTCTGCGATTACGATGCCAATTGGGATTGTGCCATATATCCTAGAACCTTCTAAGGTGACATCTTCAAATGGAATAGGTACGTCTATAATAAAAAGCGTACTTTCATCCTCAACATCTATACGAGGGCTTTCTTCATCGTCAAGGGCTGCTTTAAGGTGACTTTCTTCTATGTTATATCGAAGCCTTATATTTGCAAGTTCTTCTTGAGTTGGATTTATCATATTTATCCAAACTCCATCTTCAAACGCATGAATTTCTTTGGTAACATCATTTAAGCTTTTGTATATTTTTACCATTTAACTGCTCCCATCAAGGTTTACTATTTAGTTCAGATAGTATTTGTGGTATTATTTGTTTTTTTCGAGATACAATATCTTTTATAAAATCGCCTTGTGCGTTGTTACACCCAAATGCACGAGATATAAAATTATCATCGTTACAATAATAATACAAAGACGAACCTTCTTTAATTATATCAGTAACCGCAAGAAGATACATGAAATAATTTTTTGATTCACTTTCTTTTTTCATTTTTTCTAAAATTTCATCTAAATTTTTATTTATATAATCAAGATCTGATGTGAAAAATTGAGAAACTCTAAATTTTTCATTTACATTAGTAAATTCCTTAGAATCAGTATAAAGAAGTTCTTCTATAGTTAAGCCCTCTGTAGAACATGCCGCCTTGTACATATTTGAAAAATGTATTTCTAAATCCAAATTAGTTATTTTATTTAGTTCCCTAACCGCAGTTATATCAAAATGTGTACAGGTAGGTGATTTGAAATATAAAGTATCCGAAAGTATTCCACTTATAAGAAGACCTGCTATATCATATGGAATTTCTATATTATTTATGTTGAATTGCTGATATACAATTGTGCAAGTTGAACCGACTGGATAATTTATAAAGTGAATAGGTTCAATTGAGGTAAGTCCTCCAAGTTTATGATGATCTATTATTTCAAGTATGTGAGCTTCATTTAGACCATATACGCTTTGATTTTCTTCATTATGGTCTACAAGTATGACGTTTTTCTTTGAAGTAGCATACATGGATTTTCGGTCTATAAGTCCTAAATATTTACCTGCAGCATCAACTATAGGATAATTTCTATAGTTTGTATTTGAAATTTCTTCTTTAACATCAGTTAGATAATCGTCAACGCACAGTTTTAAAATATCATGTTTTTTCATGATGTTTTTAACTGAATTGCACTGTTGAATCAATTTACTTACCTCATAAGTATTTTTATGAGTTTGGATAATTGAAACTGAATTTGATTCAGCTAAATCAATAATAGATTCTGGAATTTCGGTATCGCTACAAATTATTATTAAACCAGTTTTCCATTTTATAAGTCTTTCTATCAAATCAAATACATCGCCAGTTATAACAATATCTTCATGATTATAGGGAACATCTATAGATTGATAGTATTCAGTAGCTACAGAAATTTTCCCCTTGATTTCAGAAGTATTATTAAGCCCAGCTGCTACAAGTACATTAGCTTCTAATTGAATCAATAAGTTGTTGAAGATAGAATTTAATAAGGTGAAATCGCCCTTTATAAGTTCCATTGCAATGTCTCTTACACTTAGAATTCCTTTTAAATAATTATTTTCATCAGTAATAGCTATAGTGTTAAGCTTGTTTTGATCCATCATCTTAAATGCTTTAAGATAAGAATTATTTTCATCAATTGGTATAGATTTGTAAAACGGAGTATCTTTTACCTGTGATTTTACATCGTTAAGAATTTCAGGTTGAGGTACATTAAAAAAATCTAACACATAGTTTGCTTCATTTTTTATATCACCTAAAACCTTAGGTTCAGTTTTTTCATTTAGTCTATTTTTTAAATAAGAATATGCAATTGCACTGCATACAGAATCTGTATCTGGGTTCTTATGCCCAAAAATTAATGTTTTCATAATAAATCCCTCCTAGCATATTATACCAATCATATCAATTTTTTTCAATTTTAATATAGCTAACTAGTGCAATTTAGTGCAATTTATTGTATAATTTAAATCATCAGGAAAAAAATTGAACAATATTAAGACGATTATTGCTATAATTGTTATATAAGGAGAATAAAATGGACACGAGTACATATGTACAGTTGGCGTTATTAATAATATTAATTATTTTTTCAGGTTTTTTTTCAGCTTCAGAAACTTCACTTATGTCTCTTAGTAAAATAAGATTAAAGCATATGGTGGAGTCAGATGTGAAAAATGCTAAAATTATAGAGAAGTTATTAAGCAAGCCTAATAATATGTTAGGCGCAATATTACTTGGAAATAATGCAGTGAATATAGGGGCATCTTCAGTTGCAACTGCACTAGCAATATCAATTTTTGGAAGTAGTGGAATAGGTTTTGCTACGCTTATCATGACTATTCTTATTCTTATTTTTGGAGAAATAACTCCAAAAAGTTTAGCTATGCAGTATACTGAAAAATTTGCATTACTAGTTGCACCAATAATAAATTTCCTTGCAGTGTTATTTTCACCAATAGTACATGTTTTAACTAAAATCACAAATTTTTTTATAAGACTTTTGGGTGGCGTTCCCGATAATAAAAGACCGTTTATAACACAAGAAGAGCTTAGAACTATTGTGGATGTATCAAGTCAAGAAGGAATTCTTGAAAATGAAGAAAAAGAAATGATTTACAATATATTTGAGTTTGGAGATTTAAGAGTTAGGGATGTAATGATCCAAAGAATGGATGTATTGGCGATTTCAAGAGATGCTACTTATGATGAAGTGTTAGTATCATTTAATGAAAAAAAATTTTCAAGGCTTCCAGTATATGATGATACTATAGATAATATAGTGGGCATAATATACGCAAAAGATTTATTTTTTAATAATATCTCAGGGGTAGAACTTTCTGTGGATTTTAAAATTGAAGATTACATGAGAGACCCTCTTATGACTTTTGAATTTATAAAAATATCCGATTTCTTTAAACAAATGCAAAGAGATCGAAGTCATATAGCTATAGTGCTTGATGAATACGGTGGAGTGGCTGGGCTTATCACAATGGAAGATATTGTGGAAAGTATATTTGGAGAAATAAATGATGAATTTGATGAAAGTTACGAAAGTGATGTTGAAGTAATAAAAGAAGATGAGTATGTAGTAAATGGTAATATTAAACTAGATGAATTAAATGATCTTATAGGAACAAATTTTGAGTCTGAAGAATTTGAATCATTTGGTGGTTTTATAATAGGAATAATGGGAAGACTGCCTAAAAATGGAGAAGTAGTTCATTATTATAGCTATAAATTTATAGTAGAACAGGTTTCAAAAAATAGAATTATAAAAGTAAGGATATTTACTTAAAATGGAAAAAATAAAAGAATATTTTGTGTATATTTTAGAATGCTCAGATAAAACGTTATACACAGGGTATACAGTAGATATTAAGCGTAGGCTCTTAGAGCACAATCAAGCTAGAGGTGCAAAATATACAAGAGGAAGACTTCCTGTAAAATTAGTATATTTAGAACAGTACAATTCAATTTCATCAGCTCTAAAAAGAGAGTTTGAAATAAAAAGTAAAACCAAAAAACAAAAAATGCAACTATTAAGTAGTGGAAATGGGGGAATTTCAATTGAAGAAATTTTTAGTGATAGATAGTAGTGTGTTACCCGATGTATTTGAAAAAGTCCTTACGGCAAAAGAACTTTTAAGAACAAATAGTGTAAAAGGTATATCTGAGGCGGTAAAAAAAGTCGATATATCAAGAAGTACTTTTTATAAGTATAAAGATTATGTATTTAGTTTATCAGAAGGTATGGTTGGGAATAAAGCCATTCTTTCATTTTTATTAAAAGATGAACGTGGAACACTGTCTCCAATTTTAAGGTTTTTATCAGATAACCATGTAAATATATTGACAATAAACCAGGATTTACCAATAAATAAGATTGCAAATGTATCAATTACAATCGAAATTTCAAAAATGGAAACAGATATAAATACTTTAGTAGAAGAATTAAAAAGCTTAAGTGGTGTAGTGAAAGCGGAGTTACTAGCTTTAGAATAATGTAGGTGAGAAATATAATGATAAAAAATGACTTTAAAAAAATACCCCCTAAAAAATTAGCGGAATTTTATAATAAGGAACATAATAAGATAATAATAGCAGGTCCTTGCTCTATAGAATCAGAGGAACAATTAAGAACAATTGCAGAATTTGTAAAGTCTCAAGGAGCAACAGTCTTAAGAGGTGGAGCGTATAAGCCAAGAACTTCAAATCGAGATTTTCAAGGATTAAAAAGAGAAGGCTTAGAAATACTTTCTAGAGTGAGGAATGAAATAGGAATAAAAGTTATTACAGAAGCTATAGATACAGAATCTCTAGAAAGTGTAGCTATGGTTAGCGATATAATTCAAATTGGTTCAAGAAACATGCAAAACTTTACCCTTCTTAGAGAAGCCGGTAAATATAAAAAACCAATTTTGTTAAAACGTGGAATGGCAGCGACTATATACGAATGGATAAGAGCAGCAGAATATATATATGAATCTGGAAATTCAGACATAATAATGTGTGAAAGAGGAATAAGAACTTTTAATGATTATACTAGAAATACAATGGATATAGCAGCAATTCCTATAATAAAAAAAGAAACAGGGCTAACAGTTATTGCAGATCCAAGTCATGGAACTGGAATAAGAGAGCTTGTAGCCCCAATGGCATACGCTTCTTTGGCAGCAGGTGCGGATGGACTTATAATAGAAGTTCATCATAATCCAGAAGAAGCGCTTTCAGATAAAGAACAAACGCTTGATTTTAAAGAGTTTAAAGAACTAATGGAAAAAATTTAAAGGATATCCTTTAAATTTTTTACTTTTTTGTGTCAAAAAAGAAGGAAAATAAGAACATTTGTAGAATTGTATTATTGAGAAGTTGAACGGAGATTGATATGGGTATAGATAATAACTTCATTTCGAGTATTAAAGATAAGGCAAATATAGTCGATATTATAAATGAATACGTAGATCTCAAAAGTAATGGTGCAAACTATAAAGCTTGTTGTCCCTTCCATAATGAAAAAACACCTTCTTTTATGGTAAGTGAAACAAAACAGATATTTAAATGTTTTGGATGTGATAAAAGTGGAGATGTTATTCAATTTATAGAGTTTATAGAAAATGTAGATTTTATAGAAGCGGTAAAAATTCTTGCAGAAAAATTAAATATGAAAATTCCCGAGGATAGTGGAAACAATGATTCTGAAAAAAATAATTACTTGGCAATATTAAAAGACATAAATACTGAAGCTGCAAGGTATTATTACAAGAAATTAATATCGAGTTCTAAAATCTTAGACTATTTAAAGAATAGAGAAATTTCACCTGAAATGATAAAAGACTTTGGATTAGGTTTTTCTGATTCATCAGGAGAACTTTTAACTATTTTAAAAAAAGATTTTTCAGAAAAAGCACTTTTAGACAGTGGACTTTTTGTGATGCGAAACAATCAACTTAATTCTAGATTTTGGAATAGAGTTATGTTTCCTATCTTTGATGTACGAAATAAAGTTATTGCATTTGGAGGACGACAACTTGATGACTATGGACCCAAGTATTTAAATTCTCCAGAAACAGCAATATTCTCAAAAAAAGAAAATCTATATGCGTTTAATTTAGCTAGAAAAAATATAACAAATGAAAGTATTTTTCTAGTAGAGGGATATATGGATGTTATAAAACTTCATCAATTTGGCTATAAGAATACAGTAGCTTCACTTGGAACTGCGTTAACCTTTGAACAAGTAAAGTTGATGAAAAAAGTAGCTTCTAGACTGTTTATTATTTATGATTCAGATGATGCAGGAATTAGAGCGGCATTAAGAGCGCTAGAAATAGCACAAAATGAGGAATTAGATGCGAGAGTAGTTATCGTTAAAGGAGCTAAAGACCCTGACGAATTCCTTTCTAAATATGGTTCACAAGCTTTTGAAGAATTACTTTCGACGGCATATGATTATTTGATGTTTAACATACTATCAATTCAACGGAATTATGATCTTAATCAAGAAACTTTGAAAATGGGGTTTTTAAAAGAGGCTGTAACTTATATAAAAAAGTATCTTGAAAAAAAGAACACTAGTCACATATATGTCGAAAATGTAGTATATTATTTATCAGATGTTACAGGATATTCTATAAAAGCTATAGGACAAGATATATTTGGAAAATTTTTCAGCATAAAACAGTTTAAAAATCGAGACTCAGCGTTAAGTAACAAGAATTTACTTTCAGATTCAGCACAAATAGAAAATGTATTAAATATTGACGATTTTGAAATAGATAAAAGAGAAAAACTTATTTTAGCAAGTATAATAATGGGTAAAATTAAACTAGATGAGTTTAGTATCAATGATTTTTTGACAAAAGAAAATCGACTTATTTATAGCAAAATTTCAATGAAACAATTTTCGGAAATAGAACAAATAAAGTCGTATTTTAGAGAGATAAATACAGACGAACTAGCATTGCTTAAAAGAAATATGAAAAAACTTAGATTTGAAAGGCAGATAGAGTATTTTGAAAAGATACAGCTCAAATTATTACAGCAAACAGATGAGTACTCTTTAAACCTAGCATTGACAATTGGGCAGCACATTATAAATTTAAATAATAACAAAAACAAATATTAAAATCAGGAGAGTATAATGGATAATATTGAAAACAAAGCATCAGAAGCAATTACAATAAAGAATCTGCTTGAAAAAGGAAAAGAATCAGGAACATTGACATTTACAGAAATAACTGAGGCTCTTTCTACGTTCGATATGGATAAAGATGTAATTGAAAATACCTATGAAACTTTGAGTCAATTAGGCATAGAACTTGTGGATGAAGATCAAAAAGATACTTCTATTGAACTTTTTGACGATATAGACTACGAAAAAGAGTCTATTATTGCAGAAGAAATTCAAGCAGAAGCTTTAGATTTAACAGCACCTAAAGGGGTATCTTTAGATGACCCTGTAAGAATGTATCTAAAAGAAATAGGAAAAATTCCACTTCTTTCTCCAGAAGAAGAGTCAGAACTTGCAAGAAGAATGGATGAAGGGGATGAAACCGTAAAACAGCTTTTAGTTGAAGCTAACTTAAGACTGGTAGTTTCTATTGCTAAGAGATACGTTGGAAGAGGAATGCTGTTTCTTGACTTAATCCAAGAAGGAAACCTTGGACTTATTAAAGCTGTAGAAAAATTCGATTACAAAAAAGGGTTTAAATTTTCAACGTATGCTACTTGGTGGATAAGACAGGCAATTACAAGAGCTATTGCCGATCAAGCAAGAACAATAAGAATACCAGTTCATATGGTAGAAACTATAAACAAACTTATAAGAGTATCGAGACAATTAATGCAGGAACTTGGAAGAGATCCTAAACCAGAAGAACTTGCGGCAATTATGGATATGCCAGTAGATAAGGTTAGAGAAATCCAAAAAATATCACAAGAACCAGTTTCACTTGAAACGCCAATTGGAGAAGAAGAAGATAGTCATCTTGGAGATTTTATTCCAGATGAAGATGCTCCAGCGCCAGCCGAAGCAGCAGCTTATTCACTTCTAAAGGAACAGTTAGAGGAAGTATTGATGTCTCTTAATGAAAGAGAACAAAAAGTGCTTAAACTAAGATTTGGACTTGAAGATGGAAGAGCAAGAACGCTAGAAGAAGTAGGTAAAGAATTTGAAGTTACTAGAGAAAGAATAAGACAAATTGAAGCTAAAGCTCTTAGAAAACTTCGCCATCCAAGCAGATCTAAAAAACTTAAAGATTATTTAGACTAAGGAGTTATATGGAGAAGACTGTTGAAAAAATTGATTATAAAGCGATATTAGTAACCCTTAATATAAGCGACATAAAGAATAAAGAACATATAGAAGACATAGACTCATCTATAGATGAATTTAAAGAATTAGCTCACGCAGCTGAAGTAGAGGTTTTAGGAAGTCTAGTACAAAATAAAGCTACTGTAGATGTAACTTATTTTATAGGAAAAGGTAAGGTTGAAGAGATAAAAGAGTTTGCAGCACATATGGATGCAAATATAATTATATTCAACCATGAACTTTCAGGATCTCAGATAAGAAATCTAGAAAACCATATAGGCATAGATGTTATAGACCGAACGATGCTTATTCTTGAGATTTTTGCTAAAAGAGCCTTTACTAAAGAAGGAAAACTTCAAGTAGAACTTGCGCAGCTTAAATATAGACTTCCAAGACTTAAAGGCTTAGGAGAAAAATTGTCGCGTACAGGAGCAGGAATAGGAACTAAAGGTCCTGGAGAAAAGAAACTTGAAACAGATAAACGTCATATAAATTCAAGAATACTAGAAATAGAAAAAGAATTAAGAGAAATAATAAAAAACAGAGATGTTCAGCGTAATCAGCGAATAAAGTCAGACATTCCAATAGTGGCACTGGTAGGATATACAAATGCAGGCAAATCAACCCTTACAAATGAAATTATAAAGCGAAATGAGCTTCATGATCCAGAAAAAGAAGTTTTTGTAAGAGATATGCTTTTTGCAACATTAGATACATCTCTTAGAAAAGCTAAATTTTCAAATGGAAATCCATTTCTGGTTACTGATACGGTAGGATTTGTATCAAGACTGCCGCATTCACTTGTAAAAGCGTTTAAATCGACGCTAGAAGAAGCAGTTTATGCGGATCTGATTTTACAAATAATAGATGCATCCGACGAAAATTATGAGTTACAAAGAGAAACGACAGAGAAAGTATTAACTGACTTAGGATGTAATGATAAACCTAAGATAATAGTTAACAATAAAATGGATTTAACTGACGAAAATTTTGTAGGGATAAAAAATAACGAGCCTAGTATAAATATAAGTGCAAAAAATCCAGATGATATATCAAGACTTTTGGAGCTTATAGAAAAGATTTTAATTCCTGATATGGAGGAGAAAGCTCTTATCATACCATATAATGAAGGTTCGGTTTTGAATGAGCTTCATGAGAAATACAATTCCTTAGAAACTGAGTATATAGAAGAAGGAATAAAAATTCAGCTTAAATTAACACAAGATGATATAAAAAAATACAGTAAATATATCACAGAATAGGAGAATGATGAGTTTTGGATTATCAAAAAGAATCATATCGACTCTATCTTGAAAAAAAGACGGTTACAGAAATATCGCAAATTCTTAAAATAGAAGAAAATTTGGTTCAGCAGCACATAATAAGTGCCAAGCTGAACCAAAATTTTGGAAATATAAAAGAAGATAATTTTTTAGAAAGGCTTTTAGCTATGAATAAATCGGAAAGGCTAGAAGAAATATCAAATTTAAGCGATGAAACCGAAACTGATTTAGCTTTAGAAATATTAAATTTTTTAAATAAAGAAACTAAAAATCCAGAAGATTGTGCTTTAGTAGTTTGGATTATTGGAGAATTAAAACTTAAGAAATTTGATGAACACTTGAAGAAGTTATCTTTCAGCTACAATGGAAATATAAAGAGAATGGTATTTTCAACTATGGGTAACTAAACTGTTACAACAAATTTAAACAAACCTATACAAATGTATAGAAAAGTATAGATTTTTAACAGAAAGCCCTCCGTATCGCGTAAGCGGTGCGGACTCGGTGTTAATTGCTTTTAACTCCTAAAGCCTTACTACCACAGCGGAGCTGGAAACGGCAAACGTAACGGTGCGAAAGCAGAAAAAACAGTAAGGATGGCATATGCTGAAACAAAATCCAA
>JBGSPX010000006.1:0-84481 GCA_041738345.1 Proteocatella sp.
GTATTAATCTAGCAAATTATCAAATTCAAAGAACTTAACCAAAAATAAGCTTTGAATATGTACCCAACGATACTGGGGAATTAAAGCCTGTGAAGAGTCATATCAAATGGAAGTAGCTTATGCAAAACCAGACTCGCTGAATCAGGAAGGCAAAAACGAAAGTCGAAAGATATAAGTTTGCCACAGTATAAATGTCTACATTTTGTTAGAAATGTATATATTTTTCGTATCGGTGAATATAAGGACATTAAAACTGAGAGACTTCAATTAGAAAACTATATAAAAACACTTGATAGAATTCCAGTATAACTGGCAATTAATAGGAGGAAATATGTATAATTCAAAATCAAAAAACGCTACGGAATTTATTAGTCATCAGGAAATACTTAGGACTTTAGAATATGCGAAACAAAGATGTAATGATAAAAAGCTTATAGAAGAAATCCTAGAAAAAGCGGCAGATTTTAAGGGGCTTTCTCATCAAGAATTAGCCGTACTTTTAATGGTAACGGATGATGAGGCAATTGGTAAAATTCATCAAACCGCAGCTAAAATAAAATCGCATATATATGGAAACCGAATCGTTATGTTTGCACCACTATATCTATCAAATTATTGCGTAAATGAATGTAAATATTGTGGATACCATTATTCAAATTGTAATATGCAGCGAAAAAAACTTACACAGGAAGAAATTACAAGGGAAGTAATTGCGCTTCAAGATATGGGACACAAACGCCTTGCATTAGAGCTTGGGGAAGACCCTCAAAACAATCCACTCGAATATCTTTTAGAAAGTATAGAAACCATATATTCTATAAAACATAAGAATGGAGCGATAAGAAGGGTCAATGTAAATATAGCCGCAGCTTCGGTAGAAGATTACAAAAAACTTAAAGATGCAGGCATTGGAACTTATATATTATTCCAAGAAACCTACAATAAAACTACTTACGAGGATATGCATCCTAAAGGCCCTAAGCATAATTATGCATATCATACTGAAGCTATGGATAGAGCGATGGAAGCAGGGATTGACGATGTGGGAATCGGCGTATTGTTAGGACTGCATGAAGATTATCTATACGACTGCGTAGGAATGATGCTTCATGTAAAACATTTAGAAGATACTTTTGGCGTAGGCCCACATACTATGAGTTTCCCAAGAATAAGGGCGGCAAGTGAAGTTGAACTTTCAAAGTACAAAGGTATAACTGATGAAAAATTTAATACGCTAGTAGCGATATTTAGACTGGCGGTACCATATACTGGAATAATAATATCTACAAGAGAAACTATGGAAAATAGAGAACAGCTTTTAAAATTAGGGGTGTCACAGCTTAGCGGCGGGTCATGCACAGGTGTAGGTGGATATGATGAACTTGCAAAATCGCAAAAACAAAACACTTCTCAATTTGATGTCGAGGATCATAGAAGTTTGGATGAGATAACTTTAGACCTTGCTAAAAATGGCTATATACCAAGCTTTTGTACAGCATGTTATAGAGAAGGTAGAACAGGGGATAGATTTATGCAGCTTGCCAAAGTAGGGCAAATAGGCAATGTCTGTCAACCAAATGCGCTTATGACGCTTCAAGAATATCTTTCAGACTATGCCTCAGCAGAGACAAAGGCGCTTGGCGAAAGGGTAATAGAAGAGGCGGTTGAAAAAATTCCAAATGATGAGATGAAAGCAAAAACTAAGACTTGGCTTTCACTAATAAAAGAAGGACAGCGAGATTTTAGAGTTTAGAAAGGACGAAATATGGCAGTAAATGAATTAAATCAAACCCCTAATGCGACAAGACTTCACATAGCTATTTTTGGAAAACGAAATAGTGGCAAATCATCCCTTATAAATTCACTCTCAAACCAAGCCGTAGCACTTGTAAGTGATGTGGCAGGAACTACTACAGACCCTGTGTATAGACCTATAGAAATAAATCCGATAGGCCCATGTGTATTAATAGATACAGCAGGCTTTGATGATGAAGGTACTTTAGGTCAAATGAGAGTGGAAAAGAGCAAAGAAGTAATAAATAAAACTGATATGGCAGTGCTTGTAATTTCCGCAGAAGACAGCACTTTTTCTCAAACTAGCTCAGAAAACTCCAAAAATCAAGCTTATCAAAAAGACTATGCGGAAGAATTAGAGTGGTTAAGTCTACTAGACTCTAAAAAAATACCTACACTTTTAGTAATAAATAAATCAGATTTGATTAACAAAATGGCAATGGAAAATCTAAGCAGTAAAATTCCAGAACCGCTAAAACTACTTCCCAAAATAGAAGTGAGCGCTAAAGAGGCATATAATATAGATAATTTAAAACAGCATATCATAGACCTTGCGCCCAAGGACTTTGAACTTGAGTCTATAACAAATCACCTTATAAATAAAGGCGACCATGTACTTTTAGTAGCACCTCAGGATATTCAAGCGCCTAAAGGAAGACTGATTTTACCACAGGTGCAGACTATAAGAGATTTGCTTGATAATAAAGCGGTGGTGACGGTTATAACGACGGATAAACTAAAAGAAACACTAATGCTTTTCAAAAATCCACCTAAATTAATCATAACGGATTCTCAGGTATTTGCAGAGGTCAAAAAACTCTGCCCCAAAGAGTCAAAGCTAACTTCATTTTCGGTATTAATGGCAAGATATAAGGGCGATATAGATACCTTTGTAGAGGGGGCAGGCTCAATAGATTCACTTAATGAAAATAGCCACATACTAATCTTAGAAGCGTGTAGTCACAATCCTTTAGATGGTGATATAGGAAGAATTAAAATTCCAAATATGCTCAAAAAGCGTTTTGGAGAAAATATAAATTTGACTTGGAAAAGTGGAAATGATATACCAAAGGACATGAGTCCCTACGACTTAGTAATTCACTGTGGAGGATGTATGCTAAACCGTAAAAATGTACTCTCAAGAATTTCTCTGTGTCAGCAAGAAAATGTGCCAGTTACTAACTATGGCGTATTTATAGCTCATATGAGTGGAATATTGGAAGATGTTGTTTATTAAAAAATATAAAAACTGCGCGCTTTAGAGAAAATCTATTGTACGCAGTTTTTTAGTTTTAAAAGAATTATTAACACAGGAAAATCTGTGATATACTTATAGTAGTGGGTAAAAATAGATTAGAAAGATTAATTTTTATAATAAATTTAGGATGGTTTACTTATGATAAGAAGATATTCTATAGGCAAGAAATTAGCAGTAGCTATTTTAATAGGTTTTTTAATACCGTATATTTTGGGAACAATCTATGTAAAAAGTACCATGGAGACATGGTTATACAAAAATAATATAGCCCAAAACCAAATAATGCTCACTCAAACGGCGAAGCTAGTAGATGAAGCTATCTTAAAGAATGTGGGAAATTTGACTCACACAATAGCATCAGATACAAGGTGGAAGAGCTTGGATGGATTAAGAAACTATGTGGATTTTGAGTCCCAAGATATGCCAATAATGAAAGACAATATTTCTAAAAGAGAAGAAGAATTAACGCATATTCTAAAAGGGATTGTGGAGAACTATGAAAACATATCCTTTATATCTATTGGAACGGCGTATGGAGGTTATACTGAATACCCGAGCATAGACATATCTGAAAATTATGACCCAAGAGAAAGACCTTGGTATAAAAATGCATTAAAAAGTGATCAGGCAGTTATATCAGAGCCTTATGTTTCAAAAATAACTGAGGATTTGGTTGTCAGTATAAGTCATAAAATAGAAGAATATAATGAAATAATAGGGGTATTTTCGGTAAATATAAAGCTAGATTCACTTATGGAAAATATAAATAGACTTGAGTATGGGGATACGGGATATATTGTTATACTAAGTCCAGATAATTTATTTATAAATGCACCCCAAGACAAAACGCTAGTAACTCAAAAAGTAGATGAACAATCATCGTTATACAAGACGATTATTTCAAATCCCAATAAGGATTTTTATGAGATAGAAGTAGACGGAAATACTAAAATCGCAAATATGTACATATCTTCATATAGCGGTTGGAAATACATTTCGGTAATAGACAAGAAAGAGGTACTTTCAAAGGCGAACACTACAGTAAATACATTAACTGTAGTGTATCTTGCAACCACTATTATAGCGTTAATGGTACTAATATTCTTTTCAAGGAAAATCAGTAGGCCAATACTTGATATTTCAAATGCAATAAATAATATGGCTTCGTTTAATTTTGAGTCATATCAGGTTAAAAATCTAGATATATACACTTCGAGAAATGATGAGGTGGGAGAGATTGCAACCGCATTAAATAATATGCAATCTAGCTTTTTAGAGCTTAAGAACAGCATGTTGGATATGGATGAGCAGATAAGAAAAATTGATGTTGCAGAAGGTGAAAAATATAATTTAAAACTTTCTCATAAGAATCCATTTAGAGGGGTTGCAAGTTCGATAAATGAACTTTTGAATCAAGTATACACCTATAAAGAAAAAATAAATTTTATGGCGCAAAATGATCCAATGACAAATCTTCCAAATCGAAGAGCATTTAATGAAAGACTTATAAATTCACTTAAAAGTGGAAGCACAGGTGGTGTGATTTTATTTGATATAGATAATTTCAAAGGGATAAATGATACACTAGGGCATCTGTTTGGAGATGAGGTGCTTAAAGAAGTTTCTACAAGATTAAAATACTTTTCAGCCGAAAATGTTTTTCTTTCAAGATTTGGGGGGGATGAATTTTTAATACTTTATGAATGTAAAGAAGATGCTGACGAAATAATTAATTTTATATTAAATATTTTTGTAATTATGGAAGAAGATCTTACTATTGATGGAAACAAACTTAAAATTGAATTTAGTATGGGGATATCTACTTTTCCTAAAGACAGTAGTGATATGGATGAGCTTATAAGATATGCAGATTTAGCGATGTATTCTATAAAAAATACAAGTAAAAATAATTATGCATTTTTTAATGCCAATATGTCAAAAGACCTTAACAAAAAACTTGAAATAAGAGAAATTCTATTAGAAGCTATAGAAAAAGAGGAATTCAAAGTACTTTACCAGCCTCAAGTAGAGATAATCAGTGGAGAAATTAAAGGCTACGAAGGATTATTAAGACTAAAGAATCATAACATACCGACAGGGTTGTTTATAGAAGTAGCAGAAGAAAATGGGCTGATAATACCTATTGGAAGAATTGTAACTAAGCTTATTATAGAGCAGATGGCTTTTTGGAGACGAAAAGGGTATATTTTAAAACCAGTATCCATAAATTTTTCGGCAATGCAAATTCATGATTCGAACTACCAAAGTTATTTAATGGGATTATTAAAGGAAAATGATATAGATCCCAAACTAATCGTGATAGAGATAACTGAGGGCGTATTTCTAGATCATAAAGATACGACGATATACCTTCTAAATGAACTTAGGGCGAAGGGGATAAAAATTGCGATAGATGACTTTGGGACAGGGTTTTCGTCTTTAAGTTATATAACTTCACTTCCTATAGATACAATAAAGTTTGATAGAATGCTTAGTCTTAGATTTTTAGAACATGAGGATATAGGAGTTGTAAAAAGCTTGGTATCTTTAGCACACAGTTTAAATCTAAAGGTTGTAGCAGAAGGGATTGAAGATGAGATGCAAGTCAAAAAACTGCGTGAAGCAGAATGCGATTTGATTCAAGGATATTATTACAGTAGACCTCTAGAATCTGAGGCTGTGGAGGAAAGTTATTACAAGGTATATGTTAACTAAAATTGCAAAAAAGCTGCAACACATAAAATCCAACGATTTAGTGTGAGGCAGCTTTTTACTGATTATAGTAAATTATAGAGTGCAAAGTACATAAAGAATCAGATTCATTTTGATAAGTATGAAATTTATCTGCCAAGAACTTTATAGAATCGCCCTCTCTTAGTATATAATTATCATTTTCGATTATTAGCTTAAATTCACCTTTGCATACATATATGTATTCTTCAACACCATTTTCATGAGGCTCTGATTCATGGAGACAGCCAGATACCAAATCTACCACAAGTACTTCGAAATTTTTCTGATGATCAAATGTAAAGGTAGGAAATACATTGTACTTATCATTATTTTCACTTATGGGTGGTATTTCATTTTTTTTGACGAGAATTAGTTCTGCAGGGTCTTCTTCAAATAGAGATGTAGATGAAATATGAAGACCATTTGCTATTTTCCATAGTGTAGAGATAGATGGATTGGTCTCACCTCTTTCAATTTGACCTATCATTCCTTTACTCACACCAGTCATTTCAGCAACTTTTTCAAGGCTTAAACCTTTGCTTTTTCGATATTTATTAAGATTATTTCCGATAATTTTATTTATATTGTCCAAATAAATCCCCCTGTCTTTTTATAAATAATTTTAGATTCTCCCATTAGATAATTTTATCACAAATATATAATTTTCTCAATTGCTTTAATTAAGAAAACGTATTCAATTTTTAGAAAAAAATATTGTACAGTATATTACACACATGATATAATATACTGCGCTAATGTATAATATTTTATACGAAAGTGCAATATAATGCAAATAAAAAATGCAAACAATATTAAAAGGAGAATAAAATGGCAGAAATAGCACAAAAATTAAACAAGCAGACTTCAGCTGAAAGTAAATCCGCATCAAAAGAGCTTGAAAAAACGCTGGGACTAGTACCGGCATTAGCTATAGTTGTAGGAATAACAATTGGTTCAGGAGTATTTTTTAAGCCAACAGCAGTATTTACAGCAACAGGAGCACCAGGACTAGGGTTATTAGCTTGGTTTATAGGTGGAGTAATAACTATATGTGGAGGGCTTACAGTAGCGGAAATAGCAGCAGCTATACCAAAAACTGGAGGTATGATGACATATATAGAAGAAACGTATGGTGAGTTAGCAGCATTTTTACTTGGATGGGCACAGACAATAATTTATTTCCCAGCAACCGTAGCGGCATTATCAATAATTCTTGCAACTCAAGCTGTGTCACTTTTAGGATTAACAGATTCAGCGATAACTCCAATAGCTATAGCAACTGTAGCGTTTTTAGTAATTATGAACTTTTTTGGATCGAAAACAGGTGGCGCAATTCAGACAATAGCAACTGTAGGAAAACTTGTACCACTTGTAGCAATAATTGCAGTAGGATTAATGAATGACAATGCTAGCGTAGCAAGACTTATGCCTCTTACATCACCAGATCATCCGGTAGTTACAGGGCTTGGAGCTGCGCTTATAGGAATAATGTTTGCATATGATGGATGGATGAACGTAGGTGCAATTGCAGGAGAAATGAAAAATCCAGGGAAAGATCTTCCAAAGGCAATAGTAGGTGGACTTTCATTAGTTATGGGTATATATATAATAATCAATATAGCATATCTATTTGTACTTCCAGCTTCAGAACTTGCAGCCACAGCTACTCCAGCAGCAGATGTAGCGACAATAATATTTGGAGCAAACGGTGGAAAAATAATAACAATCGGTATTTTAGTATCGATATTTGGCGCAATAAATGGATATATAATGACAGGAACAAGAATTCCATATGCGATGGCATTAGAAAATAAGCTTCCATTTAGCAACTTTTTTGGGAAGCTTCATTCGAAATTCCAAACACCTGTAAACAGTGGAATATTTATGTTTGTTATGGCTGTGCTTATGACATTTTCAGGAAAATTTGACCAGCTTACAGATTTAGTTATGTTTGTAATTTGGATATTCTATACAATGACTTTTGGTTCAGTTTTTATATTAAGAAAAAAACAACCAGATTTAGTTAGACCATACAAAGTTCCATTTTATCCACTTGTTCCAATGATAGGGATTATTGGAGGAAGTTTTGTAGTTATAAATACTTTATTTACTCAACCTGCAAATGCTGGAATTGGTTTAGCAATTACAGCGTTAGGATTGCCTATATATTTTGCAAGAAAAAGTAAATTTATTAAAAATTAAAAATTAAAATTTAAAAAAAATAAGAGGAAGTGTGCAGGATTTTAGGCAGGCTTCCTTTTTTATACAGCATTTAGTAGATATGACTTATTTCCTTTATTATACAGTCTTCATTAAGCACGTGGTCGATAAGCCAATTTTTGGTAATGTCAAACAAATCTAGGAATACAGGAATCGGATTTTCAGAGGATTCTATACGGTGTTTAAATTCAAGAACTTCTGATTGCATATGGCGATGAAGCGCTTTGTGTCTTTCGAGTCGTTCATAATCTATATCAGCTAAAAAAACTTCTTCAGTTATAAAGTGATACTTGGTATAGCGTATAAGTTCTTCTAAAAGAGCATTTAAAAGATAGATGTTTTCTTCGATTAAAGCATTTTCGAGTTTGTTTACCATAGAAAATAATTCTTCATGTTGAGCATCTATTACAGCGATGCCAGTCTTGTAGTTATCTTTAAATTTTATCATAGAATACCTCACCTTTCTAAAACCTAACGATATCTTTATACCCAATTAGAAGTATTAATAACTTAAGTCAAAATTAAAATATGCTGAATTTAAAACTAAATATTTGGGTAAAAATAGTTTATAGGCTTAAAAAAGTGAGGGATATTATGGGCGAAATTGATTATAAATTATTATTTCTAGGAATATTATTTTTTATTATATTAATTACATTTGGCATTTTGGGAAACTACAATTTAAAAAAACTGAATAAAATATTAGATACTAAGGACAAGGAGCTGTCATCGCTAAAAGATAAGCTTTTAGAAAGTGAAGCATTGTATAAATCCATACTTAGTGCATCTCCAGATGCAGTGACAGTAATTGATGCAAATGGAAAAATTGTTATGGCGTCAGCTTCTGCAAAAAAGATATTTGGAGTTGAAAATGAAGCGATTGTGGGAAGAAATGTAATGGATTTTATTGCTACAGAACATCATGAAAGACTGATTTTTAATATAAAAAAATTATTGATGGGAGAAAACACAGGGGCGAATGAATATGAGGCAGTACACAGTGACGGACATAAATTTGTAGTTGAAATTAATAGTGAGGTTGTGCTAGGGAATGCAAGTGATGGAAGAAAAATACTTTCAGTTATAAGAGACATTACAGATAGAAGGTTATCAGATGAGTTAATAAAAAATAAAGAAGCGAAGTATAGAATGCTCGTAAAAGAACTTGAAGAAAAAAATAATATATTGAATAAAATTGCAACAAATGATAAACTTACAGGCATAAAAAACCGATATTATTTTGACAAAAGAGTTATAGAAGAAATAAGTGTGTCAGATAGATATTCTACTCCACTGTCAATGCTTGTATTTGATTTGGACAATTTCAAGGATGTAAATGATAGTTTTGGGCATGATGTTGGCGACAGGGTGCTTATAAATATTGCAGATAAAATAACACGTCTTATGAGAAAATCGGATACTTTTGCCAGATGGGGTGGTGAAGAATTTGTGATTTTAATGACACATACAAATTTGGAAGGAGCAATAATTGCTGCGGAAAAAATAAGAAGAGAGGCAGAAAGTGTATACCATATAGGAGTAGGAAAAGTTACTATAAGTATAGGTGTCGCAGAACGGCATAAGGATGAAACGCTTGATTTATGGTTTAAAAGAGCAGATAGGGCACTTTATAGAGCGAAAAAAGAAGGTAGAAATAGAGTTTGCTCAGATACAGAAGAGGCAAATCAGATATTTGTAGATATTAAGTGGCAAGAAAGTTGGAATAGTGGTCATAAGGAGATTGATTTTCAACACCAGAAGCTTTTAAATATAGTTAATTCAATAATTGAAATAATATTCAAGGAAAAAGATGAGAAATCATTAGAAATAAAACTTCTGGAACTTTTGGATCATATAGAGTATCATTTTGAATATGAAGAAAGTGTACTTCGGGAAATGGGTTATGAGAATTCAGATCAGCATAGAAAAATTCATAAAAAATTACTTACAAAAGCAGATGAATTGATAGATAAGTATAGAAGACATGAGGACAGTATGAAGTTCTCGGATATTTTTGAGTTTATAGTAGGGGATGTTATAGTGGAGCATTTAGTAAAAGAGGATTCGAAGTTTTTTGAGTGCTTCAAATAATAATTTATGGGAGGGGATAGTTTGTACATCGCAAGACAGCCAATATTTAATATAGACAAAAAACTTTATGGATACGAGCTTTTATTTAGAAATAAACAGGAATCTAAATTGTTTAGCAAAGAGGTATCATCTACAGTTGCTACGGCAACTGTAATAGATGGCCTTTTTGAGGTAGGGATAGATAATATTGTAGATGGGAAATGTGCGTTTGTTAACTTTGATTATGAATTTTTAATGTCTGAAGCAGTAGAACTTATTAACCCTAAAAATCTAATAATAGAGGTATTAGAGGATGTTGCTGTTGATCAAGCGCTTTTGAATAGACTCAAATATTTAAAATCAAAGGGATATCAAATAGCACTCGATGATTTTGTAGAAGACTATAAAACCTATTTACTAACACCTGTTGCGGATATTATAAAATACGACTTAATGGAAACTCCGCTAAAAGAAATAAAAAAGGATGTAGAAAGGGCGCTTAGAGATAAAAAAATATTATTAGCTGAAAAGATTGAAACTAAAGAAGAATTTATAATGGCCAAGAAAATGGGATTTCATCTCTTTCAAGGGTTTTTCTTTTTTAAACCAAGTATAATCGCTAAATCAAATGATAAAAAAAGCGTAAAAGGACAATATTGTAGGATATTACAAGAACTTCACAAAGAAGAACCTTCTTATCAGGCGTTGGCACAAATAATAGAAACTGATATAAATCTAGCATACCGATTTATGAGAGTAGTAAGTCATAAGCAGACAGAGGAACCAATATGCTCGATAAAAAGTTCACTTGTGTATATGGGTTTAAAAGAACTAGAGCGTTGGATAAATGTACTTATGTTAAGAGATTTATCTTCAGATAAACCTATGGCAATAATGAATTTGTCTTTAGTTCGAGCTAAATTTAGTGAATATATATCGGATAATAGCAGATATAGGAAGCGAAAACTTGAAATTTCGATAATGTGTTTACTTAGTGTATTAGATGCTATACTTGATATGCCTATGAATGAAGCTCTAGAAGATTTATCGCTTTCAGAAGATGTAAAAGAAGCACTTGTAAATAGGACGGGAATACTATCACCTGTTTTTGAATTGGTATGTGCTTATGAAGGTGCCGATTGGGAAAAGGTAAATGAATTATCTAGTGAAATAGGACTTGATGAAGATGTAATAATGAATGGTTATTTTGAGGCGCTAAAGTGGGCAAGTGAAATTATGGATATAAGCTAAACTACATAAAAAAATATGCTTTGTTTGCAAGAAAACACTTGCAAATATAAAAATGTAGTCGTACAATATACAAGAGAGCATATTTACTTAGAAATCAAAAACAAAGACATAAATTAGTAAATGCTGTGAAACTATTGAATTTTTGTAAAATGTAGGAGGAAATATTAATGGAAATGATGAAGGCACTTGTAAAGAAGTACCCAGAAAAAGGACTTTGGCTTGAAGAGGTAGAAAAACCACAGGCAAAAGAAGGAGAAGTACTTATAAAAATTCACAAGACAGCTATCTGTGGAACAGACGTTCATATATATAATTGGGATGAGTGGTCTCAAGCTACAATTCCAGTACCGATGACTATAGGACATGAATTTGTAGGAGAAATCGTAGAACTTGGTAAAGGCGTAAAAGGATATCAGGTAGGAGATTTAGTATCTGGAGAAGGTCACATAGTATGTGGAAAATGTAGAAACTGTCTTGGCGGAAGACAACATCTATGTAAGCACACTCAAGGTATTGGAGTAAATAGAACTGGTATATTTGCAGAGTATGCAGCGATTCCAGCTTCAAATATTTGGCTTTGCGACAAGAGCATACCAGAAGAGTTATTAAGTATATTTGACCCATTTGGTAATGCAACACATACTGCACTTTCATATGATCTTCTTGGAGAAGATGTGCTTATAACAGGCGCAGGTCCAATAGGAATAATGGCAGCAGCAATAGCTAAGCATGCAGGCGCAAGACACATTGTAATAACTGATATAAATGAATATAGATTAAATCTTGCACTTAAAATGGGTGCAACTAGAGCAGTAAACGTAGCTAAAGAAAAACTTGAAGATGTTGTAGCTGAGCTAGGAATGAAAGAAGGCTTTGATGTAGGTCTTGAAATGTCAGGAAATGGAGCTGCCTTTAACTCTATGATAAACAATATGGTTAATGGTGGAAAGATAGCTATGCTAGGAATCCAAGGACCTGGAACTCATGTAGATTGGAATAAGATAGTATTTAATGGTCTATTCTTAAAAGGAATCTATGGAAGAGAAATGTATGAGACTTGGTACAAAATGCAAGCTATGCTTCAGTCAGGCTTAGATTTATCGCCAATAGTTACTCACCAGTTCCACTATACTGAATTTGAAAAAGGCTTTGAAGCTATGATATCAGGAAACTCAGGAAAAGTTGTGCTTAACTGGATATAGTTGTTTTTAACTAGATATATTTTGCGTAACTAGATATTAGGAGGAAATATGTACAAATCAGCAATGGAAATTTACAAATCTCAACTTCAGGAGATTAAAGATGCAGGACTTTGGAAAGACGAAAGAATAATAACTACACCTCAAAAGAGTGTAATAGATACAACAAAAGTAAACAATGTTATAAACATGTGTGCGAATAACTACCTTGGACTTTCAAACAACCAAGATGTAATTCAAGCAGCAAAGGATAGCTACGACAAATGGGGCTTTGGACTTTCTTCAGTACGTTTTATATGCGGAACTCAAGGAATACACAAGCAACTTGAAGATAAGATTTCTGAATTCTTAGGAATGGAAGATACAATACTTTACTCTTCATGTTTTGATGCAAATGGAGGACTTTTTGAGACTATCACAACTGAAGATGATGCAATAATCTCAGATGCACTTAACCATGCTTCAATCATAGATGGAGTAAGACTTTCAAAAGCTAAGAGATATAGATATGCTAACAATGATATGGCAGATCTTGAAGCTCAACTTAAGCAAGCAGATGCTGATGGTGCAAGACTTAAGCTTATCGCAACTGACGGAGTTTTCTCAATGGACGGAATAATAGCTGACCTTGATAAAATCTGTGATTTAGCTGATAAATATAATGCTCTTGTAATGGTAGATGATTCTCATGCAGTAGGATTCGTAGGAAAAACTGGAAGAGGAACTCATGAGTACAGAAACTGTATGGACAGAGTAGACATCATAACAGGAACACTAGGAAAAGCATTAGGTGGCGCGAGTGGTGGATACACTTCAGGAAGAAAAGAAATAATCGACCTTCTTAGACAACGTTCAAGACCATACCTATTCTCAAATACATTAGCACCAGCAATTGCAGGCGCTACTATAAAAGTGCTTGATATGCTTATGGAAAGTACAGAGCTTAGAGACAAAGTTGAAGCTAACACTAAATACTTCAGAGCAGAAATCAAAAAGATTGGTCTAGAAGTAATAGAGTCAGAGCATCCAATATGTCCAGTAATGCTTGGAGATGCAGTTCTTGCTCAGAAATTTGCTGAGAAGATGCTTGAAAAAGGCGTATATGTGGTAGGTTTCTTCTTCCCAGTAGTTCCAAAAGGAAAAGCTAGAATAAGAACTCAGATATCAGCAGGTCATTCAAGAGAAGATCTAGATAGAGCACTTAAAGCATTCAAAGAAACTAAAGAAGAATTAGGATTATAATATCTAAAAATAATTCAAATAAAAAAAGGATTCGGCATTTGCTGAATCCTTTTAAAATACATTTTATTTAACTATTATCTTGGAGGTAGCACTAGGGCTTTACCATCAACTACAATTTCATCATTTTGATTGTAGCATATAGTTTGAAGCATAACGCGACCTTTTTCAAGTTTTTCAATTACGGTAACTTGAGCTCTGATAGTATCTCCTATTCTTACCGCCTTTACAAATTCTAAGTCTTGTTTTAGGTAGATAGTTCCTGTGCCAGGAAGTTTAGTGCCTATTACCGTAGAAATAAGGCTACCAGTAAGCATTCCATGGACAATTCTTCCACCAAATTTAGTTTGCATAGATTCACGTTCGTTTATATGAGCGGGATTAAAATCCCCAGTTATTCCAGAAAAAAGATATACATCACTCTCTGAAAGAGTTTTTTCAAAACAATCCGTATCTCCAATATTTAAAAGTTCATAAGTTTTACCCATTAAATCTCCT
Organism: Proteocatella sp.; assembly: GCA_041738345.1. Taxonomy (GTDB): domain Bacteria; phylum Bacillota; class Clostridia; order Peptostreptococcales; family Filifactoraceae; genus Proteocatella. Next base: position 14,263 of record JBGSPX010000006.1, read on the forward strand.
CCTAGCTGTGGCTTAAAATCCAGTCTGATATTTTTGGTGCGATATCCTTTTGAGATTTAGAGCTGACATACATTCCGATATGGCCTACATTAAAAGATACCACTTCTACGTCTTTAGAGCCTACCAAATCTGCAAGCGGTTTGCTAGAAGAAGCAGGTACAAGATGGTCGTATTCAGCATACACATCAAGTACAGGCATAGTTATATTTTTTAGATTTACTTTTTTATCACCAATTACAAGCTCGTTTTTAGCAAGCTTATTTTCTTTATATAAGTCATTTACAAACTGTCTTATAGTTTCACCAGCTTGGTCAGGACTGTCAAAAATCCAGCTTTCCATTCTAATGAAGTTTTGTAAAAACTCTTTATTATGCATTTGCTCTGTTAGGCCTACGTATTTATCAAGCGTAAGCGATAGCGGTTTTAGAATAAGATAACTAGAGTTCATTACTTCACCTGGAATTACACCAAAGGCATCTACTAGCTTATCTATATTCATAAACTTACTCCATGCAAACAGTAGCGTGTCATTATTTGAGAACTCAATAGGTGTTACCATAGTAACCATACTGTTAACCTTTTCAGGGTTAAGGGCACAGTAGATTGTAGTAAAGGTACCACCTTGGCAAACGCCAAGCATATTTATTTTATCTACTTTGGCACGATCTCTTACTATATCAACGCAAGTATCCATATAATCATTTATATAATCGTCCATAGTAAGATACTTATCTTGTGCAGTAGGGTATCCCCAGTCTATTATATATACATCCAGACCTTGGTCAAGGAAGGATTTTATAACACTTCTATCAGGTTGAATATCCATCATATACTGACGGTTAACTAGTGCATAAGTTATAAGCACCGGTATTTTACAACCTTTTTTCTTTAGTGGTTTATAGTGGAAGAGCTTCATCTTATCTTCACTGTAAACAACCTCTTTTTCTAATTGGTCAGATTTAATGCTTTCTTTTTCAATCTCGGCCATATTTTTAAGTCCTTTTAGCATTTGAGACTGAAACTCCATCATTTCAGCCATTGACTTCTTAAAGTCAAAACCATTATTAAAATTAAACCCCATATTTTCCATTTAAATTATACCTCCGCCTTTTTTGACATACTTTTTTTAAAGTCTGCGAAATCTTTTTCTAAAGAGCTAAGTTTACTTACTTCCTTACGAAGTGAATCAAGTTCATCAGACATAGCGCTTAAACTAGCAACTTCAGCTTTTAGAGATTTGATTTCTTTTCTTTGATTGTAGGCAGTTTGATAAAGGCTATCCATATCTTCTTTTGAAGGAAGTGGAAGTACTTTAAGGTATAGTCCTGCAAGTTTATCAAATTTTATTTTAAAATCACAGTATTTTTCTGCCACTCCACAATAAATTTTTGAAAACTCCTCTGTACCAAATAGATTAACTAAGTTATTTTCATTAATATCTAGCCATAGGTCGTAGAACTCTTTAAAAGTTTTAGGCTGTTTATCTTCGTTCATAAGATTAGAATACTTATCAACTAAAACCTCCATAGATTCTGAGAAAACTTTGTATACAAGGGCAATAAGCTCATTATAGATGTTTACGAATTGAACATAAGAATCAATACCTTGCATTTGAGCTTCTATATTATCTTTGTAAAGTCCAAAACTTGACATATTAAGCACTTGTCCAAAAGAATTTTTATAAGCCTCGTTCATCATATTAAAGTATTCCTTCATAGCATCAGGATTTCCTGACATCATACGTTTATAGATATCTTGGAAGTCAGTTGCGGTATCAGACCAAGGCATGCTCAATTTATCAAAAAAGCCTAGATAACTTTTAGAAAGTTCCATATATTGATCCATAGCAGGTGCGTATTCACCAAGTGCAGATGCTTTTAGCAAACTGCCTACAGTATCCATATAGGTTTCTCTATAATCCTTGCAAAAATTGATTATTTTTTCAGGAGAGTCATAAGGTGCTGCCTGCATTACTTTAGACCAAAATTCGAATAATGAATTGTAAACAGCGGTGCTTCCAAGTAATTTTTTGAAAATAGCTTTTTGTTCATCTAAGTTAAATACACCATTTCCAAATGACTTAGCCCATTCTTCTGAACCATACATTTTTCCAAAACTATCTGTCCAGTTTTTAAAAATCTCATCTCTTTCACCGTAAATTCTTTCAAAATTATCAGTAAATGCTTTTGCGTTTCCGCCTGAAGTTTCATACATTTTCTTCATTCCATCAGACCAAGTTTTCATAGCTTGATTTGGGTCAAACATATTGTTCCACATACTAAACATTTTAATTACCCCCTAAAATAATTTTCATAAATTCAACGAATCTTATATACCCTCAAAACAATAGATTTAAACACAAAAGTCAAAAAATAAGGAAAAATTTTAATTTTTAAATATTTCTTTAGCAATCATAATATTTTCTCTAGCGTCTTTGACATAGTAGTCAGCGCCAACGAATTCAGCGTACTCAGAGTTTAGTACAGCACCTCCGACCATAACGCGGCATTCAAGTCCAGCTTCCTTTAGGGCAGCTATGGTTTTTTTCATACTTTTTACAGTTGTGGTCATAAGCGCACTTAGGCCGATAAGTTTTACATCATATTTTATGGCAGCTTCCACAATATCAGCTACAGGGACATCTTTTCCAAGATCTATAACTTGATAACCATAGTTTTGCATAAGCATTTTAGCAATATTCTTACCTATATCGTGAATATCGCCCTCAACCGTAGCGACGATTACCTTTTCTTTTTTAAGCGAAGTAGAGGAGTCATTTATATTAGGATTATATCGTTCGTCATTTATTATATCAAAACAGGCTTTTACCGCTTCAGCAGATTGGATAAGCTGAGGTAGAAAGAAAATTCCTTTTTCAAATTTTTCACCTACGATGTCAAGTGAAGAAATAAAGTATTTATTTATTATAGAAAGCGCATCCTCGGTTTCTAGTAGGAACTGTGTTTTTTTAGCGGCTTCTATCTTACGTCCTTGAATTAAGAGTTTTACTAAATCATAAGAGGAAGTTTCAGACTCAAGCGTGTCATTTTTAGGATTACTAGAGTTTGATGTGACAGTGGTATTTGCGTAAGTTTCGATATAATTACGAGAATCCTTATCCTCGGCATTAAAAACCCTAAATATATCAATTGCACGAGAGATATCATCGGAAAGAGGGTCTACAATTGCTAAATCAAGTCCTGCCCCAAAGGCGCTTAGTAAAAAAGCACTATTTAAAAGGGGGCGGTTTGGAAGCCCAAAGGATACATTACTTACACCTAAAATAGTTTTTACGCCAAGCTTACTTTTTACGAGTTTAATCGCTTCTAAAGTATCGCACACATAATTTTGTTGAGCAGAAGCGGTGAGTGTTAAGCAATCTATAATAATATCTTCCTTAGGGATATCGTAAAGGGCTGCGGTTTCGACAATGCGCTTGGCAACGTCAAATCGTGCCTTAGCGGTATATGGAATTCCAGATTCATCAAGGGTAAGTCCTATAACTACAGCTCCATATTTTTTGGCAAGTGGAAATACCTTAGCCATATTTTCAGCAGTACCATTTACGGAATTTATTATGGGGCGGCCATTATATATTCTTAGCCCAGCTTCTAGTACCTTATAATCGGCGCTGTCAATTTGAAGTGGAAGATTGCATATGCTTTGGACTTCTCTAATCACTTTTTTCATCATAGTAATTTCATCTATATCAGGGAGGCCTGTATTAATATCAAGGACATCGGCATTTTTTTCCATTTGGGAGAGGGCTTCGGAAAGTATGAAGTCCATATTTTCAGTTTTTAGGGCTTCTTTTAAACGTTTTTTTCCTGTAGGGTTTATTCGTTCGCCAACTACCGTAACCTTGTTATCCAAAAAAACAGTTTTTGTAGAGGAAGTTACCGCACATACATTTTTTATTATTCTTTCTGCGGGAGACTTGGAATCAGCAATTTGACGGAGTTTTTTTATAAATTCAGGAGTTGTCCCGCAGCATCCACCTATAATATTAACGCCGCCTTTTATCATATTTTCAGCATAGTAGGCAAATTCTGAGGAAGTAATATTATAAAATGTAGTATCCTCCTTAAGTTCAGGGAGGCCTGCATTAGCCTGAACCATTACAGGGATTTTAGAATATTTTAAAAGCGTATCAACAATTGGCATGATTTCTTTTGGACCAAGGGAGCAGTTTACGCCAAGGGCATCTATTCCAAGATTTTGTATACTAAAAATTGCACAGGCAGGGTCTGTTCCCGTGAAGGTTCTACCGTCCTGCTGATAAGTAAGGGTTGCAAATACGGGAAGCTTAGTATTTTCCTTCGCCGCTAAAATAGCAGCTTTCATCTCATATATGTCAGACATGGTTTCTATTAGAATTATATCAGCGCCCGCATTTTCGCCTATTACCATCTGCTCTTTAAAAAGCTCATATGCGGTCTCAAATTTTAGGGTGCCAAGAGGCTCTAAAAGCTGCCCAGTAGGCCCGATGTCAAGCGCTGTATATTTTGCGCCAGATTTTTTTGCAAGCAAAATCCCGCTTTCTATAATTTCTTTTACAGAATAAGGGGAATTTTTTAGCTTTAGCTCACAGGCTTGAAAAGTATTTGTAGTTATAACATCTGCACCTGCAAGTACATACTCCCTATGAACGGCAAGTACCGTTTCGGGATGGGTTATATTAAACGTTTCAGGAAGCTCTCCGAGAGAAAGCCCTTTTTGCTGAAGCATAGTGCCCATAGCACCATCAAAAATTAATATATTATTTTCTAGATATTTTCTTACGTCCACAAAAAAATCCTCCTTTTTGAAGTTCACAGTTTTTGTTAAATTGGCATATATCGCAAGCCTTGTCGTTTGGATTATTGGAAAGAGAATCTTTATTTGTAATTCCAACTATCGCAGTAACAGATTTTCTTGGAATCATTATATGATTTTCAGTACAGGTTAGCCCTATTTTTCGCTGGGCATCCAAGAGATTTAATATTTCAGATTGAATTGATAAATCAAAATCGCCATATCCGGGGCTGAATCTAGGTAGGAAGTAAAATTCCTCCAGATGTTCATCTTTTTTTATTATTTTTTCTATAATATCGCAAAAACTTTCGATATACTGATTTGCACATATATCAAGAATGAGGGTATTACTTAAAGATTTTATCTGAGAAAATCTCAAATAATTGTCAAAAGAAACGCCAAGAGTGGCAGCAAATAGTGCCACTTTAGAAACGTTTCTTAGGTGAGAAGTTATATGATTGCCTTTTAGTACTAAATTTGAATTAGTTATGCGTATTTCAGTTTCAGTTATATGTTCAATAGGAACTACTTTATAGCAGTATTTAGGATTTGAATGAGAAATACATTCAGACATATTATTATATATAGTTTTCTTTAATTCAACTGTTATAATTTGGTTTTTGTAACCTAAAGAAGCAAGTACATCATCTATATTTATATTGGGAAGCATACTTACCTCTACGCATTTAAATGGTCAAAAAACTGTTTACAAGTTGAAGCAATTTCAGGTTTATTCATAGAGTATACATGAATAAAGGTTTGACCATTTTTAACTAAATCTTCTATTTGCATTAAAGTATATTCGATACCTGCTTTTTGTAAATCAGCTGGATTATTTTCATATTTATAAAGTATTTTTACAATTTCCGCAGGTAAACTTACGCCACATTTGTAAATCATCTTTTCTACCTGTATTTTTGAAGTTATAGGCATTATTCCAGCAACAATTGGTTTTGAAATATTTTTACTTTGAGCCATTTCTAAAAATCTAAAGAACTTTCCATTTTCAAAAAATAACTGAGATATAAAAAAGTCTGCACCACAAGCTTGTTTTTCATAAAGGTGTCTGTAATTATCACAAAGGTTGTCACATTCGACATGCCCCTCTGGGTAACATGCAGCTGCAATACTGAAATGACCATATTCTTTTATAAAGCGAATCAGGTCGCTAGCATGTTTAAAATCACCATTATTAGAACTTCCAGGCTCAAGGTCTCCTCTTAACGCTAAGATATTCTCTATGTTTTGAGACTTCATATTATCCAGAATAGCTTTGATATCCGCCTTTTTAGCACCTACAGCGGTAAGGTGAGCTAAGGCTTCGGTTTCTAGGGAATTTTTTAGATGAGAAGCTATCTCTATGGTTTTTGAGTTATTGTTGCTTCCTCCAGCGCCGTAAGTGACACTTATAAATGCAGGTTTTAACTGACTTATTTTTTTTAGTGGTGAAGTAAGCACTTCAATAGGCGCGTCATCCTTTGGTGGGAATACCTCAAAAGATATAACGGGTTTTTTTATGGAGTATAAATTTTTGATGTACATAGAGCCTCCTGTCTAATTTAAAAATATATATTACAAATTGTTAATTATTAAACAAATAAAACATTTTTATAATTATAACAGACAGTATCTGTAAATGCAAGCAGTATAAAATTATAACCAGTTAAAAATAAAAACTATGGCTATTTGAAATATAGGATAAATCGTATTTTAATTTAGAATATGATATAATTATAAAATATAGTTGAAATATAAGATTTGTAATCGAGGATGAATATGAACTTGCCAAAAGAAGTAGATTTTATAATAGCTAAGCTTAAATCATCAGGATATGATGCATATATAGTAGGAGGCTGTGTAAGAGATATACTTATGAGGATTAGGCCAAAGGACTGGGACATAACCACGCAGGCACTTCCACAAGATGTAAAAAAAGTGTTTTCAAAATTCAAGACTATTGAAATTGGAATAGCACATGGCACCGTAGGTATTATAATTGAAAACAAAATATATGAAATCACCACATATAGAAAAGAAGAACAATATATAAATCATAGAAAACCTTCGGACGTAAGCTTTGTAAAAGATATACGTCTAGATTTAAGTAGACGAGATTTCACTATAAATGCTATGGCATATAATGAAAGTGAAGGACTACTTGATTTTTTTGGGGGCAGAGAAGATATTGAAGCTGGAATTATAAGATGTGTAGGAAATCCAAATCAGCGCTTTGAAGAGGATGCATTAAGAATAATGAGAGCGCTCAGATTTGCAAGCGAAAAAGGCTTTGAAATAGAAGCTAAAACCTATGAAGCTATGTGTCAACACAAAAGATTGCTTGCGAAAATTTCAAAAGAAAGAATAAATGAAGAACTGTGTAAACTTTTGATGGGTAGTTTTGCAGATGAAGTTTTAGTAAAATACAGTATTCCTATGCTTGAAATATTTCCAAAAAATCTACTAACTCAATCAGATTTTCAAAAAGCAGCAGATGTTGTTTCAAAGCTAATAGCTTTAGACTTGCCGCTACATTTTAGGACAGCGACAATATTTGCAGGGATTTTTCTAAAGGAAGAGTCTTTATCTGAGATAGCATCATGGCTTAAAACTATGAAATTTGACAATAAAACTGTAGGAAAAACATTATGTTTAATAGAAGGATTATCAATTGATATAAAAAACGAGCGGCAAAATCTTAAATGGAATTTAAATAGGTATGGAGAGATAAATTTTAAAGATATGTTACGATTTAGAGAGTGTTACAAAAGTGAAAATTTAGAGCATATAAAGAATACTTTAAAAGAAATTATAGATGATGGAGAATGCTTTTCACTTTCAATGCTTGAAATAAATGGAGATGATTTAGTAGCGTTAGGGCTTAATCGTGGAAGCCTTATTGGAAATACGCTTCAGAAAATATTAGAAGAAGTTATAAACGACAATCTAGAAAACAAAAAAGAGCTTTTGATAGAAGCAGTGAGAGCGATTCAGGAGGAAGAATGAACAAAAAAGATTTGATGTTAGCAATATTAGTGGTAATAGTATGGGGGGCAAATTTTACAGTCATAAAGCTAGGGTTATCAGGAGTGCCGCCTGTGTTATTGGCTTCACTTAGGTATATGTGTGTTATTCCAGCTATATTTTTTGTAAAGCGTCCTAAAATAGAGCTCAAATATGCACTTTTATATGGATTTTCTGTAGGGGTAGGACAATTTTCGTGTCTCTTTTATGCTATGAAAATAGGAATGCCAGCAGGACTTTCATCGATACTTCTACAATCGGCAGCGTTTGTAACTCCTATTTTAGCATGGCTTCTTTTGAGAGAAGAGATAGCTAAAAAACAACTTTTAGGATTAGGCGTGGCACTTCTGGGATTATGTTTTATAGGAAAGAGTGCGCTAGAAGGAGTTGGAGGAATATCAATATTTTCGCTACTTTTAACTCTTATGGCGGCGCTTTTTTGGGCAATTTCAAATATCGTGCTTAAGCTTGCATCAAATAAGCTTGAAGAAAATGGAGAAACTTTGGATATGATGGGAGTAGTCGTATGGACTAGTTTAATTCCACCATTACCTCTTTTAGCGATAGCATTTTTGATAGATTCACCAGAAGTAATTTGGCAGGCGGTATATAGCTTAACTCCAATTTCTATATTTTCAATACTATACTTAGCATTTGGGGCAACTATATTTGGATATGGGATGTGGAGTATTCTTCTTGGTAAATATCCTGCTTCAAAAATATCACCGCTTTCGCTTATGGTTCCAGTTACAGGGCTTATATCAGCAAGATTAGTTTTAGGAGAAACACTATCTTTGTGGCAATGGATTGGCGGCGGAATAATACTTCTGGGGTTAATATTATCCAACATAGAGTTGAAAAGACGAAAATTTCTGAAAAATATTGACAAAGCGTCTTAAAGCATATATAATCACAGACAAGGAAGGTGTTTGAAACGTATAATTACAGCTATCTACACCGTATAAAATTAAAAATTGTATATTAATCAGACAATCCTTTTAGGGGTTGTCTTTTTTAATGAGATTTAACAAATTAAATTTTAAAAGGAGGAGGCATGAACTATTTTTTTGACGCATTTAAGGAAGCATTAAAGCTTATGATATCTATGGATTTAGAACTATATTCTATAATAGCATTATCGCTTTTTGTAAGTTTTACAGCACTTTTAGGAGCCTCGATTTTAGGACTTCCTATAGGCGCAGTTTTAGGACTAAAACAATTTAAAGGAAAATTTATAATAATAAATATCATAAATACTTTTATGGGAATTCCTCCTGTAGTAGTAGGGCTATTAGTATACATCCTGCTTTCAAATCAAAGTGGAATATGGGGAGATACAAGGCTTTTATTTACTCCAATAGCGATGATAATAGCACAATTTTTATTAGCGTTACCGCTTATAATAGGGCTTACATATAGTGCAGTGAAAAATGTTAATCCTATGGTAAGGAAAACTGCAGTAACGCTCGGTGCATCAAAATTTTTGAGCGCATTTACGGTGATAAAAGAAGCTCGGTTTAGTATATATACTGCATTTATTGTAGTATTTGGAAGATTGCTAGCTGAAGTAGGGGCAGTAATGATGGTGGGTGGAAATATAAGATACCAGACGAGAGTGATGACTACAGCAATTGCTATGCAAAAAGGCATGGGAGAATTTCAAACGGCATTAGCACTTGGAATGATACTTCTTATGCTATCATTTATAATAAATGCAGCCGTTGAAATGCTTAGAAATAAGGAGGAATTGTAGATGATAGAAATATATAATCTGAAAAAAATTTTTGAAAACAATACAGTAATAGACATACCATACTTGAAAATAAAAAAAGGTAAAATAACGGCAATAATAGGCCCTAGTGGTTCAGGTAAAAGTACACTTATGGCATTGATAAATGGTTTAGCTAAACCCAGTGAAGGTAAGATAATTATTGAGGGTGAAGAATTTTCAGCAAATAGAGATTACTCCGAATACATAAGAAAACAGATGACTATGGTTTTTCAAGAACCGGTCATGTTTAAGGAAACCCTAGAAAAAAATATAGAGTATGGACTTAAGTTAAGAGGGGTTAAAGATATTAAAAATAAAATATTTAATATATCGGAACTTTTAGGAATTCAAGACAAATTGAAGCAGAGGGCCCCAACTCTTTCAGGTGGAGAAGCTAGTAGGGCATCACTTGCAAGGGCTATGGTGTTTGAACCCAAACTACTTATTTTAGATGAGCCGACTTCGAATTTAGATCCTCAAAATGTAGCTGTAATAGAAGCTGCACTTAAGAATATGCAGAAGGTGTTAGCAAATACGATAATAGTGGTAACACATAATATGTTTCAAGCAAAACGTATAGCAGATGAAGCAGTATTTATCTTAGATGGGAAAGTAGTAGAGTTTGGAGCAGTAAATGAAATCTTTGAAAACCCAAGTGATATAAGAACGGCTCGGTTCATATCAGGAGATATGATTTATTGATAAATTTTGAGAGGAGAATAATATGAAAAAAATGGTAAGTTTATTATTGGCGGTATTTATGACTGCATCATGTTTTGGATTTTCTTTTGCCCAAGAGGGAACTACAAAAAAATCTGTACTTAGAATTGCAACGACTACAAGTACTAATGACACAGGACTTTTAGATGTATTAGTGCCGGCATTTGACAAAAAGTATAATACAAAAACTCAATGGGTATCAGTGGGTTCTGGCGAAGCTATGGAAATAGGAAAAAGAGGAGATGCGGATGTTTTACTCGTACACTCACCAGCTGCGGAAAAACAGTTTGTGGATGAAGGTTATGGGGTAGATAGAAAAGATGTAATGTATAACTATTTTTATATAGTAGGACCAAAAGGTGATGCTGCAAAGATAAAAGGAAAAAAACAAGCTGTGGAAGCATTTAAAGCCATAAATAATTCTAAAGCAATATTTCTATCAAGAGCAGATAAATCAGGAACTCATTCTAAGGAACTTTCTATATGGAAGAAGGCTGAATTATCACCAACAGGGCTAAAAAATAAATGGTATTTGGAAACAGGGCTTGGTATGGGAGATTTACTTATTATGGCAAATGAGAAAAAAGGATATACTCTAGTAGATAGCGGAACTTGGGGAGCAATTAAGGATAAACTTTTAAATCTTGAAATAATGGTTCAAGGGGATGAAGTCTTATTTAACCCTTATGGAGTTATTACTATAAATCCTCAAAAATATTCAAATATCAACGTAAAAGCGGCAAGGGATTTCACGGATTTTATAACTTCAAAAGAAGGACAGCAAATAATTGCAGATTATACAAATAAATATGGCCAGAAGTTGTTCATCCCAAATGCAAAAAAAGAAGCGAACAAATAGAACTATATTTCAAAAAATATTTGGAATATGAAGATTAAAAGTTTGACGGAGCGTGGATATTAATATATAATTAAAATTATTATGAAGTTTTAAAAGCAAGATAATATCAAGCCTTACAAACAATTAATCGTTTGATTGAAAAAGAATTTTTATCTATAAAAAAACGAAAGATTTTTAAATTATAATATGAAACAAAAAGACACAGAAAAGCCACAAAAAAGCCATTGAAATAGTCACAAAAAACCACTCTATGTTCTTGAATAAGGGTATATAAAAAGGTATAATATTATATATAAAAGTAATATTTTATCTAACGGTTCTACTTTATCATCAATCAAAACTCTTTGATTTTAATCGAGCATACTGAGTACAACTACATAATGATTTTTGTAGCTTGGTTTCTAATATTCATTTCGGATAATATTCCCTTAAAGTTAAGAAGAAAATGTGAATTTGTGACTATGGCTTATTTTAGGTTTTAAGATAATTACACTTTGAGAAAGGAAAATCTTAGATTATGTCAAAAGAATCAATGAAGGACAATAATGTAGAATCAGCAGAACAAGGGACTCCTATAGATAGAAGGAATATAGAACCATATAAGAATGTTATAATATCAGATGAAAAAGGAAATGAACTCATAGGGGCCTATTTAGATTATATTGGTTCGAAAATAGCAGTTATACAGCTACTTTCTATTTGGGATGTAAAGTTAATTAGAGATAAAGGTACATTATATTTTAAATCTTTAGAAAAATACGACCAGATATATAGAGGAAGTATAGAGTATATAGATGGGAATGCAGTATTTTTTAAAGACTTTGAAAATATAAGTGATGAATTAAAAAATGATTTAAAAGTAGATTATGTTAATAAAACAAAAATAACTTTTTTAGATGAAGATGATGAAGAAGTAGTTATGCCAGTCGTTATGAAAGATATAAGCAGAGGCGGGGTGTGTTTCTTCACTTTAGAGTCTTTGAAGGTTGGCCAAATTTTGGAGATGGTACTTGAATTTACCAAAGAACCTCTTCCGGTTAAGCTTGAAATAATAAGAAGAGAGCGTTATCCAAAAGATCCACATTATTATTATGGTTGTAAAATTCTAACGCTAAATATAGTTGAGGAAAGCATGCTAAAGCAAGCTATATTTAGAATAGATATAGAAAATAAAAGAGGTAAGTCAAAATTTGAAGATGATGATTTCGAAATAGATGAAGATGATTTTGAAGAAATATAGGGGGCGACATGAATAAACTTTTTAGTAATTCTATAGATTTAACTCAAAAATCACTAGATTATCTTTGGAAAAAGCAGGGTGTTATATCAGAAAATATCGCTAACCAAGATACTCCAGGATATAAAGCTAAATATCTTACATTTGAGGATGAGCTAAAACATAAAGCGGGTCTTGTAAAAGAAGGAACTAGAAGAAATTATGCAGAAATTATAGGGAATACTGATTTTAAGCTAAATCAACCAGAAAATGAAAGTGTAAGAATGGATGAAAATAATGTTAACACAGACGCAGAATATGTAGAACTTGCAAGAGCTAACATACAGTATCAATATAGCATAAGATCTATATCAGACGAATTTTCAAGACTTAGAAGTGCTATAAAAGGGCAATAATTAAAACTATTGGAGGCAATTATGTTTATAAATCAGATGCAAAAAATAAATACCCTTTCGGAAATTGGGAATTTGGGAAAAATTACATCGCCAAATCAAGCAGCAGGAAATGGTGAGGCTGTTTTTAAAGACGTTCTTGAAAATGCAGTGAAAAATGTAGTTGAAACGGACAATGAAGTTGCGAAACAGCAATATCTTTTATCTACAGGACAGACAGACGATGTACACAATCTTACTATAGCCGCCACTAAAGCTCAGCTTTCAGTAGACTATATGGTTCAGCTTAGGAATAGAGCTATGGAATCATATAGCGAACTAATGAGAATAAATTTCTAAAAAGCCTAAAATTTAAAGTTTAACTAACTAGTGAGGGGTAAGGTAATTGAAAGACAAGATGAAAGTTTTTATAGACAAGGCTAAGGAATTTTGGTCAAAGTTCAGTGGAAAAACAAAAAAAATAATAGTTATAGGAACCGCCGCAGTATTGATATTTTCGATAGCAGCGGCATTTATGCTAAACAACAAAGAATATGAAGTGTTGTTTACAGGACTGAATGACCAAGAATCAAGCGAAATAATAGGTAAGCTTCAGGAATCATCAATTGATTATAAATTCGAAGATGGAGGAACTATTTTAGTTCCAGCAGAACAAGAACAACAGCTAAAAGCCCAGCTTGTATATGAGGGATATCCTAAAAGCGGGTTCACATATAATGTTTTTAAAGATAATATTGATTTAATGACTACGGATTTTGAAAAAAACAATTACAAACTGTTCGAGCTTCAAGATAGGATAGGCTCCACAATAACTTTGTTTGACGGCGTAAAGGATGCAAAGGTAACCATAGCATTAGGCGAAGACCGAAAGTATGTTCTTGATAGCAAAAATGCTACTGAAACGAGCGCTTCAGTTGTAGTCATAATGAAAGATGGAGGCTCTCCTGCACCAGAACAAGTAAAAGCAATCCAAAGATTGGTAGCTAAAAGTATTCCTCAGCTGGCAATGGAGAATGTTGTAGTTATAGATGGAGAAGGAAACGATGTTTCAGTAGCACCTAACCTTCAAACTGAGCTAAATCAACTTAGAGCAGAATTCGAAAAACAACTCGAAAATTCAGTTAAATCGAAAGTTACAAACGTACTTACCCCGTTTTATGGAGAAGACAATGTTAAAGTTTCAGTAAAAGCGAAAATAGATATGAATAAAAAAATTCGTGAAACTATAAATTACTTCCAACCAGATGTTACACAACCAGCTCAAACTCAAAATGCAGGAGAAGCTGGAGCGGATGGGACTGAAACTCAAACAGATCAAAATCAAATAAAAAGAGGTATTCCTGCCAAAGAATCGATAAATCAAGAAGTCGTAAGAGATGGTAATGCCACAGGAGGAGTTCCAGGGACAGAAACAAATGCAGATATTCCAATCTATGGGAATATAGAGCTTAATGGAAATGAAACGCAAATAATAAATCAAAATGATATAGATTATTTAGTAGATCAGATAAAAGAGCAGACTCAAATTGATGCGGGTATGATTGAAGATCTTACTGTGTCTGTATCTATAAATAACAATGGACAAGAAGATACTATAACAAATGATGATTTACTCAAATTAGTAGGGAACTCAGCAGGTATTGCAACTGAAAAAAGAGCAGATAAAATATCAATTGTTAAGGGTGCGTTTTTTGATCCAAATGCAGGTGTTGAAGAAGAACAACCACTTGACAAGAAAAAACTTCTTATATTTGCAGCTATAGGAATAGCGCTTTTAATAGCACTTTTAGCAACTCTGTTAATATTCCTAAGAATGAAGAAAAAAGCAAAACTTAAAGCAGCTCAAATTGTAAAAGATGGTGAAGAAAAACCAGCACTTAACTTAGAGGCAGCTGAAGACTTAGCACACCTTATTGCAGCTGAAAAAGACGAACTTAAAGATAATTTAATAAACATAAAGAATGAGAAGAGTTTAGAGCTTAGAGAAAATATCAGAGGATTTGCAGAGCAAAATCCTGAAATAGCAGCTCAGCTTTTAAAATCTTGGCTGAAAGGAGAGCGTTCGAATGAGTAGTGAAAAAAAACTTTCAAATCAGGAAAAAGCTGCGGCCGTAATTGTGTCGCTTGGAGTAGACAAAGCATCTGAAATTTATAAATATCTTTCAGAAGATGATCTGGAACAACTGACTATAGCGATTGCAAAACTTGGGTATATATCAGTAGAACAGACAGAAGAAGTACTAGATGATTTTTACAAAATGTGCCTTACACAAAAAGTGGTTACAGAAGGTGGAATGGAGTATGCAAGAACCGTACTTGAAAAAGCATTTGATGAAAATACGGCACATGCACTTCTTGAAAAAGTTTCTAAGAGTCTTAAGGTTAAATCCTTTGACTATTTAAGAAGAACTGATATAAAGAGTCTTTTCTCTGTGCTTCAATATGAAAGACCGCAGATTATAGCATTAGTACTTTCTTATGTAGATTCAGCAAAAGCAGCAGAAGTAATTGCTTCACTTCCTGAAGAAAAAAGAGTAGCAGTAGTTGAAAAAATTGCTAGAATGGAGAGCGCATCTCCAGAAGCAATAAAGGTAGTGGAAGCACAACTTAAGAACAAGTTCTCATCAGTTATGACAACAGACTTTGCAAAAATTGGTGGTATAGATTACATTGCCGAAGTTATGAACAATATGGATAGAAGCAACGAAAAATTCATATTCGACGAAATGGGCAAAAAAGACCAAGACCTTACAGACGAAATCAAAAAGAAAATGTTTGTGTTCGAAGACATTGCAGGCATGGATGGAAGAGCAATTCAGATATTTGTCAGAGAATGCGATATCAAAGACCTTGTGCTTGCAATCAAAGGGACTACAGACGAAGTGGCAAGACTTATATTTGCAAATATGTCAGCTAGGATGGCAGAAAATATCAAAGACGAACTTGAAATTACAACCAATGTAAGACTTAAAGAAGTAGAGGAAGCTCAGCAAAAAATAGTAGCTGTAATAAGAAAACTAGATGAAGAGGGCGCTATTGTACTTTCTAAGGGAGGAAAGGATGATATAATTGCATAATCAAGAGAAGAAAGACGAAAAACCAGAAGTCCACGCAAATATATATGATATACTTGTAGATTTTGAACAAGAAGAAATTCTTGAAAAAGAATTAGAAGCGCTTGAAGAACAAATAGGATCATCCGATAACAAAATAGTAGAACCTAAAATAGATTTGGAAAAATATAAGGCTGAAAAACAAAAACTAAAATTAGAAATACTTGATATGGAAAAGAAAGTAAAGCAAATGTTTGAAGACGCAGTCCAAGAGTCAGAAAAGATAAAAGCAGATGCTTTCGAAAAAGCTACTAGAGAGGGGTACAGCGTAGGTTACGAAGCTGGACACTCACAAGGATATCAAGAAGCAAGCGATGAAGTAGCGCAGACCTTAAAAGTTGAAGCTGAAAATTTATTACAAGAACTTAGAGAGCTAATAGCTTCGACAGAACAGAACAAAAGAGATGTGCTTGAAGAATTCAAAGAAGACCTAAAAGATATAGCGGTTGCTATTGCTGAAAAAGTAATACATGTAAGTTTAAAATCCAGCGGAGATATAATAAAGCGAATGATAGTATCTGCGACAGAAGGCATTTTATCAAAAGAATGGGTTAAGATTTATATAGCCAAATGTGATGCAGAATTAATTGTAGATGGAGATGCATCCCTTATAAGCTCCCTTTCTTATGTATCAGATAGGATAAAGATAATTCTTATGGAAGACGAAGCTCCAGGAACCTGTATTATAGAATTACCAGATAAAGTAATAGATGCAAGTGCAAATACTCAAATAGAAAATATAAAAGATATAATAAGTAGTTCTAGAATATAAGCAGGTGGAGATATGTTAAAGAATTTACCAAAACTGATAGCCAAGTCAGACACCATAAGCCATATTGGGAAAATAGAAAATATAGTGGGAATGACAATAGAAGCCTCAGGCGGTAAAGCCAGTATAGGCGATATAGGAATGATATACAGCGAGAATAAAAATCAACATATACCCGCAGAAGTAGTAGGTTTTAAAGATGACAAAATTCTGCTGATGCCATATGGGGATATGAGTGGAATAGCAGCAGGTAGCTTTATAAGAAATACTAAAAATAGACTAAAAATTCCAGTAGGAAACAGCCTAAGAGGCCAAGTACTTGATGCAATGGGAAAACCGATTGATAGAACAAAAGAATTAAACCCAGAAGCGTACTATTATGTAGATAGTAAATATACCAATCCCCTTTCTAGACCACCAATACATGAAACCCTTCATTTTGGAGTAAAAGCAATAGATTCAATGCTTACAATAGGGAAGGGGCAGAGGGTAGGTATTTTTGCAGGAAGTGGAGTTGGGAAGAGTACACTGCTTGGAATGATTGCAAAAAATGTAAAAGCAGATATAAACGTAATCGCACTAGTAGGCGAGAGGGGTAGAGAAGTAAGAGAATTCTTAGAAAAAGACCTCGGTGAAGAAGGCTTAAAAAGATCGATACTAGTAGTAGCGACTTCAGATCAGCCAGCGATGCTTAGATTAAAATGTCCTATGGTCGCTACCACTATAGCAGAGTATTTTAAAGATCAGGGAAAAGATGTATTACTAATGATGGACTCATTAACTAGATTTGCAATGGCGCAGAGGGAAGTAGGACTTGCTATAGGAGAACCGCCAATCGCAAGAGGATACACACCTTCAATATATGCAGAACTTCCAAAACTTTTGGAACGAAGTGGAAATTTTGAAAAAGGCTCTATAACTGGAGTATATACAGTGCTTGTAGAAGGAGATGACACCAATGAACCGATAGCCGATATGGTAAGAGGGATACTTGATGGACATATAGTGCTTACAAGAAGACTGGCAAATGAGAATCACTTTCCAGCAATAGACATAAATGCTAGTATATCAAGACTTATGAGCACAATAGCAACTCCAGAACATCAAAAAATGGCATCTGCGCTAAGAGATATAATAAGTGTTTACGATAAAAACCTAGATCTTATATCTATAGGTGCATATAAGCCTAACACGAACCCAAGACTTGATTATGCAATATCTAAGATAGATAAAGTTAATGACTTTTTGAAACAGGGGATAAATGAGAATTTTGGGTTTGAAGACACACTTAAACGCTTAAAAGAAATACTAGATTAGTTTGATTAAAGAAGAAAAGGGGTAAAAATTGTGAAAAAGTTTACGTTTGGCCTAGATACGGTATTAGACTATAAAAATCAAGTGCTTTCAAGCTTAAAGTTGGAGCATGGAAAAATTATAGCCGAACTAAACCAACAAGAAGCGATTTTAGAAGATCTTAAAAATCAGTATTATAACTATGTTAGAGAATTTAATGAAAAAAAAGTAACTGGAATGACAGTGATTGAAGCTAGGGCGTTTGAAATGTATATAAAACAGATTGATGACCAAATAAAATTTCAAAATCAAAAAATAGCTCAAATAAGAAAAGTAGAAGAGAAAAAAAGGCAGGAAGTTGTCGAATCTAGAAAAGAATCAGCAGCTATAGAAAAGCTTAAAGAGAAAAAAATCGAGCAATATAATAAAGATGTAAAGAAAAAAGAAGAACAATTTATTGAAGAATTCGTATCAAACTCAATGTCAGCAGTAAATTAAAGAAAAAAGCGAAAGGAGGTGAAGATGAAAAAGATGATACAGATAATTGACAAAATGCAATCAAAACCAATGCCTAAAACTCAAAAAATGGCACCAAAAGACACATCTGAGTTTAAAGACACACTAAACCAAGCAGTGAGCGATCAAGGGAGACCAGAGAATACAAATCAAGCATCAAATCAGACTAATCAAACTCAAAATTCTGATAAACCGAAAACAGAAACGGGTAATGTAAATGAAAATAATATTTCAAAAGAAGAACTGGATTCTGTAGAAAAAAGTATTGTAGACGGATTAACACTTGCAGTAAACGCATTTCAAATGGAAGTTAAACCAGAAATAAAATCAGTTCAAATCGAACTTCCAAAAGAAACTGAAATGCTTAAAGTAGGCACAAATATGGCCGTTAAAAATTCAGAAGAATTTACGTCTCAAATTAGTTCTGAAAACAAATCTCAGGTTATTACAGAAGAATTATTGCAAAACAATGCAACGAATGTAACTGAAAAAAATCTTGAGACTTCAGGAAAACTTAAATTAGAAAATTTTGAGTCAAAGGTAGAAGAAGTTTCAACAGAAACAGTTAAGAAGCCAGAAATTAAAACAGAGACATCTGAAGTAAAGCTTGATTCAAAAGTAAATTCTGAGGAAATTCAAAAAGTGACAAGTAAAACTACGGACAATCAAGAAAAACCGTCCCTTGAAACTGCACCAAAAGAAACTGCTACAGTTTTAGAACCACAAAAACAGATAAAGCCTGAAAGCACTGAAGTTATAACTGTAAAAGTCGGTGATGGCCAAACTATTTCGTCAGAAAAACTTGTGACAGAAGTTGCAAAAAATATCACTATAAAAACTGATGGAAAAAATGAATATGAATTACAGCTTGACCCTGAAAACTTAGGGAAAATAAAAGTGAAGCTGTTATTTGAAGATGGAAAGCTTAGTGTATCCCTACTTTGTAATAATAGCAAAACTGCAAATCTGCTTTCAGAAGGAATATCAAACCTTGGACAAGCAATACAGCAAAATACTAAATCAGAAGTTACAGTGAATGTAAGCGAAGAGAATTATTTAAATGACAATCAATCTCAGCAAAACAAACAAAATAGTTCAAATCAACAGCATCAAAAAGATCAACAAAAGGACGACACTCAATTTGAAGACAAGATGAAGTTAGGTTTATGGGAAATTGAAAATTTAAAAAAACAATTTTCAGCAGATTTTAGGATTATGTAAGGAGATGTGAAAATTGGCAGATATAATAGGAAATATAAACCTTAGAGGCGTAGACAAATCAAATGAATCGCAAGGCGTAAAACAAAAGACGAAATCTACCACTAAAACAGACCTTAATATGGATGATTTTTTGAAACTTTTAACAAAACAGCTTCAGAATCAAGACATGATGAATCCTATGGACGAAGCAGCGTTTATGAACCAAATGACTCAAATGGCAACAATTCAAGCTATGAATACATTTACAGACATAGCTGTAACCACATATTCAGCATCACTTGTGGGAAAAGAAATAACGGTAGCTGAAAAAGGTACAGACGGAAAAATAAATGAAATAGCAGGAACGGTTACAGGCGCAGCGGTATATGGAGGAGAGCAGGTAGTTTTTGTGAATGGCAAAAGTTACTATTTAACTCAAATAATGGCAGTAGGGAAATTGCCACCTAAAGAGGAAAAACCAAAATAGGAGTGAGTATACTTGATAAATAAAGTAAATGTCCAGTCAAGCAGACTAGACAATAAGCTTGTCGACAAAATTGGATATGTTGGAAGAAGTCAAAGTTTTGAACAGATTCTAAAAACTCAGCTTGAGGAAAATAAAGAACTTAAATTTTCAAAACATGCCCAAGAAAGAGCGGCACAAAGAGGCATAGAGGTCACGCCTTCGCTTATGTCAGAATTAGAAAAAGCAGTAGATAAAGCAAGCGAGAAGGGGGCAAAAGATTTAGCGATAATAGGCCAAAATGAAGCCTTTATTGTAAATGTACCAAATAAAATAGTTGTGACTACAATGTCATATCTAGAGTTAAAGAACAATATTTTTACAAATATAGACAGTGCGGTAATTATATAGCCGGACCATTTATGGGGGCTACAGGATTTTGTCCGATTGACAAACCTGAGGATTAAAGCAAGAAAGGGAAATAAATATGATTAGATCAATGTTTTCTGGGGTGTCGGGGTTAAGAGCACACCAGGCAAAAATGGATACAATAGGAAATAACGTAGCAAACGTAAACACATTTGGATATAAAGCTTCAAGAGCGACTTTCCAAGACTCTATATACCAAACTATGAGCGCATCTAGTGATGGGGGAACTACTTTTGGAGGAAAAAATGCTTCACAAGTAGGATATGGTTCAAAAATAGCATCAATAGACCTTATGTTTTCTCAAGGAAGTTATGCGCCAACAGATAGTCCAACAGACTGTATGATAGATGGAGGGGGCTTCTTCATAGTAGGGGATAAAACTCAGACAGGATTAACACCAGAAGCGGCAACCGGTATAATAGGAACTGACAAAATGGGAGGATTAAGCCTTTCTAGATTAGGAGATTTTAAGTTTGATGGAGATGGTTTTTTAGTAGATTCAAATGCAAATATAGTATATGGATATTTAGGTGGAGCAGGAAATGCAATAACTACAACAGAACTTAAACCTATAAGAATTCATTCTACAGCAGGCCAAGGGCAAGGTCAAGAACCTGGAAATACAGATAAAAGAGCAAATATAAACAGTATAAGAATAGATGCATCTGGAGCAATAATAGGAATCGAAGAAAAAGCTGGAGCAAGCAGTAGTGTTACTATAGGCCAGATTGTACTTTCTAATATGACAAATCCTAATGGACTTGAAAAATCAAAAGGCCCTTACTATAAGGCAATTTCGAATGTGGGGACTATGGTGGTAGGTGCTCCAGGAGACAGAGGAACAGGACAGATAATCTCTAATGGGCTTGAAATGGCAAACGTAGACCTAGCAAAAGAATTTTCAGAGATGATAACTACTCAAAGAGGTTTCCAAGCAAATACAAGAATAATTACAGTATCAGATGAGATGTTACAAGAACTACTTTCGATGAAGAGATAGATTAATATGTGAAGTCAGAAAATTTCTGACTTCACAATACATATTTTATCTAAAATAGGAGTTTTCCAAGATGATAAAATTAACTAAATTAAATAATGAACACTTTGTAATAAACTGTGATCAAATAATGACGATAGATATAATACCGGAATCGAAAATTACACTTATGAATAAAGAACATTTTATTGTAAAAGAAAGTGTTGATGAAATAATAGATAAAGTTGTGGACTACAACAGACGATTGTTGGAATTCAGACACAGCGCATTATAGAGTAAAGGGGTTGTCTGAAATCTGATTTTAATTAAGATAAAAGACATAAAATTTGGAGGAATAGTATGGATTTTACAATGTTTATTGGGATGGCACTGGCTACGGTGCTAATGATTTATGGAATGGGAATTTCCAAAATAGGAAACTTTATAGACGTGCAGAGCTTCGTAATAGTAATACTTGGAACGATAATAGCTCTTTTTGCAGGATATGGAGTGACTGCATTTAAAAATGTACCTAAGCACATTAAGCTAATAATGGCAAAAAACAAATACGATTCTAAGGATTGTATAGTTCAAATAGTTGAGATGGCTCAAGTTGCTAGGAAAAAAGGACTTTTGGCACTAGAAGAAGAATCTAAGAAAGTGGAAGATCCGTTTTTCAAGCAAAGCTTAATACTGATAGTAGATGTTCCAGATGCATCGAGGATAAAAGAAATGCTAGAAATGGAGCTAATGTACTTAGATGAAAGACATGGACGTGCTGTGGCTTTTTACGAAAGTGGAGAGGGATTAGCTCCTGCATTTGGTATGATAGGAACCCTTATAGGACTTGTAAATATGCTTAAAGGAATGTCTATGGATTCTGGAGGTAGTAGCAGTATAGGTCAGGATATGTCAGTAGCTCTTATAACCACGCTTTATGGAGTTATATTTGCAAATGTAGTATTTGGACCAATAACAAGAAGATTAAAACAAAAGCATGACGAAGAAATTCTATATAAAAGTATAATAATAGAAGGTGCCCTTGCTATACAATCAGGAGACAATCCAAAATTCTTAAATGAGAAACTTAATTCTTTCCTAGCACACCATGAAAGAGGTGGGGAAGGTAGCGAAGAAGGCGGCGGAAAAAAAGGTAAGAAATCTAAGAAATAAGGTGACGTGATGTTAAAGAAAAAAGCGAAAGTGCCTGAAAATAAAGAAAAATGGCTTGCCACATATGCAGATACAATTACATTATTAATGTGTTTCTTCGTATTACTATACTCTATGAGTTCTGTGGATGCAGCAAAATGGGAAATTGTTGTAAAAAGTTTCAATCCAAATGCTAAAGCTGTTTCTCAGATTGTAATAGGAGAACAAGAAAATGCAGGGGAATATGATGTTGAAGGAGCTAAAGAGCCACAAGAAATTATAGAAAACTTTGATGAACTTTATTATATGCTAAAAGAAACTGTAGAATCACAAAATCTTCAGAAAGATGTAGAGATAAAAAAAGGCGATGGGTATACATTTATAACCTTTAGAAATAATATATTTTTTGATGGAGATAGTTATCTTTTAAGAAAAGAAGGAAAAACTGTCTTAGATAGTTTTTCTAAAATAATAAAGAGTTCTGCAAATACTATTGGAGAAATTCAGATACTTGGACATACTTCTCAGGCAAGACCAAACCAGCCAAATGATATAAGGTTTGACCGGGTTTTATCAGCCAATAGAGCTACAGAGGTACTCATATATCTTCAGCAAAAGAATATCATAAGTCCAGAAAAACTAATTGCGACATCGTTTGGACAATTTAGACCAATCAGTCCTTTTGATACCTCTGAAAATAGAGCTAAGAATCGAAGAGTTGAGATAATAATAACAAAAAATGATTCAATAAACAGAGCACTTGATGAGTACTACAAAGAAGTGTACAATAAATAGAGTAAAAGGAGGTGAGAATTGAATGTCAGAGGTATTATCTCAGAGTCAGATAGATATGCTGTTAAACTCTATGATGGATGGAGGAGGAGAAACACCAGATACAACATCAGAGCCGGAAAAGAAAGAAGAGTTAAACTATAAAAAATATGACTTTTATAGTCCGAAAAAATTTACAAGAGATAAGCTGAAATTATTAAACAGTATATATGAAAATTATTCAAGAATTCTCGCATCCAAAGCAAGCAATATGTTTAGAGTAAATTGTGAATTTGAAGTTATTGGAGTAGAAGAACAACGCTATTATGAATTCAGTAATGCAGTAAATGATAATGACATATTATCATTTATAGATTTGGAACTTCCAGATGTCGACAAAGGCGCTCCAATACTTGTGCATGTTAATAACAGATTGATGCTAGGAATGATAGATAGGATACTTGGAGGTGAAGGTGAAGACATTGATGTAAAAACAGACTATAAATATACAGATGTAGAGATATCGATGTATGATTATATAATGGCAAGACTTTCGCCAAATATGAAAGAAGCTTGGGCAAACTATGTTGAAGGGGACTTTAAGTATATAAACTCAAGGATGAACCAAAATGCAGGGCAAGTAATCGGGATGGATGAGACCGTAGTAATTATAATTGTAAATTCAAAAATAGGCCAAAATGAAAGCAAGCTTACAGTATGTATCCCAGGAAGTCTCTTAAGTACAATATTTGAAGTTCACGAAACAGAAAATATAAGACATAGAGGTTCAAAAGTTAACAAAGAAGATGAAATTATATTAAATAATATAAAAACATCTGAGATGGAAATAAGAGTGAGACTTGGGGATGCTGAAATGAAGATGAGAGATGCTTACAATTTAAGAGTGGGCGATATAATAAACCTAGGCAGACCAAAAGATTCAGAAGTAAGTATGTATGTAGATGATTCTGTATGGTTTACCGGCGCACTTGGAGTTCACAAGAAAAATGTAGCCGTTAAAATAAAACATGTAAAACAATAATAACCACACAATAATTTATAAAGAGATAAGGAAGGTAAATAACATGGCAAAAATATTATTAGTAGATGATGCAGCTTTTATGAGAATGGTAGTTAAAGACACACTTACAAAGAATGGATACACAGAATTATTTGAAGCAGCAGATGGAGCAGAAGCAGTAGCAAAGTATAATGAAGTGCACCCTGATTTAGTAGTAATGGATATAACCATGCCTAATATGGATGGACTAGAAGCATTAAAGACAATAAAAGCGCAAGATCCTAATGCTAAAATAATAATGTGTTCAGCTATGGGACAAGAGGCAATGGTTGTAGAAGCTATTAAATCAGGAGCTAAAGACTTTATAGTTAAGCCTTTTAAACCAGATAGAATCCTTAAAGCTGTTCAGCAGATACTAGGATAGGGTTCTAGAAACAGGAGGTAATAATGTCTTTTTTAAGTTCTATGAACATAAGTGCTTCAGGAATGACTGCACAAAAGCAAAGATTAGATGTAATATCAGAGAATATATCTAATATAGAGACAACAAGGACTGAGGGGGGAGGACCCTATAGAAGAAAGATGGTAGTTTTTCAACCTATAGAACCTCAAGATTTTAAAAGTGTGTTAAGTAAAAGAGCACAGGAAGAAAATGCAAAAGGTGGAGTACACATAACACAGCTTGTAGAAGATCAAAGAGAATTCAAAGCCGTGTATAATCCAGAACATCCAGATGCAAATGCAGATGGGTATGTGCTGATGCCTAATGTAGATTTAATAAAAGAAACTGTGGATGCTATGTCTGCAACAAGGTCTTATGATGCAAATATAACAGCTTTTAATGCAATTAAAATGATGGCTACCAAAGCATTGGAAATAGGACGATAATGTCAAAATGACAAAAAGAATTCAAGAAATAAACGCAGGAGGATAAAATGAGCCATGAATATCTAAGTTCTATGGAAATAGATGCGATAGGTGAAATAATTAATATAAGTTTGGGAGCCTCGGCTACATCTGTAGCCACAATGCTTGACAGACGTGTGGATATAACCACACCTCGTGTTAAAGTTGTTACTTTTGATGAATTTGAGTTTAAAAGACTTGAACCGGCAATAGGAGTAGAGATAACATATACTCATGGTCTTTCAGGAAACAATGTCATGATAATCAAGAAAACAGATGTCAAGACAATTGTAGGTCTGCTTATGGGAAGTGAAATTGCAGATGAAGACTTTGAGATGAATGCGCTCTATGAAAGTGCTATTTGTGAAGTAATGAACCAGATGATGGGAGCTTCGGCTACGGCTATGTCGGAGTTCATAGGCGAAACTGTCAATATAACTACACCAACATCTTTTGAAATAGAAAATTCGCAGCAATTTAAAGAAAAATATTTTGCACCTGAAATGAGTTTTGTAAGCATAGAGTTTAGCCTTTCAATAGAGGGGTCTATAAGATGCGAATTTGTCAATCTAATGGCAATTCCGTTAGTGAAAATGTTAGTATCAAGAATGATACCACCAGAGCTTACATCAGATATGCAAATTTCAGAACCAGAAGTACAACCAGTAGTTGCGCCAACACCAGCGGCAGCACCAACACCGACACCAGCAGTAGCACAACCAGCGGCAGCGCCACCACCACAACCAGCGGCAGCGCCAGCACCGCAGCCAGTAGCACCACCGCAACCTGTGCAAAACAAAGTGGTAGATGTTCAGCCTACACCAAGTACCTTTGTTCCTAGAGAATTAGATGAAATGTCACAAGATAACTTAAAACTTCTTATGGATGTACCGCTAGAAATTTCGGTAGAAATAGGAAGAACTAAGAAGCTAGTAAAAGAAATTATTGAATTTACACAAGGCACGCTTATAGTACTTGATAAACTAGCAGGAGACCAAGTTGAAATATATGCTAACGAAAGATGTATAGCAAGAGGCGATGTAGTAGTTGTAAATGATAATTTTGGTGTAAGAATTACTGAGATAATAAAATAAAAGGAAGTGAGCAATATTTTAGGACAAACCGCATCTATGCTTGTTACCTTGCTCATACTTTTAGGAATATTGTATTTAGCCTTTAGAGTAAGCAAGTATTTGGGTATGGCAGCTATAAAACAGAGCCAATCAAAATATATAAAATTAATTGATATGATGGCACTTGGGCAAGATAAAGCTATTTCAATTGCACAAATTGGCCAAAAATATTTTGTCTTAGGAATAACTTCAGGTGGAATAACTAATCTTGCGGAATTATCAGAAGACAATATAAAAGAGTTTGAAATCGAAAAAGTAGAAACTCTTGATATAGCGGAAAAATTTAAAGATATAATAAAAAATGTAAAAAATAAATCACAATAGGATTTGAGGTATTATAATAATGGGACAAGCACTTATAAACGTAAACGGAGACGGCGTACAGACTCTTGAAATATTGTTCCTATTAACTACGGTGTCATTATTGCCATCAATATTGGTAATGATGACTTCTTTTACAAGAATAATAATCGTACTTTCTTTTTTAAGAAACGCAATAGGAGTACAACAGCTTCCACCAAATATGATTTTAATTGGAATATCATTGTTTTTGACCTTTTTCATAATGTCACCTGTAATAGATGACATAAATGAACAGGCTTATATACCCTATAAAAACGAACAAATCTCACAGGTACAGGCGCTTGAAAGAGCTCAGATACCACTGAAAAAATTCATGTTAAAACAGACTGAAATTGGTACATTAAATATGTATGCAGAATTTGCAGGTGAGAAAGTTACAGAAGATATTGAAAAACTTCCTATGAAAATTGTGGTTCCTGCATTTATGACTACAGAGTTAAAACGAGCTTTTGTTATTGGATTTCTTCTGTTTATCCCATTCCTCTTAATAGATATGATAGTATCAAGTACACTTATGTCTATGGGGATGATGATGCTTCCGCCTACTATGATTGCACTACCGTTTAAACTGTTGCTTTTTATAACAATAGATGGGTGGAATATGCTATTTAGTACACTCATAAAAGGCTTCAATTGATAAGGGGAGAAATTTATGACTAATTCAGAAGCTATTATGTTAATGCAAGCGGCACTTATAGTGGCTACAAAGATATCTGCACCCATACTTTTGATAAGTATGGCAGTCGGCCTTGTTATATCAATATTTCAAGCGGCAACCCAGATTCACGAACAGACAATAACCTTTGTTCCGAAGTTAGTACTTATAGCTCTAATACTGCTTTTAACAGGAGGCGCTATGCTTGAAATGATGCAAGATTTTTTCATGTACATTTTTGAGATGATGTTAAAGTAATTGTAAGCTTATGGAGGGAAGATGATAAACCAAGAACAATTGCTTGTATGGACCTTTATACTGATGAGATGTACAGGCTTTATACTACTAAACCCTCTTTTTGGCCGCAGAAACATCCCGCCAATAGTTAAATCAGGTTTTATAATGGCATTTAGTCTATTGTTATTTATATACAATCCTATTCAGAGCATACCAATCTCAGGTTTTTTTGAATATACGGTTTTGCTATTAAAAGAACTTATTGTAGGCTTTTTAATGGGGTATGTAATGCAGTTATTCACATATGTATGTATATATGCCGGCGGAATTATAGACTTTCAGTTAGGACTTTCTATGGCAACCATATATGATCCTCAGAATAATATTCAAATTCCACTTACTGGAAATATATTTAATATTATGTTTATGTTAATATTTTTGTCAGTAGATGGGCATTTAGCACTGATAAGAATCTTTATAGAATTAGCGAATATAATTCCTTATGGAACAACAACATTTACTCCAAATAGTGCATCTTTTTTACTAAATTTATTTTCAGAATGTACGGTACTGGCATTGCAACTTGCTTTTCCAATGCTAATTATAGTGTTTTTAACTGAAATGGGTGTTGGAATTCTAATGAAAGCCATACCACAAATAAATGTATTTGTAGTTAATATACAGGCTAAAATAATAATAGGAATGTTGGTATTAATATTTATGTTTTCTCCAATCGGTGATTTTTTAAATAATACTATAGTTATGATGATAAATTCGATACGAGAATTAGCACTACTTATACAATAATACTTATTATTCAAAAGGAAGTGAAATTATTTGGCAGGGGAAAAAACCGAAAAAGCCAGTTCGAAGAAACGACAAGATGAACGTAAAAAGGGTAATGTATTTACCAGTAAGGATTTAACCGCACTTATATCTATACTAGGCGTATTTTTTTCGATGAAGTTGCTTTTTCCAAGCATGTATAAAACTACCAAAGCTTTCACGTTTAGATATATGGGATATGCTGCAAACAAAACGGATATTACAGATAGTTTTATAAAAGAAATTGCAGTTACTTCATTAGATGCTTTTATTAAGGCAGCAATACCAATAATACTTATTGCAATGCTAATTGGAGTAGTAACTACACTAGCTCAAACAAAATTGTTATTTTCAATGGAAAGTTTGAAGCCGAAATTTAATAGACTTAACCCTTTGGAGGGTATAAAAAAATTATTTTCATTAAAAAGTATGGTAGAGGTTTTAAAAGGAATCATAAAAATAAGCATAATTTTGACTGTACTTTATAAGTTTATAATTGGAAGATTTGTAGATTTCAGCAGAACTTTGAATATGGGAATTATGGATTCAAGTCATTTTATGCTTAAATCAGTTTTAGATATGGTATTTAATATAAGCATTGCATTTGCTGGAATAGCTGCAATAGATTACTTTTATCAGTGGTGGGATTATGAAAGACAAATTAAGATGTCAAAACATGACCTTAAGGAAGAATATAAGCAAATGGAAGGAAACCCACAGATAAAAGGAAAAATTAGAGAGATGCAGCGTCAAAGAGCGATGTCTCGTATGATGCAGGCAGTTCCTAGTGCAGACGTAGTAATAAAAAACCCTACTCATTATGCAGTTGCACTAAAATATGACATAGAAAATGATAGTGCGCCAATTCTTGTAGCCAAGGGGCAGGATGAATTAGCACTTAGAATAATAAAAACTGCAGAAGAAAATAATGTTTCAGTTATAGAAAATAAACCACTAGCAAGAAGTATATTTGCAACAACTGATTTAAATAGAGAAATTCCTGCAGAACACTATGGTGAAATAGCAGAAATTTTAGTTTATATATATAAATTGAACAATAAGGAAATAAAATTTTAGACAGCTAATAAGGGGAAACCCATAATATAGAAATAGTGGAGAAAGAAATAAATATGAAACTACTTTTAAACAATGCTATATCTCTATTTGTAATAGTAATAGTGTTATTGCTTATAATACCACTTAGTCCATTTATTCTGGATGTTATGTTTATATTGAACATATCAGTATCGCTTGTAATTTTACTTATAAGTATGAACATAAAGGAATCCTTAGAGTTTTCTATATTTCCTTCACTGCTTTTAATTACAACACTTTTTAGACTAGGACTTAACATATCCTCAACAAGGCTTATTCTTACAAAAGAAGGGGCAGCAGGAGAAGTAATAAAGGCATTTGGTACCTTTGTACTTCAAGGAAATATTGTAGTAGGAGTTATAATATTCCTAATCATAGTACTGGTTCAGTTCATTGTAATTACAAAAGGAGCTGAGAGGGTAGCTGAGGTAGCCGCAAGATTTACACTTGATGCAATGCCTGGAAAACAGATGGCTATAGATGCAGATTTAAGTTCAGGACTTATAAATGAACAAGAAGCAAGAGACAGGCGATACAAAGTTCAAAAAGAAGCAGATTTTTATGGAGCAATGGATGGAGCCACAAAGATAGTAAAAGGTGATGCCGTTATGTCCATTTTAATAACTATTATAAACTTTATTGCAGGAACTATAATAGGAATAGTGCAATCCAATATGCCGTTTTCTGAAGTACTTCAAGTATACTCTATAGCTACAATTGGAGATGGATTAGTTTCGCAGATTCCAGCACTTCTAATATCAGTAGCTACAGGAATGATTGTTACTAGAGCGGTTTCAGAAGGCAGCTTAAACAAAGACGTTTCAAAACAGTTTTTAGCACAACCACAAGCACTTATGACCGCAGGTGGATTACTTGGAATTTTAGCAGTAGCTCCAGGAATGCCTCATTTACAACTTATAATAATATCTGCAATGCTTGTAGGGCTTGGATATAACAGCTCAAAAGCTATAAAAGCTAATATGCTTGCTTTAGAGACTGGAATATCTGAAGAGTCTTTACCTATGGAAGAAACGGTAGATGAGAACGAATACTATAAAGACATAAATAATATATATCAATTACTTACCGTAGAGCCGATAGAAATGGAGTTTGGGTATAGTCTAATTCCGCTTGTGGATGAAGCCAGTGGTGGAAATCTTATAAGTCGTATAGTTATATTTAGAAGGCAGTATGCACAGGAAATGGGTTTTGTAATTCCATCAATAAGACTTAGAGATAGCTCAAACATAAGTACAAATCAATATACAATAAAAATAAAAGGGGAAGAAATAGCTAGGGGAGAACTGTTAGTAGACTATTACTTGGCACTTGAGCCATCAAGACCAGCAGGAGAGGTCGATGGAATTGAAACGATTGAGCCTGCATACGGAATACCGAGTAAATGGATAACTGCAGATAAAAAAGAAATTGCAGAAATATATGGATATACAGTAATAGACCCACTTTCAGTAATGCTTACTCATCTTTCAGAGACTGTAAAAAGACATGCTTATGAACTTCTTGGAAGAGCAGAAGTAATGCAGATAATAGAAAATACAAAACAGCAGATACCAGAACTTGTAGAAGAAGCCTTTCCGAACATAATAAGTCATGCTAATTTCCAAAAAATATTAGCAAATCTATTAAAAGAAGGCGTTCCAATCAAAGATACGGCTACTATATTAGAAAGTATAATAGATACATCAGCTACAACGAAGGATTTGGATACGGTTACTGAAAATATAAGAGTAGCGCTTAAACGTACGATTACCAGACGTTTTTGTGAGAATGGTCAGTTAAAAGTAGTGACTTTGGATGCAGATTTAGAAAAAACCATAGTCAATAGTTTAGCAAGAAGTGAACAAGGTATATATTTAGCACTTAGTCCAGATGTTATGCAACAGATTATAGTGCAACTATCAGAACATATGAAAATATTTAATGAATTAGCGCAACGTCCGATAATACTTACAAGTCATGTTGTGAGAGTATATTTTTATAGATTGATAGAACAATTCTTTCCTAATATTTACGTCCTTTCGTTTAATGAAATTGCAAATAATGTTCAAATACAATCAATTGGAAACATAAGTGCATAGTTAATTATATTAATCAGGAGTAAAAGATGACTTTTTGCAGAGATATGGAGTCTAAGAGCAGTGAACAGCTGCTCTTAGAGTACAAAGAAACGCACGATCATAAAATCAAACAGGAAATTGTGCTGAGATATGTTCCTGTAGTAAGAAAAATTGCGATAAAAATGAAAGATGTGTATTCAGGGTTTGCGCAGACAGATGATATTGTAAATGAAGGCGTGATTGCACTGATGAAAGCCATAGATAAGTTCGATTTAGACAAAAATGTCAAATTTGACACTTACATAAATAAACGAATTAAAGGGCTTATCATAGATATGGCAAGAAAACAGGACTGGGTGCCACGTAGTATAAGAAAATCTGCTAAAGAGATAAGTGAAGCAATAAACTCGCTATACGCCGCAAATGGCAAAATGCCTTCAGATAATGACATTGCTAATCATTTAGGGATAACGCTTGAGCAGTACTGGGAGAAGGTGTCTAAGAGTAATTTCTTTGGAATTCTCTCACTTGAACTTATCACTGAAGATACAGGAGAAAATAGAAAAACTTCCAAAATTCCGCCAGCAGATTTGGAATATTCACCAGAAAATATTTTACTCAATGATGAGATGGGAAAAGTTTTGAAACTTTGCTTAGATTCGTTAAGAGACAGAGAAAAACAGGTTATTATAATGTATTATCATCAAAATAAGAACATGAGAGAGATAGCAGAAGAACTAAACGTAAGCGAACCTAGAATATCTCAAATTCATGCCAATGCAATAAAAAAACTTAGATTAGAAATGAAAAAATTCATGCTGTAGATTTTTGAAAGGGAGTAATATGTTAAAAGGATTCTATAATTTATCATCTTCGATGATAACGCAAAATCGAAATCTTGATGTGGTAAGTAATAATATAGTAAATGTTTCGACACCGGGGTTTAAAAAAGATACTATGACAGCGACTACATTCAAGGAACAGATGCTTGCAAGGACAGGGAATACAGATAGACGAAATGTTACAAATTTAAATACCAATTCGATGATAGTTACAGCAGAAGAAACTATCACTAACTTTTCGCAGGGAGGGTTTGAAGAAACCGGAAATATGCTGAATGTAGGGCTTAGAAAAAGCGGTTTTTTTGAAATCCAAACTCAAAATGGGAATGTATATACTCGAAATGGAGCTTTTATAACTGATAACGAAGGATATCTTACGCTACCTGGAGTTGGAAGAGTAATGGGGACTTCAGGAGAACCTATAGTTTTAACCACAGAAGATGTATCAATAGATCCAACTGGAGCAATAAGCGATAGTTCTGGAAATTATATAGACAACATACGTGTAGTAGACTTTGAGAATTATAACCAGATAAATAAAAATCTTGAAGGTCATATAGTAGGAGCTAATCCTGTAGATGTAGAAGATGCTGGAATCATACAAGGTGCAGTAGAGCGTTCAAATGTATCTATGGTGGATGAAATGACTATCATGATGCGTAGTCAAAGAGCAATTCAAAGTGCATCACAGATTTTAAAGATGTATGATAGGATGATGGAAAAATCCACTACAGAAGTGGGAAGAGTATAGGAGGTATAATATGAATCAATCATTTTACACAGCATCAGTAGGGGCGGGAATGCATCAATCTAGACTGGATGTAATATCAAACAATTTAGCAAACGTAAATACAGATGGATATAAAAATAAATCGTCAGTGTTTGCGAATCTAATGTACAATAATATAAATGAAGCGCAACAGTCTAGAAGTTTGAAATCTGGGACAGGAATAAAAATCGAAGGAACTGAAACTGATTTTAGTCAGGGGCAGCTTAGTAATACGGGAGAACCACTTGATTATGCAATAAGAGGTGCAGGCTATTTTGCAGTTCAAAGCCCTGTGACAGGAGATGTATTTTACACAAGAGATGGAAGTTTTATGATGTCACAACCAGTAGATTTTGATGGCGAAATCTTTAATCTAGTGACTAAAGAAGGTTTTTATGTACTTGATTCAAATGAAGAGCCGATTGAAGTTAAAAATGCAGAAGAAAACATGGATATTGGCGTGTATACCTTTCCAATATTAAATGGAATGGAAAGCGTAGGTAATGGAAAATTTAAACCTACAGAGAAAAATGGGCTTCCAGAAATTATAAATGGGGAAGAAGTTTTAGAAAAAGGCGTAGTAGAGATGTCAAATGTAGATTTGGCAAGAGAAATGTCAAAGATAGTAGAAACTCAAAGAGCCTACCAATTTGCGATAAAAATGATACAGACATCAGATGACGTGACAGGGATGATAAATTCACTTAGATAATTAATTAGGGAGGTTTAGGTTGAAAATAACGAGTTATGAACAGATTGACAGCATGGGACTTGATGTGCTGCGAGAGATAGGAAGTATAGGAATTGGAAACGCAGCTACGGCATTAGCTTCTATGCTTTCTAGAAAAATACAGATGACACAGCCAGATGTTTCTATACTTGGCTATAACGATGCGATATACAAGCTTGGAGGTCCAGAAAAAATTGTAGTAGGAGTACTTACTAGGATTACAGGCGATATAAATGGACTGATGCTTTATATACAGGATATGACATTTATAAATGTTATTTTAAGAAATCTTATGTCAGAAGAGATTAATGATTATTCTGAAATAGGTGAGATGGAAACCTCTGCACTTATAGAAATTGGAAATATAATCATATCATCTTATATAAATTCGCTTACTAGTTTAGTCGGAATAAGTGTCAAACTTTCAGTACCAGGAATCTCAACAAATATGTTAGGTGCAATTTTAAGCGTACCGATGGTAGAATTTGGGTATGAAACAGATAAAATAATGACGATAGGAGGAAGTTTGATTTGCGATGATAAAGAGATAGGCGGAAACCTTATATTAGTACCAGAGATGGAGTCATTAAATAAACTGTTTGAGAAATTGGGTATTCAAAATGGAGAATAAATATATAGTTGGTATAGCAGATATGAAGATAGCGAGAAGTGAAGGTATAGTAATAACTTATGCGCTAGGTTCTTGTATAGGAATATGCCTCTATGATCCAGTTATAAAACTTGGGGGAATGGTTCACATTATGCTTCCAGAAGCTCTTGCATCGGGAAACCAAAATGTCTTTAAATATGCGGATACAGGAATAAGAGAAACAATAAGAAAAATGGAAGTATTTGGAGCTAGAAAACAAAGACTCGTGGCTAAGATAGCAGGTGGAGCAAAAATGTTCGACGTTCAAACTACTGGCCCTCTTGGAAATATAGGGGATAGAAATATAATAAGTACTAAGAATATTTTAAAAATAGAAGGTATAAAACTTTTAAAAGAAGATACTGGGGCGAATTATGCACGGACACTTTCTTTTGATGTGAGTACAGGAATGGCAAGAATAAAGGTATTTGGAAAAACAGATATAGTATTTTAATCAGCAAATTAACTAGAGAGGTGAAAGCGATGAGTAGCGTAAAAAGAGGGAAAAGTGAAATATTGTTGGAATCAGGCACGAATGAGATTGAAATAATGGAATTTACCATCTATGATGAACTATACGGAATAAATGTAGCAAAAGTAAAAGAAATAATGACTGCCAGCAAAGTTAAGCCTATTCCACATGCGCACCCTGCAGTTGAAGGTATTTTCAAGCCAAGAGACAAGGTGTTTACTGTAGTGGATTTACCGATGTATTTGTCAGGAAAAGAAACTGAAAAGCAAGAGAAAGATTTATTCATTATAACCAACTTCAATAAGCTGTATATGGCATTTAGAGTGCATACGGTAGTAGGAATAAGCAGGGTATCATGGAAAGCTATTCAAAAGCCTGACAAAACACTTAGTCGCGGGGGCGAAGAAGGAATTGCTACTGGTATAGCACAATGTGACGATGATTTAGTTACAATACTTGATTTTGAAAAAATCGTAGCAGATATTGCACCAGAAACAGGAATACAACTTGAAACTATAGCTAAAATGGGAGTGAGAGCAAGAAATGAAACTCCAATACTTCTTGCAGAAGACTCTGTATTACTTTCAAAAATGATAACAGAAGCGCTTACTAGAGCGGGATACTCTAATATTATAAAGTGCAATAATGGAGAAGAAGCTTGGGATTACTTAAATAGAATGAGAAGAGCTACAGAAGGCATTGAACTTCCAAAACCAGGAATTATAATAACTGATATAGAAATGCCTAAAATGGATGGTCATAGACTTACAAAGTTAGTAAAAGAAGATATAGATTTCAGAAAAATACCGCTAATAATATTTTCATCACTTATAAATGAAGAAATGAGAATAAAAGGTATAAGCTTGGGGGCGGATGAGCAGCTTACTAAGCCCGAGATAGGACATCTCGTAGAAGTAATAGATATACTGCTTGCTAAGGCTAAAAAACAAGAGGCAGAAGAGCGAAAATAAATATTTGAAATAAAAACTCATCAGATTACTACAATTATGTAGCAAGTAGATGAGTTTTTTATTATTTATTGTGATTAGGGTTATCTTTTACAGTCATGCAGGCCTTTATAAGGGCAGTAGATATAATTGCAGTATTTTGTACCTCAAAGAAATTTACAAGTGGAAATATTTCTTTTTTATCTACTACTACTATTTTTGTAGGAAGTGCAGTAACGGCAAGCGCAAAAGTATCTACAATACACCTATCACACATGCATACATCAAATTTTTTCATATAATCTAGAAGCTTGTCTTGAACTATGATTTCATATACATTTACATATTTAAAATCAAGATCAACCATGGAATTTAAATCTCTTCTATCATGAAAATGCATATTTTTAGCTATTTCAAGCTGTTCTAGGAGCTGCGTGCTATTACAATCACGTTCATCTAAAACTTCAGCATTTTCAAGCACTGGAGCTGATTGATTTGACGGCTGTGGAACTACTTCAGGCTGTGGAACTACTTCAGGCTCAGGAACTACTTCAGGTTCAATATGTTCGATTTCGTTGCCTTCTTCATCAAATTCCAGATTAAAATCAAAAAGCTTAGCATCTTCTACTTTCTTAGGTTCTTCGATTATCGCAGCACTACTTGGCATAATTGATTTTATCTTATTATTATTTACTATTTCATCCTCTTTAGAAGTATCTGCCAAAACATTTTTAATTAAATCAGATAGTGGATCATGTTCATTTGATAGAATCTGAACTACAGGAGCATTAGAAGGCTTAGAAGGTTCAGTTTTTTTGGGATCTTCTAAAACAACATTAGGCTCCTCTATAATGGGCGAAACGATATCTTTAGGAATTTCAGCATCCGGTAAAGGAGAGCTGTCTTCTAGCGTTTCATCTTCGATTTCTTTGGATGGATTTGTGATTAAATTTAAGACATGGGCTGTTTTGTTTGTTTTTCTAGCCATAAAATTTCCCCTTTACTTAAAAAGTTAGAACTTTAATAGAATTTCATCTATAAAGTTATTGTAGTCTAATGCAGGATTAGAATTTGGTGCATACTCAAATATACTTTCCCCGTGAGCCGGTGATTCAGCAACTACTACTGCTGGACGTATTTTGGCTGAAAGTACTGAAGTGTCAAGCTGTATAGCTATTTTTTCAGCCATTTCAAGTACTTCTCTTGCAAGTATAGTACGACCGTTAAACTTAGTTAATAATATACCCAATATTTGAAGGTTAGGATTATAAAATTTTTGTACAGCCCCAAAAGTTTCCTTAAGCTGAGAAACTCCAAGTAGACTTAAAATTTCAGGAACCATAGGGATGACTAAGTAATCAGATGCGACATAGGCATTTACGGTAAGTACATTTAGTGCAGGTGGGGTATCAATTACGATATAGTCATATCTACTTCCAAGGCTTGCGATTTCATTTTTTAGAAGATATTCTCTTCCAAATTGATTAAATTCTATTTCAGCACCGCTAAGCAGAATATTTGAAGGAATTATATCGCAGGTTTCCGTATGGTATATGGCAGATTCAATAGTATTTTGTCCTTTAAAGACATCGTATATTGAGATATTATTTTCTATATCTATTCCAAAATAAAAGCCTAAATTTCCTTGAGGATCAAGGTCTATTCCAAGAACCTTATAGCCTCTCATAGAGAGTCCGGAAATTAAAGCGCTAGAAGAGGTAGTTTTACCAACTCCTCCTTTTTGATTTGTAAAAGTAATAACAGTTGACATATAAGTACCCTCATTTCAAAAATAAATAACTAAAACAAAAATGTAAATTTATTTTTTTAATACAAAAATCTATTAATAAATTCTAAAACTATGTCGAATAATAATATATAGGTGTGTAAGAATTAAGTTTGACAAAAGCCACCTATACATAATATTTTCGTCAATGTATGAATAAAACATAAGGGCTAAAAGAAAATTATTATCTATAAAAATAGAAAAGGATGGCAATGAAGATGCAATATGGATATGAACAATATAAAGAACAATCAATAAATAGTATGACAAAAGGGGAACAGCTTATATTGCTTTTTGATGAGGTGGTAAAAAGCCTTGTAAAATCTGAGATTGCGATAAAAGAGAGTAATTATGAGCTACTGGATACATCTGTTCAAAAAGCTACAGATATAGTAAAATATCTAATTGAAATATTAGATAGGAGTATTCCAATAAGTCAAGAGTTATATAGAATGTATG
This sequence comes from Proteocatella sp., assembly GCA_041738345.1. Taxonomy (GTDB): domain Bacteria; phylum Bacillota; class Clostridia; order Peptostreptococcales; family Filifactoraceae; genus Proteocatella. The sequence continues at coordinate 52,706 of JBGSPX010000006.1, forward strand.
ATTTCTTCTTATATGAATTTAGTAGGATAAAGGCAGGCAGAAAAATAGAAACTGTGCTAGAAGTAAAGGGAATGGTTGTTGAAATGAGAGATGCATTTAAAGAAGCGAATAGAATTGCGCAGACAAAATAATAAGAAAAATTCAAATAAACTAAAATAAAATAAAAAGGCACATCAATCGCATTGAAATCAATGTCATTTTTGATGTGCTTTTAAAGTGGATTTTTTATTAGCCAGAAAGGGCCTCCACTTTGAGCGCTATATTTGGCTTCAGTCAAGATTAAATCCAAATCCCAGCTTTTTTTTGAATTAGCGACACTGTTAGAGTCAGCTATTATAGCGTTACCATTTTTATCAATACCTATTATTAGCATAAAGTGACCAGTAGAAGAACTGAATACTCCATTTTTCATAAGGACAGCAAACATATTTCCTTTTTTAAGTTCATCAGTAATGGCGGATTTAGAGTAATTTTTAAAAGCCGAAGTTTTTATTCCAAACTCAGGTAAGCTATTTACAAAAATTGCATGGCTTGACCCAGAACCAGGGATATATAGATTACGTTCATATGCAAAGAATGCAGCTTCATCAGGAGTAAGAATTTCGCTACTAAGATTTGAAACAATCATAGCAAGCGTAGTCGGACCACAACCATGGACATCGATTGAATCCCCATTACCAAACGAAATATCTTTCCAGCGGTCATCATGTTGACTCATATACTGAAAACTTTGTCCAATTCTAAAATCATATTTATTTAATGGCTTTGATTTAGATTCACTAGCTTCAGAAGATGATTGGATTTTTAGAGCTTCTTCTTTTTGTGCTTCAAATACTTGAGCTTCTAATTCTTTTTGTTTAGCTAAAGCCTGCTGTTTTTTATAGGCATCATAATCTTCGTGTATATCAGATACTTTAGATGAAATTTTCATCGCAGAAACCTTGGATACATGTTCTACCGTATATATTGTCTTAGGCACAAAGCTTAAGTCTATTTGGGCATCATATTTTTGATTGAAGGTATAAGACACAAGTATGAAGCTAAGTAAAAATACGCATGAAAAAGGAGCTGACAATTTAAAAAATAAAGCAATATTAGTTTTTTTCAAATCGGCAACCTCCCCAAAACAATCAAAAAATATTATACAATATTATATCACCAAAATAATTCTCAATCAATAATATTGATATTGAAACCTGTTCCTAAAAGATATATAATAAAACTATATGTTTTGAAATGCGGGGGAAGATATGAGTTTTATAAAATTTGAAAATGTCACTAAAATCTATGAAAATATGCAAGTAGGGGTTAAGGAACTGAATATTTCAATCAAAAAAGGGGAATTTGTATATATCATAGGGTCTAGTGGTTGCGGAAAGAGTACGCTTTTGAATCTGCTTATGGCAACTACAAAGCCAGATTCAGGAGATATAACTATAGGTGGTAGAAATATACTTCAGTTGGAAAAAGATCAAATGCCATATTTTAGAAGAAGCTATGGCGTGATTTCGCCTCAAGTGCCACTTATAAAATATTATAATGTTTATCAAAATGTAGCGCTTCCGCTCAATATAGCCCATCAAAACGCTAATACCATAAAAATTGGTGTAGATAGAGCACTTGGAGCTGTAGGTATGAAATCCAAAATGCATTCTCAAATAGATGAACTTTCGGGTGGAGAACAGCTAAAAATCATGATAGCAAGAGCTATAATTTCAGACCCAGCTATATTAATTGCAGATGAACCTACTGCAAATTTAAGCCCAGAAAACTCTTGGGATATTATGAATTTGCTTGAACATATAAATCATAGCGGAACTACGGTTATAATGGCTACTCATTCTAAAAAACTTGTGGATATAACTAGAAAAAGAGTTATAAAGTTAGAAAAAGGGAAAATTGTTTCAGATAAAGAAAAATCTAGCTATGACAATAAAAGAAAACCAATTGCCTTCTATCTATAGCGAGCAATTGGTTTTTTATTTAGTAATTATGAATTATTCTAAAAAAATAAATAAATTTATTTTTCTGGAATTATAAATCGTTTAGCTACCATTTCAAGTGTAGCTGCAAGTCCAGATAACTCTTCACTTGCAGCGGAACTTTCTTCTGCCGCAGCTGAGTTACTATGAACGACAGCACTGATTTCATCTACCGCAGTACGTATATATTCAATTTTTTCGGCTTCTTCCATTGCAGAGTCAGAGATACGTTGAATCATACTTGTACTTTGTTCAACTGCATTTAAAACATCTTCAAGAGACTCTTTAGTATCACTTACTATCTGAGAACCATCTTTGACAGCTTTCACAGAGTTTTCAATAAGTGCAGTTGTATTTTTTGCAGCTTCAGAAGATTTTGTAGCAAGATTTCTTACCTCGTCAGCAACCACCGCAAAGCCCTTTCCAGAAGCTCCAGCTCTAGCTGCTTCTACCGCTGCATTAAGTGCAAGAATATTTGTCTGGAATGCTATATCTTCTATAGTTTTAATTATCTTACCAATTTCCATAGATTCTTTGTTAATTTTATCCATAGCATCAACCATGTGTTCCATTTGCTCATTGCTTGTATGCGCAGAATTGCCTACCATACCAATTTGAGAGGTAAGGACAGTTGTGTGTTCTGCACTCTGATTAATATGTTCTGATATCTCGTTTATATTGCTAGCAAGACTTTGAATAGAAGATGATTGTTCAGTAGATCCGTTGGCAAGTTGTTGAGCTCCATTTGCGATTTCCATTGAACCTGAAGCAAGTTGTGAAGAAATAGATACAATATCCTCGATTATTCTAGTAAATGCTTCTACAGTACCTTCTAATGAAGTTTTAAGCTTACCAAACTCTCCTGAATAATCATATTTAAGATTTATGTCTAGATTACCTTCTGAAAAACTATCGAGTGATTCAGAAATTTCATCTATATAATCCATATAAGTTCTTAATTTTTGAACTAGCAAGCTCATACCATTAGCGAGTTGTCCTACTTCATCTTGAGAATCGGAGTGAATTTCTACATCGAAATTTCCGTTTACAAGCTCTTGCGTTATCGAAGAAAGTTTTTTTAACGGGTTAGTAATTTTTGAAGAAAGTAGAGTTACAATAGCAGCCATTAAGATAAGGGCAATTACATTTATAATTAATATTTTATTTGAAACTAGTGCAATCTTACTTTTAAATTCAGTTTCTGAAACGCTTGAAAGTATTCCCCAACCAGTAGAACCTATAGGATAGTAACAGCCTAATGAAGATTCGCCGGAATTTTTAAAAGTTTTTATAGAAGAATCTTTGCTTTCAATCCAAGATAGGACATCTGCATCGATATCGATGTCAGTAATATTTTTAAGAATTTTATCAGTATCTTTATGAGATAATACAGTATTTTTTCTAGTAAGAAGCACTGTATAACCTTCATTTCCAACAATATATTCTTGAGCCATATTATTTAGCGTAGTTATATTTATATCTACACCAGTAATTCCTATTATTTTGCTATTAGAAAGGTCATAAACGGGAGCGGTTACTGCTACAACTAGATTTCCAGTTATAATATCAGTAAAGGGTTCTGACACTATAGTTTTTCTAGTCTCGCCATCTTTGAACCAATAATCTTTTTCAGTTAAAATATAGTCTTTTCCTGATACAAATTTTCCACCATCAAAAACTACGCTTGGGTCAACGTCTGCGATGTAAGCACTAACGATATTTTCCGTATCCTTACTTTGCGTAGAGGCAAGCATATTCTTTGAACTAGAGAAATAAGGCGATTTAGTAATATTGTCACCTTTAGAATTGGTGCTGAGTAGCTTACGGACATCTTCACTATGTGCCATTTGCATAACCATAGATTGGTAGTGGGAAAGATAATTCTCAGCTTTGCTAGCCAAAAGGTTAGTTTCACTTTGAGTTAAATCTTTACTGTTTTCAAAAAATATTTTACCTGTAGTACTTGATGTGAAAACGCTTGACAAAGTCATGGCTATCAAAAGTGGAATACCAATCATTGTCAAAATTTTAGAACGAATGCTTTTCATTATAAATTTCCTTTCATTGCTTAAAGCGTAATACTTTACTGTCATTTTTGATTAATATATTATTTGTCTAGAGAATAATTTAGGAAGTAGACATATATATCTACTATAGTTTTGTATAATTCTTCTGGAATTTCCTGCCCAAGTTCAAGTTGAGTAAGAAGTGTGGCTAAAGAAGTATCTTCATATACAGGAATACTATTTTGATTTGCAACATCTACAATTTTTTCAGCCATGTACCCCATTCCAGAAGCCACAATTATTGGTGCAAAATTACTATTTTCATCATAATTAAGCGCTACGGCTTTTTTAGAAGAGTTAGTTTTATATAGTGACATTTATATTATTCCTCCTTTCTAATATCTGAGGGAAAACTTCATTTATGGTCAATCTTTTTTTAACTTTTGCCATCTGAAGTGAATTAAACTTCAGTCCATTATTTTCCACGATGTCAGAAATATTTTTTTGAATGATTTTTTGTGACTTATCTAGCTTTTCTGGGTAATATAGTTGTATATCGAGTTCTTTGCCACTCATATAAACTATCATATCAAAAAAACCTATATTTTCAATATCAAATTTTAATAAGAGCTTGATAGCATGCTCAGCGTCGTTATTTGATTTACTCTTATCATTAGGATCGACCCAAATTTCGGAAAACATAAATTTTCCAAACATCTCAGCGGGAATAAGCACATGAAGTAGTGGCATATACACACTGGAATTTATAAGAATGGACTGTGTTACGTTTTGAAATACTAGTTTATTTTCATAACCAGCATCTCCCTCAAGTCCTCTTTGAATTATATGGGTCAATTTATCAATGATAGGTAGATTAGTTGAATTTTTTTCAGCAGAGAGTCTTTCGAGTAAAGTATTTAGTACTACATCATCAAGGGTTCCGAAACGTTCTCTAAAGCTACTGAAGCTACTCAAGTTTTTTAAAGCTTGAAGAACCTCTTCTTTATTGCTGTTTTCGTATCTAGAAACATCGAGTGTAAGCAGTGTAACAAAATTTCTTACAGGTCCAAAATCATGATATCTAGATATATATTGAGCAACTTTAGGAATTATTTCACCTTTAAGAAGATTAAGATTTTGAGAAACGTCTCCAGGTTTAGCTTCTGTATTGAATGCCTTAAAAAGAGCTTCTATTTCAGCCGATTCACTTTTAGGCATACTAGCAATTATGTTTTTTATATTTTGGGATATGGAATTGAGTATGCGTTCATTAGAATTCATATCATTGTATTTTTTTAAAAAGGCAAGCATGCTATTTCTAAATTCGACAGACCCATGGGAATCCAAAATATTTCTAAGTTCAAAAAAGAAGATTCCTTTAAAATCAACAGAATTTTCAAGCTGAGCTTTTAAAAAAGCAGTGAACTCTTCGGGATTCATTTTAAGCATCTCCATATAATTGGAGATTTCAGCGGCAAACCCAGTATCAATGCCTGAAGATATAAGCATTTCCATTCTTCCAAAAAACATCTGCGGAAGAATATCCATTAGCCCAGGAGAATTGCGCACCATCTGCATGAATTTTCCAAAGTTAGATTCATAATGTGGAGCAAGATTGCTGTTAGGATCTTCAAAATCATTTCTAAAATCACTTCTAGTTATTTTTGAAGGGTCTACGATGTTTTTTATATTAGTGTTATTTATCTGAGTGGGATTTCCCTTAGGGGAATTTTCGTAATTTTGCGAAGGGGGGGTTGTTACCTGTGTAATATTAGCCATTTTTTCACCTTTACTATTAAAAACTATTAACAAATTCGAATATTTTCCGATATACTAGTATAGCGTATTTAAAAATCATAAATTAAGAGGTGGTGTTAATTTCCATGAACAATAGCATTGATTCAACTATGCTTGATATGTACCTTTTTGAAACCAACACTCTTTTGGAACAATTAGAAGAGTTATTTATTGGTGCCGAGATGGAAAAAAACTTATCTAGCAACAACATCGACGAAATATTTCGTATAATGCATACCATAAAAGGCTCTTCAGCGATGATGGAGTTTGTATCTCTTATGGAGATAGCTCATAGGATAGAAGATTTGTTTTTCTACATTCGTGAGAATGGTATGGAAGCTCTGAATGAGAAAATGGTGTCAGAGTTATTTGATATATTATTCCAGTCAATGGACTATTTCAAGTCTGAAGTAGAAAAACTTCAAAAAGGGGAACCTCTCTCAGAGAATATCGACAGCTTTGCTGCAAATATTAATATGTTCCTAGACAAAATTAAACATGGAGAAAGTACCGTAGCAGAAGTTCAGTCAGAGGCTGAACAAAAAGCAGATGAGTTTAATAGTCAAGGGAAGTTCAACGTATGTATTTTCTTTGATGAAGATACAGGTATGGCTAACATAAGAGCATTTATATTAGTTACGGCGCTAAAAGAAAGCGGAATGGAGTTCACATATTATCCAGATGATATAGATACTAATATGGACTCTGCAACGTATGTACTAGACAAAGGTTTCTGTATGGCATTTGAAACAAAAGATATGGCAGACAAAGCGATATCTGAAATAAAACACACTAATGGAATCCGTTCTTATGAACTTATTGAGCATGAAGAAGTTAGCGAAGTTTTAGCTGATATTCCTAAAAATAAAGAGGCTAGACCAAATGAAGCCCATTCTCCAGAAATAGTTTCAAGTGGAACTGGAGCAAAAAAAGAAACTGAGGTAGCATCTTCTAAGAACACAACTCAAGCTCCAAACAAGCAGAGTCTTATAAGTGTAAACCTTTCAAAACTAGATAAGCTAATGGCACTAGTTGGAGAAATTGTAATTACAGAATCAATGGTTACATCATCACCAGATATACAAGGACTAAAACTGGATAATTTCCTTAAATCTACAAGACAACTTAGAAAACTTACAGATGAACTTCAGGATATAACTATGTCACTACGAATGGTTCCAATATCAGGAGTATTCCAAAAAATGAATCGTATAGTAAGAGATATGACCAAAAAATTGGAAAAAGAAGTAGATCTTGTAATAATTGGAGAAGAAACAGAGGTAGATAAATCCATAGTAGATAGCATAGGCGATCCTATAATGCATATAGTTAGAAACTCTATGGACCACGGAATAGAAGCAAACAAAGAAGATAGATTAGCTAGAGGGAAAAAAGCCAAGGGTCAAGTAGTACTTTCTGCAAGTCACACAGGAAGCGAAGTAATTATAACGATAACCGATGATGGTCAAGGGATAAATACAGACAGGGTGCTTGCAAAAGCAAGAGATAATGGTCTTCTTGTAAAACCTGAAAGCGAATATTCGCAAAAAGAAATTATACAGCTTCTAATGATGCCAGGATTCTCAACCAATGAAGCCGTTACCGAATTCTCAGGCAGAGGCGTAGGAATGGACGTAGTTAAAAAGAGCATAGAAGCTCTTGGCGGAACTATCACTATAACAAGTGAATGGGGAGAAGGAAGTTGTACTACGCTAAAAATACCACTTACCCTAGCAATTGTAGAAGGTATGGAAACTGCAGTAGGAGCATCAATATTTACAATACCAATAAACAATATAAGACAGTGTTTCAGAGTATCAAATGATGAAATAATTCATGATGTAAGCGGTAGAGAAATCGTAAAACGTATGGATGAGTTTTATCCGATAATCAGGATACATGATTTATATAGTATAGATACTGAAGTTACAAATATAGAAGATGGAATTCTTATATGGGTTGAATCTGGAGATAGATCATATTGTCTATTTGTAGATGAACTGATAGGTGAACAACAAGTCGTGGTTAAACCACTTCCAACTTTCCTAAACAACTACAATATAAAGAATTCTGGAATAGCTGGATGTACAATCTTAGGTGACGGAAATATAAGTATAATTCTGGACATCCTGAATGTTTATGCATTATCACATCATGACTAAATCAGAACGGAGGGGAAAAATGTCAACAGAATTGTTTGAATATGAAGATTTGATGGATGATGAAGAGGTTTTGATAGATACGAAAAAATATCAAAAGTATCTTACTTTTCTTTCAGATGGCTTGCTATTTGGAATAGACACAAATCATATAATGGAAATAATTACCAATCTAAAACCAATAAAGCTTCCAATGGTTCCAGGGTTTATAAAAGGCATCATAAATCTTAGAGGGCAAATAGTACCGATAGTCGATATGAGACTTAGAATGGGAAAATATGAAATAGATTACAATGATAAATCCTGCATAATAGTACTTGAGATGGATGGTATAGACATGGGAATTATTGTAGATTCAGTTGAACAAGTACTGGATATAGAAGAAGAAAAGGTATCCAGTGTACTAAATCACAGTGAAGAGCTAGTAAGTGGTATGATATCACTTTCTAATGAAGAAGTAGTCCTTATATTAGATTGCGAAACTTTAATAAAAGGTTAATTTAAGGAGAAAAGATGCTTACAATTGAGAAAAAAGATTTTCTGGCTCTGGTGAAATTTGTTCAAGAAAATTATGGAATAGATCTTTCAAAAAAAGAGCAGTTGATTGTAGGAAGGCTTCAATTTACTGTACTTGAAAAAGGGTTTAAAGATTTTGGAGAGTATGTAAGCCATATAATCAAAAATCAGAATGCAGATGATATAGATGTTATGCTTAACAAGCTTACTACAAACTATACACACTTTTTGAGAGAAGAAAAACATTTTGAGTATATGAAAAATGTGATTTTGCCACATCTAGAAACAACAAAAACAAATAGGGTGCTGAGTATATGGAGCGCAGGCTGTTCTTCAGGAGAGGAACCGTATACGATGACTATGGTGCTTAAAGATTATTTCTCTAAAAAACCTAATGAATGGGATACAAGAGTTTTAGCCACAGATATATCTCAAAACGTTTTGAATAAAGCACAAACTGCGACTTATGATGAACAAGACCTGGAGAATATCCCAAAAGAGTGGAAGAGTAGGTATTTTGTGAAGGATTCTCAAAGTGGACTTTATAAAACTTCTCAAGAAGTAAAAGATAATGTTATATTTAGAACGTTTAACCTTATGGACCCTATAAAGTTTAAACTGAAATTTGATATTATTTTTTGTAGAAATGTAATGATTTACTTTGATAAGCCAACAAGGGCAGCGCTTATAAAAAGATTTTATGAGGCTACAAATCCAGGTGGATATTTGTTTATAGGGCATTCAGAATCTCTAAATAGAGATGATGCGCCTTATAAACAAATAGGCCCTTCTATATATCGAAAACAATAAACTAACAATCACAAACTTAGGGCAGAAAGGCAGTTAGATTATTATGAGCAAAAAAGTTAAAGTAGCAGTGTTTGATGATTCGTCGGCCTTTAGAAATGCTTTTTCAGATGAATTAGGCAAGACCACATATATAGCAGTGGTCTTGTCTGCCGACAAGAGCGTTCAGTCTCAAAATAAAATTCAAGAACTTAATCCAGATGTGATAATTCTTGAAGCAGATCTTACTAAGCCTAGTGATAAGGAGATGCTCAAGAGAATTCTGCAAGCATCTCCAAAACCTGTCATAATAATGTCCAAAGCAAATATTAGTCCAGTAGAAGTAATTTCCGAAGGGGCGATAGATTTTGCTAGAAAACCCTTAGATGAATCTCCAAGAATAATTAAGCAGTTTACAGACAATTTATCCATAAAAATAAGTATGGCTTATTCTGCCCACATAAGGACTAAGGTAGGAAAAACTCCGTTTACCTCAGAGGTAAAAGATACCACAGAAAAAAAAGAGGATAGACATTTTGCAGGACCAAAACTTACAGATATTGTAAACAAAATGGCATCAAATCCTATGTTTAAATCTTCTAAGCTAGATTCGATGGTGATTGCAATTGGGGCCTCTACAGGAGGTACAGAAGCTACACTTTGTGTACTTCAAGAGCTTCCAAAGGATACTCCTGGTATTGTTGTAGTACAGCATATGCCAGAGGGGTTTACTTCTATGTATGCGGAACGACTTAATAAAATATGTGCTATGGAAGTAAAAGAAGCGGAACATGGAGATGAAGTTCGAAGAGGACGTGTTATTATTGCTAGAGGAGATTACCATATGGAGCTTGTTGAGTCCATGGGACGATATAAAGTAGAACTTAAAAAATCAGACAAGGTCAGTGGACATAGACCGTCAGTAGATGTATTATTCGACTCAGTTGCAAAATATGCAAGAAAAAATGCAGTAGGAATAATTCTAACTGGAATGGGAAGAGATGGCGCTGACGGGCTTTTAAAAATGAGACAGGCAGGGGCCTATACGATAGGGCAGGATCAAAAAACTTCAGTCGTATATGGAATGCCAATGGTAGCGTATGATATTGGCGCAGTTATAAAACAGACAAGTATTGACAATATAGCTAATGTGCTAAAGGATCACCTTAGCAGACTTTAGAAAAATCAAGGAGTGAGAGAATGGAAAACATAGATAAGTTCAAAGTAGTAATACAAGAAATGATTGAGTTTTTCGAACAGTTTCAAGCACTTGAAAAAGCTAAGCTTGAAGCAGTTAGTAGAAACGATATACTATATTTAGAAGAATGTATGAAAAAAGAACAGGCTGAGATATTGGTATTAAGAGGACTAGAAAGGAAACAGATTGAAGTACAAAAGGAATTGGGCTTCGAAAATGCTACCTTTAGAGAGATTATAGATTTAGTGCCAGTAGAACAAAAAGCTGAGCTTGAAGCTATGTATAAACAACTTTCAAACTCCATAGATATATTCAAATCGACAACCGAGGGGATAAAAAAATCTATAGAATTAAATCTTTATGCAATTGAACATGCACTAAACAAAATGGTAGAAAACAAAAAACATTCTAATGGCAAGGAGGCCCTGGATGGAAGCAATGAACCTAAAAAGAACCATAGCTTCACCAGTAAAAAAGTATAATTTAAAAATGGAGGTGTAAGATATGCGTTCAACATTTGCAGGCTTTACAACCGCGCAACTTGCCATGAGAGCAAGTCAAAAAGCGCTGGATGTAACTGGTCAAAATATAGCAAATATAAATACAAGAGGATATACTCGTCAAAGACTAGACTTAGTGAGTTTAAACTCAAGTATGGGAGTAAACAAATACGAATCACAATTTGATGCGAAAATAGGAAATGGAGTACTTACAAAAGGATTATCTCAAATAAGAGATCCATTTCTTGATATAAGATTTAGAACAGAATCAGCTAACGTAGGAACAGCAGATCAAAAGTTGGCAGCCCTAAAAGACTTAGAGTTGATATTCGATGAGATAACTAAAGTAGGAACTCAAAATCAACTCAGTGAAATAACAAGTATGCTTCAGAAACTATCTTCAGAAGTAGGCAATAAAGAATTTGACAGTATGGTTAAAGCTTCAGCAGACGTATTTACAAAAATGCTTAATCAGTATTCTACTCAGTTGAGTGGACTTCGTCTTGAGCAGGAGACAAACCTTGATATAGATGTAAAAAAAGTAAATGATATATTAACAAATATTCAAAAATTAAATGAAACTATAAAAACGAATAATATACATGGAAACCCAGCCCTAGAACTTTTGGACGAAAGAAATCTTTTAATAGATGAGCTTAGTTCTTTTATGAAGATTGAAGTCAAATATACACCAGTGCAGGTTTCTGATTCAGCAACAGTAGATAGATTAGATATATTTTTTGTTGGAAGTGATGGAAGAGTTCCTATAATAAGAGGGGATGAATTTGCAACCCAGATAAGCACACAAAAAGATGTTTCAGGAAAAACCCTTATGAGTTTTACAAGACCGCCAGTAGATGTAGATAAAACAAATGATTTGTTAGGTAAAATCCATACCTTAAATGAAGAAATAAAAACACTACAAGCGGGAGGACAGTCGACAAAAGCAGCTGAACTTAGAATGGAATATCTTTTGGATGGACTCGAAAACGGTATGTCAGTAAGCATAAAAAAGACGGGACCAGTTATTGACAATATCCAGTTTATGAATCAAAATCCACCAGTAACAATTCTAGAAAATGGAACAGCACCAGTTAATACCTTTGAAAAGGATGCACTTGGAAATGTTTCTATAAACCCTCCTGCGGGAGGTGGTCCAGTAGCGGTTTTAGCTGGAAATAAGGAAATGAACACTGAGTTTATTCAGGGACGATTTAAAGGGGCGCTTGATATGTTAAATAAATCAGGTGAATTTGATGGAGCAAATGAAACTACAAGAGGTGTGGGTTATTATGAAAAATCACTAGACTTACTTGCTAATCAGTTTGCGAAATCATTTAATGATATGAATAGAGAACCTGTGTTTGATGGATCAGGGAATCAAATAACAAAAATTGAAGCAGATGGAGCTAATCCGGGCTCGTTTTTAGTCACCAAAAAAGATCGTCTTACAGGAACGACAAGTACTACTTCAGTTACGCCTACAGCGCCTGCAACCTCCGTGGATAGATTTGACAAAACTGGAAAGCCGGTGACAGGACTTGCAGATGATGAAGTTTATATAAAACGAGATTTGTTTGTAGCAAGTGATGGGGGAACTAATATAAGTTCAAAAAATATTTCGATAGCTCAAGATTGGAAAAGTGGGCTTATAGGAATAACTGCATCAGTAAAATATGGGTCTCCAGTAGGGTCGAATGATAATATACTAAATATGATTTCGATGATGAGCTCAAAGCAAGAATACAAAACTCCAGATAAACCAGGACCACCAGTTGTACCAGGAGTTAGAATAACAGAAGGCTCTTTCCAAGAAATGTATACAAACATGAGTACAACATTGGCGCTAGATATAAAATCTACAACATCGGTTCTAGATAATTTTGTGGCAGTAGCAGATGATATTGCTAATATGAGAGACGATATATCATCAGTGTCACTTGATGAAGAAGGTATGAACATACTTCATTATCAAAAATCATACAATGCAGCAGCTAGACTTATGACGGCACTTGACGAAGCGGTAGATACAATAATAAATAAAATGGGTATAGTAGGTAGATAATTAGGAAAGGAGGCCTGAAACTATGAGAATAAGTACAAACTCTATAATGCGAAACTATAGAACGGGACTAAATAGTTCGGTTAACAGATTAAATAGTGCAAGGGAAAGATCGCTGACAGAGAGAAAATTTATGAAAGCATCAGAGGATCCAGCATCAGCAACTAAAGCATTTCAGCTAAGAAGAGAATATCTAAAAAATGAAGATTATATCCATAATTTAAGTATTGCACAAGGCGAGATAAGTGCTACAGAATCAAGCTTGATGCAGATAAACGATATGGGAAAAGGAATAAAAGAAGGGATTTTGAGGGGGATAACTGGAACTTCAAGCCCAGAAGCTAGAAACGCTATAGCTCAAAACATGGAAGAAACAGCAAAATCTATGGTAATGAGTATGAACGCTAAATATGGAGATAAATTTCTATTTGGTGGGGCGAGTACTAAAGAAGCGCCATTTAAATTAGATGGGGATAAACTTCTTTATAGAGGTATTGATGTAAATACGACAGATCCTGCAAAACTTGCAGAGCTTGAAGTGCTTGCTAAAGAAACAAACTATATGGATCTTGGATTCGGGCTTCAAAAAGATGCTAATGGAGAAATAATAAAAGGAACCGCTTACGAAACTTCCAGACCGGGAATAGATATATTGGGTTTTGGAAATGATGGAGACATAAGTAAAAATATGATAACACTTACTCTTCAATTAGCAAAACAAATGAGACAAACCCCAATAGATACTGTAAAGATAGATAAAATGAGTAATCAGTTTGAGAAGAATTTTAATAAAAATATAGACAAAGTGACACAGTATGGAACGACATCTAAATTTTTAGAGGATACAGAAACTAGACTTGTAGATGGTCGAATGAATTTAAACAAAAAAATATTAGATACAGAAAATGTAGATTTAGCACAAGCAATAACTGAGTTTTCTTGGGCAGAATTTGCATATAATGCAGCATTAAAAGTGGGGAATAGTATACTCTCGCAGTCATTTATAGACTTTATGAGATAAAAGCAAGGAGAGTGAAAATTTAATTACACAGGGAGGTGTACGTTTTGGAACAATTGATTAAGATTAGAAATGTTCCAATAGCTTATGAGCTAAAAGTGAATAATGCGAGATTGGAAAGGAAGTCCAGTACAGCAGAAATTAATGTTACAAGAACAGATGGTGGACTTAGGATAGAAAGCCAAAATATAAAGGTGAACATAGATACCTTTGAGGCTAGAAATTCAGTTTCTCCAACTACTAGGAGAAGTATAGAACAAGCGGCTCAAAATGGCGAAAAAGCTTCTTATGAAGCTACTGCCAGATTTACTCAAGAGGGGACATTGCTTATGGATGCAAAGCTAGATGGAGAGGCACTGAACCAAATATTTAAAAATAGAAATGAACCTAAAACAGGGGAATTTGGACTAGGATTTAGCCCGTCAGAAAGACCAGAGATAAGCTGGTCAGAGCCAAATATATCCATACAATATGAAATGGATAAATTAAATTTCGAATTTAAGCTCCAAAATGGTGATTTTGAGTTTATTCCGGGTAATATAGAAATAACAGTTACTCAGTATCCAGACGTAATAATAGAGTATATAGGTAAGCCTATATATGTACCGCCAAGTGCAGATCCTGATTATGAGGAATTTTCTGCTAAAGCATAAAGGAGAAATTATGGAAATAGCTACAAAATATTTTGACGATTTGAGCGTTTCAGAAGAAGATATAATATTTTTTGAAGATGGAATCTTTGGATTTGAGTACAATCAAAAATATGTAATCATAGAATTTGAAGATGGCAGTGATAATCTGCTATGCCTTCAAAGTATTTCTGACAGTGAATTAGCATTTGTACTTATGAATCCATTTAATTTAAACCCAGATTACAAACCTCAGCTTTCAGATGATGATGTAGTGGATTTAAAAATTGACGAAAATACTGAGGGTGTACTATATTATGTAATATGTGTAGTAAAAGAAACCATTGCAGATAGTACCGTTAATATGAAATGTCCTATAGTTATAAATCCCAATAATAAAAGGGCTAAGCAGATAATACTAGATAATGATGAATATACCTTCAAACATGAACTTAAGCAGTTCACGGAAGGAGAAGGCTAAGATGCTTATATTAAACCGAAAAAAAGGGGAATCATTAGTAATAAATGAAAATATAAAAGTAACAATTGTTGATGTAAGTGGGGAAAAAGTAAAAATTGCAGTAGAGGCACCAAAAGAAATTCCAATATTGAGGACAGAATTAGTTATGGCAGCAGAAGTCAATAAAGAATCAGCTGAAACTAATGGGCTTTCAGCAAATGATATTAAAAGCGTATTTGGAATTTCTAAAAATAAAAAATAAAAGTTCAGTATTTTAGGGTATCTATTGGAAAGGAGATTTATTATGGAAATATCAACAAAATATTTCAATGAAGTATCAATTGCAAAGGACTCAATATTAACCTTTGAAAAAGGAATTCCAGGCTTTGAGGATTTTAAAAGATACGTACTGATAAACTTCGAATTAGGTAGCGACGATTTGATGTGTATGCAAAGTTTAGATGAAAAAGAATTGGCATTTGTATTAGTGAATCCATTTAACCTAAAAGTGGATTATTCACCATCACTTACAGAAGAAGATGTAGAAGATTTAGGAATAGATGATTCTACAGAAGGTGTATTTTGTTACGTAATATGCGCAATGAAGGACAATATAAACGAAAACACAGTAAATCTAAAAAGTCCGATAGTGGTAAATCCGGATACTATGAAAGCAAAACAAATAATTTTAGACAGCAAAGAATATACTGTAAAACATGAATTTAAACAATTTATAAAAGAGGCAGTATAAGGTTTGCTATTCAAATTTATTCAATGAGAATAAGGAGACCCAGTATGGATATCAAGAAAATGACAATTAAAAAATTGATGAACTCAATTTTTACTGTACTCATTGCCGTAAGTGTAATAACTACTCTAGTTATGTTCAAATTTCTAGTATGGACCAAAAATGCAACTGATGCAGGGACAAATGTAAAACTCATAGCTATAATGGTTATAAATCTTATAGTAATAGTGGTGTTTGCAATTTTAAGTTCATATGCAATAAAAAAGAGAGTACTTTTACCTCTTGAAGAACTAGAAAAAGATATGAAGGCAATTTCAAGTGGTAAATTGAGTACAAAAATAAACTATCAGTCAGAAGATGAACTTGGTGATTTTGCAGACAACTTAAGAGTGTTTGTAGGCATAATAAATGAATATATTCATGGAATCCAAAGACTGGCTTCTCAAATGGCAGACGGCGACTTTGAGATAGAGTTTGAAAGTGATAGTGTAGGAGATTTTAAAGCTATAGATACTGCACTTGAAAAATTGGCAGTAAGCCTTAGTCAAACAATACACCAGATAAACGATTCATTCTCTCAAGTATCATCAGGTGCAGAACAAGTAGCTTCTGGAGCACAAATGCTTTCACAAGGGGCTACGGAACAGGCAAGTTCAATAGAACAGCTTTCATCAGCAATAATAGAGATTTCAGACCAAGTAAATCACAATGCTCAAAGTGCAAATTCAGTAAATCAAAAAGTAGCTAATCTAGGTTCAGAAATTCAAAAGAGTAACTCTCAAATGGAAGAGATGCTTGGAGCTATGAGTGAAATAAACCAAACGTCAGGTGAAATTGGAAAAATTATAAAGACAATAGAAGATATAGCATTCCAAACAAATATCTTGGCATTAAATGCGGCAGTTGAAGCAGCGAGAGCAGGAGCGGCAGGTAAAGGGTTTGCAGTAGTTGCAGATGAGGTTAGGAACCTTGCAAACAAGAGTGCCGAAGCGGCGAAAAATACAACTGCACTTATAGAAAGTTCTATAAAAGCTGTTGAAAATGGTACTAAGATAGCTAACGATACCGCAGAGGTATTAGAGAGCATAGAAAGTGGTTCTAGAGAAATAGTAGAAAATGTAGATGATATATCTCAAAAATCTCAAGAACAAGCAGAGTCTATAAAACAAGTAACTGAAGGTATAGAGCAGATTTCATCAGTAGTTCAGATGAATTCAGCAACCTCAGAAGAATCAGCAGCTGCGAGTCAAGAACTTTCTAGTCAAGCCAATGTTATGAAATCAATACTTGAAAGATTCAAGTACCAAAAAAGCTTAAATGGAGTTAAAACAAATATAAAATCAAAATCGAAAGTTCAAGCTCAAGCGGAAGATAAGCCAAAACCTCAAGCTAAAAAAACTTTTGAAAAGCCAGCTGAAGAATCAAAAAAAGCTAAAAAAGAAGTTAAACGAGAAATTAGACCAGAAACTAGGAGAGAGGTTAAAAGAGAAGTAAAAAAAGAAGAACCTCAAGTAGAAGTTAAGGAAGAAGTTAAGGTATCTTCGGAAGTGGGTTCACCAGCTCCAAGAAAGCCATTAGCAAGACCAAGTACATCGTTTAACTCAGATAAATATTAAGTTTAAAAACAAAAAATTACAATAAAAAAAACTGTTGCCCTAAAAGTAGGTTTGTAGTGACCTCAATAAGTTAGCAACAGTTTTTTATTATCTTAAATTTTTTTATTAGGCATTTTCCATAGCTAAAAGTTTATTTCTAGCAGCAATTTGAATTCCTATGATATTGTCCAATTCTATAATTTTTGCAATCAAAGACTTGGTCATAAGATAAATTTCTCTTATTTTAGATTCTTCGAAAGAAACAGCAGAACTTATTTCAGAATCAGAGATCTGACAAATCACTCTGAGTCTATTTTCTTCCGAGAGAGAGTCTATAAAATTATGAATAGTTGAATCATAATTATCAGCTTCATTCATTAAGTTAGCTCTCAAATCTAGCAGCATATTAACGGTATCAAAATCATCTTGCGATAAAGATTCTCGAATATCATTTGTATAATTTAAAATTTGCTCAACCGCATTATATTTTTTTTTCAATAACACCATAATACCCTGAATGGATTGTTTATCATTCATGATGAGTTCTCCTTATTGTTGAGAAAGCCATCCGCTTTGAGCATTAAGCTTAGCGTAAACAGTTTCTAAATTAGAAAATTGTTTTTGATATCGTTTTTCTTCAGTTGCAAGCATACGATTTAAATTAGTTATCATTTTATCAATATTATTCATGCTATCAAGTAATTTATTTTTTGTTATAGAAAGTGGAGCAGCGATATTTCCTGCTTTTTCTATAAGAATACCTTTTGAAGCGCCTTCGGTTTTAGCGTACTTATCAGTTATAAATTTCAATCGAGACATAAGTCCGCCAGTTGTGTTGTCTTTTATTGCTTCACCATCGACCAAAATATCATTACCAGACGTATCTTTTTTATTTTCAAGTGGAGCAGTAAATATATTTTTTACATTTTCAGGGTCTGAAGCAATAGCTTTTTTTAGTTTATCTTCATCTATTATTATCTTACCATTTTCTTTCCAATCATTAGAGGTATTTATACCTATAGAGTTAAGTGCAGCTACACTTTCTTTACTAGAGAAAAATACAAAACGTAAATCGCCACTAAGTGAAGAGATATCATTATCTCCAAACAACATACCTGTTTTAGCTTTTTCTTCCCAAGCTTTTATTTCAGATTCGGACATATCTTTTTTCTGCTCATCAGTAAGTGGTGGATAATTACGATTTGGTCTTGTTGAATATTCTTTATTTACTACACTGATAATATCATTATAGTCCTTTACCATATCTTTAATAGTAGAAACAACTTTTTCTGTATCTGTTTTAGCACTAAGTTTAACATCTCCAGATAATTCAGCAAAAGACTCGTTTACATTTATACTAAGACCATCAATATTAAAAGTATCATTGTTACTAGTAAGCTCGATAGCTGCGCCGTCGCCATATTTTACCTTGATTTGAGCTTTGGTTGGAGCAGCAACGCTTAAAGTGTCTCCAGGATTAGCTTTGAAAACTTGGTCAGCAACATTTCCGCTTATAGTAACTGCAGCTGAAGACGTAGATTTAAACTCAAATCGGTCTAAACTTTCAATATAAGATACACTTACGCCAGTAGTTGTAGATGCTCCATTTATTTTATCAAGAAGGTCTTGAGTGTTAGATACTCCACTTAAATCGATAGAGGTTGCACCTATCATTAACGAAGGAAGTGCGGGAAGTGTAATGTTAGCTTTTAAATCAATACGGTTAGAATCACCAGCTTTAAGTCCTAAAACTCCTTGTGCACTAGGATCTATTTGAGCTATTTTAAATACAGCACCGGTATTTGATGTTGTAAATTTTAGAGCATCGCCATTAAACTCAGCTTTTACAGCATCCTTTCCAAACGCAGAATCAAGCTTAGTTTGAAAAAGTGCGGCAAATTTTGATTTGTCATAAACATAACTGTCGTCAGGCTGTTTAGTACGAATTGTTTCAAGTTCTTCTTTTGTAAAAGAAATATTTTTATTTGTAGAATTAAAAGAAAGAATGATAGGTTTGTTTGTAAGGGCAGTTACAAAATCTACAGATTCAGTAAAGGCACCAGTATCAAGATTTCCAGAAACTCCAGTTTCATTAGATATAGTAAGTTTGCTATCACTAAACTGAGTAGTTTCAAAACCAAAAGCGGTTTTTAACTTGCTACTAAATTCAGTAACTGAAAACTCTTGTCCTGAAGTAACGGTAGACATATTAAGCTTAGTTCCATCTGCAGAGAATTTGACAACACTACTTAACTTATCGGTACTACCAGTTATAGTTGCTTCTGAAAGTTTTTTATTCATATCGGCAGCAAATTCAGCATTGTCAGCATATTTAGTGCCATCAAAGGTAAGATTATAGTTAGCACCGTTGTAATTTATAGTTATGCTTTCGCCACCAATAGTACTTGTAGTAGAACTGTTAAAATTTATATTACTACCGTCAAGTATTTTGTCAGAAGCATCTTTGGTTGAAATTGCACCACCAGATGATGCTTTTGTAGCAGAGACAATGCTTATACTGTCAGTCATATTAGAGGTTCCAGAAACGGTTACCTTACTACTGTTAGTACCGCTTGCAGAAACCTCGCTTTTAGTAAAAAAACTATTACTTGCAAGATTTGTACTAGAGGCAAATGAAGTATACTTTTTAGAAAACTCAATAAGCTTATTACTTATAGCTCGATGAGATTCTGTTTGCCAACTCAAAAGCTGCTTATTTTGTTTTTGTTTTGCAATTTTAAGTCTTGTTGCAGAAGTCATGCCTTTTATAAGTTCTGCAGTATCAAGACCAGAGGCCAAACCGCCAATAGCTTTTGATGAAGAACTAGATGAAGATGAGTTATTACCCATAAGACTGTTTATTGAATACATAAAATCACTCCCCATAATTAAAATTTTTTATAAAATAAGAAATCACAAATTTACATAAAATAAGATAAAGTTAAAGCATTAAAACTTATATATAGTAATATCGACTCAAATATATATTTGATAATGTATTATTTTTAATTCGTTCAATGACGATATTCTAGTATGAAACTATGAGAAATAAGACTAATTAGTGGAGGAAATAAATTGTATACAGCAGGAATTACCACAAATGGAAAAAGTGAAAAACTGGTAAAAGAAAAACTTTTAACAGTTGGAATAATAACAAAAAATGAATGTGAAAAATTGGAGAGATGTTTAAAGTCCTTAATGCCATTAAAAGATGCTATAAATTGTGAAATAATAGTAACTGATACGGGGTCTACAGATGGCACTATAGAAATGGCAGAAAAATATGCAGATAAAATAATTAATTTCGAGTGGTGTGATGACTTTGCAGCTGCAAGAAATTCAGGGATAGATGCAGCACAAGGGCTATGGTTTATGTGGGTGGATAGCGATGAGTGGTTTGAAAACGTTGATAAAATTATAACGTTTTTTAAAAGTGAGGAATATAAAAAATATATTTCTGCAACACTTACATTTATAGATTACAGAGATATAAAAAAGAAGAATTACTCTGAATTAACAGTCTTTAGAATGACTGTGATGCATAGTGGAGTAAAATTTATTGGAGAAATTCATGAATCGGTAAATATTACAACACCTACAAAAAAAATTGATACAAAATTGTATCATGATGGATATGTTTTTGAAAGTGAAAAAGAGAAGATATCAAAACATCAGCGAAATTTAGATGCATTGATGACTGTATATGAAAAGAATCCAAATAGATTAGGGACTATAAGTTATATAGTAGACCAATATAATTTTATAGGAGATTTTGAAAAAGTAGACGAATATTGTCAAAAAGGAATCGCTATATCAAAAGAATTGGAAGATAAAACCAGCAAATCCCATCATTTAAATTTTTTGATTATGCAAGCAACAAATTTTTTAAATACAGCTAGAAATGCAAAAGCAGTAGAACTTCTAGAAAACTTAAAAGATGAGGATGACGAAAATTCATATAGATTTTTAGATATCTATGCCGTATTATCAAATGCATATTTTAATTTAGATATAAAAGATAAAGCTTTTGAATATGCCAAAAAATTTATGGATTATTATATAAATCAAGATAAACTAAATCAAACAAATGCATGTATATTTATATTAATTTTTTCTCAAACGAATGTAATAAACACTATGCTTTTCAGATGTATAAAATATTTTGTAAACCAGAAAATGTCGGAAGTTGAAATCTTTGATTATTTAGAACAAATTAAACTCAATATGATTAGCACTGATTCTGAAAATGGTATTTTAGATTATACTAAAAATATAATAAAAACCGCATTAGAACTCAGACAGTATGGTTTGATAATAAAGTTATACAAACATACAGAATCTGATAATCAAATGGAAATAGCATCATTTGAAAACATCCTTATTTTGGAATTGTTAAATTATAAAGAGTGTGTAGAAGATATTATTAGAGAAATAGCAGATTTGGAAATTGAAAGCGAATTTAACCAATTTGCTAAAATTATTGAACAGCACCAACATCTTGATGATGAAGAATTTAATAAAGCTGATTTACAAAACTGGGTGGATAGTTATGAACATATAAAAAATAAATATATACAAACGGAGACTATTTATTTTGCAATCGAACATAATTTAGACTTAAGCTTAGTTATCGAAAAACTAGATGTCTACAATATAATCGAAATAGTTAAAAATCCAATTCTTGTTCATCAAGATTTCTTGGAAAAGCTAATAAACTATTATTATGAAAATATTGATTTTGAATTTAATACCAAAAAGCTGTATTTCATAATAGCGCTTATGGAGTACTATACAGTAAATCGAGATAGTTCAGCTGAGGTATTAATAGTGTATGATATATTTGAAACTGAACTTCCGAAATTGATAAATAGCATGTACAGTAAAGAAATACTTAAAGATATAAATATATGCCTACTTCCCAATTTATTTAGGTTTGGATATTATATTCAAAATGCAAATATTTACAAACAAAAAAATGATTATGTATCATATATAAAAACTTTAAAGACGGCACTAAGAGAATATCCAATAATGGAAATTCCTATAAAAAATGCTATAAAAGATATAGAAATATATTTAGAAGAAGCGGATAGTAGGACAAAAGAACTCGAGAATTTAGCAAAAAATATAAAACAGAAGATATATGAGTTTATAACTATGGGAAATAATGAAGAAGCGCTTTCTGTAATATGTCAGCTTCAGAGCATAATGCCTCATGATAATGAACTAAAAGAATTGAAATCAAGATTAACATTAAAAAAATAAAAAAAATTTAAAAAACTTGTATAATTACTATTAAGTTTTCTATATTTAGTCCGATAGTACAAATAGAAGGTATAAATTAGCGCTAATAATACCAGTTAAAGAATATTTATGTAGCCATTAAGACAAGGATGTCTTAAAGGAAATTCAAGGAGGAAAAATATGCGTATTCAAAATAACTTAGCGGCAATGAACGCTCACAGAGTTTTAGGTTCAAACAACACAAATACAGCGAAATCACTAGAAAAATTATCTTCAGGATTTAAAATCAATAGAGCTGGAGATGATGCAGCAGGACTAGCTATATCTGAAAAAATGAGAGCTCAGATTAAAGGACTTGAAACAGCACAAGCAAATGCAAACGATGGTATATCACTTGTACAAACAGCTGAGGGAGCGCTTACAGAGGTTCACTCAATGCTTAACCGTATGACTGAGCTTGCTACAAAATCTGCAAATGCTACAATTCAAGATGATGTAGACCGTGAAGCAATACAAAAAGAAGTTGTTGCGCTTAACAAAGAAATAGATCGTATATCACAAGGTACAAACTTTAACGGAATCAAACTTCTTGACGGAAGTCTTTCAGGTTCAAGTGCTTCAAGAACAGGTACTACACTTAACGGTGGAACAGTAGCTAAGTTTGAAAAAGCAATCGTTACAGGACTTGCAGGAGCTAATGCAGCAAATCTAAGTGCATCTGTTGTTACGGCAAAAGATATATTTACAATAGACGGACAAAACTTTGAAGTTGACTGGTCTAAAAAAGATTTTGCAGAAATAGGCGCAATGCTTAAAAAAGACTTTACTGGTACAGCAATGACTGCTACAGAAGGTAAACTTATTGCAGAAAAACTTACTGATGCCCTTAATAATGCGGCTAAAGAGCAAGGTGTTACTGGAACTGTAAAAGCAGCGTTTACTGGAACTACTTTTACTATTGAGAGTCAAAATACAGGAAGTGCATCTCAAACTGGTTTTGTAGGAACTAATGTAATTGCAGACGGCGCTGACAGAACAGCAGCCAACTCAATTGGATTTAACGTATTTGGTACAACTACAAGTATAGCAAATACTGCAACTGCAAACAAACTTTACAATGGAGACAATTTAGCGACAAGTTCAGTACTTCAAGTTGAAATAAATGGTCAAAAAATAACTATGACTACAGCTGCAGCCTTTACAAAAGGTACAACTACTATGGGCGCAGTTGCAACTCAAATTCAAACTCAGCTTCAAACAGCAGTTACAGCTTATAATACTAACTACGGAACAGCAGCAGGAGAGCCTCTTACAGCAACAGACTTTACTGTAGAAGCTGGACAAGATGGAAATCTAGTAGTTAACTATTCAGGCGATGTAGAAGGTGTTCAGTTCAGTTTCTCTGATATTGGAGATAAGACTGTAGCTTCTTCATTAGGACTATCAGGTGGATCTTCTCAAGTAGGCGGAGGCCAAGGCTTAGTACTACAAGTTGGAGAGTCTTCTGATGATTTCCAAAAAGTTGCAGTTGGTATCGGTAATATGGGTACTACTGGACTTGGAATTGAAAATATAGACCTTGGAACTCAAGCTGGAGCTAGTGCAGCAATGGATAAAATAAAAGCGGCTATAAACACAGTTTCTGATAACAGAGCAGGTCTTGGAGCAGTTCAAAATAGATTAGAGCATACTCTTAACAACTTAGGAGTTACTCATGAAAACATTACAGCAGCTGAATCTCGTATAAGAGACGTAGATATGGCGAAAGAAATGATGAACTTTACTAAGAATAATATTCTTACTCAAGCAGCTCAAGCTATGCTTGCTCAAGCAAATCAACAACCACAAGGCGTATTACAATTATTAAGATAATCGTAATATCAATTAAATTAGTATATAAAACCTTAAAGGGTAGGCAGATGCCTACCCTTTTTTGATATAATTTTGTTTGGAGGAGTTTTAGTGGGAAATAACATAGAGCAATTATTGGAACAGGCACTTGAATGCTTTGAAAAAAATGATATTAGAATAGGTGCGCAGTATCTGATTCAAGCTTATATTGAATCAAATAAATCTAAGGAAATATTAGGATATTTTGATGAAATTTTTTTCAAACCAAACCTTTCGGAGCTTCAGCGTATTTATGATACAAATCTTAATAAAATAAAATCAGCATTTAAAAATGAGTTTTTTGAATTTAAAACTTTACCATATTATGTAATCCCAATAGAAGAAAATTGCTTTTATATTTATGATAAGCAAAATGAGAATATTATTTCTGATGGATTTACTAAAGAACAACTACTAATAATAAAACTATGTACAGTAGAAGTCTTAGATATAGTATCAGATAAAGACCTAAATGAGTATTTTAAATTAGAAGAAGTTACAGCTTCGAATAATAAATATTATGTTAAAAATAGCAAGTTATTAAGCAAATATCCTTATATTTTCAGAAAAGATTTTAGAGAAATAGATATCAATAGCTTTGAAGAATATGATATGAACTATGACAGAAAAACTTTTTTTTATGACCTTTCAAAGCCTTTATTTATAGAAAATGAATACAATTATAAGAATCTAGAATATTTATATGATAATGTTAGAAAAAGTGAAAATTTTGGGGCAGATAACCATATATATCTTTACTATGATTCTTTTGATAAATTTTGTTATTATATGAATTATATAGATTTTGAAAGTTTATTAGAAGAGGAAAAGTTTATTTTTCTTTTTGAAGATGAAAAATCAAATTATCCTATAGATTTTAAAACTAAATTTTCTGTAGAATACAATAAAAAGAACGCAAAAAAAATGAGTTTAGAAGATGTAGATAGACTTACATATCTTATTGGTTATATGCATGGGGGTACTGGTTATATAACATCAGTTTTAAATGAAAATGAAAATATATTTTTTATAAACCTGTTTGCGTTAAATAAAGCCATGGATGATAATGCTAGGCAATTTTATTATACTATGATAATGAATAATGAAGAGTATATAAAATCAAATGATTTTATTGAATTTGCAGAAAAGTATCAAGGCTATATGGGGATTTTTGATATATCCTATACAGAATTAAACAATAGAAAGAAAATAGATAATCCTAAAAATTTTATTTCAAATATAAAAGAATTATGTGGAGATAGAGAGTTTATAAAAGGGACTGAAGCTTTTAAAATTATGCTTTTAGCTATTCTTTATGAGAGAAGTGATAGTTTTAATCCTAGAATTAAACCGGTATTTTTGTTTGATGCACATGTTTGGAGGACGAATGTTTATGTAAATTTGTTGCAACAATTTAAAGGCCTAAAACTTCTTTCTCCATTTAGAAATCCATTAGCTATGATAGCAAGTGTATATAGAGCAGGGTTGATGAATGCAGAAAATCAAATTATACCATGTTTAAATTCCTTGTATGAGCATTATGATTTCCTGCAAGGGTATTATTTAGATAAACTAAGTGTAGTTAAATTTGAGGATGCAAAATTAAATCCTAAAATTATGTTCAAACTACTATGTGAGTATTTAGATGTGCCTTATAGTAATAAGATGTTCAAAGAGGCTAAATATGAGCATGAAGTTACAGGCAAAGTAAACAGCAGATTTAACCTAGAAGCCATAAACAAAGATTTATCTGATGTACTTTCAGAGTTTGATCAATTCAGATTAAAATTATTCTATGCACCGATTCTAAAAAAATATGGGTATGATTATTTTGATAATGAACAGTATCAATTAAAAGAGAGTACAATCCTTGACTTGTTAGATAAAGAGTTTAAGTTCGAGTCATTAGATAACATGAAATTTGTGGTAGATAAATCATTTAATTTAGTGGATAGAAATGAAGTACGTAAATGGATAAGAGAGAATTTAATTAGAGTTTATAATAAGCAACAAAACGGAGAAATTTTCTATCCGCCGTTAATAGGTTTAGGAGATAATCAAAATGGGTAATGTATATTGGATTACAGGACTTTCTGGAGCTGGTAAAACTACCGTCTCGAAGGCACTATATAATAAATTAAAATCTAAAAAAGATAATGTGGTATTTTTGGATGGGGATATATTAAGAGATGTGTTTGGAAATGATTTAGGATATACTAAAGAAGATAGATTAAAGAGTGCTATGAGAAATTCAAGACTTTGTAAAATGCTTTCAGAACAAGGTATAGATGTAATTTGTGCAACAATATCTATGTTTGATGAGGTAAGAAAGTATAATAGAGATAATATATTAGGGTATAAAGAAATATATTTAAGTGTATCACTAGAAGTGTTGAAGGAACGGAATCAAAAGAAATTGTACAGTGATGGAAGCAATGTAGTAGGAATGGATATTGAGTTTGAAGCGCCTAAATGTCCAGATATAGTGATAGAAAATGATGGAAGTATTTCTATAGAAGAAATAACAAATAAATTATTAAATATATAAGGAGATTGATTATGCAATTAGGAGATTTTACAAAACTAGCAAAACATTATGTTAATAGACCAGGATATTCAACTAACTTATTATCAATCATTAGAAACCATATAATGATTGATAATAACGTAAAAAGTATTGTAATAGCAGATGTAGGAGCAGGAACAGGAAAACTTACTGAAAATTTATTTCAAATAGGCTTATCTGGATTTGCGGTAGAACCTAATGATGCGATGAGAGCAGAAGGGGTAGCGGCATTTGATGGAATTAAGGAATTCCAATGGAAAAAAGGCTCTGCGGAAAACACTGGATTAGCAGATAATAGTGTAGATTGGGTAATTATGGGAAGTTCATTTCATTGGACTGATAGTATAAGAGCTTTAGAGGAATTTTATAGAATACTTAAACCAGGTGGTTTTTTTACAGCGATTTGGAACCCTAGAGATATAGAAAAAAGTGAGCTTCATACCAAAATAGAAAATAATATAAAGGCGATGGTTCCTGACTTAAAAAGAGTATCGTCAGGTTCAGCTAAAAATATGCAGGGCATGGAATCAACTATGATGTCTTCAGGCTTATTTAAAGATTTATTTTTTATGGAAGCACCTCATATTGAAGTTATGAGTAAAGAAAGATATATAGGAGCGTGGATGTCAGTAAATGACATACAAGTTCAAGCAGGCGAAGCACGATTTAAACAAATAATAGAAATGATAGAGGATGAGATAAAGTCGTTAGAAGATGTGAAAGTTCCATACAAATCTAGAGCTTGGACTGTAAAGTCAAGTAAGTAGGTGATGCTATGACTAAATCTGAAACATTACAATTTTTATCTAAAAAAACAAATACCTTTAAAATTCTTCAGCAATTAAGTTTTACGGTAGAAGAATATTATAATGGTTCGGCAAAAGATAAAATTTTAAATAGTAGTATTTGTAAATCCAAAGTAGTTATTAGAAGTAGTGCCGTAAATGAAGATACAAATATGAATTCGCAAGCAGGTAAATTTTTATCGCTATTAAATGTTTCTGGAATAGATAATATATATAATGGTATAGAATCTGTAATTGATTCTATGAGCATAGAAAGTAATGATGAAAACCAAGTTTTTATACAGCCGCATTTAGAAGATATAGCAATGTGTGGAGTTATATTTACAATTGATCCTAATACCTTGGGTAATTATTATGTAATAAATTATGATGATATTACAGGCTCTACGTCATCGGTAACTTCAGGAGAAGGGACTAATTTAAAGACGTTCTATTGTTTTAGAAATGTGGACGGATTAGAAGATTTAATTTTACAAAAAATTATAAATGCAACAAGAGACTTGGAGCATTTACTCCATTCTGAGTATTTAGATATAGAATTTGCAGTAGACAAGAATGATGAGATTTATATTTTTCAAGCAAGACCTCTTATATTAAATAAAAAAGTAATTGATATCAAATTGCAAGAAGAAGAATTAGGTAGAATAACAGAAAAAATAGATAATAACAACAAAACAAAGCCATATCTTTTTGGAGATAGAACCATATATGGCGTTATGCCTGACTGGAATCCTGCAGAAATGATAGGCATAAGACCAAAACCTTTGGCATTATCACTTTATAAGCGATTAATAACAGATGGTACTTGGGCATATCAAAGAAATAATTATGGTTATAAAAACTTGAGAAGTTTTCCACTCATGGTTGATTTTTGTGGAATGCCATATATAGACACTAGAGTAAGTTTCAATTCATTTATACCGAGAGTTATAAATGAGGAATTAAGCAATAAACTAGTAAATTATTATTTGGATGAATTAGAGAAGCAACCAGAAAAACATGATAAGGTAGAATTTGAAATAATTTATTCATGTTTTACTTTAGATTTGAAGGATAGGATTAAAGAGCTTGAAAAGCATGGTTTTAGTAATTCTGAAATATTAGAATTGGAAAAAGCGCTTTTAGAACTTACAAATAATATAATAGATAACAAAAATGGGCTTTGGAAACTAGATGCACATAAAATAGATATACTAGAGAAAAGATATATTGAAATTATAAAAAGTGATTTAGATTTAGTGGACAAAATATACTGGCTTATAGAAGATTGCACGAGATATGGGACGCTTCCATTTGCAGGACTTGCGAGAGCAGGCTTTATAGCAATTCAAATTTTACATTCATTTGTAGCAAAAGATATCTTGAGTAAAAAAGAATATGAACAATATTTAAAAAGCTTGAATACTGTAAGTTCATTAATAACTCATGATTCAAAAATACTATCCAAAAAAGCATTCATAGACAAATATGGACATTTAAGACCAGGAACATATGATATAATGTCCATGAGATATGACATGGATATTGAAAGTTACTTTGATTTTGAAAGAAATATTGCAGAAGAAAATGTTTTAGAAGATACGGAAGAATTTAAACTTTCTATAGAGCAAATGAAATTGATAAGAAAAAATCTTTTAGAAAATGAAATAAATGATGATATTCTAGCACTTTTTGAATTTTTAAAAGGAGCTATAGAGGGACGAGAATACTCTAAATTTATATTCACTAAAAGTTTGTCTATGATATTAGAACTTTTTGCAGAACTAGGCAAAAAATACGGTTTTACTAGAGAAGATATGTCATATTGCAACATATCCGTAATTAACAAACTTTATGCTTCTTCTGATGATCCGAGAAAAGTCATAGAGAATTCAATTAATGAAGAAAAATATAAATACAGTATTTGTCAGCATATAAATTTACCACCAGTAATAATAAATTCGAATCAAGTGAAGTCATTTTTTATACCTGAAAATCAGCCCAATTTTATAACGATGTTGGATATATCAGAAGAAATTGTAAATGTAGATGAAAATAAGAATATAGGTGGAAAACTTGTATTAATAAAAAGTGCTGACCCTGGATATGATTGGATATTTTCACATGGAATAAAAGGATTTATAACAGCTTATGGGGGTGCAAATTCTCATATGGCAATAAGAGCTGGAGAGTTAGGGCTTCCAGCAGTTATCGGAGTTGGAGAAAAACAATATAATAATTTATTGAAAGCAAATAAAGTAAGAATTGATTGCCTTGCAAAAAAACTATATATTTTAGGTTAAATTTATAAAAGGAGTTATCATGAAACTTATTGCAGTGACTCAAAGAGTAGATAAAATAGAAACCTATAAAGAGATTAGAGATTCATTAGATGAAAGATGGACCAAATTTCTGCTAAAATGTAATTTGATTCCGATTATAATCCCTAATAATCTAGAAGCGGCGAGCAAAATATTAGAAAACGTAAGTATAGCAGGGATCCTATTAACTGGAGGAAATTCGGAAGTTAAATATGGAGGAGATGCACCTCAAAGAGATGTTGTTGATGAATTTTTGATAGAATATGCAACTAAAAAAGAGGTGCCACTTTTAGGAGTATGTAGAGGAATGCAATCTATTTTAAGTTATTTTGGAGAACATCTATATGAAACCAAAAATCATGTTGCAGTGAATCATAAAATTTTCAGTATTTTAAATCAAGATAAGAATCGAATTGTTAACAGCTATCATACGCTTTCATCAAAATATGATAAGTTATATAGTTCTGATTGGACTGATATATGTATTTCAGAAGATGGGGTTGTAGAGAGCATAGCTCACAAAAATTACAAGATATATGGAATAATGTGGCATCCTGAAAGAAATGATATTTTTGATATGGAAGATGAAAGTTTATTTAATAGAATTTACGGGATATAGGGAGGCATTTTGTGAAGGTAATAATTTTAGCAGCAGGAAGAGGAAGCCGTATGGCATCAGCTACAAAAGATATTCCCAAATGCATGCTTAAGTTAGGTGGAATTTCACTTTTAGAAAGACAGATAAAAACTTTAAATGATGCAGGCATAAAAAATGAAGATATAATTATAGTTACTGGATATAAATCAGAATGTATAGCTATAAAAGGCGCAATTTTATTAAAAAATGAAAACTGGGAAACTACAAATATGGTGAGCACCCTTCTAAAAGCAGATGATTTTTTAAATTCGGAGGAATGTATTGTTTGTTATTCAGATATAGTATATGAACCTAGCTGTATAAAAACACTTGTAAGTGATAAAAGGGAAATTGTAATTCCTTACTATACGAAATTTGAACAACTTTGGAATTTGAGGTTCGATAATCCACTTGATGATATTGAGTCATTTAAATTAGAAGATGGTCATATTTTGGAAATTGGCAAAAAAGTGAGTAGTATGGCTGAAATACAAGGTCAATATATGGGGATTTTAAAATTTACACCTAATGGTTGGGAACAAGTGAAAAATGTTTTAAAACTACCTTTCGAAAAGCCAGTTGAAAAACTGGATATGACAACACTTTTAAATAATATGATAAAAAATGGAATATCTGTATTTGCCATACCATATAGTGGGCTGTGGCTAGAATGTGATGATGAGCATGATATAGACGTTTACGAAAAAAATTTAAATTTAGATTAAAAGAAGGAGGCCTTTGATATAATCCCACTTAAGTAGACATATGAAATAATTAAATTTCATTTATCTATGGAGGTGGGATTTTATTATGTCTAGAAAATCAAGTTATACTGTTGAAGAAAAAATAAAAGCATGTACCGACTATCTGTCAGGCT
>JBGSPX010000024.1:0-9491 GCA_041738345.1 Proteocatella sp.
TTACAATATAACGGAAGAAAGCGGCAACTTGTTTTGTCGTTTTTTTTTTGCATTTTTTTACATTTCGTAAAAAAGAAGGATATTCTCCTAAATAAATATTAAGAGTATATCCTTCTTATTCTGTAAGGCTATCGCCTATTTCCCGACAGCCCCTTTTGATATTATCCATTCTAATACAGGATCTTTTGCATTAATAAAAGCCTTAAAACTTTCTTTTATAACCTTATCAGGTTTAAATGTTTCTGAATCTTCATCATCCCAATTGAAATATTTTGTTGAATATCTAACCGAGTAATCCTTATGATTAGGAAGCGGAAATTCCTTTACTTCACCATAATGGTTTGGCTCTCCTCCAGTTTCTTCTCCTACAAAATAAGCATTTGTATTTTTTTTCAAACCAATTGCATTTAGTATAGCTGATGAATAAGTATCTTTCCCAATTATTACATATAATTTATTTTTATCATTTAACTTACTTGACTTCAACTTATCTATAAATGGATCTAAAATTGTTGAACTACCACCTCTATTTTCTCTTATATCTAGTACTAACTTATCAACCTCATTTTTATCAATGAATTCCAATACCTCTTTTGAAAAAATTTCAAAGGGTTTTTCTCTCATTTGTACACAGCTTCTGTAATTTATATAAAGTAATCTTTCATCTTCTAGATACTTATACCAATAATTTTGATTTGGATACATTTTATAAAGTATATTATCATTTTCTTGTGTATCTATAAGTACAATTTCTTTGTAGCTTATAGGATTTACTTTTATATTTTCTACATCTCCATTATTTAGAAGTATACTTAATTCTATTTCGTCATCTTCAATTACCCCAAAATACTTCAATACATTTGGCATAGATAGATAGTATACAACTTGGGTTTTAAACCAACTTTCATTTGAGCCTTTTAGCATAGGTCTTATGCTTTCAGCTACTTCTTCTATACGCTTACCATTTATAGTAATTATTTTTCCATAAAGTAATTTTTCATATTCTTTTACTGTATTCATTATATATATCCCTTCATCAAACCAATGAAGCTCAAATGGATATACTAATTCACTACTAATATTAAATCCTGTATGAGTATCTCCTACACTTGCTATTATTTTACTTAGCTCAATTTGGACTTCTTCATCAGAATAGCTAGAAACTTTAGTTTTCAAGTCGTTCATTTGACTTTGAAACTCTTTTGGAGTTATATCAAAATATAAATCCTTATGAACCATAGGTAGTTTTTTTTCTACATATGAAATATCATTAATCCACATTTCATCTCTGCTGTTCGCTTTATATGAATCTGGTGATGGCATACATCCTGATGCCATAATCATAATACTAAGTATCATTGTAATAATCCTCATATATTTCTTCATATACTATTTTCCTCATATACCATAATAAAGTACCTTCTATTTATAAAAATATAGAAAATGAACATGACCCCTATAAAACTTACTATTGATGTTAAAATGCTTATTGTAAATTTATAGTGCATAAAACTTTCTAATGCACTCATAGCCACTACACTGTGTATTATTCCAATTAAAGCTGGTAATATAAAGGCTATTCCAACTTGCGTATATATACATTTTTTTATTTCTTCACTACTCATTCCAATTTTAATAAGAATTTTGTACTGTTCTTTATCCAATATTGCATCACTTAAAATTTTGAAATATATCGTACTAAATGTAGCTACAATAAAAACAATTGCCATAACTATCCACAAAAAATAAAATGACCCTATAAGATAATACTTTAATTCATACTGCGCTGCATAACTATTCATATTTTCCCAAGGATTTTTCATAATCTTTGAAATCTCTATAACTAAATCCTTACTATTTTCTGAACTTGTAATATTTATTCCAGTAAGGGTTATTTCTTTCAAATCAGTTTTTAAAACATCATATTCTTTGTCAGATACCACATAGGTTTCATACTGTCCAAGCTCATAAATTTCTCCCATAAATGGAATTTTAAGCTCTGATTTTAGAGTATACTCTTTTTCAAAAAGTTTATACTTATTACCTTCATAATTTTTAGCTGAGAAAAGAAGATTTGAATGAAGAATTTTTACAACCTCATCGTCTTCAGGCTTAACCTCATTTAAAAATTGTTGGTAATTCTTTGGTTTTATAACCTTAAGTGCTTTTTCTATTTGTGAATAACTTGTAATAAAACATTTTTCAGTAACTTCACTTTGCTCTTTTAGATAGCTTACTTTCGATTTTATAAATTTAGAACTATTTTCTGAAATTATTTCGTGATTTGAATCACTGATTATTTTCTTGATATTTTTATCAATTTCAGCATTTTGATTTATATAACTTATACTATAAGGTGCTTCAAATAAAACATTCGAATCTGCGTAGTATTTCATAGAAAGTCCCATACTAAATGCGGTTAATGCTGCCGCACTTAATATTGCTGTCATCGCTAACCCTCTATAATGAGTTTCCAATCTAAATAGAGTATTGCTAAAACTTACAAGCCTAGATTCTTTATAAATAAATTTTTTATTTTTTATCCCAAAATCAAGTATTATTGATAAGAAACTTCCAAAAAGTAGATACGTTCCTATACATACACACATCAAAATTCCAAGTGATAAATTGCCAAAATGAATATTTAGTTTAGTTATTTTAAACGTAAGTATATATCCTATAATAATAAGTATAATTCCTACTATTGCACGAAACCATTTTTTATTGGGAATTCCCTGCTCTTTTTTAGATAAATTTATAATTTCTATAAGTCTGCTATTTTTAACTTTTAAATAATTTTTAATACCTAAAATCAAAATAATTATAAAAAAAATAATACTTAAGCTTAATACTGCTTTTAGTGGCATATAAAATGGTACTTGAACTGATAAAATCATAGCTTTACCTAAAAGCATGAAAAACAGCTTTGAAAATAATATTCCTAAAAAAGTTCCTACTACTAAGGAAATCACCCCTAAAATTACACTCTCAATTGCAAAAACCCCTCCGATTTTAGAACTATCTATCCCCATAAGCATATAGGTTCCAATTTCTTTATATCTTAGTTGATAAAAAAAGTTATTTGCATGATACATAAAGAAAAAAACTGTAAAAAATAATATGACACTACAAAGCATACTTGCTGTCTGTGCATAAATATATTGTTCACTTAAAACATTTAAATATGGATTGAAATTTATTGCTAAAAAATTATAATATATGGCTACTATAAGTACCAATATGCCGAAATAAAATTTATAAATTTTAAAGTTATTATTAAACAACATCCACGCAATCTTAAATATGTTCATTTGAATTACCTCCAAGCATGGCAACCATATTTAAAATCTTCTTAAAAAATTCACTTGAATTTCCATCAGTTTCTAGTTTTCCACTTATAATCCCATCTTTCAAAAATAATACCCTATCACAATAACTCGCTGCTAAAGCATCATGAGTAACCATCACTACAGTTGTCCCATAAAGCTTTTTTGTACTCCTAAAGCATTCTAAAAGTTCAGATGCCGCTTTGGAATCAAGTGCACCTGTAGGCTCATCAGCAAAAATAATTTTAGGATTATTTATGAGAGCTCTGCATACCGCGGCTCGTTGTTTTTGTCCCCCTGAGAGCTGATATGGATACTTTTCTAAATGGTCTTTTATTCCAAATAATAAAGTAAGTTCATTCACTTTTTCTAATATTAACTCTGAGTTTACATTGCTTAATGTAAGTGGCAATGCAATATTATCTTGTACTCTCATATTATCAAGTAAATTAAACTCTTGAAAAACGAAACCTATAGTTTCTCTCCTAAAAACAGCAAGTTCTTTTTCTTTAAAATTTCCCATGAGATTATTATTAATTTTTATAGTTCCTCTACTCGCACTATCTATTGTTGACATTAAATTTAAAAGTGTAGTTTTCCCAGACCCAGATGGTCCCATAACTGCAATAAATTCGCCCTCATAAATATCTAGTTCCACATTATTAAGTGCTGTAAAAACAGCATCTTTGTTCCCATATTTTTTTGTAAGGTTTCTAACCTCTATCATAGTATTCATAAAACGCCTCCTAACTAATATCTATTATAGAACACCTTACATACCGATTCCATCGATTAAGATTACATTTAAAGTTTTAATGTGACATTTGTGTCATATTGAGATAATCTGATATTTTATAAAAAGATATTTTAAAATTTGTATATACACCTTTTTCACTTTCTACTTCAAGACCTATTCCCAAAATCTTAGCTATCTTTTTTGCATAATACATCCCCATACCTGTTGATTTAGTATTTTGTCTTCCATTGGTTCCTGTAAATCCTTTATCAAATATCCTAGATATTTCATCTGCAGATATACCCATACCATTATCTTTTATATTTAGATAATATCCAAGCTCATCTTCATTTCCAAAAATCTCTATAATCCCATATTTTGGAGTATATTTACTACCATTATTGATTATCTGAGTTATTATATAATGCACCCATTTTTTATCACTTACAAATTCATATGGCTTAATATCAGTTTCTACAGTTATTCCCTTACTTATAAGAAATTCTGCATTTTCTTTTATAGCTTCCCTTACCACTTTTTCAAGTTCTATGTGTTCAGCTATAATATCCTCACTGTAATGATTTGCTCTTGTAATGTACAAAATTTCATTTGATTTAAATTTCATTTGTTCAATCTGAAATACAAGTTTTCTTAACTTGTCATCTTCATATTCAAATCTATTGATTACCATTTCGCACACTGATAAATTAACCTTCATATCATGGATAATTTGGGTTATATAATCTCTAATACTATTCATCTTATATTTGTAACTTTCTTCTAAATCATTCTTTTCTGATATTACAAAGTTCACATCAGTATATGACTTGCTTATTTTTCTGTAATTCATTATAAATCCAGTCAATAGAAAAAACAGCATCAGCAAATCCATATAAAAAATCTCCCCTAAACTTTTATCTAGAGGAGTACTTACAAACAAAATAAGGTTTGTTACAATAAGCATCATCAATGTAGCTACTAGAATCTCTTTTTGATATTTTATGTAAGCTGTAATTTTCATAAAATACTATACCCCATTCCTTTTTTTGTAGTTATAAAATCTTTAATCCCTAATTCTTCAAGCTTTGCTCTAACGCGATTAACATTAACCGTAAGTGTATTTTCATTTACATACACTTCCTCATCCCAAAGATTTTTCATAAGTGCCTGTCTACTTACAATCTTCCCTTGATTTTCAATAAGAATTTTTAGAATTTTGAATTCATTTTTAGTAAGCTCTATACGATTGTCCTTATATGATATAGACATATCTTCCAAATTTAAAACAAGCCCTTTGCAAATTGTAACTTTTGTATCTTGAGTTTTATATTCATAAGTTCTTCTTACTATCGCTTGAAGCTTTGCAATTAGCACCTGATTATTAAATGGCTTTTCAATGTAATCATCGCCCCCATTGTTTATCCCCATAATAATATCCATATTATTGTTTCTTGAAGAAATATATATGATTGGAACTTTGGATAGTTTCCTTATCTCTTTGCACCAATAAAATCCATCAAAACTAGGAATATTGATATCCATAAGTACAACATCAGGTTTTTTACTTAAAAATTGTTCAGATATATCATCAAAGGATTCTGTCCCAAAAGCTTTAAATCCCCATTTCTCAAGCAATGCTATAATTTCTTCTTCAAGCATCTTGTCATCTTCCACTACAAATATTCTATATTTTTTATATATATTTTCCATAAACTCCTCTTTAATTTATAGTTCCCAAATTTATAAATCTAAATCCTTTACAATGCACGATCTCATAGTTTCACAATCTCTATACATTACATTTTTATTTTTATAAGGGTTATGTAACCTACATTTTGGAATATTACATTTGAGAATTTCATTCATAAAATCCAATTCGTTTGGATATACTATAAAAAGTTCTCCTTTTGGATAATTATTATCCCTTTGCCAAATAGCAAACTCATCTATAAACCCTTCATCCTCTGGAAATTTAAGTATTTCAAAAATATCTTTTTCCAAAACTATTCTAGCAATATTATAAAGTCCATGTGCTTCAGCGCAAAAATATTTATGCAAACTTGGCTTGTCTATTCTTCTTGAAGCTTTACAAACCTCATTAAGCTGCCTACTAGCATCTTCCATATCCTTATTATAAATTGCAAGCAAAAATCCAACAATTGCTCTTTCCCATAAAGATTTTTTCTGAGTAAGCATTTTTCTAGCTTTCTCTAAAAATTTATCATTATCTTCAAAGTCACTATACCAAAGTTTTATTAGCATATTACTCGCTACAACAAATGCGGGATATCCATTACTGCATAAACCTATATCCCTTGGAAAACACGCTTCTAAAGCTTCTACATCATTACAGGCCATAGCATCTAAAACTTCCCAAAATTCACCAGAATGATCATAACCATCTTCTGTTATATCTAAAAGTCTTTGCCTTACGCTCTGATATAATGCATCATTTAAAAGCTTCCAGTTTTCAGTTTTGAAACTTTCATATAACCCCAAAGTATATGGATTATCTATAAAATACAAATAAAATTTTATTTTTTTATATACGTCTTCATGTTTATCCAATGAAACTTCTTTATATAAATCTTGCTGTGCTTGAATATATTCTTCTACATTCTTCCAATTTTTATCTAAATTATTATCCACAGATTCATAAAATTTTATATATTTTTTTGATATTGTAAGCAAATTTCATCCTCCATAATATGTTTTATTTTTAATTATACACCTTTTTTGTTCAAAATAATATTTTCAGGGTAGATATATATAAATATATCAGAATAAGAGGTAATTTTAATGTCTAATATAAAAACTAAACTTATTGTATACTTTACAGCACTAATTACAACGATTTTGATAATTTTATCTATTTTAGCTCTCAATATTTTAAAATACAGCGTGGTAAATGAAGTTGAAAACCATCTAATATCTAATGCAAAAAATTCCGGAAAAATAATTTTGAGCCGTAATGAAATACTATATACCTATCTTGAAGGAATTGCCTGCCATAAAGATATTTTTGATTCAAAAAAAACAATTACTGAAAAAATAACACTATTACAAAAAGAAGCTCACGAATCAGACCATTTTATAAGAATGGGTTTTGCTGATACTAACGGTAATCTTTATTTAGCTGAACACTATCTTGAATATAATGAAATACTAAACGTCAGTAATCGAGAATATTTCCAAAAATCTCTAAAAGGAAATCACGGCATAATGACTCCATCTACAAGTATAAACCCTCATGACAAAAAAACTTTAGTAATGGTATATTCAGTACCAGTATATGTAGATAACAAAATTATAGGTGTCCTGGTTGGAATTACAGATGCTTGGATATTAAGTGATTTATTTAATGATATCAAATTTGGTGAAAGTGGATACGCTTATATTTTGGATTCTAATGGCACCACTATATCTCATCCTGTTCGTAAAAATGTAATTACTCAGCAAAATGCAATTGAAATGGCTGAAACTGACGAAAATTTTAAAAGTGTAGCTAAAGTACTTAGTCAAGCAATAAAAAATAGCGCTGGTGCAAGTGAATATACGTTCAATAATAAAAATTTATATATGGGTTATTCAAAAATATCAGGATTAGATTGGCTCGTCGTTGTAACTGCAAATCAAGAAGACGTTTTAGATGGATTATTTCATTCTGAAAAACATTTTTTTTCACTAGCATTGTTGTTACTGCTTATAAGTATATTTATATGTTATTTTATAGGTCAATCTGTATTTAACAAAGAAAAATATATAACTGAAAAATTTAATAAAGTTTTTGAAAACAACCCTGCATTAATGGCAATTCAAACATTTCCAGATTTTAGACTTGTAGAATGTAATCAAGTGTTTTTAAAAACATTAGGGTGTTCCTTTAAAGAACTTGTAGAAAAATCAAAATCGCCTCATAAAGCATGCTTGCCTCAAGATATAACTGAAAAATTGAAAACCAACAATAAAGTATCCAATGCTGAAGTACGGCTTACTACTAAATCTGGTGAAAAAATAGACTGTATTTACTCTGGCGAAATATTTGAACATGGAAATAAAAAATACCTTTTATCTGTTTATATAGATATTACAGAGAAAAAGTCCGCTGAAAAAGAACTTATTTTAGCAAAGGAAAATGCTGAATCTGCAAATGTTTTGAAAGGTCAATTTTTGGCAAATATGTCTCATGAAATCAGAACGCCTATAAACGGCATCGTTGGATATTTAAAACTACTTGCTTATACACAGCTAAATGAAGAACAAAAAGAATATACTGAGGGCGCTATAGAATCTTCTGAAATACTTCTAAATCTAATTGAAGATATTTTAGATATTTCAAAAATAGAAGCAGGAAAGCTCCAATTTGAAAATATAGAATTTTCAATAGAAGACCTTGTAATAAAAGTTGTAAAAGTAATAGTTCCCAAATCCCAAGAAAAAAATTTAAAGCTTGAAATAAATATTTCTAAAGATATCCCAGCTAGAACCTTAGGTGACCCATTAAGAATATCTCAGATATTAAATAATCTTCTTAGTAATGCTATTAAATTCACATCATCTGGAAGCATAGTAATTAATGTTATTTGCAATAGAATTGATTCCAATACCGCTTATATTTTGTTTAGTGTAACCGATTCAGGAATAGGTATTGCCCCTGACAAGATTGATACTATATTTGAAAGCTTTGTACAGGCTGATTCTTCTACAAAACGAAAATACGGGGGAACAGGTCTTGGACTTTCTATATCAAAACAAATTGTCGAACATATGGGAGGGCAATTTAATATCCAAAGTGAGCTTAACAAAGGCTCTACATTTTCATTTGAACTTCCACTTTGTATTGCTAAAACTTCAGCTATTTCTTTGGAAAATCAAAACCAGATATATTTACCAAGCAATGAAATAAATTTTGATAAAAAAATTCCAAAAATTCTTCTAGTAGAAGATAATAAAATCAATCAAAATATTTTTAAAGCATTTTTAAGGAAAAAATCACTGACATGTGATATTGCTGAAAATGGATTAGAAGCAGTAGAAAAAGTAACTGATAATGCTTATGATATAGTCTTTATGGATTGTAATCTCCCAGTGCTAGATGGCTTTGAAGCTACAGAGCTTATTCGGAAAATGCATCCTGAAAAAAAAGAAATCATAGTCGCTGTAACTGCAAGTGCTATGGAAGGAGATAGAGAATATTGTATGAAGTCTGGCATGGATGATTACATCTCTAAACCTCTTAATATCAATGCTTTGTTTGAAATGATTTACAAATACAATAACTGATTTTTAAAGAGTGTGTGAAAAAAAGTCTGTAAATAGGCTTTCTATGATAAGATTTTAAATGTGAGGCAGCT
The DNA here is from genome assembly GCA_041738345.1 of Proteocatella sp. Classification (GTDB taxonomy): domain Bacteria; phylum Bacillota; class Clostridia; order Peptostreptococcales; family Filifactoraceae; genus Proteocatella. The sequence continues at coordinate 9,417 of JBGSPX010000024.1, forward strand.
CGAAGAGCTGTCTCTAACTATTTAGAATATATTAGATATTTTTAAGCATGTCAATATCATCCTTTGATAAGATGT
>JBGSPX010000052.1:0-21953 GCA_041738345.1 Proteocatella sp.
TTTTTGTGATACAAAAAAATATTTTAACCATAAAAAAATCTTAGATTATTTTTAAAAACACCTTTTTTATGAGTGTTGAATAATCTAAGATTTTAATTTTTGGATTTTAGCTGTCAAAAAACTTCATTATCCGACAGCCCCTTTTTATTATTTATAAGATTAGATATAATTCAAATGGGTAATTATAAGTCATATAGTTTTACTTAAATAAAAAAGTGAAGGAGTTACATAAAATGGAAATAATCATAAAACGATTTAAAGAATTATCCCTAATAGAATTGTACGAAATACTAAGAGTAAGAGCAGAGGTATTTTTATTAGAGCAGAAGCATTTTAATCAAGATTTAGATTATAAGGATTTGAAATCACATCATTTTTTTGTGATGGATGATAATAGAATAATTTCTTATCTTAGAATACTTGATAAGGGTGTTTCTTATGATGAAGTATCTGTGGATAAAGCGCTAGTTGATATACAGTATCGAGGGAATGGATTGGCAAGAAAATTGATGATTAGTGCAATTTCTTTTATAGAGAGTAATATGAATGAAAGTAAAATAAAAATAGAGCCTCCTGCATATTTAAAAAAATTTTATCAAGATTTAGGGTTCATACAAGTATCAGAAGTGTATACTAAGAACAATATGGCCTATATTGAGATGGTCCATAGTATAACCGGGAAAATATAAATAAATATTATTTTAACGTGGAAAATCATTTTCCTATTGACTTTTTTTGAATAATATTAGATAATTTTAATAGCAATAAATAATATTTATTTTATATTTGTGTGTAACTGATACGATCAGGCATGAACAAATTGTAGGCGAAAAACCATCGTCTTTTTGTTTATGCCTGTTTTTTTATACAACTAATTAAATAAAGTAAGGAGGGACAATGAGATATATAGTAGTCAAAACAATAAATAATAACGTAGTGCTAGCCAAAGATTCATCAAATGGAGAAGAGGCGGTACTTATGTCAAAAGGAATTGGGTTTGGTAAAAAAACAGGAGATTTTGTAGATGATGATGGTAGTAAACAACAGATTTTTAAGTTGTGGGCAGATACTAAGGATGTAAGAGATATTAAATATGACGAAAAGTTACTAAAATCAACTGTTGAAAATATTTGTAGTTTGGCAAATAAAAAGATGAATATATCAAGGGACGATATATATAAACCGCTTTTAGACCATATAGCTTTTAGTATAGATAGGATAATGTTTAATATTCCAATGGAAAATCCTTTTCAAGTTGAAACCTATGTACTTTATTCAAGAGAATATGAAGTTGCAAAAGAAGCCGTAGAGATGCTTGAAAAAAATCTCAAGGTAAAATTTGGTGAAGCTGAGGTGGGCTTTATAGCACTTCACTTAAATTCTGCGATTAAAAGAAGACCCGTGAGCACATCTTTAAACCATGTTAAATTATATAATGAAATTACAAATTTGATATATGAGGAGTTTGGAGAATATCCTGAAAATGAATTCGCGCTTAAAGTATTTCTTATGTCAATAGCAGAACAACTTAAAATAAGTAAATCTGGATTAAAAATAACGATGCCTTGGAAAAAGAATATTTTTAAAGATGCAAAAGAAAGTTACATACTAGCTTTAGAAATATCAAAGCTGGTTAAAAAAGAGCTTAGACTTGAACTTAGTAGTGACAGCATTGGGTTTATAACAAATGATATAGAAAAGTTGAAACAAGTTTACAAATTAAAGGAGGAATAATAATGTTTGGTTTTAAAAAAGAAAAAATGGTAGAAATAAGCGCGCCTTTAGATGGAACCATAATAGATATAACTGAGGTTCCAGATGCAGTTTTTGCAGGGAAAATAGTTGGAGATGGCTGTGCTATAATACCATCAGGAAATAAGGTTTTAAGTCCGATAGATGGAAAAATAGTTACGGTTATGGATTCCCTTCATGCGTACTGTATAGAAGGTAAAGATGGAATAAATATAATGATTCATATTGGAATTGATACGGTTAATCTAAAAGGAGAAGGTTTCAAGGCTTTCGTAAAAGTTGGAGACGAAGTAAAAGTTGGAGATTTAATAGCAGAAGTAGATTTTGATTTGATTTCAGAAAAGGGATATTCAACACATACTCCTGTAGTAATTCTTGAAATGGATCAAATACAAGAATGTAATTGTCTAAAGGGACAGGCAGAAGCTGGAAAAACTGTAGCAGTAACTTACAAAAAAAATAAATAAGATTTGAATTGGAGATTATATAATGGCTAAGAAAAATAATGCAGTATTTAGTATATTACAAAGAGTTGGAAGATCATTCATGTTCCCAATCGCACTTCTTCCAGTAGCAGGAGTTTTACTTGGAATAGGAGCATCTTTTAGTAACGAGGCTACTATAGCAGCGTATGGATTAGAAGCAGTATTAGGTCAAGGGACAGTTTTAAATCAAATATTACAAATAATGAGTGGAGTAGGAAGTGCTATATTTGGAAACCTGCCAATAATATTTGCTATGGGTGTAGCGCTTGGAATGGCAGAAAAAGAAAAAGAAGTAGCGACACTTTCAGCTGCGATAGCTTATTTTGTAATGCATACATCAGTTAATATGATGCTTAAATTTAATGGATTTATTTTACCAGATGGGTCAATAGCTCCAGATGTAATGGGTGGAACTATAGCCTCAACTACGGGGATACTATCTTTAGAGATGGGTGTTTTTGGAGGTATAATCGTAGGTCTTGGAGTATCTTATCTTCACAATCGTTTCTATAAGATAAAACTGCCGACAGCGCTTTCTTTCTTTGGTGGAACAAGATTCATACCAATAATTTCTACAATAGTGTATATGTTTGTGGGAATATTAATGTACTTTGTGTGGCCATCAGTTCAAAGTGGAATATATGCGCTTGGCGGATTAGTTACTGATGCAGGATATGCAGGAACTTTTGTATATGGACTTATAGAAAGATCACTTATACCTTTTGGATTACACCATGTATTTTATCTTCCTTTCTGGCAGACTGGACTTGGTGGAAGTATGATGATAGATGGAACGCTAGTTCAAGGAGCTCAAAATATATTCTTTGCTCAATTAGCTTCACCAGAAACAACTAAATTCTCAGTAGATGCAGCTAGATTTATGACAGGAAAGTTTCCATTTATGATGTTTGGACTTCCAGGAGCAGCACTTGCTATGTACACATGTGCAAAAGATAACAAGAAGAAGGTTGTTGGAGGGTTATTATTCTCAGCAGCACTTACAGCGTTTTTAACAGGAATAACTGAACCTATAGAATTCACATTCTTATTTGTAGCACCAATACTTTATGTAGTACATGCTATACTTGCAGGACTGTCATTTATGCTTATGCATATTTTAAATATTTCAATAGGAATGACTTTCTCAGGTGGTTTAATAGACTTTATATTCTTTGGAGTGCTTCAAGGTCAAGCAAAGACAAACTGGATGATGGCAATACCTGTTGGGATAGCATATTTTGTAATATATTTCTTTGTATTTAAGTTCCTTATAACTAAGTTTAATTTTATGACACCTGGAAGAGAAGATGATGATCAAGAAAGTAAACTTTACACAAGAGCAGATTTAAATAAAGCTAAGGAAGAAAAATCTACTACAAACGTAACAGCAAATGCAAATGAAGATGCTATATCAGCGCTTATAATAAATGGACTTGGTGGAAAAGAAAATATCAAAAATTTAGACTGTTGTGCAACTAGACTTAGAATAACTGTATTTAATGCAGAAAAGGTTGATGATGCTATGCTTAAGCAAAGTGGAGCAGCAGGCGTTATAAAAAGTGGAGAAGGAGTTCAGGTAGTATATGGACCAAGAGTCTCTGTTATAAAGAGTGAGTTAGAGGATTATCTTGAAACTATAAACTAAGATATTTTAAAAACTTATAAGTTATATATAAAGAGTATTTTAGAATTAATTCTGAAATGCTCTTTTTTTGTTGACGAATTAAAATAGAAATAGTAAAATAAAAACCAAGCGGTCGGTTTTTTTGAAAGGAGGATTATTAAAAGAGACTTCATATTTTTCAGTAGATTTTTAGGTATGTTTAAATTAAAATTTAATGTCAAAAAGAGGAAACAGATGAAAAAGAAAAATGGAGATAGAATAAAGCTGAGCAGTAAGAGTAAAAAAGTACTTCTTATCGTTTTGGCAGTAATAGTTTTAGCTTTTGCAGCAAGAATATTAATTAATACATTAGGAAAAGATAAGGAAGTAGAAGAAAAAGCACTTCCAGTACAAGTTGAAAAAGTAGAAAATAATTCTTTTGAAAAATATATAGAGGTTTTTGCAACTGCAAAAGCAGAAAAAGAGTCGCAGATAATACCAAAAAATGCTGCCGTAGTAGAAAGTATTAGTGTAATCCCAGGACAGAGTGTAAAAAAGGGAGACATTTTGTTTACTATGAATAGTGAAGACTTAGATTCGCAGATTAAGCAAGCAGAAGCAACATATGATATGGCAAAGAGTAATTCTAAAAATACAGTGGGAGCACTAAATGAGCAGAGAGTCCAAGAACTTAAATCGCTTTTAAACTCTGCAAAAATAAGCTATGAAGATGCAAGCGTTAACTATGAAAGAGGCAAGCTTCTTTTTGAAAGTGGTGGAATAAGCAAAAAAGATTTTGAACAAATGACAGATTCTTTAGCACTAGCAAAGAGTCAGTATGAAACGGCAAAAAAGAATCACGATCTATATATAAATGAAATTCAGGCATCAAATGCAGATGTGGCACAATCTCAAGTGAAACAGGCAGAAGCCACTTATGATAGTGTAAAAAAACAATATGATGATATGACTGTAAGATCAGAGATAGATGGAGAAGTAGGAATAATAAAAGTTGAAGTGGGAAGAAATGCAGGAAATGGTCAAACACCAGTTATGACAGTTTCAGATTATAGAAAAATCATACTTGATATCCCCATAACAGAAGAAAACTTAAAAAGAATAAACACAGATTCAAAGTGTGAAGTTAAATTTGATACATTTGAGGATAGACTTTTCTCTGGAAATATACTCGGAATAAGTTCATCACCAGATCCACAGACGGGTCTTTATCAAGCACGAGTAGAAATAGACAACACTTCAAAGCTTATAAAACCAGGAATGCATGCAAGTGTAAAGATCTATGATAAAATGCAAAATAATGTTATAAGTATAGCGATTGATACCGCGATAAAAGAAAATGACACTTATTATGCTTTTGTACTAAAAAGTGATAATACTGTGGAAAAACGAAAAAGTACGATTGCAGATGATAATGGAGAAAGACTTATAGTTTCATCAGGACTTTCGGTTGGAGAAACTATAGTTGTAAAAGGACAGGATTATTTAGATGATAAAGAGTTAGTAAGAGTTGTGACTGAATAGGAGGAACATTCAGATGAATTTGACAAAATTTTCCATAAGAAGGCCGGTTTCGGTTTTCATGTGTATAGTAATGATTCTCCTTTTTGGATTTGTATCACTTTCTAAATTACCACTAGACCTTTTTCCTAGTTTGGGACTTACTTATGCAGCTGTAGTTACAGAGTATAGAGGGGCAGGACCATATGAAGTCGAAAATATGGTTACAAAGCCTATTGAAGATGCACTTGGAACAGTAAGTAATTTAAAGCAAATGAAATCTGAATCCACAGATGGAAGTTCTGTAGTGCTTATAGAGTTTGAAGATGGAACTGATATGGATTTTGCAACGCTTCAGATGAGGGAAAAAATAGATTTAATAAAAGGAATGCTTCCTGATGGAGTTCAAAATCCAATGGTATTTAAATTTGACCCATCTATGGCACCAGTACTATATATAAGTGTAGGTTCAAGTATGCCTATAGATAAACTGACTTCATATGTGGATGATAATATAAAGCCAAATATAGAAAGAGTTAAAGGGGTAGCTTCTGTAAGCGTAGAAGGAAAAGAAGAACGTGAGATATCAGTGGAGCTTCTACCTGAAAAAATATTAGGGTATGGGCTTAATCAAAATCAGATTGTAGGAATTCTTCAAAGTGAAAACAATAATACGCCTGGTGGAAAAACTTACTATGGAGAACGCGATATAACAATAAGATCTATATCTAAATTCAAATCGGTTGCAGATGTAGAAAATATTCCAATAAGTCTTCCAAATGGAGGCTGGATAAAGCTTTCTGATATTGCAATAATTAAAGACACCAATAAAGAAAAAACTAATATGGCAAGGCTGAATGGACAGCAATCTATAATGCTATCTATTCAGAAACAGAGCAATGCAAATACAGTACAAGTTATTAATAGCATAAAAAAAGAAATGAATTCTATGCTAGAAAAAGACGATAGAATAGATATGGTAATCTTATTTGACCAAGCTCAGTTTATAGAACAAGTTCTACAGACGGTATTTTCAAATGCTGTATCTGGTGGACTTTTGGCTATAATAATACTTTGGTTCTTCTTGAAGAATTTTAAAATGGCACTTTCTATAGGAACTGCAATCCCTATATCGGTTATAGCAACATTGATACTGATATATTTTTCAGGAATAACACTCAATATGATATCGCTTGGAGGATTGGCACTTGGAATAGGAATGCTTGTGGATAACTCGATTGTAGTGCTTGAAAATATATATAGATATCATATGCTGGGATATAGTAGGTATGATTCTGTAGTAAAGGGAACTGGGGAGATTAGTTCTGCGGTAGTTGCATCTACTATGACAAGCGTAGTTGTATTTTTACCGATAATATTTCTAAGTGGACTTGCAGCAAAAATATTTAAAGAACTTGCGATGACAGTTAGTTTTTCGCTAGCAACATCGCTTATAGTATCACTTACGGTAATGCCACTTCTTTGCTATATAATGCTGGGAATAGACTCTAAGAAAGAAGAGTCTGGAAAAGTACATTCTGATGGTTCGACAGAATATAAATTTGGGATAATAATGAAAATCCTTGATATATTTGACCTGTGTTTTGAAAAAATAAAGAGCTTTTATGGACAAATAATCGTATACGCTTTAGGTAATAGGAAAAAAGTACTCGCCCTTGCCACAGCTATTTTTATAGGGTCGTTTGTATTGATTCCTTTTATGGGGGCAGAGTTTATGCCACAATCAGATGAAGGGAAAATCGATGTAAATATAGAACTTCCAAATGGGAAAAGTTTAGAAGAGACAAATAAGGTAGTAAAAAAAGTAGAAAAATATCTGATGCAGGAAAAAAATATAGAGAAAGTATCTTCTATAGTAGGCTCAATGGGTATGGGAAGTGGTTCTACTAGTACAGCATATATAACAGCAGTATTAGTAAATAAAGATTTGAGAGAGAAAGATACAGATAAAGTAGCAGAAGAAATAAGAACTTTTGTAAAGGACATTCCTGGTTGTAAAATTACAGTAACTAAGACTCAATCACTTGGAATGGGTGGAGGAAGCGGAGATTCAGGCGCAGGAGTTTCACTAAGTATATATGGTGCAGACATAGATAAACTTAAGGAAATGTCACTAGATATAGAAAAAATTATGGCTTCAGTAGAAGGGGTAAGAGGAATTAAAAGTTCTATATCTGATGGAGCGCCAGAACTGCAAGTTAAAGTAGACAAGAGCAAAGCCGCTATGCTTAACTTAACCGCATCAGAAATAGCAGCAACTGTAAGAGGGGCGCTTGATGGGACTGTAGCTACAAAATTAAGTGTAGATGGGGATGAAATTGACATAAGAGTAAAGACTAAAGAAGGATATTATAACAATTCAGATGATATTAAAAATATAACTATACCGTTAAAAAATGGTTCGAATGTTCAACTAGGAACGGTAGCTGAAATCAGTCTAGAAAAAGGCCCGAGTATCATAAATAGAGAGGGTAAGGAAAGAGTAGTTACTCTATCAGCACAGATACATGGAAGAGATGTAAGCACCGTAAATGAAGAATTAAGAAAGCTTACGGACAAGTATGTGTTAGATGAAGGATATAGAATATCATTTGGAGGCCAATTTGATATGATGAAAGATGCCTTTGTTTCACTTACGTATATGTTTGTACTGTCAACTTTACTAGTATATATAGTTATGGCAATGCAGTTTGAGTCATTTATATATCCATTTGTAATAATGTTTGCAATTCCATTTGCACTATCTGGTTCATTGATATTTATGTTTATTACTGGAAAACCAATAAGTATAATAACTTTTATTGGAATTATAGTACTTGTTGGAATTGTAGTTAATAACAGTATAGTACTCGTGGATTATATAAACACACTTAGAAAAGAAGAAGGCTTAGATAAAAATGATGCTATAGTAAAGGCTGGACTTACAAGACTTAAGCCTATAATGATGACTGCACTTACTACAATTTTAGGGCTTATTCCGCTATTTCTAAGTAGAGCGGAGGGAGCAGAAATGCAGTCAGCTTTAGCCGCAGTAGTTATAGGTGGACTTAGTTTTTCAACAATTCTAACACTTGTAGTAGTGCCTATAATCTACTATATACTAGATGAAAAGCAAGCTAAATTTTTAAGAAAGTTTAAAAAAGATAAAACAGAAGAGATAAAAGAAGCAGTTTTATAATACAAAATGAGCTTTGGAGGTGAATATGACGAAAAAATATGATTCGCAAAGAACTATAGAAACAATTTTAGAGGTTTCAGCAAGATTGTTTTTAGAAAAAGGTTTTGATAGAATTAGTGTTCAAGATATAGCTAATCAAGCGAAAATATCTAAGGGAGCTATATATCATCACTTCAGCTCAAAGGAAGAAATCATCAATGCAGTAATGAATATGCAGGCGAGAGATATTGAGGATAAGCTAAAAACATGGCTTATAGAAGCGGGGGATGTATCAGCAAAGGAAAAGTTAGTATATGCGCTGAAAAAAAATATATCAGAGCATGAAAATTATAGTTTTGAAGAAATTAAAAATTTTGCAAAAAATTCTAAAAGTGCAGATTATATTGTAGCATATATGAAACTCAGTGTAGGTAAAAGCGCCGAGCTACTGTCTGAGGTTATAAGAGAGGGAAATCTTGACTCATCTTTGAGTACTGAATTTCCAGATGAATGTGCAGAAGTTTTTTTACTTCTCATAAATATTTGGTGCGATCCATTTATATTTAAATCAGATTTGAATAAAGTACTAAAAAAACTTGAGTTTTTAAAGCATGCAATGAAGATGTTAAATGTAGATATATTAGATGATGAGATAATTGCTAAAATGGAAGCTTTTTTTGAAAAATTTTATGCATAAATGTAAGGGAACGATATATATTTTTACTATAATTTATCTGTAACTCTAACTATAAAAACTCCTAGATTATTTGTCAAAGCACTTTGGTATAAGTGTTGAATAATCTAGGAGTTTTATTTTTTGTTTTGAACTGTCAAAAAGATTATTATCCTACAGTTTCTATGTGTTAATCATTAGAATAAATTAATTGGTAAGTTTTAGCTGCATTTTTTAAATATATTGCTTGCGTATCAAGGCTTACAATATCATTTATTTTATCTCTTGAAAACTCAATACATACTCCACAGCTAGAGCTAAGCGTTCTCGGTACAGGCATTATAGTACAAGCAGTACCTTCTTTTTGAAGCATTTTTTTATATTTTATAGCTCCAGAATGCGTGAAGAAAGTTACTAAATAATTATTTAGAGGCTTTGAGCACATAGTCAGACTCCAAATTATCTATTGTTACATTAAACCCTTTTCCAGTCATAAAGCGCTTAACATTTTGCATAGCTGTTTCATTGTCTACTATAATAGAATATGAATTTGCATTTTCTGCAATAGCTTTTTTTGCAAGAAGCACTGGTTGAGGACACGATAGACCTCTAGCATCAACTTTAATCATATTATGAAACCTCCTTTATATCTACATTTTTAAATTGAATTTGTTTTTGAATATTAAAATAAGAAATGGCAAAAAGTGCTACAAAAGCTAATATTATTGCAATTTTGCCAAAGTTTGTAGGACCATCTGGGGTAGAGGCAAGTTTAAAATTGTGAGCAAAAGCAGCACCCATAACTAGTCCCATAATAGTAATTGCAGAATCTGAATTTCCCTCACCTGCTAAGATAAGCTGTCTTAAAGGGCAGCCACCTAATAATACAGAACCCCATCCAGCGACGCTCATTCCTAAGAAATTCCAAAGCGCATCTGTATGAGCGACAGGTTGACCTTCAAATGCTAAGTTAAAATTTCCAGTAGCAAGATTTCCAATAAGTGCAAATACGAAAATAGATATGAATCCAGTTAGAAGATAAAAATCTTTAAACATAAATGCATCTCTTATTCCACCGACCATACAAAGTCTTGTTTTTTGAGCAATAGCACCACCGATAAGACCTGCTAATAATGAAATAGCTAAAGGGGCATGCATTGAACCCGGCCCTTTTTGACTAAAAAATAGTGCCGCAGGAGATATTACAAGAAGTACTATCAAAAGGATAGCAATTATAGATACAGAACTTCCTTCTGCTATAGATACATTTTGAGTTCTTCCCAAACTGAAGCCCTTGTTTAAGAACTGAATACCTGCAAGAATACCTACGGTGAACCCAGCAATTCCCCAAATCGCATTAAGGTCTCCACCTGCAAGTCTAAGAACCATTCTTAATGGACAGCCTAAAAATACAAGAGCACCAATCATAACTATGAATCCAAGCATAAATCTTAAAAATGGAGAAGAACCTCCTTTAGGTTTGAATTCTTTTGCGGATAAGGCTACTATAAAAGCTCCTAAAATAAGGCCACTTATTTCAGGTCTTATATATTGTACGACCTCAGCCCTATGTAAACCAACTGCACCTGCTATGTCTCTAAGAAAGCAAGCAATACAAAGTCCCATGTTTACAGGATTTCCAGCTACTACTAGGATGACGGATAATATGCCTATTACCGCTCCTGAAATAATAATTCCATACTTTTGTTTCATTAAATAAACTCCTCCCATTAATAATAATATAGTACAATATGATTATAACATTATTGGCAAATGATATTTATTGCAAAAATCAATTACTTTAATAAAAAATATCTATAAGGATTTCGCGTAATATGATTATAAATTATTATAAATAAGGTAATATTTACTTATAGATACTAGTATAGGATTGTAGGGAGGCGTTTAAAATGAAAAGAGTATATTTTGATAATGGGGCAACGAGTTATCCAAAACCTAAAGAAGTTATAGAGGCAGTTACTGACTATATGACGAATATTGGATGTAATATAGGAAGAGGGGTCTATAAAGATGCAGAAACTGCAGAAAATATAATATATGATACAAGAGAAGCGTTTGCAACACTATTTAATATTGAGCAATCTGAAAATGTTTGTTTTACAAAAAATATAACAGAGAGTATAAATATTATAATTAAAGGGTTTATAAAAAAAGGAGATAAGGTTATTGTAAGCACGGTGGAACATAATGCGGTAATGAGACCACTAAATTTTGTAGGGGCAGAAGTAATAAAGGTGGATTTAATCTCAGACGAAGAACAGGGTCTTTTATTTCTTGATTCAAAATTAAATCAAGAAATAAAAGCAGTAATAATGACACATAGTAGCAATGTTACAGGAGATATACTTCCAATATCAAAGGTTGGAGAGTTGTGCAAAAAACATAAAGTACCATTTATATTAGATTCCGCGCAAAGTGCAGGGGTATTAAGTATAGATATGAAACAGATGAATATAGATTGTGTTTGCTTTACGGGGCACAAATCTTTGCTAGGACCTCAAGGTATAGGTGGATTTGCAATTTCTCCTGAATTTGAAAAAAAAATAAGTTCATTTGTTCAAGGGGGGACAGGCAGTTCATCTGATTTAGAAATACAGCCAGAATTTATGCCTGATAAATTTGAATCAGGAACTCAAAATCTACCAGGAATATTTGGATTAAAAGCAGGACTTGATTTTATAAACCAAATAGGAATAGATAATATTCATAATAGAGAACTAGAATTATGCAAATATTTTTATGAGAAACTGTTAGAGATAGATTCATTTAAAGATAAAGTTAAAATTATAGCTAAAAAAGATATAATTTTTAGGACTCCTATAATATCACTTGATTTTTTAGGAAAAGATAATGCGGTAGTATCTCATGAACTTCAGTCAAAATATAATATTCAAAACAGATGTGGGCTTCAGTGTAGTCCAAGTGCGCATAAGTTTTATGATACCTTTCCTCAGGGAACAGTAAGATTTAGCCTAGGATATTTTAACACATATGAGGAAATTGGTTACGTTTGTAATGCTATTTCAGAAATTTTGAAAATAAATTGAAAAATATTCGAAAATTTTGTGTTTTTTAAGGATTAGTGTAAATAATTTGAAACTATTTGTGGTATAATAATTGTAATTATTTTTTTATTCAAAAAATATATTTAAAATTTTGATATCACAAGGTGGGTGTGGATATGAACAATATAAGAGTTATGATAGTAGACGATTCAAGTTTTTCTATAACTTTTCTAAAGAATATGATTCAAAGAATAGGGCTGGAAGTAGTGGCAACAGCTCAAAGTGTCAAAGAAGCAGTTAGGATAGCCGAAGAAGTTAAGCCTGATTTAATAACTATGGATATGACATTACCAGATGGTGATGGAATAGAGTGTTCAAAGCTTATTTTAGAAAATAATAAAGATATAAACATAATTGCCATAAGCTCAATGATGGATGAAGAAATAATCAAAAAAGCTAAAAAGGCAGGTATAAAAGCATATCTTCAAAAGCCACTTGAACAAGATGATTTAGGTATGGCAATAGATAGAATATTTTTAGGTGATGAACTTTATGGAATTCTTGAAGAAAACTATAAGGAAGCCTTTAAAGAAACTGTTTATACCTATTTAAAACGTTCAATAGGTGGCGAACTTACAATTGAAGAAATTGAAAATAAAAATGATGCTTCTAAAAAATCAGCGGGAATATCTGTGGCAGTAGGTATAATAGGAAGACATAGTGGAAGATTTATTGTCGACATGGCAGATACCTTAGCACTTGATTTTACTAAAAAAATAGCATCAGATGATAATATGAATATAGATGATGCTGTAGTATTTTTGAGCGAATTTGCAAATATAATCTCTGGAAATGCGTGCTCACTTCTTAATAGTATGAACAAATCACTAGGACTTAGAGTATCTCCGCCTATGATTTTTCATGGAAAAGATTTAACAGTGAGTATTGGAGGTGTAGAAAATAGGTCGTTTACAATAAAAACAGATTTAGGTGAAATTTTTATGAATGTAGGTTTTAAAAAGGAGGAAGAGCAATGGATGTAAAGTTACTCAGACCCTTTGTAGAAGCAGTCACTGGAGTTATGCCACAGCTTGGGTTTGCAAGTGCTGTTCTTAAATCTACAGATGTAAAAGGCCATAAAATGGTAGTTTCTGGAGTGGTAATCACAATAGGTATTGTTGGAGATAAAAAAGGCAATGTTATTTATACAATAGATATGGATGGTGCAAAGCAAATTGCCTCTACAATGATGATGGGCATGCCGGTAGATGAAATAGATGATATGGCAAAGAGTGCTCTTTCAGAGCTTTCAAATATGCTTACAGCAAATGCAACAATAAAGCTTGCGGAAATGGGAGTAAATGTAGATATTTCAGTACCTACATTTATGAATGGAGAAGAAATTGAAGTCAGTATGAACGCAGAAAAGGTATTTTGTGTTAATTTTGATATAGATGGAATAGCTCTTGCTGCAAACGTAGTTATGGAATAAAAATTTGTCATAAACTACTAGTAAATTTGTTTAAAATGTGTTAAGATTCTATTAATAGTAATAAATACGAATAAGAATCTATTAAAACCTGGAGGGCAAAATGGCATTTAAATGGAAAGATAGTTTAGAAACAGGGAATACGACCATAGATGGTCAACACAAAGAACTTATAGAGGCAGCAAATAAACTTCTAACAGCATGTTCAGAAGGAAAAGGAAGAGATCAAATTCAAAGTACAGGACAATTCTTATTAGACTATACTAAGAAGCATTTTGGAGATGAAGAAAGATTGCAGATGAAGAGCAATTATCCTGATTATCAAAATCATAAAAAACTTCATGAGTTTTTTGTTTCAGAAGTTAAAACATTGGTTTCAGATTTAAATACTCAAGGTCCTAGTGTAGCGATGGTTGGAAAAATAAACAATCTTATATCAGGTTGGTTTTTTAATCATATATCTAAAGAAGATACAAAGGTTTCTGCACATTTAAAAACACAACAATAGTATTTTAGGAGGACAAAATGGCATTTAAATGGAAAGATAGTTTAGAAACAGGAAACGTTACTATCGATAATCAGCACAAGGAATTAATAAACGCAGCTAATGACTTTTTAGAAGCTTGTTTAGAGGGAAAAGGCAGAGACAATGTTGCAAAAACAGGAAAATTTTTATTAGATTATACAAATAAACATTTTGGAGACGAAGAAAAACTCCAAATGAAAAGCAATTATCCAGATTATCAAAATCATAAAAAACTGCATGAAAATTTTGTATCTCAAGTAAAAGCATTACTTTCAGAACTGGATGCACAGGGACCTACTGTAGCAATAGTTGGAAAAATAAACAATCTTATTGCAGGATGGCTTTTCAACCATATATCAAAAGAAGATGTTAAGGTTGCACAGCATTTAAAAAATCAAAAATAATAATTATAAGATAGAAAAACATTATGGGAGCTAGACTTCTGTAGTGTTTTTTTTATGCTATAATTAAATTAAAGAAAGGAGAGGTCTATATGCATAAAAATGAAAAAAATGATTTAGAACATAAGGTTTTAAGGTCAGTAATAGATTGCATATATGAAGCGATATGTGTGGTAGATGAGGAAGGCATAGTTAGGATTTGGAATGAAAGTGCAGAAAAATTATATAAAGTAAAGTATGAAGATATTATAGGGAAAAACATAGCCGACGTTTTTCCAAATGCAATAGTAGAGCATGTTAGGAGAGAAAAGATAGTAGTTGAAAATAAACAGCATCTTCCAAGAGAAAATTCACATATTTTAGCAAATGCAAGACCATTATATGTAGAAAAAAAATTTAGAGGTGCAGTTTCTACAGATAGAGATTTTAAGGAGGTATTAACGCTATATAGTGAACTTGAGCAAGCTAACTCAAAGCTAGTTTTTTTAGAAAATGAAATAAAACGCTATTCAGGTGTATTTGGAAATATGATAGGGGTAAGTCCCATAATATTAAACCGAATATCTATGGCAAGGCAGATTGCACCTACTAGTACAAGTACCATGATAACTGGTGATAGTGGAACCGGAAAAGAAGTTTTTGCAAGAGCAATACATGAACTAAGTGGAAGAAAAGGTCTTTTTGTCCCTGTGAATTGCAGTGCTATACCAAATGAGCTTTTTGAAAGTGAATTTTTTGGATATTGTTCAGGTGCATTTACGGGTGCAAATCAAAAAGGTAAAATAGGACTTTTTGAACTCGCAGACCGAGGAACTATTTTCTTAGATGAAATAGGAGATATGCCTCTACATATGTAGGCTAAGCTTTTAAGAGTACTTCAAGAAAAGGAAATAACAAAAGTGGGCGGGGCAAATAGCATAAAAATAGATGCGAGAGTCATATCAGCTACAAATAAAAATTTAAATAAAATGGTAAAAGAAGGAAGTTTTAGAGAAGATTTGTTTTATAGATTAAATGTAATTGAAATTCAGTTGCCTAGCTTAAAGGAAAGATTCGAAGATATACCAATACTTATAAATCATTTTTTAAAAGAATTTGCAAATAAAAATGGAAGGTGTATAAAAGCTATAGATATTGAAGCAATGAAAATATTATTAAACTATGACTGGCCAGGAAATATAAGGGAATTAATGAATGTAGTAGAGCATATGGTTGTAATAAGTGATACGGAAAAAATATATAAAAGTTCTATTCCAAACTATATATTATTATCAGATAAAAATACAAATTTAAGCTTAGATAACTATCCTTTAGATTTAAACTTAGCGATTAAAAATTTAGAAAGAGAAACCATACAAAGAGCACTTTCAATGGCAAAAAACAATAAGTCAAAGGCCTCAAAACTTTTAAATATACCTAGAGCCACTCTATATCATAAGATACAAGAATATAACATAAATATTTGATATTTAAGTCTAATATCTACAGGTTTTGTAGATAACTATATAAATGTCCAGAAAAATACAACACTGTATTATTTTGGACATTTTTTATTTTTGTTGAATTGATTGAGGAATAAGGTTTTAAAGCGGATGTTAAATTTAACTTGTATAATTATTGACAATCTAATAGTTTAAATTAATAAGAAATTACAAAAATAAGCGGTTTTAAAAAGATAGTAATAAAAGATAAATATCTAAAAACCTTTAAAAACAAGCGTTTTATAGAAAATTAATGTTTAAAAAAAGAATTGTTAAAAAGTTGGCACGTATTTTGCTTTTATAAATAGTCAAGAAAAGGAATTTGAAAAAGGAGCGTGTGAATTTTGAAACAATACAGATTCAAATTAAAACAACATATTGGAAATAAAAGTACTCCAATAGTAGCAATAAATGAAAAAGTTCAAGTAGGCCAATTGATTGCACAAAAAAATGGACTTGGTGCAGATATCCATTCTAGCATAAACGGAAGGGTTTTAGAAATAAATGAGGATGAAATTATCATAGAGGCTTTGGAAGAACAAGATATGTCAAAATACATAAAGTTATCAAATGTAGAGGATAAACGAAAGCTCATAGAGCTATCAGGAATAGTTGGGATGGGAGGAGCGGGGTTTCCTACATCAATTAAACTAGATACTGATTTGAGTGGAGGCATGATTATTGCAAATGCAGTGGAATGTGAGCCACTACTTAAACACAATATAAAACAGATAGTAGAAGATCCAGAGCTTGTATATAGAGGGATAAAATACGCTATGGAACTTACAAATGCTTCAGAAGGAGTGTTAGCAATCAAAGCTAAAAATTCAGATGCGATAGAGGCGTTTAAGGCAATAATTAATCCTAAAGATGGAATAAGAATTGCACCATTAGACGATATGTATCCTATGGGTGAAGAACGAGCAATTATACGAGAAGTAAAAAATATACTTCTTGGAGTAAATCAGCTTCCCAAAGAAGCTGGCTGTGTGATTTTAAATTCTGAGACTCTATCTAGGATAACGGAAGCTATAGAATTAAGACGTCCTGTTATTTCAAAAAATCTTACTGTAGTAGGAAAATTTAAAAATGGCGAAACCTACAAGGTATTCAAGGATGTAGCGATAGGAACTACAGTAAGAGATATATTAGAAATGACTGATATAAATCTTGAAAATTATGGGGAGATTGTTATGGGGGGACCCTTTACAGGACTTAGTGCAGATTTAGATGCTCCAATAACAAAAACTACTGGGGGCATAATAGTTACGATGGAGTTTTTGAGAGAACACCGAAATATGGGGCTTCTTGTTTGTGCTTGTGGCGGTGATGAAAAAAGACTTAGAGAAATAGCTGAAAAGATGGAAGCCAATGTAGTAGGGGTGGAAAAGTGTAAACAAGCTGTTGAAGTAAAAGGAAACTTGAAATGTGAAAATCCAGGGCACTGTCCAGGACAGGCTGAAAAAGTTTTATCTCTTAGAAAACAAGGCGCCCAAGTACTATTGATAAGTAACTGTAGTGATTGTTCAAATACGGTTATGTGCGTAGCTCCTAATTTAAAAATGCCAGTTTATCACAGCACAGATCATATCCTTAGAACTGTAGGACACCCAATAATAAGAAAATTGAAAAAATAATTTGGTATATAGGAGTTTAACACTCTTAAATATAAATCTAATTTATTTGAGGAGGAAACAATGTCAATAACTAAAGAATATGCAGAGCAATTTAAAAATTCACCAGCAGTGCTATGCTGCAGAAGAACGAAAGGAACTGTAATATCTTCTGAAGACCTAGAGGATCCTAGCATCTTTCCAGATATGATAGAATCAGGCCTAATAAATGTGACTGAAAAAACTTTATCAATAGGAGAAGCTATAGGCGCAACACTTATTGAAGATGCAGAAGGACTTACAGCATTAAGTGAAGATATTTTAGAGGGAGTGAAAAAATCTCAAGCAAAATCAGCTGATAAAAAAGAAAGTGGAGGTAAAAGGATGACTACAGTTAATCAAAATAGCGGAGTTATACATTTAGAAATTGATCAATTAAGCGGTCTTAAATTAGATTTACCTGCAGGAGCATTTGGAAACTTTGCACAAGTTAGTACAGAGTCTGAGGAAAAAATAGAAGATGAAGTTGTGGGAACACTTGTAGAAAGAGAATTTGCAGTAAAAGAAGTTAAACTTGGAAAAGAAACTTCTTTTGAAAATGGAGTACTTACAATAAGAGAACAGCTTTGTAAAGATGCGTTAAAAGCAGACCCTCTAGTAAAAAAATTAGAGATGGATATAATAAATCCAGATAATAGACATGTATACTCAAATACAATAATGGATATAATTCCAGTAGCAGCAAAAGTTGAAGGTGAACTTGGAAGTGGAATAACTCATATACTTAATGACATGGTATTCGTACTTACAGGAGTAGATGAAGCAGGAGTACAAGTACATGAATTTGGATCTTGCGAAGGATATTTAGATGAAAAAATAGATTATGGAAAACCAGGCTGCCCAGATAAACACGATATAATGGTAAGAGTTCATGCTACAATTCAAGAAAGAACTGGTATGGAAAGAAGAGGACCTTACGCAGCTCATAAAGCTTGTGATGTTATAATTCAAGAAATAAGAGAAGTTCTTAAAAAACAAGATCCTAAAACCGCAGTAAAAGAAGAAACTTTAGCACAAGTAAAAAGACATGGAAGACCAAGAGTACTTCTAGTAAAAGAAATAATGGGTCAAGGCGCTATGCATGATAATGTTATGCTTCCTACAGAACCAGCCGGTGTACCAGGAGGAAGACAAAATGTTGACCTTGGAAATGTTCCAGTAGTACTTTCAGTAAATGAAGTTAGAGATGGTGGAATCCATGCCCTTACTTGTATAGGACCAGCATCAAAAGAAGATACAAGACATTATTTTAGAGAACCTGTGTTAGAAGCTTTAGCAGCAGATGAAGAAATAGATTTAGTAGGAGTAGCATTTATAGGAAGCCCACAAGTAAATGATGAAAAAGCTTTTGTTTCAAAAAGACTTGGTGCAATGGCGGATGCAATGAAATTAGATGGCGCAATAGTTACGACAGAAGGTTTTGGGAATAATCATATAGATTTCTCATATAATATAGAAGAATTAGGAAAACGTGGTATAAATGTAGTTGGAATGACTTATGCAGCATATCAAGGACAACTTGTAGTAGGAAATAAATATATGGATGCCATGATTGAAGTTAATAAAGATAAAGGTGGATTTGAATCTGAAATTTTAGGACAAAACACAATTACACTTCCAGATGCAAATAGAGCAGTACTTATGCTTAAAAATAAAATTGCAGGAGTTCCAGTTGAAGCCGCAGATAAAAAGTGGAACCAAGATGTAATTGACCAAAACCAAGCTATAACAGACAAAACAATGAGGTAGAAAAATGAATATACAAATAGAGCCTAAGCTTTTGCCAGGAAAAATAGTAGAAATTACAGAAATGAGTGCAAAGATAGAGCTAAAAGGGAAAATGGGCATAGTACATCTTCCACTGAGATCAGTGTTTACTGAGAAGCCTTTACAAATTGATGATTCTGTTGAAATATATATAAGTTATGCAAAAGTGATATAAAATAGGAGGATAATTATGATAAAATTAACAACTGCACCAGGAATGAGATCAGAAGTATTTGCACCAACTACGCCACCACCAGTTTGGGCACCACTAAAAAAACCTTTAAATAAGTGTAAGGTAGGCTTTGCAACTGCAGGTGGAATACACATAAAAACACAAGAACCTTTTCATACGGCTGGAGATTATTCTTTTAGAGAAATACCAATAGATACACCATCTTCAGAACTTATGGTTACTCATGGTGGATTCGACAATAGTGATATAAATAAAGACGTAAATGCTATGCTTCCAATAGATAGATTACATGAACTTAAAAAAGACGGTTTTATAGGGGATCTTTCTCCAGTGCTAATAGGCTTCATGGGCGGTGGCGGAAACGTTGAAAAATTTAGAAATGAAACAGGCCCAGCTATAGCTAAGATATTTAAAGATGCTGATGTTGACGTGGTACTTCTTACAGGCGGATGTGGAACTTGCCATAGATCAGCTACAATAGTTCAAAGAGCTATAGAATCTGTTGGAATATCTACTATAATAGTAGCTACACTTCCTCCTATAGCAAAACAACAAGGCGCACCACGTATTGCTGCAGCACATGTGCCAATAGGCTCAAATGCAGGAGAACCTAATAATATAGAAATGCAAACTGCAATCCTAAAAGATTCATTAGAGCTTATCGTAAGCATGAAAGAATTTGGAGAAATGAAAATGCTTCCTTATGAATACAGACATAATGTATAAATAGAGATTAAACATATAAACACTTTAGAGCATCAAGTATTTTACTTGGTGCTCTAAATATATGGGAGGGGAAAATGGGTATAGGACCATCGAGTAAGGAAACTACACTTCATCATTATAGAGAACCCTTAGTAGAACTATTAAGAAATGAATCAGAGCTTGACTTTAAAGGGATTATATTGCAGGGAACACCAGAAAATGTAGCAGATAAGGAACTTGTAGCTTATAGAACAGGAGTGTTTTTAGAAGCTATGGATATAGAAGGGGTTATAATTTCTATTGATAGTTGGGGAAATAGCCATGTGGATTTTACTACTACTATAGAGGAAGTAGCAAAACGAGGAATTTCTGTTATAGGAATAAGCTTTGTAGGAAATCAAGCATCATTTGTGGTCACAAATAAATATATGGATACAATAATAGATATAAACAAAACGGCTGAAGGCATAGAAACTACGGTTGTAGGTCAAAATAACTTAGCCTACGAAGATGCGTATAAAGCAGTTAAACTTCTAAAGCACAAAATAGATAAACGAAGTAGCTATAGAAAGCGAGAATTAGAAGAAAAAATCATAGCAAGAAGCCTGATTACAAACAGCTTAAAAATAAATGACGTATTTTATGGAGATGGATTTTGTATAGAAAATAATAACCTAATGATAGATTCATCATATGGGGAAAAACTATTAAATAAGTACAGTTATATAGAACAAGTCAATATAAAAATAATAAAGCCATCTGAACGAGATGTATGGGTAAATTCGATTTTAGATTTTTGGCCAATAGCAGTAAAGCTCGAAGGAGATTTAGGGGAAGGTGTAACTCGTGAAATAAGTAATGTAAAAGTAATGCTTACAGCGGTAGAAATAACAGGGTTTCAACCAGCAAATATAGGATCATCAGAGGGCATTTTAAAAGACAAAGTAATTTTTAATAGATATGGAACGCCAAATGAAACAGAAACCATAATAAATATAGATGTAATTCTAAAAGAGGGGCATGCTAGAACCAAAGAGGGAATATTTGCAGCACATCTTATATGCGATGAAATTATTAATGAAATTAGAGGTGCCTTAAAACAAACCGATGATGAATATGAGATGAACTCGATTTTTGAAGAAATTAAAAATATAGGATTTCCAAAAATTATGCTCGTAAAATTAGTGTCAGGACTCGGATGCATGTATGATACTGCTATATTTCCAAAAGAACCAGGTGGAATAATTGGCGCAAAATCTATAATGGATTTTGGTAACATTCAGTTACTTTTGACTCCAAATGAATATAAAGATGGAGTAGTACATTCATTAACTTAATATGAAATATGGGGCTGTCGGATAATGAAGTTTTTTGACAGCTAAAATCCAAAATTTAAAATCTTAGATTATTCAACACTCATAAAAAAGGTGTTTTTAAAAATAATCTAAGATTTTTTTATGGTTAAAATATTTTTTTGCATTAC
>JBGSPX010000058.1:0-3586 GCA_041738345.1 Proteocatella sp.
GACATCTTATCAAAGGATGATATTGACATGTTTAAAAATATCTAATATATTCTAAATAGTTAGAGACAGCTCTTCGAGCTGCCTCACATTTAAAATCTTATCATAGAAAGCCTATTTACAGACTTTTTTTCACACACTCTAAACTTTCAAAAGGATACGTATTATCTGTTCGTAATCCTGTAACTAGCAATAAAATATATGTTTCTTCTATGATTTTAAAATATGAAGAACTACCAGATATTAATAAGTTTTGCAATGATTTTAATTTTGATTATTTTGAGCATTTTCAATTTCACATTCAAACTGTAGCTAATAACTATGAAAAATTATTTTACATAGTGGATATTTTTACAGATATGCTATCTAAGCGAGATAAGTATATGCCATATCATATGTCTAATGTGGCAATATGGTGTAATAAAATAGCGGATAAACTTGAAGTTAGCGAAAGAGACCATATAGTACTTTATGTATCTGCATTATTACACGATATAGGGAAAATGTTTATACCTGAAAATATAATAAATAAACCTTCAAAACTAACTAGCGAAGAATATGCTTTAGTCAAAGAGCATCCTGAAAAAAGCGAATCAATACTAAGATCGATTTTATATGGGATGAGTTTTTTTAATGAAGTACCGAGCATAGTACGACATCACCACGAATATTTTGATGGAGGGGGATATCCAGATAGCTTATTTGGGGAAAATATACCTTACCTAAGTAGGATATTAACGCTAGCAGATGGTATAGATGCTATGCTTTCAAGAAGAGCTTATAAAGAGCCTATGAGTGTTCCTGAAATAATTAGAGAGATTTCAATTAAGAGTGGAATTCAATATGATCCGATTGTTGCAGATGCAGCGATAGAAGTTATAGAAGAAGCAAAAACATTTGTAGATGTTAATGCTATGAGTCATATTAATTTTATTTCAAATGCATCTTTAAGCTTTTATATCAAAGATTATGATAATTTAAAATCTATTTCAGGAAATTTAATAATTAAAAATAAAGAAGCTATGTTTATTTTTGACTCAGATAAACATATAAGTGAAGATGTAGAGTTATCCAAAGTACATAAGCCTACGATTGGATTTTTTGGTTCAAATGATTTCTATGAATTTAGCTGTGATATTTCTAATAAGAATCATAATAGCATGAAAGTGCACAATCTTAATTTTATTCCAACAGATACTTATTTTTCGATATATCTATTAAAACCAATTAAAGTTATTTCAAAAAATAAAACTTTTGATGCAGAATTAATAAAATTTGGAGGAGATACATCGGTCATTAGATTTAAAAATATGGCAGAAATAGATATTGAAAAAAATATAGATGATATGGTGGTTGTAAAATTTGATGAAGAAATAATAACTGAAACAAGAGTATCAGAAATTAATTGTAGAATGATAAAGTTTTTTAATTCAGGAAACGAATATACGGGTATATTCAAATATATTGAAATATCATCAACTCAAAGAGATTCTATATTAAGATTTTTGTTTAGAAAACAACTAGAGCATAGAAAACAGATAAAAAATGCCAAATAGGGAGAATGAGTATGAAACTAGCAGAAGAATTTAAAACCAATATTCGTATAATTGATGAACAGCACAGCAATTTATTTGAAATCGTAGAAAAACTCAAAAAGATAGAGGGGAATATAGATGATATAGAGCTTTTAATTATAGAAATTTTTGAGTACACTAAATATCATTTTAGTACAGAGGAAGAATTTTGGAAAAAATATAGTCATGAATTGTATGAGATTCAGAAAAAAGAACATGAAGCATTTAAAAAACTTGTAGAAAGCTATATAGATGAAATTAATAAAACGGATGATTTGGAAAAATTTAAAGATGATATTACGCTGTTTCTAGAAAGATGGTTAAAAAATCATGTTCTAAAAGAAGATACAAAACTTAGAGAATATGTTAAAAAATAAATTTTTAATATTGAAAACTATTGACAAAAATTAATATATATAATAATATGCACATATACCCATTTGGGAATATGTGCATATTATTTTGGGAAAGAGGGAAATATGAATAATCTAATAAATGTGTTTAAAATATTATCGGATGAAACAAGACTTAGAATTTTGATGTTATTACTCGAGGGTGAACTTTGTGTATGTGAGATATATGGAATTTTAGATGAGTCGCAACCTAAAGTTTCAAAGGCTTTGTCAAAGCTTAGAGATTTAGATATTGTGAGGGATGAAAGAAAAGAAAAATTTGTATACTATAGCTTGAATAAAGAAAATATTTTGATCATAGAAATTCTAAACTCGATAAAAGAAAAAGTTGATTTATATCCGCAGCTTAAATCGGATAAGGAAAATATTTATATGAAGGGTGAGTATCTTAAAAGTTGTAGCTTGAACAAAAAATAAGGAGGAAAAAATGGCAATATTTGAATGGCTAAATGCACAATTATTAAAAATGGAATGGCTATATAATCTAGTAAGAGTTTTGGTTGAAAATGTATTTGGACTCAGTATTGATGATAGAATAGGAGGCAGTATACACTTTTTTATATACGACGTAATAAAGATATTCATACTTTTATCGGTGCTGATATTTATGATTTCATATATACAGAGTTTTTTTCCGCCAGAAAGAACAAGGAAAATTTTGGGTAAACATAAGGGGATAAGTGCAAATCTTTTAGGCGCCCTTCTTGGGACGGTAACGCCTTTTTGTTCTTGTTCATCAATACCATTATTTATAGGGTTTACAAGTGCAGGACTTCCAATTGGAGTAACTTTTTCATTTTTAATTTCTTCGCCACTTGTAGATTTAGCGTCAGTTATACTACTAGCAAGTATATTTAACTGGAAGATAGCCATAGCATATGTCATAGTAGGCATAATATTAGCGGTTATAGGTGGAAGTATTATAAGTCGTTCAAATTTAGAAAAATACGTAGAACCATTTGTATTTAATAATAAAATGGCAGAGATGCCCCAAGAGGAACTAACGACAAAAGATAGAGTGTTATACTCAAAAGATCAGGTGCTAGATATAATAAAAAAAGTTTGGCTGTATATATTTATAGGAGTGGGAATCGGAGCGCTTATTCACAACTGGATACCAGAAAGTGTAATTTCAGCTATACTTGGAAAAGATAAATGGTATTCGGTTATAATTGCAACGTTTGTAGGAATTCCTATGTACGCAGATATATTTGGTACACTTCCAATTGCAGAAGCACTTGTATTAAAAGGTGTGGGGCTAGGAACTGCATTATCGTTTATGATGGCAGTAACGGCACTTTCGCTTCCTTCTATGATAATGCTTAAGAAAGTAGTAAAGACAAAGCTGCTTGCCATATTTGTAGGTTTAGTTACAATAGGGATTTTAATTATTGGATACACTTTTAATTCATTTTCATATTTATTTTTATAACAGGAGGCTCTTATGATAATAAAAGTTTTAGGAACAGGTTGTGCAAGTTGTAAAAAGTTAGAAGCTAATGCAAAAGAGGCGGTAAGCAAATTAGGAATTGAGGCTAGTGTAGAAAAGGTAGAAGATTTACAAGATATTATGGCCTATGGCGTTATGAAAACACCGGCACT
>JBGSPX010000032.1:0-38804 GCA_041738345.1 Proteocatella sp.
ATGTAGAAAAAGTATACTATGTGTATCCTGCGTTGTGGGAGAATTTAAGTCCTTGGAGAGTTAACCAAGCTAAAGTAGAATAAGAAATTATTCCAAATAGAACTCAATGAATAGGAAATATTATTTAGTAATGAATAATAAAAGTAAAATTTATATGTTTATAACTTTTTATAAGTTTTATGCAACGGAATTATAAGAAGTATTCCGCTTACGACAAATGGTGGTTATAGAGCAAAAGTATCGGATGTGAGCGTAGAAAACCACAAAGCGGAAGTGTATAGTGAGGATGGCTACCAAAAGATAAAAATAGGAGATGCTGATACATTTGCACCTCAAAATACAAAATATGTAATAAGCTATGTTTATACAATTGGCTATGACTATATGGATAATATGGATGAACTGTATTTCAATATAATTGGGCCGCAGTGGGACTGCAATATTTCGAATGTGAGTTTTAAAGTCAATATGCCAAAAACTTTTGATAAAGATAAGCTAAACTTCACATATGGTGCGACTGGAAGTACTGAAAATACCAATTTAGAATATAGCGTAAGTGGAAACACTATATCAGGGAAGCTGAACCAAAAACTAGGAAGCTATGAAGCGCTTACGATAGCCATTCCACTAGAAGAAGGTTATTTTAGTGAGGCGAAAAAAGAGGCGAATTTTGCAGATTTCATCAGTAAATTCTATTTACTTATACTACCTGCAATTCTTGTACTTATGATGCTTTTATGGAGCAAAAAGGGTAAGAGCAGTCATATAATTCCTACAGTAGAATTTTATCCTCCAGAAGGACTTACCTCTGCGGATGTGGGCTTTATGATTGATAATGAGGTAAATCCTATGGATATAACTTCACTTATTATATACTGGGCGGATAAGGGATATCTTACAATTGAAGAGCAGGAAGATAAAAAGCTTTTCGGAAGTAAAAAGTATTTTGAGCTTACTAAGGTTAAAACTTTAGAATCTGATGCAAAGCCATATGAAAGCTTAGTCTTTGAAGCGTTATTTGATGAGTTTGGAGATGGGAATAAGGTTACGACCAAAGCACTTGAAGAAAAATTCTATTCAGTTATGAATACCGCGAAAGATATGGTGAATTCTCACTGGCAGGATAATTCTAAACATAAAATTTATCAAAGCTACAATAAGCTATTAGCATTTTTTATGAAATTTGTTGCACTTTTAGTAGTATGGATGGGCTTTTTACCACTTGCAAATCATATGAAGCTTGGCGAATTTGTAATTGTAGCGATTGTGGCATTTGCACTAGGCGTAGTAGAAGTACTTCCAATAGGTTTTTTTGCACATACCTTAGCAAATTGGAAAATGCTAAATTCTAAACAAAAGTTTGGAAGGTTTGCTTTGAGCGTATTTGGAGTAGCTATGACAAATATGGTGACTTTTTATATAGCATATATTACAGATAATATATATGTTATGGTAATTACTATACTTTGTGCATGGGTTATAATGTTTATGTCTTCTAAATGTGATAAGAAAACTCAGCTTGGCGACCATTATTATGGAAAACTATTAGGGTTTAGAGAATTCCTACAGACCGCTGAAAAAGATAGAATCAATATGCTAGTAGAAGAAAATCCTCAATATTTTTATAGCACACTGCCATTTGCAATGGTGCTTGGAGTTACAGATAAGTGGGCTAAACGGTTTGAAAGCATTACGATGGAGCCGCCTAACTGGTATTCAAGCACATATCCAGGAAATTTCAATACTATAGTATTTGCACATGCTCTTAATGACAGCATGAGAAATATGAATACCTCTATGACAAGTCCACCACCACAAAGCACTTCAAGTGCAGGGGGAAGTATTGGAGGAGGTTTCTCTGGTGGAGGCTCAGGCGGAGGCGGAGGCTCAAGCTGGTAGTAAACTAATAAAGCTAAATATAATATATTCTCCAATATCTAAATATGTAATAGGGGGAAATAATAATGAATAAAGAAATTATAGACTTAATTACGGAATATGTTAAGAGTTATAAAGCTCTGAAGAATACTGAAACGGATTGGGGAGTTCCTATTATTGGATTTGCTGATGCAAAGGATGAGTTGTTTACTAAATTAAAGGAGATAATTTCACCAACGCATGCTCTCCCTTCAGACATTGTTCCAAATGCTAAGTCAGTTATAACTTTCTTTTTACCATTTTCCAAGAATATTGTTGAAAGTAATGTTTATGGCGAGGAAAGTTCAAGGGAATGGGACTATTCATATATTGAAACAAATAACTTAATTTGTGATTTAAATAAATTTTTATATGACAAGATAACCGAGAGAGGATATAATGCATCACTGCTTCCTGCGACGTATAATTATGATAATGAAAAATTAATCAGTGATTGGTCTCATAGAAGTGTTGCATATATTTCTGGGATTGGTAAGTTTGGAATTCATAATATGCTAATTACAAAAAGTGGATGCTGTGGTAGGGTGGGCAGTGTTGTAACTGACATTGTACTTTCGCCAACAATCAGAACAGACGAAGAATATTGCCTTTATAAGTATAACGGCACATGTAAAAAATGTATAAATAAATGTGTTAACAATGCCTTTAGGATTCATGATAGCAAAGTATCTTTTGACCGTAAAAAGTGTAACGAACAAATTTATGATAAGATTGTTCCAGAATATCCAATTGGCTTAGGCGATACATGTGGAAAATGCATGTGCGGGATACCTTGTTCATTTGAAATTCCAAGAAAATTGAATAGCATATAATTAAAGGAACCCATAAAAAGGTTCCTTTAATTATACTAAATTTAAAATATACTTAAATAAAGATTTTGACTCAATTTTTCAAGCAGTTTTATTCCCGCAATGCTATTGCCTTTAGAATCAAGTGAAGGGCCATAAATACCTATTCCCATTATAGTTGGAGCAACAGAAAGTATGCCACCACCCACACCACTTTTGGCAGGAATTCCTACTCTTATAGCAAAATCTCCGGCACCATCATACATTCCGCATATCATCAGAATGGCATTTACAAATTTAGTGTATTTAGCAGATACGAGGATTTCTCCATCTATTTTAGAGCGACCGTGATTTGCAAGGACATAAGCGATATTTGCAAGGTCTTTACAGGTGATTTCCATAGAACAGGCCTTGAAATAAACTTCTAAAATATCATCTACATTTTCGTCTATAAGTCCATTGCTTTTTAGAAGATAGGCAAGGGCACGATTTCTATCGCCAGTCTTTCTTTCAGATTCATAAACGGATTGATTTATTTTTATAGTATCATTTCCAGATAGTTTTTTAGTAAGTGCGAGCAGTCTATCAAATTTCTCATCCTTATTTTCACCTTTAATCATAGAACACATCGCTATCGCACCTATATTTACCATAGGATTGATATGTTCCTTAAGTTCTTGACCTTGTGCAAAATCCATAATAGCATTGAAGGGTTTTCCCGTAGATTCAACACCTATAAGGTTTCGAACATACTCTTCGCCATTATCAATAAGCGCAAGTAGTAGAATCAATGGTTTGCATACACTTTGAATAGTGAATAGTCTATCAAAACAACCAGCAAAAAATTCTTTTCCATCATTTCTAACTATGTATATGCCTAAATCATTTTTGTCATAATTCAAAAGCTCAGGTATGTAACTAGCTAAATTACCATTTTCAGTATACGGCTTACATTCATCAATTAAATCTTCAA
Source organism: Proteocatella sp. (assembly GCA_041738345.1). Taxonomy (GTDB): domain Bacteria; phylum Bacillota; class Clostridia; order Peptostreptococcales; family Filifactoraceae; genus Proteocatella. Next base: position 3,700 of record JBGSPX010000032.1, read on the forward strand.
GCATTTCTCTCATCAGTTACCTCGAATTTCTAAGTTTATATTATACAAAATTTACATTATCAATTATAATCATTATAGCATTTAAAAATATAAGAGTTCAATATAGATAGGAAATGAACGAAAATTCTGAAATAAAAATGTTTATGAAATTTAAGTTTTCTTAAGAAAATTTTAAGAAATACATCAATTAGTATGTAAGAAAATAAGCATATAATAGATTTTGAAAGGAGGAAGTTATGTCATTTAATATCGATGAATCGGCAAAGTCTATAATCTTAGTAGTAGATGATGATAAAGAAATTGCAAATTCGGTGGCAAAAATACTAGAAAAAGAGGGCTATATCTGCAAGATAGCTAATGATGGGCTTATGGCACTTGAAATAGTGATGGAAGAGCATATAGACCTTATATTATTGGATATAATGATGCCGAAATTGGATGGACTTTCCGCAACTATGAAGATAAGGGAAAAAAAGAACATTCCCATAATAATACTTTCTGCAAAAACCGAAGATAGTGATAAAATTTTAGGACTTAGCATGGGAGCCGATGATTATATATCTAAACCATATAATTCTATGGAACTGGTAGCAAGGGTAAAGGCACAGCTGAGAAGGTATCTTTATTTGGGAAGTATAAACACAAGCATAGCAGATAAAAATGATAATATGATAGTTATTGGAGGTTTGGAGCTAGATAAAAATTCAAAGCTAGTGATTGTAGATGGAAAAGAAGAGAGACTTACTGCTACAGAGTATAAAATACTCAAGCTTTTAATGGAAAACCCCGGCAGAGTATTTTCTGCGGAGGAAATTTATGAACGAGTGTGGAAGGAGGAAGCATATGCTGTTGAGAATACTGTTATGGTCCACATTAGAAGAATACGTGAAAAAATAGAAATTAATTCGAAAGAACCAAAATACTTAAAGGTGGTGTGGGGAATTGGGTACAAAATTGAAAATAAATTTGTATAGTACATGGTTTAAACTAATAGCAGTAGCACTTATAATAGTGTGTATGACTGCAATAACAATAAATATAGCCAATCCTAAGACGGTGGATAATCTACAAATATTTGTAGAAGGCGAGGAATATTACAGAAACTTGGCAAGAAGTGAAAATTATGAAGTCGAGGATAGAGTATTAAACGTATATTTTGAAGATGAAGGTGGACGTACTTTAACAGAATATGAAAAACAAAAATCTGTAGGAGAACTAAACGAGTATTTGGGAAAAGGTTATAGATATCTTGTAATAAAAGATGGAAAGATATTGAGAACGGATGAAAAAGAACCTAAAATAAATGATGTTTCTATAATAGATAAATGGGATAAAGACGGTTATCTTAGTTATAATAGCAGAAGCTATGAAATAGGAAACGAAGAAGATGATAATTACCAATATGAAGAAATTGAAGTATATACTTTTATGCCTCAGGCAGTTTTTGAAAAATTAAAACTTGAGAACCAAGGGAATCTTGATGAAGGAAGGTTTGCATTTTACAGTTTTATATTTGGTTCAATAGTAATTCTTCTAGGTGCAATTTGGATAATGATATTTGCAGGGCAGAGTAAGAAAGGCGACGAAGTAAAGCTGAGCTGGTTTGATCATATATACGTAGATTTACTTCTTATTATTACAATAGGATTTGAGTTACTTGCAGGAGCAGGCTTTGTTGCAGTGCATGAAGCGCTAAGAAGAGGCTATGGAAATAAGGAAGTAGTAATTACCGCTCTTTGTTTAGATGCAATTATATTTGTAATATATAATCTGTACTTTGTGTCTAATATTGCAAAACGAATTAAACGTAGAGAATTTTTTAAGTACACTGTAATATATAAGTTGTGTACAGGGTTTGTAAGGATTTTAAAAAAAATGGCATCACCTTTCAAAAAAAAAATTGTCGAATTTAAAGAAAATATAAATGTTCTTTTAGGCGAAAAATTAACTAAACGCATGGTGGTTTGGACGATTTTAGTACTGTTTTCTATAATAATAAATATATTCCTTTCCGCTGGATTTGGACCATTTTGGGCTATAGTATCATTTCCTGTGCTTATATATTTTCTGCTTAAGCCGGTATTTAAAGAAGTTAATGAGTTTAGAGTTATGGCATCCGGTGTAAAGTCTATAAGAGAGGGTGATTTATCACACAAAATACCTTTTGCATCATGCAGAGAATTAAGTGTAGTGATAGATGATATAAATAATATAGCAGATGGATTTGAATGTGCGGTACAAAAAGCAGTTAAGGCAGAGAAGATGAGAACAGAACTTATAACTAATGTGTCACATGATTTAAAAACGCCACTTACTTCAATAATAGGCTATGTGGATTTGCTTGAAGGTGTAGAACAGCTTCCAACAGAAGCAAAGGATTATGTAGCAGTTATAAAAACTAAGGCAGAAAGACTAAAGCATATAATTTCAGATTTGTTTGACCTTTCAAAAAGCAGTAGTGGAAATGTGGAGCTTGAAATGGAAAACTTAGATTTAAAGAAACTTCTAGAGCAGACGCTTGCGGATATGGAAGACAGTATAAATGCGAGTCAAAGGACAATAAAATCAGATTTTCCATATAATCCTGTAATGATACATGCAGATGGTAAAAAAATGTATAGAGTACTTCAAAATATTATAGATAATTCACTAAAATACTCTATGGATAGTACAAGGATATTTATTGTGCTAAAGCAAGTAAATCAAAAAGCTATAGTTGAAATCAAAAATATAGCGGCATATGAAATGGACTTTGAGGCGGACGAGATATTAGAGCGCTTTACAAGAGGCGATAAGAATAGAGCAACAGAAGGAAGTGGACTTGGACTTTCTATAGCAAGAAGCTTTACCGAAGCTTGTGGTGGAAGACTAGATATAGTTGTAGATGGCGACCAATTCAAAGTTATAATAGAATTTGACACTATAAGAACACTTAATTAATAATAGTTGTTAAAAATCCTTTGGCATGGGTATAAATACTCATACTGGAGGATTTTTTTATGGAGAAAACGATAAACTCAAATTTCAACATTGTCGGAAGTCTAGATACTGATTTTTTAAAGATAATAGGAATAATATCTATGACTTTAGATCATTTTGGAAAAGTATTTTTTCCCGATAATGAAAGCTTTCAGATACTAGGGAGGCTAGCGTTTCCTCTGTTTGCATATTGTATAATGATGGGGTGTATCTATACAAAAAACTTTAGAAAATATTTTTTAAGACTTATAATACCCGCTTTTTTATATCAAATAGGCTATTTTATTGGAGGGTATTTTGCACCAGATATCGTGTATGATGTATGGCTATTAAATATATTTTTTACCTTAGCCTTAGGGGCGTTAGCAATAAGATGTATAGAGCAAAAAAAATGGGTTATATTTAGCGGTATAATTATTATAGGACTTGTTTTTAAAGTAGATTATGGACTTTATGGAATAATGCTGATACCATTATTTTATTTATTGAGAGAGCATAAAATGTTATTTATTTTAATTATAGGGATATATCTGCTACTTCCTTTTGGGATTCAAAAGTTTGCAGTTTTTGCTATGATACCTGTACTTATAAAAACTAATTTTAATTTTAAAATAAATAAATATTTCTTTTATATATATTACCCCGCACATTTTTTGATTATATTCATAATAAAAATGCTTATGGATACGAACTTTTAAAATACCTAGAAGGAGGAAGCAATGAACAACACGGTGAACAGAAAAATAAAGATTGGAATAAGTGCATGTGCTTATGGTGCTAAGACGAGGTACAATCGCAAAGGTTGGGATATGGTATCAGAATTTGGAAGAGATATGGCGAATTTCATATGGTGTCCAGTTTGTCCCGAAGTGATTACAGGGATGGGCACTCCGAGAAGTCAAATAAGAATCCAAGGAAACAGTGGAAGGGATGTACTTTTAGGAAAAGCTAAGATTATGGCAAGAAGTGGAGATGATGTTACGCAGGATATACTTAGAGCATGTAAAATAAGTATGGATATATTGAAGCAGAGCAAAGTGGATGCATACATCTATATGGATGGAAGTCCAACCTGTGGTATAGAGCGCACTACTTTAAAAAACAATAGAGTAGGAAAACCACCAGGAGTATTTGGGGCAATGCTTTTAGATGAGGATATATTTTTGATTCCGGCACTTTCTTTGGCAAGTCCAGTTAGAAGATGGGATTACAAAAGAAGATTGTATGCATATGTGTGGGTAAAATCGCAGGAGATAAACACAAAGCATGAACTTTATGAGTTTTGGCACAATATAAAATTCATATGTCAGGAATTAGATGAAAGTAAAGCTCGGGAGATAGGTCATGAAATTGCAAATTCTGAATTTAGCAAAGAAAAGACCGCTGAAATCAAGCAGTTTGTATTACAGCTTTTAAAAAAACCATCTACACTAGAAAAAATAAAAAATAGATTGTGGAAGCATTATGTGTATATGAGCAAGAAAAAAGGTATAAATATATCTGAAGTGATGAAACCACAAGATAATAGAAATATGCACCATATAGCAATGGAGCTAGAAGCGCTTGAAAAAGCGGCGTTTAATAATGATGTGCTTTTAGGCTTAATGCCAGCACGAACTAACTAATAGGAGGAAAAATTATGCTTACATTAGAAAAAATTGATAAGATTGTAGAAAGAACAGGATGTACCTTTGAGGAAGCTAGAGATGCGCTTAAATTTACAGAGGGAGATATAATAGAGGCGATAATATATATAGAATCCAATGGGAAATCAAAATTTCATAAAGCGGATAAGCCAAATGTAGGTGCAGATATAATAGAAAAGCTTAAGGCTTGTATACACAGGGGCAATGTTAGCCGAATTGTAATTGAGCATGAGGGCGAGGTTATTTTAAATATGCCGGTTACAGTAGGAGCTATAGGTGTTGTGCTAGCGCCAGTTATAGGAGTAATTGGGCTTGGCGCTACGATATTAAACAAAATAAGTGTAAAAGTTATAGATACAGAAGGAAAAGAAACTCATGTATTTAAAAAAGGGTTTGAAGAAAGAGATGAAAATATAGATTCGCCGTTTGCAGAAGATGAGTTTGAAGAGTCATGTGAATGGAGTGAAGATAAGGGGCATTCTTGCAAATAATTTAAATTTAAGGTATAATAAATTGTTACAGGTAAAATATGCTGTAGCTGAATTATAAAATTAAAAGGAGGGAAAAGACGTGGACAGTCACAGTCGGAGTATAATAATGGCACAAGAAAATACAATATCTGCTGAAGACGGTTTATATCTTAAGCCCTCTTTTGCTGTGTATTTCTAACCATTTTTATACTCTTTAAAAAGGAGGAAAAATGGAAATAAAAATATCAGAATTACTAGAATTAGTAGAGAGTAAACGTTTTATCGAACTTAGAGAACTGATCATTCAGATGAATGAGGTAGATATCTCGGAATTTTTAGAGAATCTAGAAGTTGAAAAAATTGTGATTATATTTAGAATGCTTCCAAAGGAACTTTCGTCAGATGTATTTGCATGTTTTGATTCAGATACTCAGGAACATATAATTAACTCTATAACAGATAGCGAAATCTCAGAAATAATAGAAGATCTATTTGTAGATGATGCGGTGGATATACTTGAAGAGCTACCAGCATCTGTAGTAAAACGTGTTTTAAAAAATGCACATAAAGATACACGAGCGGTAATAAATCAGTTTTTGATGTATGATGACAATTGTGCAGGAAGTATAATGACCGCAGAGCTTATAGATTTAAAAAAGCACATTACGGTAGAGCAGGCATTTGAGCGCATAAGAAAAATTGCTAAGGATATGGAAACCATATATACCTGTTATGTAACGGATGCAAATAAAAAGTTAGAGGGCGTAATTTCAGTAAAAACACTACTGCTTTCAGACCCTAAAGCTAAGATTGAAGAAGTTATGGAGCAGGATGTAATCTCGGTTACTACTACTGATGATAAGGAAGACGTAGCTATAATATTTTCAAAATATGGCCTTTTATCACTTCCAGTAGTAGACCATGAGCAGCGTCTGGTAGGAATTGTTACTGTAGATGATGCGGTCGATGTAATAAATGAAGAAGCGACTGAAGATTTTGAGAAGATGGCGGCGATGTCTCCATCAGATAAACCTTATTTAAAAACAAGTGTGTTTTCCCTTGCGAAAAATAGAATAATGTGGCTATTGATACTTATGATATCTGCAATGGTTACAGGTTCAGTACTTCAAAAATATGAGCATGCTTTTGCAACGTTCCCATTACTTGTAACTTTTATTCCAATGCTTACAGACACTGGTGGAAATGCAGGTTCGCAAAGCTCCACCCTTATTATAAGAGGTATGGCACTTTCTGAAGTAAAGATAGCTGACATATGGAAGGTTATGTGGAAAGAACTTAGAGTGAGTTTTCTTGTAGGATTTGTACTTTCACTTGTTAATTATGTAAGACTTTTGATAACTTACCCAGGAAATGAAATGGTAGCCCTTACGGTAGCACTTAGTCTTTTTGCAACGGTAGTTATTGCAAAAACAGTGGGGTGTGTACTTCCTATGGTAGCTAAAGTATTTAAAGCGGACCCTGCAATAATGGCAGCTCCAATAATAACGACCATTGTCGATGCATTTGCACTGGTATTTTACTTTAGTGTAGCGCAGAAACTTTTAAATATAGCTTAGATTACAAAATCCCTGATAAGCTTTCCAAATCAGGGATTTTTTTAATTTTATAATTCTTTTATAAAAATTTCATCATATCTAGTCATATCAATCGCATTTAAATTTACGCCACCTAGGTTCTTATTATAAGCAATTCCATTTTTGGGATGAAACAGAAAGACCCATGGAGCATCCTCATGTATAAACTCTGCAAGTTCATTATATAAGGTAGCACGTCTAGAAGGATTTATAGTAGTCTTAGCCTCGCTTAAAAGGGAGAGTACATTCTCGTTGTAATAAGCACAGAAGTTGTCAGAGCTGTCCTTAGAAAAATTTGGTCTTAGGAAATTATCTTGGTCTCCGGTATCCGCAGTCCATCTAGATATAAATATATCAGATTTTTCAAAAGAGCGTGCTCTCAAAAACTCCGCAGATGGAATACTTGAAAGATTAACCTTAAAGCCAGCCGCTTGCAAATCTTCTACAACGCAGCGTTGTGTTTTTCTAAATAGGCCGTTTTCGCCATCGTCACGACTGTATAGAGTTATAGTAGGGTTTGTTATACCAGAGTTTCTCAAAAGCGTTTTGGCTTTTTGCAGATTATATTCATATGGTCTTAACTTACTGTTTTCAAGCATGGCAGGCGGCATAGGAGAGGCTGCAATAGAACCATATTTTTTTAGGACGTCATTTACTATACGCTCTTTATTGATGGCATAATTTATAGCCTGACGCGCTTCTCTTGAGTGAACGATTGGATTTTGAGATTTAAAATTAAATCCAGCATAGTATATAGTTAGCATATCGAGCTGTTTTATTTCCATATTGGCATTTTTTACCGCTTGGAATGAATCGCCATCTTCTATTCTTGAAAAATCAATCCTTTTATTTAATAGCGCCTCAATGCAGTTTTCTTCGCCTATATTTACTATAACCTTAGGAATATAAGGGCTTCCAAGATAATAATTATCAAAAGCCTCTAAAATCATACTATCTTTCTCGCAATTAGTAAGGATGTATGGACCACAGCCCACTATTTTTTTATCACGAACATAGGTACTTTTAGAGATTATTGCTGCCGCCGCTTGACCTAAATTAAGCAAGAAGCCTGTATATGGAGTAGTTAGCGTTATTGTAAGCGTGTAAGGGTTTATAACTTTTATGCCTTCTACAAAATTTGCATTTCCTTTATGGTATCCTTCAGCACCTTCAATGTCAAATAGAATCCACGCACATATCGCATCAAGGGATTTACTCAAAAGGCGTTCATAGGAAAATTTGACATCTTCAGCGGTTAAACTGCTTCCATCGTGGAAAGTAATACCTTTTCTAAGTTGGAATTCCCAAGTAACTTGGTCTTCGTGAACTTTCCAGTATTTTGCAATACCTGGAGATACATTGCCGCTACTATCAATATTTATTAAAGTTCCGTGGATATTGCATAGCGTGTGGACATCAACCATATCAGAGCTTGCCATAGGGTCCTTTTCGGTCAGCGAATAAGGTTCGCAGCATCTCAGTACGAATCTATCTTGAAATTGAGTGTAGAGCTTCGATAAATCACTATTTTTTTCAGTTGAGTTTTGGATGGATTTGGAAATTTCACTCAGCTTTCCTAAAGACGTGCTTGTAAGCTCGGTATTAAGAATGTTTAGCTCGACTTCTTTAATTAATTTTTCAAACTGGTGGCTCATATCTTGGGCGGAGGCAATTATAGCTTCTAGCGAATCAGTCTGCCTTGAAATAGCAATGCTTATTTCATTTGTCACATTGGAGTTCTCATTAGCAGCATTTATAATATCCTCGAATACTACTTTGGTAGAATTTGAAATATTTTTACCATCATTTACTTTTTCAATCGCTTTGAGCATTAGCGAAGAGGTGGTTTCAATACTATTTTTTATATCTGAAAGTATATTATCAATATGACCAACTGACTCCATACTTCTACTTGCAAGACTTTTTACTTCATTTGCAACCACAGCAAAGCCTTTTCCAGCCGCACCAGCATGAACGGCTTCTATGGAAGCGTTTAGAGACAGTAGATTTGTACTACGTGCAATATCTTTGATTATATTTAGTAGATTATCTATATTTTTTGATTTATCAAACAAGGTGTTAACTGAAGCTCTAACCTCGTTTACGACGTCTTCGATTTCATTCATTGAATCAAGAACATTTTCTACAGAGGTGGTGCCGTTATTTGCCGTAGATACGGTTTGGCTTGCTATTTCTTTAGAACTTTCAATACTGGCAAATACTTCCTCAGCTAGTGCAGAATATGTATGAATTTCAGTTACAACATTCTCTATAGTACCCATTTGTCTTTCGATAGATTGGCCGATGTGTTTTGTGGAATCTATAAGACTATCAGCGATGGTGGAGGTTTCTTCAACTTGGTTAGTCAGTTTTGAAAGCATTTTAAACCTATTTGAATCGGAAATGAAATTGACAGAATTTATTTTTATGTCAGGTGAAATTAAATTTTGAGTTTTCTTTAAAAACATAGTATTACCCCTTTAAACCAGATTTTCATTTTATGAACAAGTGTTCATTTTTATGAATGCATTTAAAGTTATTTTAACACTTATATAGATAAAATTCTATAATATTGCATGTTTTTAAATTATTATTTTATTGAAATACGTTTAATTGGTTAGAAAAATGTTGTTTATATTTAAAATTAAAATTCAAAAATAGTATAAAAATTAACGCAAAATAAAAAAACTATAGTATAATATAAGAAAGTTTTTTGAATTTTTAGAAAGGGAGGGAATTGGATGGATAAACGGAAAAGTTCAGTATTTTTAGCGAGTTTTCTTATTATTTCGAGCATGACAGTAGCATTTGCGACCTGGGACAAGGGAAATAGTATATTAAAAATAGGTTCAGACCGAAGTAACTCAGACACTTATTTTGGAGAGTTAAATGAATATTCTGTTGGAAATGCAGAATTAGAATTAGGAAGTATAAAAGAAATAGAAGTGAATTGGCATAGCGGTGAGGTTGAAATTTCAGAGTATGAGGGGGATAAAATACTAATTAGTGAAAATGCGAATGAGCCGCTGAGTAAAGAAGATAAATTGATATATTTATCAAAAAATGGGAAACTGATAGTAAGAAGTTCAAAAAAACTTGATGATGAAAAAAATGAAGTTTCAATTGAAAAACAATTATCAATACGTATACCTAAAAAAAATAGCGCATTGATAAATGAAGTAAAATTAAGTACTGTAAAATCGAAAATACTTGTAGATGCAGAACATGTAAGCAAATTAAAAATAGATTCATCAAATGGAGATATAAACCTTTTAGGAAGGTATGATAAAATTGAGATGAGTAATGTTTCTGGGAATTTTGAAGCTGAGTTATTAAACTGTCCGCAGAATATAGATGTAAATGCGGTGAATGGAAATGTGATGTTAAATATGCCTGAAAATAAAGGTTTTGTTTTAGAACATGACATAAAAAATGGCAATTTTGAATGCGAATTTCCTTTAACTGCAAAAGAAAACTATGCAATATACAAAAAAGCCAAATCATATATAAATATAGCGATTATAAATGGAAATATAAAAATTATAAAGCAAAAGTAAATAATTGTATGTAATTATTTTTTCAAATCATATAATTGCTCGGAGTTGCCAAACATATCTGCGCAAGAACATACACAACTGAATACGTAGCTTAAGCTGTCTAAAAATTCCTCAAAGCTACCTTCGTAACCTTGTTGCTTTAACAACTTATAACCTTGTTCACAAGAGGATACGCATCTAAATTTTTCTATTACATCTTTTTGTTTTAACAAATTAATCAAAGTCTCCATATTGAAGCCCCCTATTTAAAAATTCTAAATATTACAATATATACTAATAATAATTATAACATAATGCATAAAAATAAGGTGTCTTTTTTGTAACAAATTTACATTAACTTGGAGGCATTATACTTCCAAGTTAAATTCTAAATCATAAGCTTTTTTTAATCTTGCCATAGCTTCTTTTATAGTTGTTTTTGAGCAAGCAACATTCATTCTAACGTAGCCTTTTCCAGATTTTCCATAATCTTCACCATTAGTAACATATATTTTTGCTTTTTCAAGAAAAAATTCCATAAGTTCATCTTGAGTAAGTGAAAGTTTGCGACAATCAATCCAAGCTAAGTAGGTAGCTTCAGGAACTATAAGCTTTATGTTTGGTGTATTCTCTGACAAAAAATATTTTAGGTACTCAAAGTTAGATTGTATATATGAAAGGGCTTCTTCAAGCCAGTCGCTACAGTGATTATAGGCAATCTCAAGCGCCTTTGCACCAAATATATTAGGATGAGCCCATATGTTAGCAAGGTATTTATTTCTAATTTCCTCATTAGGGATGATAAAGTTTGCAATATAGAGTCCGGGAATATTAAACGCTTTACTTGGAGAGGTTGTGACTATTATATTTTCTTCATAATCTATATTATGTTTTAAAAATGGATGATGAGCATGAGGCGAAAATGCCAAATCAGCATGAATTTCATCTGAAATTATAAATACATCATATTTTCTACATATATCGATAATTGTATTTTGCTCATCTATAGTCCACGTGCGGCAAACTGGATTGTGAGGACTACTTAGTAGCAAGAGTTTTATATTTTCAGAATAAAGCTTGCTCTCCATGTCTTTAAAATCAATCTCATAATGGCCATCGACATTTATGAGCTCAGATTCTACCACTTTTCGGCCATTGTTTTCAATAACATCAAAAAAACGATTGTACACAGGACTAAGAATCATTACAGGGTCATTTTCATTAGTAAGAATATTTATAAGTATAGCAATTCCCGAAAGTGTTCCAGGACAAAAAGTGAGCCAGTATTTTGGGAAGTTCCAGTTGTACTTATCAGACATCCAATTTAAGATGGATTCCTCATAAGTTTTATAGACTGCATACCCAAAATCTCCTTGAGCGGTTAGGTTTTCAAATGCAGCCGCTATTCTTTCATCTACTTTAAAGTCCATATCAGCTACGCCCATAGGAATTCTATTTTTTCCACATTGATTCCATTTTACTCTGAAATTACTGTCTCTTTGTTCAAGTATCTCTAATTTCTCCATAAATAATCACTCCTAAATCAAAATAGTGGCATCTCATTCTATGGACATTTTACCATATTTAAAGAGGTATTTACCAGTATACTTATTTACTTATTTTTTTAATAAAGATATTGTAAGAAATATTGGGTATATGGTAAAGTATAATAAACTGAGTATTCAAAAAGATTCAAGGAGGACTAAGGTATGATAAAACTAATTAAGAATGCTGAAATTTATGCGCCTCAATATCTAGGAAGGAAAGATGTATTGATTGCGGCGGATAAAATCTGTAAGATAAGTGAAGTCATAGAAAGCAATCCGATAATAGACCAGGAATTGGATGCTACAGGAAAATTATTATTTCCAGGATTCATCGACTCCCATGTACACATCGCAGGGGCGGGAGGAGAAGCTGGATTTAGCTCAAGAACTCCAGAAATTATGCTTGGAGATTTAATAACAGCGGGGATTACTACGCTTATAGGAACGCTTGGAACTGATGGAATAACTAGGAATACAATGGGACTTTTAGCTAAGGCGAGGGCGTTAGAAGAAGAAGGACTTACGACTTTTATAAATACGGGTTCTTATCAAATTCCAGTGAAAACAATCACAGGTTCAATCACAGATGATATAGTATTAATAGATAAAATAATAGGTGTGGGAGAACTTGCACTATCAGATCATCGTTCTTCTCAGCCTTCATTTGAAGAGATTATAAGGATAGTTTCAGAAGCTAAACTTGGCGGAATGCTAAGTAAAAAATCAGGAACGGTAAATTTTCATATGGGAGATTCCCCTAGAATGCTAGAACTTATAGAACAAATTGTGGATAATGTAGAGATTTCTAAGAAAAATATAATACCTACTAATGTGAATAGAAATGAATATCTTTTTGAAAAAGCGGTAGAATATGCTTTATCTGGTGGGGTTATAAGTATTACGAGTAGTGGGATACACAATTTTATAGATGATAAGGATGTAAAATGTTCTGCGGCGATTAAAATTCTTATAGAGAAAGCTGTAAAAATGGAAAATGTAATAATGTCTTCCGATGGACACGGCTCGCTTCCAGTATTTGACAAGAATGGGAAAATGATAGGAATAAATATGGGAAGAGTGTCATCACTTTATAAAGAAATTCAAGATGCAATTTTAATGAATGATGTGCCTGTAGAAATCGCACTTATGACAATAACCTCAAATCCAGCGAGTCTATTTAAGCTAAGAGGCAAAGGAATAATAGCGGAAGGATATGATGCAGATATAGTGCTTGTAGATGCAGATACTTTTGAGATAGATACAGTATTAGCAAAAGGAAGACTTATGATGAAAAACAAATCACTTGTAGTAAAGGGAATGTTTGAAAGATAGAAAATAATTCAAAAAGGATACTGTCGAGAGCGTAACTTTGTAGTAAAACTACACTTGCTTCGAAGTATCCTTTTTTTTATTAAGAATTAATTAGCTTTTTTTGAAGCAGATTCTGGTAAATCCCAAACTTCAGCATTTTTTATACCAAGGGCTTTAGCTGAAAATACAGGATTTTTGCCACTTCGTTTTTGCTCAGAGTAATCTTTTAGAGCTAAGATAGCCGTGTTTCCAAGTATTAATATAACTACTATATTTATAAGTGCCATTACACCCATAAGTACGTCAGATAAATTCCATACAAAATCATATCCAGCAATACTACCTAAGAATACAGCAATTACACATGTGATTCTAAATAATGTAAGTGAAGCTGTAGGTTTGTTTTGAATAAACATAACGTTAGATTCTGTGTAATAGTAGTTTCCGATTATAGAACTGAATGCAAAGAAGAATACAGATATTGTGATAAATGTTATTCCCCACTCACCTACTTGAGAAGATACAGCCTGTTGTACTAGTGGCATAGCCTTAAGCTTAGAGTAATCTGCACCAGAAAGTAGAATTATAAATGCAGAAGTACTACATATAAGCAGAGTATCTATAAATACAGAGATTGCTTGTACTAGTCCTTGTTTTACAGGGTGAGAAACATCAGCGGAAGCAGCTGCATTTGGAGCACTACCCATACCGGCTTCATTTGAAAATAATCCTCTTTTTATTCCCCAAAGGATAGCAGAACCCATAAGTCCTCCTGAAAAACTTTGGAAATCAAAGGCACTTACAAAAATAGTGACAAGTGTTGCAGGCAGTATGGAAATGTTTTTTATGATTATAAACAGACCAAGTGCCATGTAAATAAGAGCCATCACAGGAACTATAATTGAAGAGATAAACGCAATATATTTTTGACCCTTAAATATTATAAAGGCTGTAACTGAAGCTAGAATAAGTCCTAAAATAGCAGGAATAACAATGCTTGGATACTCACCACCAAAATAATAAGCAAAAGCAGATACAATATTATTGGCCTGTAATGAATTAAATCCGTATGCAAAACAAGCTATAAGTGCTATTGAAAATATTATACCAAGCCATCTTTGACCTAAGGCTTTTTCAATATAGTAAGATGGACCTCCTCGAAATTCTTCGCCATGTTTTACTTTATAAATTTGAGCAAGAGTACTTTCGATAAATGCAGAAGCTGATCCTAAAATTGCAATAAGCCACATCCAAAACACAGCTCCTGGACCACCAGCAGCTATGGCAGTAGCAACACCCGCAATATTACCGATTCCTACACGAGAAGCGGTTGAAATCATAAGTGCTTGGAATGAAGACACTGCTGATTCGTTTTCACTTTTCTCCATAATTTGTTTTATACCTTCTGGAAGTAGTCTGAATTGTACAAATCCCGTTCGAATAGAAAAGTAAATCCCAACTACAACCAATAAACCTACTAGTATGTAACCATACATAAAATCGTTTATGGTGCCTATTAAGCTATTTAATAAATCCATTAATAATCTCCTTTTGTTTAAAATTAATTTTTAAAATTGCATGATGCCAAGTAAGATTATATCATTTTTATTCAAAATAATAAAGCATAAAATTTAAATTTAATTTTACAGAGTTAAAATTAAAACCGTTCAAAACGTTGATACAATACAATAAGCATAAAGTGTGTCGGGGAAATTCATTAAACGCAATGTTTGTAATTGTACGATAAAGAGAAGAGAATGAAATTAAAATTGCATTTTGATGCAAAAAAAAAAAGACTTTTTCAAAGACGTAGGTCGATGAAAAAGCCTTATAAAATTAGTTGAAACTATGAATTTAATTTAAATTTATTGATCAGAGAGTCGAGTAGTTGAGATTGACTAAATAGTTCTTCGCTTGAAGCTGCACTTTCTTCAGCGGTAGCTGAGTTGGTTTGAACCACTGATGAAATTTGGTCCACCGCAGAATTTATTTCGCCGATAGAAGATGCTTCTTGTTGTAGTGAGTCAGATATCAAATCTATATTATTTACAATGGTTTTAGAATCAGTTACTACTTTGGAAACTGAATTTGCAGTATATGAAGCCATAGAAGTACCTTCTTTTATAAGGTCTACAGAAGATTCTATTAATACAGAAATATCTTTCGCCGCTTCAGCAGATTTTTGAGCAAGATTTCTAACTTCATCAGCTACAACCGCAAAGCCTTTTCCTGAATTTCCAGCTCTGGCAGCTTCTACCGCAGCATTAAGTGCGAGAATGTTGGTTTGGAAAGTTATGTCTTCTATAGTTTTGACAATGAGTGCGATTTCATTCGATTTGCTGTCTATGGCAGTCATCGCATCCATCATTTTTTGCATTTGAATATTACTTTGTTCCATTTCAAATCCCATATCAGCAGCCTGCTTACTTACCGCGGAGGCATTATTAGCATTCATTTTGACTTTTTCAGATATTTCGTCAATTGTAGCAGAAAGTTCTTCGATAGAACTAGCTTGTTCAGTTGCACCTTGGGCTAAAGCCTGAGAAGCAGATGATACTTGGTCGGAGCTAACAGCTACATGAGAAGATGCATCGTGAATTTCACCTAACACACTGTTTAGAGAGTAGATTATATTATTAAGAGATTCTTTAATTTGATTAAAATCTCCAATATATTCTCTATCAACAGATATTTGAAGATTGCCATCAGAAAGATGTCCAAGCACCTGCGAAATTTCGCTTACATAATCATAAAGTGTAAGACAGGTGTTTTCAAAAATTTTCATCAAATCACCAAGTTCATCATCAGGAACTTTAGCGCCTTCAAGACTGACATTTAACTCGCCTTCACCTAGTTTTTGTGCCATCATAAGCACCTGATTTATAGGCGAAAGTGATTTTTTTAGGATGCTGTATGAGAAAAAAGCAAGAATTATAATGCCAAGAATTGCTATACCTAAAACGGTTAGCGTGATTTGTTTTACAGGAAGTAGTGCTTCACTTTTTTCAACTACAAACGCACTTGACCATGCGCTGTCGACATTGGTTACCTTTATTGGAAAGTTAACGACAAACGCATTTTTATTATTTATATTTTTTCCCTCAGTGAATAGCATGCCACCTTGTTTTGTCGTATCAATTATTGATTGAAGGGCATTTTCATATTCAGTGTAATTTGTACCAATTTTCTCTTTGTCTGCAGAGTGAGCAATATAGTTGGTATTGCCAGTAAGGATATAGTTGTAGGAAGTTTTGTAATGACCTAAATCGAAAGTAAGTTCACTTATCGTACTGGTCAAAATATCACAGTTGGCAACACCTATAAATTTACCGTTATCATCAATTATAGGGTTACTTAGCGTTATTAGCCATACCACTTCACCAGTAGATAATTCCCAAGAATAAGGCTCGGTTATAAATGGTTTTAAGGTGTTTTTACTTGGCAGATAATAGTCACCTGTTGAATAAACATCGTAATCGTTGAATACGTCAATTTTAATATCACTACCATCTTTAAAGGCATAGTAAGAAAGTCCATTTGGAGTATTCTTAAAATAAGCATTGGGCTCAAATGCATAATATGCTGAAAATATACGTTCATCTGAAAGGATGCCGGTGAGTGATTCTGAAAGCATTTTATCAGCTGCTTTTTGGTCCAAATCTTTATAACGCTTTACCTCCTTGGAGAGAGCGCTGGAAAGGGATTGCATTACCTCAAGATAAGATTGCGCAACCTTTGCGTTATTTTGAGCCACATAGGTTATTTCGCTTTGAACATTGGAGGAGATAGCTTCGTTTAACAGCATATTTAAAGCTAAATATATTACAATCATAACTACTAAAATCAGGCTGACGAATCTTACTGGAATTTTAAACAAAAGACTTCGGCTATTAGTTTTCATATTTTTTATAGTCGAAAAATATCGACACTCCTTTCTAAGGTTTTACCTTAAGTATACCCTAAGTTTTAGGTGATTAAAAACGGTTTTTATAAAAATAAAAATACTTTTTGTGAAAAAATAGATTGACAGCGAAAAAAACAAGTGATATTCTATAGAAAATTAAATATTAATCTTCAGAGCAGGGTGCAAGTCCCTACTGGTGGTAAAGCCCACGAGCCGCAAGGTATGATTCGGTGAAACTCCGAGGCCGACAGTTATAGTCTGGATGAAAGAAGATGTTATGTACATAAGTTTTGTTGTACTTATTTTGATATTTGCTCTGGAATGGTTTTTTCATTTCAGAGTTTTTTTATATAAGTATGCATTCAATTGTGTTTTATTTAACGAAGCCCTGAATTTTCTTTTATCTAGTGAATTCAGGGTTTTTTTAAAGAGGAGGTTTATGATGAGTGATTTAGAATACATGAAAATGGCTATAGAACTTGCAGTTAAAGGAGGAAATAGAGTCAGTCCAAATCCGCTAGTAGGTGCGGTTATAGTAAAGGACGGAGAAATTATAGGATACGGGTATCATGAGAAATACGGAATGCCTCATGCTGAAATAAATGCATTAAATTCATGCATTAAATCTCCAGATGGGGCAACTATGTATGTGACACTAGAACCATGTTGTCATACTGGGAAGACTTCTCCTTGTACGGAAGCGATAATAAGAAGTGGAATAAAATATGTAGTGATAGGTTCAAAAGATCCAAATCCGCTAGTAGGTGGAAAAGGCATAGAACTACTAAGAGCAAGTGGAATAGAGGTAAAGTGTTTTGTTATGGAAAAGGAATGCCTAGAATTAAACAAGATATTTTTTCATTACATAGAAAAAGGGATGCCTTATGTGGTTATGAAATATGCGATGACTCTGGATGGTAAAATAGCAACTTTTTCAGGAAAATCTAAGTGGATAACAGGTTCTGCGGCTAGAAATCATGTACATAAAACAAGAAGTATGTATTCTGGAATAATGGTAGGTTCAAGAACGGTAATTTCGGATGACCCAGAACTTACTTCAAGAATACCTGGAGGAAGAAATCCTAAACGAATAATATGTGATACCAATTTAAGCATACCACTTAATGCAAGAGTACTTAGAAATGCAGATAGGATAGACACATATATTGCGACGGCTTCTTTGGATAAATCGAAGATAGATATGTTTAGAGCGCTAGGTTGTAAAGTTCTTCATATACCTAAATTTGGGGAACGTATAAGCCTTGAGCTTCTTATGAAAGCACTTGCTAAGGAAGGCATAGATAGTGTGCTTTTAGAAGGTGGGGGAGAACTCAATGGAGGAGCAATAGAATCAGGGATAGTAAACAAAGTGCAAGTCTATATGGCACCTAAAATATTTGGAGGTCGAGATGCAAAGACTCCAGTTGAAGGGGAGGGCA
Source organism: Proteocatella sp. (assembly GCA_041738345.1). Classification (GTDB taxonomy): domain Bacteria; phylum Bacillota; class Clostridia; order Peptostreptococcales; family Filifactoraceae; genus Proteocatella. Next base: position 22,127 of record JBGSPX010000032.1, read on the forward strand.
TAGAGGATCCACAGAATGCACTTACGTTTAAGCGAAAAGAAATTACTATACTAGATGAAGATATTTTAATAGAGTACGAGGTGGAGTAATGTTTACTGGAATAATTGAAGAAGTGGGAAGCGTTGATTCTATCCAAAAAGGTCCAAAGTCCTCAAAGGTTTGGATAAAAGGGGCAAAGATATTTGAAGATTTAAAGCTTGGAGATAGCGTGGCAGTAAATGGGGTATGCCTTACTGTGGCAAGTTTTAAGAGAAATGTATTTGAGGCAGATGTTATGAGTGAAACTTTGTCGCGAAGCTCTCTTGGAAGTCTAAAAATAGGAAGTAAGGTCAACCTTGAAAGAGCAATGCCTATAAATGGTAGGTTTGGAGGGCATATAGTCTCAGGGCATATCGACGGCATCGGTACTATATTTAAACTTCAAAAGGATGATAATGCAGTATGGGTGGGAATAAAAACCGAAGCAAAAATTTCAAAATATATTATAGAAAAAGGTTCTATTGCAATAGATGGAATAAGCCTTACCGTAGCTAGAGAATTAGAGGGAGAATTTTGGGTTTCTATAATTCCGCATACCGCTTCAGAAACTACACTTTTAGGAAAGAAGATAGGCGATATAGTAAATTTGGAAAATGATGTTGTTGGAAAATATTTAGAGCGATTTGTATATTATGAGAGAGGTAAAAGCGAGCCTAAGGAAAGCACACTTACTAAAGATTTTTTGATGAAATCAGGTTTTTAATAATTTAGGATTAAGAAAGAGGTATGTAATGTTTAAATTTAGTACAGTAGAAGAAGCGCTAGAGTCATTAAAACGAGGCGAGATAATAATTACAACTGACGATGAAGACAGAGAAAATGAAGGAGATTTTATATGTGCAGCGCAGTTTGCGACTACGGAAAATATAAACTTCATGGCAATTCATGGCAAGGGACTTATCTGTATGCCTATGAGCAAAGAGATTGCAGATAGACTTAATTTTCATCAAATGGTAACTAAAAATACAGATAATCATGAAACTGCATTTACCGTTTCGATAGACCATGTGGATACAACTACAGGAATATCAGCACAGGAGCGTTCGGTTACAGCACTTAAGGTTATTGATAAAGATGCAAAACCAGATGATTTTAGAAGACCGGGGCATATGTTTCCACTTGTGGCAAAGCGAAATGGAGTGCTTGAAAGAAACGGGCATACAGAGGCTACTGTCGATTTGATGAGATTAGCAGGGCTTGATGAGTGTGGGATATGCTGTGAAATAATGAAAGAAGATGGCACTATGATGAGAACTTCGGAGCTCAAAGAAGTAGCGACCAAATTTAACTTAAAATTTATAACTATAAAGGAGTTACAAGCTTATAGAAAAAAACATGATAAATTAGTAGAGCGTGTAGTAGAAACGAGTATGCCTACAAGGTTTGGAGATTTTAAAGCTTATGGTTACATAAATAAGCTAAATGGGGAGCACCATGTAGCTCTTGTAAAGGGAGATATAAGTGGAGAGGAGCCTGTGCTTTGCAGAGTGCATTCAGAATGTCTTACAGGAGATGCTTTTGGTTCGATGAGATGTGACTGTGGACAGCAATTTGAGGCGGCTATGAGACAAATTGATAGAGCCGGAAGAGGGATCCTGCTTTACATGAGACAGGAGGGCAGAGGCATAGGACTTATAAATAAGTTAAAAGCATATGCGCTTCAAGATAAAGGCATGGATACGGTAGAAGCAAATTTAGCGCTAGGTTTTGAGGAAGATTTAAGGGAGTATTATATAGGCGCTCAGATTCTTAGAGATATGGGAGTTTCTAGGTTAAAACTGCTTACAAACAATCCGAAGAAAATAGAAGGACTTTCAGATTTTGGACTGGAAATAGTAGAAAGAGTATCTATAGAAATGATTCCGACAGAGCATGATGAATTCTATCTAAAAACAAAAAAAGAGAAAATGGGACACATGATGCATTTTTAAAAAATTGAGTGTTAAAATCAAATTGCAAATATTTAATACAAGGAGAAGAAAATGAAAACATATGAAGGAAATTTAGTATCAAGAGGAATAAGAGTAGGTATAATAGTCGCAAGATTCAATGAATTTATAGGTTCAAAACTGCTTTCAGGGGCTATGGACGGACTTTTAAGACATGAGGTAAAGGAAGAAGATATAGAAATTGCATGGGTTCCAGGCGCATTTGAAATTCCGCTTATAGCATCAAAAATGGCAAAATCGGGAAAATATGATGCGGTGATATGTCTAGGTGCAGTAATAAGAGGCGCAACTACGCATTATGATTATGTATGCAGCGAAGTATCAAAAGGGATTGCTAATGTATCTTTAAACTCAGATATACCTATAATGTTTGGAATTCTTACTACGGAAAATATAGAACAGGCAATTGAAAGAGCGGGGACAAAAGCAGGAAACAAAGGCTATGACTGTGCGGTGGGTGCAATAGAGATGGTAAATCTAATAAGAAGCATAGAAGCGTAAATAATGTTAACTAAAATAAATTAAATAGAGACGAAAATGATATGAATAAAAATATAATATTTGATTATGATGGAACCCTCCATCAGAGCATAGCGATATATGCACCAGCCTTTAGAAAAGCATATCAGTATCTTGTAGACAATAATTTAGCGAAGCCCTGCATTTATTCAGATAAGGAAATTTCCAAGTGGCTTGGTTACAGTAGTAAGGATATGTGGCAAAGCTTTATGCCCCTTCTTCCAGACGAGATAAAAGCACACTGTAGCAGCTTAATAGGTGAAGTCATGCTCACCTATATAAAGGAAGGAAAAGCAAAATTATACAGTGGCGCACTAGAAACGCTTGAAGATTTAAAGACTCAAGGATACAGACTTATATTTTTAAGCAACTGTAAAATAGCGTATATGGATGCACATAGGGAATACTTTAAACTGGATAAGTATTTTGACAGTTTCTATTGCACAGAGCAGTATGATTTTGCTCCTAAATATGAAATATTTAAGCATATAGAAGCTGAGAATGAAGGCAGTTTTGTAGTTGTGGGTGATAGATTTCAAGATATTGAAATTGCGTTAAAGTATGATTTACTTTCGGTAGGATGTCTTTATGGATATGGAGAGGAACGTGAGCTAGAAAGTGCAACTTGGAAAATAGAAGATATAAAAGAGCTAAAAAAATACTGGATTTAGGCTCTGCCTAAAATCCAGTATATCCTGAAGGTAACGTAAACATATCTTCGGTAACATTCGCTGAAAACTCAATTATATTCATAACTGTACTTTCGATAGGGTTATCGTTTTTAATTGCGAAAAGTTCGTCTTTAAAAAAATAATATTTAAGTGTGCCTATGTCGTATTTGTATTCGTCATAGGTCATTTCTTTGCCATAAAAGGTTTCAGTTCCACTGCCTACATACTCTAACGAAGAACCGTTTATTAGAGAGGCTTCTTTGTTTGACATAGTACCAGTCATATAAGTTTTGGAAACATCATCTATCATATACGCAGCTTCACCATTGATTAGTACTTTAGATTTAGAACCATCTGCTTCTGTAACCCATAGCAAGTTTTCTCCGTCTACTGCTAAAGTAACATCTGCATGATTGCCTTCTGGGTCCATATCAACATAACCTTGATATTTAAGCAGATACTTCCCGCTTTTGAAAAGCTCATTATATGGATAAGATGTCAAAGTAGTTACGTCTACTGTAGCTGGATCTACTACTTCCTCTTCTTTGTCTTTATTTTTATCACCAAAACTTGTTACTTTTGAAAGCGCCTCGCTTATAAAGTTATCCTTCATTCCGATTCCCACAAATAAACCTGCACCTAATATCAAAACCAAACCAAAAATCAAGATGATTTTCTTTTTCATTTAATATTCTCCTTGGAATTTTAATAAAATAAATTTAATTTACAAACATTATAGCATATAGCTTTATTAAGGTAAATAAAAGATGGCAAAAAGTCAAAGAAAAGTCATATATTAAAAGTTTCACGAAGTTTCACCCATTGACCAAACTATAAATGAGTGTTAAAATCAAGTTAAGATTATTAAGGGAGCTGAGGCAACTCGGCTGAGATAGAGATTAAGGCATCTCTGACCTATAACCTGATCCAGATAATGCTGGCGTAGGAGAATATAAATGTATTTTCTACGCTGAGACCTCTCAGTGTTTTTTTTATTTCAAAGATTTTTTTATTTTAAGAATAAAGGAGAAAATTATGAATGAATTTGAAGCAAGTATAGCAATCCAAGTCCTTCCAGAAATTCAAGGAGAAGAGATAATAAGAATCGTAGATAAAGTTATAGAATACATAAAATCTACAGGACTTAATACCTATGTAGGCCCATTTGAAACTACGGTAGAAGGGTCATTTGAGCAGCTTATGGAAATTATAAAGCAGTCACAAATTATATGCATAGAAGAAGGTGCTCCAAGCGTTATGTCATATGTAAAGATAGCATTTAATCCAAAGGTAGGAGTATGGTCAATTGATAAAAAAGTTAAAAAACATCACGAATAAACTGCATTCACTGCTGTTTATCGTACTTATAATATTTTGCTGGTGGCTAATCACATATTTAGAGTTAGTGCCAAAATTTATGTTACCCTCGCCGCAAGCGGTTATACTTTCCTTTATAAAGGAATTTCCGGTGCTATTAGAACATTCAAAAATATCACTGTTAGAAGCTTTTATAGGGCTTGGACTAAGCGTGGTGACTGGAGTAATGCTGGCAATTATAATGGAGCAATCAGAGTTTTGGAAAAAAACGCTATATCCCGTAATCGTACTGACGCAGACAGTGCCAGCAATTGCAATGGCACCACTTTTAGTGCTTTGGATGGGATACGGTATGGCACCGAAAATAACGCTCATCTTTATAACCTGCTTTTTTCCAATAGTTGTAAATATGCTAAGTGGACTTATGAGCGTGGATAAGGATATAATAAGACTGTTTAAATCAATGGGCGCAAGCAAGCTGAAGATTTTACTATGGGTAAAACTGCCCTCAAGTTTAGAAAGTTTTTTCGCAGGACTTAAATTAGCGGTATCATATGCAATAGTAGGCGCAGTTATCGCAGAGTGGCTTGGCGGAAACAGCGGGCTTGGCGTATACATGACGAGAGTTAGAAAATCTTATGCCTTTGATAAAATGTTTGCAGTCATTATATTTATAAGCATATTGAGTCTAATTCTTATAAAACTAGTAGATATTTTACAGAAAAAATCAATGCCTTGGAAAAACGTCACCAAAGGATAAAATATAAAAAACTACGATGGGCTTTTAATTTTAGGAGGAAAAATGAAAAGAAAAATTTTAAGTATAATTATGGCAACACTTCTTGGAATAAGTCTAACGGCTTGTCAATCAGGAAACTCAGCTTCAAATGAGGGAGATACAGATAAAGCACCTCAAAAAATAAGTTTTGTATTAGATTGGACACCAAATACAAATCATACAGGAATTTATGTAGCGTTAGATAAGGGTTATTACAAAGAGGCAGGCCTTGATGTAGAAATTATTCAGCCACCTGAAGATGGGGCACTTGCAGCCCTTGGAAGTGGCAATGCACAATTTGGAATAGATTTTCAAGAATCGCTAGCAGTAGCACTTACTTCAGAAAATCCAATTCCAGTAACCGCAGTAGCTTCAGTTATAGACCACAACACCTCAGGAATAATATCGATGAAAGAAAAAGGGATAGATGACTTTTCAAAACTAGAGGGGAAAACCTATGCAACTTGGGATATGCCATCCGAAAAAGCTGTACTAAAACAGGTTATGACAGATTCTGGGGCAGATTATGAGAAGCTGAATATGGTGCCACATCCAGGCGCGGATGCCCTTTCGCTTATGCAGACCGATGTAGATGCAGTTTGGGTTTATGAAGGCTGGGATGTTATGATGGCAGAGCTTGAAGGAATAGAGTATAATTATCTTCCATTTGCTGAAAAATCGCCAGTGCTTGATTTTTATACCCCAGTAATTGTAGCAAATGATGAATTCCTAAAGACAAATCCAGAAGCCGCAAAAGCTTTTATGAAGGCTACAGCAAAGGGTTATGAATTTGCTATAGAAAATCCAACTGAAGCGGCCGATATTCTTGTAAAACATGTGCCAGAGCTTTCAAAAGACCTTGTGACAAAGAGTCAAGAATTTCTATCAGCTCAGTATAAGGCTGAAAAATCTCAGTGGGGAATTATAGATGAAGCTAGATGGAGTGCATTTTATCAGTGGATGTATTCGCAGGAACTTATTCCTAAAGAACTAGGGAAAAAAGGTTTTACAAATGAATTTTTGAAATAGAATTGGAGCAGAGTATGGCTTTTTTTGAAGCACAAAATATAAGTAAGACCTATGAAGAAGAGTCGATAATAGAAAATGTAAGTGTGAGCTTGGAAAAAGGGGAACTCGTTTCCCTTTTAGGGCCAAGTGGGATTGGAAAAACTACACTGTTTAATATAATGTCAGGGCTTGAAAGCCCTTCTTCAGGAAAAGTTATGCTAGATGGTAAGGATATTACGATGATTCCGGGTCAAGTAAGCTATATGCAGCAGAAGGATTTACTGCTTCCATTTATGAAAATAATAGATAATGTAAGCGTGCCGTTAAGGCTCAAGGGTATGGATAAAAAGACATCTAGAGAAAAAGCCTCAGAATATATGTCGGAGTTTGGACTTGAGGGCTGTGAGCAAAAATATCCAAGTCAGCTTTCAGGTGGAATGAGACAAAGAGCCGCTTTTTTAAGAGCTTATCTTTACTCAGACAAACTGATGCTACTTGACGAACCCTTTAGTGCGCTTGATACAATTACCAAAACTTCAATGCACCAGTGGTACAAAAAGGTTTCTAAAATTCATAATACGACTACATTTTTTATAACTCACGATATAGATGAAGCGATACTGCTTTCTGATAAAATCTATGTGATGGAAGGCCCCGTGGGGCATATAACAGAAGAATTTGTAGTACCATATTATGAAGAGCGAAATGAAGAAATCTTGCTTACCGAGGAATTCATATCACTAAAACGAAAAATAATTAGAAAAATAAAGCAAATCTAAAACCTAAGGTTTTCGTATTTTTTATTTAAGAGAACTTCTAGACATTTTAAATAGGTAGGTTTCAAAAGCTTTTCTTGCAATTACCATACTATCTCTTCTGATGTGAACGTTTTTGCCTTCCTTCATTATAAATACCATAAGTTCTTTATCCAAATTTTTGACATAAGAAAGATTGACCAAAAAACTTTTGTGGCATCTGAAAAAATCTCGACCTTCAAACTGAGATTCAATATGCTCAAGCCTTTCATTTGCTTTTATAATCTCGCCGCCTGTCAAAAGTAAAAATATATTGTGAGATTTTTGTTCGATATGCACAATTTTTTCAAATTGAATTGCTACCTCTTTGCCTCGTATTTTAAGGGTAAGATGAGGGGCATTTTTTTTTCTAAGCTGAGCTAATTCCAAAAGCTCATATACGGCTCTTTCTTTTACCGGCTTTTCAATATATTTAAGCGCATTAAGTCTGTAACTTTCCAGCGTGTGGTCAGTGCTCGTAGTTGTAAATGCAATAGGTACATTCTCATCAAGTTTACGAATTTGAGTTACAGTTTCCACACCAGATATTCCTGTCATGTAAATATCCATAAAGATAAGGTCAAATTTTCCCGCAATATAATTTCCCAAAAGCTCCTCGCCGCAATTAAATACTGTGATTTCTACAGTGAAATTGCTATTTTCAAGTATGTATAAAATCCTGTCCTGCTCATCTATGCTATCCTCGCATACTGCAATTTGTAAATTTTCCATAAAAACTCCTATCATCTCCTTTTATTTTTTTTAATTATAATCTAAAAACACTGTAATGTCAATTTGTCAAGTACGAATTTTGTAAAAATACTTTGCCGTTTTCGGACTGGAAAAATTTTAATAAAGTAGTAAACTAGTATTGACAAGAACGATTTATTTAAAAAAGGAGGAATTAAGGTGCATTACAAAATTAGAAAAAAAATAGGGGCACTAGCGTTATCGGCAACTTTGCTTTGCCAAATAGGGCTGCCAACAGTATATGCGCAGGAAAACATCTCATTTGAGGAAACCTCTCAAGAGATAGTTTTTTCAGGGCTAAAACAGGCGGTAACTACAGGGGCGGCTATAGAGCTTGATTTTAGTAAGTCCGTATCAGATCAGCTAGCATTGTTTGGCTCTGGAGATAAAATCATAGTAAATGGGAAAGAGGCAACATATGGAGGCGATGTCAGCGCGACAGGCATAAATATCCCTCAATCTGACTATATAGCAGATGGAAAACAGGTGATATATAAGGCAGGAAATGGATATATACTTATAACTTGGCCTACGCAATTAGGTAACCCGTATCTAGTTACGCTCAATGATGCTAACGTTGATATAGCAGGGACAGGCGACATAGATGCGATTAATATATTTGGAAAATTAGATATTACTTTAGAAGGAAAAAATAATTTAAAAGCACCTCGAAATGCAATTAATAGTAGTAATAGTAGTCCTAAAATTATCCTTAAAGGGGATGGGACAATTGATATGGAATCCTCTTTATGTGGAGTAAGAGCAGAAATGGGATATGTGACTATTCAAGACAATGTAGTATTAAATTCAAAAGGTGCAAAGTGGGGAGTTGTTGGAGGATATTATGAAGATGTTATCATAAATGATAATGCCAAACTCAATATTTCTGTGAGACCTGATGATGAATCATACTTTGAGAATTTTGCAATCAGATGTGGGAATTTATATGTAAAAGGAAATGCAGAAGTAGATACTAATGGAGAAAATCCATTTATATCTACAAGAATAGGTGTTGAAGTTGACCCGACCGCAAGCTTAAATGCTATTGTAAGAGGAGTGCTTGGTTCAGATAAATGGCCACATACAGTTTATGGCACAGTTACTATACTAGAAAATATTACAGCCGACTTTGGTGCAGAATATGATAAAAATGGACCTCTTTCAGCCGCTGAAGGAGCAAGTTTAATAAATAATGGGACAATTAAAGTCAACGACGGCATTAGTGTAGAACAGCTTAAAGCTCTTAATATAACTAATAATGGAACCCTTATGTTAGGCAGTAAAGCGGTGCAATTATTTGGAGATACACTTTATGAAGATAAGGGGAAGATTGCAGGCGATATTGATTTTAAAACCAATATGCCTACAGAACCTACTTATTACAAAAAAAATGATGGCTATATGCGTTTTAATCCAAGTGAAGGAAATGAAAATGCATCTATTACATTACATGGGATTAATTTGGAAGCAGATAATAATCTTCTTATACTTCCAGACGAACCAGTTGATGTGATAATAGAGGGCGGATGTGAAGTAGCTTATCCAGAAGGATTAGTAGTTAGAGAAAATCAGAAAGTAGTTCTAAAATCAGGCTCAGAACTGAAGCTTTTAGGACAAGGATTTTTACAAATAGAAGAAGGCTCTTTAAATGACCTTGTAATAGAAAATGGAGCATCTATTGTAAATGATTCTCATATATTCCTTCCAATGGGAACGACTATAGCGCAAATTAAAGCGCTTAACCTTAAGGGGGGAGGATCTGTAAGAGTAGTAAAAACCTATAATAGTGGGAAACCAGAATCTTGGGATTCCTATACAAATACAGGAAAATCCGTGGTAGAGATAAATGAGGATTTAAATCTTAGAGATACTGAGGTAACTACAGCAGATAATAAGGGCTATACTTGGACAAAAGAAGAAAAAGAAGGTACAGAAATCTGGATGCTTGAACTAAAGAATGTACTGCTTACAGGAAGTATAGACCTTCCAAATAAGGAAGTTGTAATAAGTACAGCGGAAGATAGTGACATTAATGGGTCGATTAACTCGTCAACCGGATACGCTATAAACCCAGTATTTATAGGAAAAGGAGTACTTACTATAAATGGTGATATAAGTGGAGCAGTAGATACTGATGCTATAACTGTTAAAGATGGAGCAAAAGTAAAGCTTAACGGAAGATTAGCTATAGGAGGAAGTGGAGGCTCAGGAGGCACTATAAATGTAATTGGAAAAGATACTGTGCTAGATATAAAGTCAGATATGGATAGTGCAATTTATACAGATAAAGTAAACCTAGTAGATGGCGCTACACTTAATGCAAAAACAGATGGCGGTGTGGGTCTATTTTTATCAGAACTTAAAATCACAGGAGGTTCAACACTTAATGTAGGTTGTGAGTATGGTGTATATATAATTGATGGAAAACTTACGATTGATGAAAATAGTAAGCTGATAACAAATGCAACAATGGCTCCATTTTGCATAGTAGATAAGACTGGTGCAAAAACGCAGAGTGAAGTAGTATCACTACCGGGACTTCCAACAGGAATGAAAATAGCATCCGTTACAGGTACTGAAGTTGGATATGGATATACTTATTGGAGTTTGGTTTCTGGAAATGGAGTCCTAAGTGTATCAAATGAAAACCATGAAATATCAACACTTTCAGGAGCAGCTAAGGGATTATTAACCTTTGCAAAACCAGCAGATAATGGTGGTAATAACGGAAACGGTGGAAACTCTGGAAATGGTGGAACTTCAGGTGGAGGTGGCGGTGAAACCACTGAGGATACAAATTCTTCGACTAAGCAAACGCCAAATCTTCCAAAAGTATTAGTAGAGAAATTAGTAAAAGAAAATACTAAAGAGTTTAAATTAAACATAGGACATGAAACACTCAAACTTGACCTTGAGGCACTTAAGACAGTTCAAACACAAATTGGAGCAGATGCTATGTTAGCTGTTAAAAAAGTAGATGAAAAATCACTTTCAACAGAGGCTAAGGCGGTGATTGGAAACCGTCCAGTTTATGATTTTACAGTAGTAGGCGTAAATGGAAAACAGATAACGGATTTTGGAAAAGGTAAGGTTTATATTGAAATTCTATACACTCTAGGCGAAAATGAAAAAGCTGAAAATATAATAGCATATTACATTGATGCTAACGGTAAAGTGGTTGAAATTCCAAGCTCAAAATATGATGCACAAAAAAGAAGTATAGTTTTTGAAACAAGCCATTTTTCAAAAATAGGCGTAGGAAAACGCGCGTTAGAAGACTCGGTTTTACAAGTGCCAGTATTTACTGATATAGTAAACCATTGGGCAAAGGACGATATAGCGTTTGTTACCCAAAGAGGACTATTTGGAGGTACTGCAGCAGATAAATTCTCACCTAATATGCCAATGACAAGAGGAATGTTTGTAACGGTACTTGGAAGACTGGCAAATGCAGATGTAAGCGGTCTAGATAGCAGTAAATTTGCAGATGTAAAAACAGGGGCATACTATGCACAATATGTAGAGTGGGCAAATAAGAATAATATAATAAGTGGGACAGCATCAGATAAATTCTCGCCAAATACTCCAATAACACGTGACCAAATGGCCGCGATAATCGCAAATTACTCAAAATTTGCAGGAGTAAACCCTCCAAAGCTACAATCAGATGAAAAAGGTGTAGCAACAAGAGCACAGGTAAGTGCAGTTTTAAGAAGATATATAGAGTTTTTAGAAAGTAAATAGTACCAAATCAATGATAAACATAAAAAGGACAGCGAAAATTAAAAATTCTCACTGTCCTTTTGCATAAATTTTTAATTTTGTTTAATCCGCATATAAATTTGTAAACAAAAACGTCATAGTAAACCAGCCATTTTCATTAATACAATTTGCATAGGCACTATATTTATTTACGATAGAAAGTATGGATTGAATTCCAAAGCCATGCCCAACCTCATTTGTAGTAGGGAAGCCATCTTTGTTCATAAGTATTTTTCCGCTGAAACGATTTTTTATTACTATAGCTAAATTGTTGTCGTAAGAACGAGCGCTTATCTGAATTTCCCTATTTTCAACAGGTTCCTTGAAACTTGCGTTAATCGCATTTTCAAAAGCATTAGCTATTAGTATGGCGATATCATTACTATTCCAATAGATTTGCTCAGGGACATTTAATTCCGTTTCGACGAGTATACTTTTTTCCTTTGCTTTTGTCATATAGACAAGAAACGCAGAATTTATTATCGTGTTTTCGCAATAAATAATGGGCTTAGTAGCCTTCCAACTAGAATCCAAAGTATTTATATAGGACTGAGCTTCGTCTAATTTATTATCCTCGATAAGCGAGCTTATGATATGAAGATTGTGCCTCATATCGTGCTTACAAATTTTGATATGGTTTTCAGATTCCTTTAATAGATGGGCTTGAGAAATAAGCCCTTCGGTTTGCAAATTCAAAACTTTATTGATGTTTTTGAGGTATATAGTGTTTTCGAGGGCTTCCAAATCAAGACTAATCCATCTCCAAGATACAACTAAGGATATCGTGGTCATAATCCTAGAAATAATTTGTGCAGAACTATTTAGCCACTGATTATTCATAGTAACGACAGAGTCACTATATATTGCTAGTGCAGGAATAAGCCATATTATATTCCAGTAGTATTCATTAGATGCAGAACTGGTGAATACAATAGAATTTCTAATTAATCTCCAAAGTGGAATTGTGATAATTGTAATTACAGTCAAATAAATAAGTGTTTGAAATAAAAACTCAAGATGGATTGGGATATCAGGACTTAATGAACCTACAAAGATAGCAGCAATAGAATGGATAAAGAGAGAATAACCGCCCTGCATTCCATATATAAAAATATGTTTAAAAAGCATTCCTTTGATTATAATGATATTGAAAAATACATAAGTAGTGGATAATAGGAATAATAAACGCTTATAGGTAAGTGGGGATATATTAGGATATTTGTGCCTTATAAAAAAATATAAAAATAGGCATTGAAATACAAAGCAAATTCCATAGCAAAGAAATAATTTATTTTTTTCCTTGCGTCCTATGACCTTAGAAAAAGGTAGATATCTAAGCACTATAGCAGGAAGCTGCACAGTAGTGATAGATAAAATAATCAATAATAATGGCATGAAAAATCTCCTTTTGAAATATATATACATTATATAGCAAAAAAAAATTTACTTCAAAACAAATTTTACATATCTCAAAAAAATATATTTGTCAAGTACGAATTTTGATAAGCAAACCTACAGTTTTCGGACTGGAAAAAAATTTTTAAGGGAGTAAAATAGTATTGACAGTACAAAAGGCTTGTTATGCACGGTGAAAGGAGGGCACGATTTGGAGATAAAGCAATTTTTTGCATTATGTGAGGAGCAAACTTCATTAAAACACACAGAACTTAGGCGCGCATCCTTTGCGCTTAGGAGAAATGGCGTTGAAACAATGGAGGAGCTTTGTCGGATGATGGAGAGCTCTCCTGCACAGCTTTCATCGCTTAGAGATGTGGGCACAAAAAGCTTGGAGCTTATTAAAGAGGTCTGTTTTATGTATGAACAGCTAAAATACACCTCTGTAGACAGCAATATCAAAAGACAAGCGAATTAAATTAAAAAATAGGAGGAGAAAATATGCAATCAAATATTGCAAAAAAGATTTTTTCAATAATGTTAAGTTTATGCCTTATACTTCAAATGGGTGTAGGGACTGTATTTGCTTATCAAAATGGACCAAAGTATACTTCGTTTGAAATTCCAGCAGATAAACAGAATATAACTGCATCAGTAGGTATGACAGAAGAAGCAGTTAGAGCACAGCTTCCGATGAAAATCAATGGAACAATAGAGGAAACGGCGACCACTACAGGCGCAGCGCTAAATGTAGAGGTAAATATAGACCGCTGGTTATGCGATGGGTTTTCTTCAGAAACCCCAGGAGAAGAATTTGAATTTACAGGAGTTCCAGTGTGGCCATATAACAGAGCTGACGGAACAGAACTGCCTATAATTAAGGTCAAAATAGCAGGAGAACTTGTGCTTCCTGATGGGATGACACTTGAAGCGGGTGCTACTTATGGGGGAGATATTTCAAATAGAAGCCTTTCGCTTATAGGGGGACTTCCTGGTAAGAAAATGCAGTACAAAGCGGGAAGCGGATATGTACTATTCATACCAGCAATTTCAGGCGGGAATCCTATAATAGAACTAAATAATGCTACTATAGAGCAAAGTGCCCCTATGCCGTTTGATTTACCTGAAATAGAGGTAGATATGCTATTTAAGGGAAGTACAACGCTATATGGAGACCTTCCTCGAAATTCGAATATAACGCTTGAACCAAATGCTGAGTTTGAATTGAAGAAAACATATTCTGCAGGAAATAGTCTGGATTATATGGTAGTCAACAAAATGATTATTGGTGAAAATGCGAAGCTTATAATAGATGAAGAAGTAGCTTTTATCGTAATAGATAGAGCTAGCGATGATTCATCATTAATAGATAGTAGAGGAAGTATAATAGTAAGAGGGGGACTAATATTTGAAGACCCAAGCTATGGAGCAGATATTCCTAATATGAATATAAGCACTGAAGGAAGTGGAAGGGTTATTTTAGCTGGAAATCCTATAAATCCCCAAAATGGACGACTTGCCTTTGATGAAAATGAAGGGCTTGGACTTTCAAAGTTTAGTGCGGGAGAGTATAGCTGCGGCAGCGGGTTTATAAAGTGGGAGCCTATACTAGATTCAAGAGGAGAGGTAACATCTGGAACCCTTACTATGGATAATGCTGATATAAAAATCAAAAATGACGAAATTAGAAGGCCAGCTATATCTTTAGAGGGAGCAGATGTGCCAATTACGCTTAATGTAATTGGAAATAACACGCTTGAAAATCCATATGGAAATGGTTCTGGAATTAATATAAATAAACTTAATCTTACAGGCAGTGGAAATCTTACTGTAAAAGGTAAAATACCAATTGTTTATGAAACTGAATTTAACATGGACGGCTTTACAGGAAAGTTAAATTCACTTGTAATTAAATATCAAGATCATCCTAATGGAGCTTTAAGATATGCGACGACTTATGGAAATGTATCATTTGTTGATGATGAATACTATAAGGAATTTACCGTAAACGAAGGTTCTAAACTTACTGTAGAACCGGTAGCTTTTCTAGATGCAGAAGAATTTACAAGTCATGGTGACATAATAAATAATGGAACGCTTTATTTAAGAAGAGATGTAAATGATGCAGAATTAAATAACTGGGTTTATGACAGTTTAAATCTAAAGGGAAATGGCATAGTGGCTGTTACTCAAATAGGTGGAGGCAGTATCAAGGTATTATTCACAAATGAAGGTAAGCGTATAAATGAGATGCATGAGCCACTAGATTTTAGCACTGCAGCTGAAAATAAGGGCGAGCTTGCGAAGGATGGATATCACTGGGATAATGCATCAAAAACACTAACACTAGAAAATCTTATAATGAAAGGGCTTACAGGGACTGAAAATACTGATGCAATAACCCTTCCAAAAGGTGAGCATGTAACTTTAACCCTAAAAGGTTACAATAAGATAACAGGCTTTAAAAGCTCAATATCTCAAGGTATAATTCAAAATGGACCTTTACTTCCAGAAGCAAGTGGGTCACTTACAATCACAGGAGATGGACTGCTTACAGCTATTCCTAACACAAGGAATATATCAACTACAAAAGTGCTTACGACTACAGGTAAACTTGTGATGCAAAGTGGAAGCCTTATTATGAAAGGTGAAGCTAAAAGAGGAATAGATGCAGTAGGCATTGAAATAAAAGGGGGAACTATAGGTTCAGATAGCATTAATGCTACCATAAATTCATATGGCGATTTTTTAATGAGTGGGGGAAAAACAGTAATAGGTAAAGGCGATGGAGGAAGCCTAGTTGTGCTTGGAGATATTGACATAACAGGTGGCGACCTTACAACGCTAGACGAATATAACGGAATTATGGTTCAAGAAGGTAACTTCTCTATGACAGGTGGAAAACTTACAATCCATAATTCAGCAAATAGAGAATCTACAGGAATTTCAATGGGGGCAATGAGTGGAGAACCTAAGAAATTCTCAATAACTGGGGGAGTATTAGATATAAAGTCAGGTCAGGCAGCAATGGTGTTTATGAGAGTTGCGGAAGCTGAAGAAATATTTAAATTTGAAGCTACAGGAATGGATATAACTACAGCTCCAAAAGGTGGGGCGTTAAAATCTGCTGTTGTTCAAATGCCAGGAATGCCACCAATGCCAGATCCAGGACCAATGATACCAGGAGAAGATCACATACCAGTAATGCCACCAATTCCAATGGTGATGAAGATATATTCATTTACGGCAGACAAGGAATTAAAAATGGAAATGGGCATGAGAGGACCAGTTGTTAAAAATGCTTGTAAAGAACTTAATATAGTAAAAGCAGCAGGAAAACCAACAGAACCAACAAATCCTAATAAACCAAACAAACCATCTAATCCAACTGATGGCGGGTCATCAAGTGGAGGTGGAGCAGCAACACCTAATACTCCAGCTAAAACAACACCTGAAGCTCCTACAAAAGTATCTACTGAAGTATCGGCAACAGTAACTGGTAAGACGGCAAACATAGCCGTATCAAAAGACACTGTTTCAGACGCGATTAAAAAGGCACAGGAAGAAGCTAAGAAAAACGCTAACGAAAAAAATGGAATCGTCGTAGAGCTTAAGGCAGACACTAAAGATGCTAAAATAGATAATATTTCAGCAAAACTAGCTAAAGACTCAGTGGCAGAACTTGTAAAAGAAGGC